>UQUV01000001.1 GCA_900544305.1 uncultured Porphyromonadaceae bacterium
TGGCCTTGTTTTTTATTCTGCCGGTGTAGAATCTCGCCGTTTTTATCTAAATTTGTATCAAGAATAAGGAAAAATGGAGATAACAAATAATATCGTCAAGTGGGTTTACTCGCTTCAGCAGAAAAAGAATCGTGTTAAGGAGCAATGTTTTGTTGTGGAAGGGACGAAGTGTGTCCTCGACACCTTGGAGCATTTTCCGCTACGCCATTTGTTCTGTAGCCAGGAATGGGCGGAAAAACATGCCGGATTGAAATGTGATGCGATGGCGGTTGCCACAAAAGTTCAGTTGGAACGTATGTCCATGTTGAAGACCGCTACCGATGTGATAGCCGTTTATTCGATGCCGGACTACGAACCGGATGAGAACGAAATCCGCAGCAGTCTGAATCTCGTGCTTGACGGCGTGCAGGATCCCGGCAATTTGGGAACTATCATCCGAATTGCCGACTGGTTTGGCATACGTAATATTATTTGCAGCGAAAACACGGTGGATGTCTACAATCCAAAAGTGGTGCAGGCTACGATGGGAGCTATTTCGCGGGTTAAGGTGTTCTACCGCAATCTGCCGGATGTGTTTCGCGAATACGCTTCATTGCCGGTGTACGGCACATTTCTCGACGGCACCAACTTGTATGAAGAAGAGTTGTCGGCGTCCGGATTTGTTGTGATGGGCAATGAAGGCAACGGTATCTCCAAAGAATTGGAAAAATTCATGACTAAGCGTCTGCTCATCCCGTCCTATCCGGTAGGCATTCCGACATCGGAATCCTTGAATGTGGGAATGGCTACGGCTGTTATAGTCAGTGAGTTCAGACGGAGAATGATGTAGAATTATGGCAAAGACGAAAACCGTATATTTTTGCAGCAACTGTGGCAACGAGTCTCCCAAATGGCTGGGCAAGTGTCCCAACTGCGGGGAGTGGAATACATATGTGGAAGAAAAAGTAACCGTGAAATCGGGCAAAGAGTCGCTGTTGCCGGCATCGAGCATGGACAATGCTCCTGTCCGTCTTTCGGAAATCAAGGGGGAGAAGGAGGAACGGATTCTGATGCCCAGCGGAGAGTTGAACCGGGTTTTGGGCGGAGGACTTGTTCCCGGCTCCATCATTCTTGTCGGTGGCGAACCGGGAATCGGAAAGTCGACGCTCGTTTTGCAGAACATGCTGCGTATCCGTTCGCGCAAGGTGCTTTATGTTTCCGGTGAAGAGAGTGCCAAACAGTTGAAAATGCGTGCCGACCGTCTGGGTGCAGACGGCGGCGAATGTTTTATCTTGTGCGAAACTTCGTTGGAAAAAATTTTTGCACACCTTCGCAGCACGTCTCCCGGTATTGTTGTCATTGACTCCATTCAGACCATCGCTTCCGAAGCGTTGGAGTCTTCGGCAGGGAGTGTGGGACAAGTGCGCGAATGTGCCGCCGCTTTTTTGAAATATGCGAAAGAGACCGGCACGCCGGTTATTCTGATTGGACATATCAACAAGGAAGGAACGATTGCCGGACCGAAGGTGCTGGAACATATTGTGGATGCCGTCATTCAGTTTGAAGGCGACCGCCATTATATGTACCGTCTGTTGCGTTCCATTAAAAACCGTTTTGGCAGCACGTCGGAGTTGGGCATCTATGAAATGACGGAAGTCGGGCTTCGTGAGGTATCCAATCCTTCCGAACTTTTGTTGTCGGAGTCGGGTGAGGAACTTTCCGGGGTGGCAATTGGCGTGACTCTCGACGGTGTCCGTCCTTTCCTGATTGAAACGCAGGCATTGGTAAGCACGGCGGCCTACGGAACACCTCAGCGTTCCGTAACGGGATTTGATTCTAAACGGATGAACATGCTGTTGGCTGTGCTTGAGAAGCGGGTTGGCTTCAAGTTGGCGCAGAAGGACGTGTTTCTTAATATTGCAGGGGGATTGAAGGTGAACGACCCGGCATTGGATTTGGCGGTAATTTGTGCCATCCTTTCGTCGAATGTCGATTTGGTGATACCAAAGAGTGTCTGCATGTCGGGTGAGGTAGGATTGTCGGGTGAAATCCGTCCTGTCACACGTTTGGAACAGCGCATATCGGAAGCCAACAAATTGGGCTTTGCCACTATTTATGTTCCTAAGAATAATCTGAAAGGCGTTCCGCTTTCCAAATACAGTATAAAAGTGGTGGAAGTTGCCAAAGTGGAAGAGGTTTTTCGCAGTTTATTTGCCAGATAAACGGGAAAGGCTTTTACGGAACGAAAATAATTTATTAATTTTGCATTAAACAGCACGGTGTCTTGTCGCTTGTCATCTTGTGTGGCAAGAGGAAAGTCCGGGCAACACAGAGTACCATATTTCCTAACGGGAAGCTATCTGCGAGGGTAGAGTAATGTGACAGAAAATAACCGCCATCTTTGATGGTAAGGGTGAAAAGGCGAGGTAAGAGCTCACCGGGCGCGATGGCAACATTGCGTGCCGCACATCTTATGGGTTGCAAGGCCAAGTATACCGGCATTTAAGGGTTACTCGTCCATTGTCGGGGGGTAGGCTGCTTGAGCGCTGTGGCGACATGGCGATTAGATAAATGACAGGACGCGGCGTTTGTCGCGACATAACCCGGCTTATAGCTGTGCTGTTTTTTTAATTATTAAAAATTAATGCCTTGAAAAAAAGACGTATAAAGAATAAACGGTTGCGTCAGATTGTGAGGAAACTCACACATTGGTATTACTATTGCGCCGGAAATGTATGGAAAGACCAGCGCTCTGTCTGGTATGTGAATCTGATCAAGACCATCAATCTGTCGGTCACTTCCTATCTCGATAAAAATATTCAGTCAAAGGCCAGTTCCTTGACGTATAACACCTTGTTGGCGATTGTGCCGGCTTTGGCTCTAATGTTTGCCATTGCCAAGGGATTCGGTTTGCAGAACCTTATCAAAACGCAGTTGCATTCCATATTGCCTTCGCAGGTGCTGATGATTGACACTTCAGTGAAATTTGTTGACAAATATCTTGCCACTGCTTCCGGCGGTGTCTTTGTCGGAGTGGGTATCGTTTTCCTTTTGTGGACATTAATCAGCCTGTTGCGGAATATAGAGGTGACGTTCAACTATGTTTGGGGTGTGAAGAAAGGGCGTAGTGCCTATCGGATGATTACCGACTACACGACGATTATCATAATCCTTCCCGTACTGTTGATTTGTTCCAGCGGTATTTCGATTTTCATGTCGTCGTTTGTCCAGGACAACTTTCAGGCGGAAGTCAGTTTGTTGTCTCCCTTTGTCACCTTCCTTCTCGACCTTGCACCTTGGGTTCTGACCAGTCTGTTTTTTGCGGGGATGAACATGCTGATTCCTTATACGAAAGTGAAGGCAAAATATGCCTTGATTTCCGGTTTTATTTGTGGGGTTCTGTTTCAGGTGCTGCAATATGTGTTTGTCAGCGGTCAGATTTATGTGTCGAAATATAATGCCATTTACGGTAGCTTCTCTTTCCTTCCGCTGTTCCTGATATGGATGTATATGACGTGGCTGATTTGTATTGGCGGGGTCGTGCTGACTTATGCGTCGCAGAATGTGTTCCGCTTCAACTATTCTTCGTCGATTGCCCACATTTCGAGAAGTTATATGGACGAGCTGACGGTATATCTGGTACTTGTCATTGTGAAGCGTTTTGAGGAAGGAAAGTCGCCGCTGACAAAAACCCAGATTATGGAATATTACGATTTGCCCATACGCCTGGTGAATATGATAGTCAACAAGCTTGTCGATGCAGGAATGCTTTCTATGGTGACTAACGACGACGACTCACATTCCTATCAGCCGGCAATCAATTTGTCCCGAATGTCACTGAATGAGTTTTTGAGGCGTTATGACAATATCGGCTATTCGAATTTCATTTCAGAGCTGCGTCGCAATGAGGCATTGCTTGATATCCGCAAGTGGATGAAACAGAACTCAGAAGGCAGAAACATGCGACTTTCGGAATTAATCAAACAGACGAAAATATAGAATATGGCTAAAAACGAAATTTCAACCAACAATGCGCCCGGAGCAATCGGGCCGTACAGTCAGGCTGTCGATACTGGAACATTTGTGTTTGTATCCGGTCAATTGCCAATTGATGCCAAAACCGGTGAAATGCCGGAAACTGTAGCAGAACAGACACGCAATTCAATTGCCAACATTAAAGCAATTCTTGCTGAAGCAGGGTTGACTCTCGACAATGTAGTGAAGACAACCGTGTTTTTGACTGACATGTCGACTTTTGCGGAAATGAATGAAGTTTATGCTTCCGAATTCAGTAAAGTATTCCCCGCCCGCTCGGCTGTAGCTGTTAAGGAGTTGCCGAAGCAGGCAAGGGTGGAAATTGAAGTTATCGCTTGTCGCTGATAGCAGAAAGCAAATCGGCTACGATAAAGGTGCTTCCTCCGATGTAAATCATGTCGGTGGGGGCACTTTCTTTTTGGGCCGCCTCATAGGCCGATGCCACTGTCGGGTAGGCAGTGCCGTTAAGTCCGCATTCTTCGGCGAGTTCTTTCAGTTTGTTGCTGTTTAAAGCTCGGGGCACTGATGCCTGCGTGAAGTAGTAGACGGCATCTTTCGGCAACATCCCTAAAATCGAATGTACGTCTTTATCGCTGACGAATCCGATGACGATGTGCAATCGGCTGTAACTGCTTTCTGAAAGTTGGCGGATAATATATTGGAAACCTCCGGTGTTGTGACCGGTATCGCAGAAAGTGCGTGGCGTATCGGCAATCTTCATCCAGCGTCCCATCAATCCTGTCAGTTGGCAGACGTTGGCAAAACCTTCGGCGATGGCTGAAGTCGGGATATTCAGTCCTAACTGTTGCAGTTGTTTGACGGCACAGAGAACCGTATTGGCATTTTTATTCTGACATTCACCCGAGAGTTCGCCGGACAATGTGCCGAAACTTTTGCTCTCTATCTCGAGCCTGTCGTTGAGGTGGATCGCTTTAAGCAGTTCAGGGCAATCTTCAGCAAAAATAATCGGTGCATTCTGCGATTCTGCACGCTTGCTGAAAACCGGGCGTGTTTCCTCTACCGTTTCTCCAATCACAACCGGAATCGAAGGCTTGATAATGCCGGCTTTTTCCGATGCAATTTCCGCCAAGGTGTTACCCAAAAATTGTGTATGGTCGAATGAAATATTTGTAATGACACTTAACAGGGGAGTCAGGATATTGGTGCTGTCAAGGCGTCCGCCCAAACCCACTTCGATAACGGCAATATCCACGTTCTGGCGGCTGAAATAGTCGAATGCCATGATGGTTGTCAATTCGAAAAATGACGGTTGCCGACCGCTGTAGCCCGATGAAAGAAAACGTTGGAGAAAATCCACAACCTCATTTTCTTCAATCATTTTGCCGTTTTCTCTGATTCGTTCGCGGAAATCAATCAGGTGGGGGGATGTGAACAGGCCGACCTTGTAGCCGCTTTTTTGCAGAATGGCTGCCAGCAGATGGGAGGTTGAGCCTTTGCCGTTGGTTCCGGCAACGTGGATGGTTTTATAATCGTTTTGAGGATTACCGAACAGTTCGCTCAGTTGCAGGGCCGTTTCCAACCCCGGTTTATAGGCTTGTGCTCCGATGTGTTGGAATACAAGCGTTTTGTTGAATAGGTAGTCTATTGCTTCTTGATAGGTCATGATGTCAGTAAATGATGTATCCGGTAATACCGGCAAGGATAATTACCAGAATAGGGTGTATTTTTACGAAATAAACCAGTATGAAAGCAGCTACACAGATAGCGATGCTGCTGCCCAATTCGGCGAAATTTTCGCGGTTCATCAGCAGGAGAGCGGCAGAACCGATAAGTCCGACCACTACAGGACGCAGTCCGGCAAAAATGCTTTTGATGGCAATGCTGTCCTTGTGCTTTTGTATGAAGCGGCTTGTGTAGAGCACCAGTAGAAAAGATGGCAGCACGACAGCCAATGTCGTAATGACAGAGCCGAGGATTGTTCCGCCGGTGGCTGTATAGCCAATGTAAGTGGCTGTGTTGATGCCGATAGGACCCGGTGTCATTTGTGAGATAGCCACAATGTCGGTAAACATGTTTTCCGAAATCCATCCTTTATCCACTATCTCGTGGCGGATAAGCGAGAGCATGGCGTAGCCGCCGCCGAATCCGAAGATGCTTATTTTGAAATAAGACCAGATGAGTTGTAGATATGTGTTGAGCATAATGTGTAGTTACGTTAGTTTTTATCCGCTAATTTGCGATAGTTGCGTAAATAATAGAAATATCCGACAACGCCTCCCAGAATGATGAATAGTACCGGGCTGGATACAATTGGCCAATCCGACCAAATCAGCAAGGCTATGGCAAGCGGAATAAAGAAATTCTTGCGGTTGATTTTCGACGCTTTCGCCGTTGTAAATACCGGGGCAAGAATAAGGGCGACTACAGCCGGGCGGATGCCCATAAATATGCGGGTCAAGGTTTCGTTGTTCTTTATTGTGTCGGGCGTCAGGAACATGGCTATGAAGAGAATGATGAGGAATGACGGAAGGATTGTGCCTAATGCCGCCATGATGCTTCCTTTCAGTCCCGTCAGTTTGTTGCCTACTGATATGGCTACGTTGACAGCCATGATGCCGGGCAGCGACTGGGAAATGGCTAATAAATCAACGAACTCTTCTTTGGTGAGCCATTTGTGCTTGTCGACAATGTCTTTTTCCAATAGTGAAATCATTGCCCAACCTCCGCCGAAAGTAAAAGCTCCGATTTTGAAAAAAGTGAGAAATAAATCCAGATTAATTTTTTTCATTGTTCTTATATGATTACTGCAAAAGTACGGAAAAATATCCTATTTTTGTAGTAAATGTTTGGATTAAAAAATTTTTGAAATGCAAAATGCTATTATTCGGACACTGGCTGGCTTAGGTATGTGCAGCTGTTCTTTGTTGGGCTTTTCAGCCGACTGGAAGCCGGATGTCTTAGGTGAAAATTACGAACAGAAAACGGTGGAACTGGCTGATGACTACAGCGGAAAAGTACGCACCACAGTTGTGCGCCATAAAACTGCCGGACTGGGAAATACGGCTGTGCTATATCTGCATGGCTATAACGATTATTTCTTTCAAAGTCAGTTGGGTGACAGCATAGTGGCTCACGGTTATGCTTTCTATGCGGTCGATTTGCGGAAGTATGGACGTTCGTTGCTGCCGGATCAATTGAAATTTGAGGTTCGCAACTTGAAGGAATATTTTGAGGATCTGGACGTGGCACTGAAAGAAATAGAAAACGACGGATACAAGAATGTGGTATTTCTTGCTCATTCTACCGGTGGCTTGACGATGTCCTATTATTTGTCGCAGCATTTGGCTGACCGTCCACAGGTGAAGGCTCTGATTCTGAACAGCCCGTTCCTCGATATGAACCTGTCGAAGTTTCAGGAAAATTTTCTGGTGCCGGTAGTGGCGTCAATGCCTTTCAAGAATATGAAAATCAAGCAGGGCGACAGCCGGGCTTATGCCGAGAGCCTTCTTTCGGCTTATCATGGGGAGTGGGAGTATGATACGGGCTGGAAGTTGGAAGTGTCGCCGGATGTTACTTCCGGTTGGATTTCTGCGATACATAAGGCCCAGCGCACATTGCAGAAGGGTACGGACATTAAGATTCCTATTCTGCTGATGCATTCCGACAAAAGTATTTATGGCGATGAATGGACTCCGGAATTCAATTGTGGAGACGCCGTGCTTGATGTTGCCGATATTTCCAAATATGGAAAAAAGTTAGGCCCGAATGTGACGGAATTTGTTGCTGAGGATGGCCTGCACGACCTGATTCTGTCGAGAAAGGATGTTAGGGATAAGGTTTATGCTGAAATGTTCATGTGGCTGGAAAATGTGCTGCAAGGCAAATGAGAAATAGACAATGCTGAAAAATAGAAAAACGCATCATCTGCTTCGGTGATGCGTTTTTTGTGTCTTTTAGAAAGCTACCGACAAGTTGACGTTGAATTGTCGTCGGGTCAGGTAGTTTGGTACGGCATATTGGATATTGTTGACGTCGGTTACCCAATAATAGCTGCTGACATTCGAAAAGTCAAACAGGTTGAAAACATCTACGCCAATCCATATGCTTTTGAAGTGCCGCCAGAAATTGTAGGGGCGGACTCCGTCTTTTTCACCACCGACCAATTGGTATTGGAAGCCGATATCAAGACGCTTGTAGGCAGGTGCACGGAAATAGCTGACATCTCGGCTTACCTGTGGCGGTGTCATGGGGAAGCCGTCGGAAATGATGCCTTTAAGGCTGAACTTCAGCTTCGGGAACTTTGGGAAATAATCGTTGAAGAAAACGCCGAAACTGTAACGCTGGTCAGTCGGACGCGGTACTTTTACTCCGTTCAGGTTTTCCTGTGTCTTCATCAGAGAGAAACTGAACCAGGAGTCCGTTCCGGGAACGAACTGTCCGAAAAACTTGAAGTCAATACCGGCAATGAAACCGTCGGCTTCGTTACGGCCGGAGTAGACAATTTTCAGATTGTCGAGCTCGTATGGAATGATGTCGTCAAGTTTCTTGTAGTAGGCTTCAGCCGTGATTTTGAAAGGACGGTCGAGTGCGCGGAATGTGTAGTCGCCACCGAGAATCAGCTGTATGCTCCGTTGTGATTTGATGTCGCGGTTCAGCTCTGCGTAGGAGTTTCCGTTTTCGTCCGTTTTTGTTTCGCGGAATTCTTTGTAGAACGGCGACTGGTAGTAAAGTCCTCCCGACAGACGGAAAGAAAGGCTGTTGTTGAATTCCGGAATATAGCCGATGCTGATACGGGGACTTACAAGAAATTCGTTGTTGAAATCCCAATAGGACATTCGCAAACCTCCGTTGAAGGTAAACAGTCCGGCATTGACCATCAGGCGGTAGGTATCCTGTGCATACCATGACAGCTTGTTGGTTGTCAGGTCATGTTTGGAGGTCAGATTGTAAATCATTTCCAGTTTGTTGTTGATGTTCGGAAGTGAATAGCCGGCAGAGTCGCGTTGCTCCCATTCGCTGGTACGGTCGTAGATTTGTTGGTTGCGGTATTCCAAGCCGTATTGCAGATTATGCCGGTTCAGCGATGTGTGGCCTTTCAGTCCCAAAGTGAATACACCGGCTTGGAAACGGTTGCGGGAATGTTCGAGATATTTTCCGACACCGATTTCTCCACCTACCGAATTTTCTCCGTCATTGGTGCCTGCTTCGTCCAGCCAGTATTCGCCGGATATGTCGTAAGCGACAAGCTCGTTGGTCAAGAATCCCGATGCAAGCAGCGTAAAGCCGGTACTTTTGTTGACATCGTAGTTCAGTTCCAATGCACCGAAATAGGTTTCAAAACGGTCCTGTTCTTTACCGTCGAAGTAGACGGTAAATTCTTTTACATTCTGCGATGTTCCGAATGAAGTGCTTCGGGTTTTCGGGGTGAACTTATAGTTGTTCATGGCAATGTTGCCAAGAAACGAGATGTTCCATTGGTCGTTCAGTTTCAGTCGCAGATTTGTCTGATAGTCGAAAAACGAAGGGTCGTATTCGCCTTTGGTTTCCAATGAACTGAGCAGTGTTGTGTTCCGCTTGTACCGGATTCCGTGGAGTTGTGAAAATTTCCCGGTCGATTGGCCGATAGCGGCTTCTGCTCCCATCAGGCTGGCTGCTACGTTTCCCTCGAAAGATTCCGGTTGACGGTAAGTGATGTCAAGCACTGATGACATCTTGTCGCCGTATTCGGCAGAAAATCCGCCGGTCGAAAACTCAATCGAGCCGACAAGCGAAGGGTTGATGATGCTGAGGCCTTCCTGTTGTCCCGAGGATATGAGCTGCGGGCGATAGACCTCAATGCCGTTGATATAGACACTGTTTTCGTCGTAGGAACCGCCTCGGACAGAATATTGCGAGCTCATTTCGTCTTTCGACGAAACTCCGGCAATGGTTGTAAGCAGTCCTTCCACGGCGTTGCCCGATGCATTGGGACCTACTTTCAACTGTCCGGCATCCAGTGTCTGCATTCCTCCTGTCTGCTTCTTGTATTCGGTCACTTCGATAGCTTCCAGTTCCCGGGTTGTCTTAAACAGTTTCGCATTGACGTTTACGTTGCCCGACGGTGAAATCAGTTTCTGTTTATGTTCTTTGTAGCCGATGCAGGTGAAGATGATTTCTATCGTGTCGCTTTCTGCCACGGAAAGGCTGTAAGAACCGTCAAGTCCGGTGGTTGCACCTACGGCAGTTCCGGCAATGCGGACGGTGGCAAATTCGATAGGTTGCTCTTCTGCATCAATGACTTTACCAAAGATTTTCACCTGTGCATATCCGGCAGAGGCTATCAGTAGCAGTAAAGACAGAATATATAGTCGTTTTGTTATGTTCATGTTTATTGATTATGCTTATAACATAACGAAAAACTGCGAGGTAAATTATATGGCTGTAAATAAAAACGTCGCGGCTGGCGGGTCGCGACGTTTCTGTATGGGGTTATTTAATCAGGCTTTCTTCTTCAACCAAATGGTGAATGCAATCAGACATCCGACCGTGCATACTGCACCGATGGAATAGGAGAGAGCAGATGCCATTCTGAATCCTTCCGCATCTTTCAGACTGTAGAACAGAATGCCGAATGTGACGGCAAAAATAGGAAGGGAAATCATCAGACGTTTGACGATGGATTTCTGTTCCATGTGTATGGCATCGGCAATGATAAGGCGGGCTGAACGCAAGGCCGTGTCGCCCGACGTGATTGGAGCGGCGATGACTCCCAGAATGGCAAGTATGCTGCCGAATGTGCCCAGCCATTCATTGGTAATGCTGTTGACTACAATGGATGCGTTGTTTTCGCCGAGACCGTTTTTCTGGAAATAATAAGTAGCGGCAGCAGCCCAAATCAAGGCTATGATGCCTTCAGTCACCATAGCGCCGTAGAATACGGGACGACCATGGTATTCTGATTTCAGACAACGTGCCATCAGTGGGCTTTGTGTGGCATGGAATCCGGAAATGGCACCGCAGGCAATGCTGACAAACATTATCGGGAAAATAGGCAGCTTGTCGGCATTAGGATGAGTGTTCGACATTCCGTCCCAGAATTCCGGCAATTGCGGATGGTTGACAAACAGCATCGTGAGAATGCCAATGGCCATGAAGATAAGGGCAATGGCAAAAAGAGGGTAGATGCGTCCAATGATTTTGTCGATCGGCAACATCGTTGCAAGAAAATAGTAGGCAAAAATCACGACGATCCAGAACTGGGTGTGCAAGTGTTCCGGAGTGAGGTCGGCAAGCAGTCCGGCAGGTCCTGCAATGAATACGGCTCCTACGAGCACCATCAATATAACCGACAGGCCGCGCATGACTTGTTTGGCTGTCAGTCCGAGATAGCGGCCAATAGTTTCCGGAAGACTTTCTCCGTCATGTCGCATGGAAATCATTCCTGCAAAATAGTCGTGGGTTGCACCTGCGAGAATGGTTCCCAATACAATCCAGAGATAAGAGGCTGTACCGAATTTGGCTCCCATGATAGCACCAAATATCGGGCCTAATCCTGCTATGTTGAGCAGTTGTGTCATAAATATTTTCCATGTGGGAAGTGGCATGAAGTCCACGTTGTCACACTTGGTGAATGCTGGAGTTTTGCGGTTGTCCGGCTGGAATATTTTTTCTACAAATTTCCCGTATACGAAATAAAAGATAATAAGGGCTGCCAGACAGAGGGTAAATGATATCATAATTCGTAGATTTTAAAAACACCGGCATTTAAAGTAATGCCGGTGTTGATGTGTTTTATCTGTATGTGTTGTTTGGAACGAAAAATTATTTGTTGGTAATTTCGTTCACTACAGCCTTGATTTCATCTGCAATCTTGTTTGCCTTTTCAATTGTGTCGGCTTCTGAATAGATACGGATGATCGGTTCTGTATTGCTTTTGCGCAAATGTACCCAACAGTCGGCAAAGTCGATTTTCACACCGTCGATGTCTGTGATTTTTTCATTCTTGTATTTTTCCTTGATGGCAGCAAGAATGGCGTCGACATTGATGTCTGGAGTCAGTTGAATCTTGTTTTTGGCAATGCTGTACGGTGGATATTCTTTTTTCAGTTCGCTCACTTTTTTACCTTTGTGTGCCAACAGTGAAAGGAACAATGCCACACCTACAAGAGCGTCACGTCCGTAGTGGCTTGCCGGATAGATAACACCGCCGTTGCCTTCACCGCCGATAACGGCTCCTGTGCGCTTCATTTCAGTTACGACGTTTACCTCACCTACGGCTGAAGCTGTATATTGGCAGCCGTGTTTTACAGTTACGTCACGGAGTGCACGTGAAGAAGACAGGTTGGACACTGTTGCGCCCGGAGTTTTTGAAAGAATGTAGTCGGCCACAGCCACAAGGGTATATTCTTCCACAAACATTTCGCCGTTTTCCATAACGATTGCCAAGCGGTCAACGTCAGGGTCAACAACGAAGCCGACATCGGCACAGCCTGTTTTCAACTTGTCGGAAATTTCTGTAAGGTTTTCCGGAATTGGTTCCGGAGTGTGTGCGAAATGTCCGGTCGGTGTGCAGTTAAGTTCTATGATGTTCTTTACTCCCAGTGCTTTCAGCAATTCAGGGATGACAACACCGCCTACAGAGTTGACGGCATCGACAGCTACTGTAAAGTTTGCTTTCTTGATAGCTTCCACATCCACCAGATCAAGAGCGAGAACGCTGTCGATGTGGCGACGTGTATATGTGTTGTTGATGAATTCCTTACCTAATTCGTCAACTTCTGCAAAAGTGAATGATTCTTCTTCTGCAATGGCGAGAACGGCTTTGCCTTCAGCATCGTTGAGGAATTCGCCTTTTTCGTTGAGAAGTTTCAGGGCGTTCCATTGCTTCGGGTTGTGTGATGCTGTCAGGATAATACCACCGCAGGCATTTTCCCAGACAACAGCCAACTCTGTAGTCGGTGTTGTTGCAAGGCCGATATTGACGACATTGAAGCCCATTCCCTTCAGTGTACCTACTACGATGTCGTTTACCATGTCGCCGGAAAGACGGGCATCGCGTCCTACGACGATTGTGTTGGATGTTTTTGTGGTAGATTTTCGAATGAATGTGGCATAGGCGGCGGTAAATTTGACGATGTCAAGCGGACTAAGCCCTTCACCGGCTTTACCTCCGATTGTACCACGGATTCCTGAAATAGATTTGATTAATGACATTGCTTTTGGATTTGATGGTTTTATATTTTGCTTTTGTAGTATTTTACGTGGAATTTATATGGAATTACGTTCGATTGCTCGTCGTGGAATCCGAATTTACTTTTGATGACGAGATTAACCTCGCAGTCGATGCCTAAATAATTGAGAGGCATTTGAATGCCTTCGCCGTAAGCATAGGATGACGGAAGCTGGTAGTTGTTGAATCGGAAAAACAGATAGTTGATATCGTCATAGTTTCCGTCCAATGCATCGTCGTTGCCTTTTGCATACGAAAGCAGGCTGATACGTCCGTAGCGGAAGTATATTTTTTGATCGTCTTCTACACGATTGTTTTTACGGTCTCCGGCATTGATTACCTGCATATACACATTACCTTCCGGTTCGATGCGGTAGTAGGGGGCATCTTCACCGGTTTCGAAAACAGTATCAGCCGGAATTTCATTGATGACTTTCTGATTGGCAAGAAATGAGTTTACGGCTTTGTCTTCGTCTTCGAGCAGTTCTGAATAGCTCTTGCTGTCATCGCATGCCGCGAGAGATAATATGGCTAATGGAAGTAGTAATAATGATTTCAGTTTCATAGTCAATATGTTTTTATTGATTGTTTTTTGTTTCGTTTAAATCTTCAAGCACTTTTAAGTAGGTTTGAATCGCTTCTTCCATCGTGCCGCGGAATTCACCACCGGCAGCGTTGGCATGTCCACCTCCGTTGAAATACTTGCTGCATAGAGTGTTGACCTTAAAATCTTCTTCCGAACGCATGGATACCTTTACATAATCGGCTTCTTGACGGAAGAAGGTAGACCAAATAACTTCAGGAATTGCCAATGGCATGTTGGCGAGCATTTCTGTGTCGCCGCGTTGATAGTTGAAGCGTTCGAGGTCTTCTTTTTCCAACACGATTAGCGAAGCACGATGTTCGGGATAAAGTACCATTTTTTCAGCCAGCGCATAACCGTTGAGGCGCATTCTGCTTTCGCTGTTGGTACGCATGGCCAATTTGCAGATTCTGTCTTTGTCGATGCCTTTTCTTACCAGTTCGGCTACGATAATGTATAGCTCTGCATGGTTGGAATTGTAGGAAAAGTTGCCCGTATCAGTCATCATTCCTGTGTAAATGCAGGATGCAGCATCGGTGTTGACTTTGTCCAGTAGTCCCATTTGATAAAGAACGCGGAACAACAGTTCGCAGGTAGAGGTCATGGACGGATAGGAGATTACGACATCGCAAAATGTGTCGGGATGCAAGTGGTGGTCAATCATCACTTTCGGACACTGTGCATTGGCAAGCGGTGTTGCCATTTCTGCAACGCGGTTCAATCCGTTGTAGTCGAGACACAGAATCAAGTCGGCATTTGCTATTGCATTGTCGGCCTGTTCCTTTGATTCGGTATATGCTATTATTTTGTCGAACTCCGGAAGAAAACTCAAGTCAGCCGGTGCCTTGTCGGGAGTAATGACTAAAGTATTTTTTCCTAATCCCGACAAAAGGATGCTAGCGCCCAATGTTGAGCCAATGGCATCACCGTCGGGGGACATGTGGCATGTGATTACAATATTCTGACTGTTGTCGAGAAGATTCTGGAATGCTTCCAGTTGTTCGTTGTGAATGGTCTTTTCTAACATTTTTTCTTTTGCTGTAAAATCGTTGCAAAGATAGTGAAAGGCGAGGGTAGAGGCAAATGAAAACGGAGTTTTCAAATTTGATTATGCCGAGCCGCCTCCTATCTTCTACAAAGATAGTGAAAGGCGAGAGCAGGGACAAATGAAAAACGGAGTTTTCAAATTTGACTATGCCGAGCCGCCTCCTATCTTCTACAAAGATAGCGAAAGGCGAGAGCAGGGGCAAATGAAAACGCTGTTTTTGGGTTTTACAATGTCAAACTGCCTGTCATCTTCTACAAAACAGGCTGCACGCCTTCTATCTTCTACAAAGATAATGCAATATGTGGATTAATCGTTATGTTTTAACCGATTTTGCCTACATATTTCAATTATGGACGCAAAGGTAAGAAAAATATTATGATGCAGGCTTTTTGAATGAAATAGACGGATTGAAAATTTATTAATAAATAATAATGTATATAAAAACAGAAGGCGGGATATTTCCCGCCTTCTTGATTATTAGATAATTGCCTGAAATTACATGTTCATGCCGCCGTCCACTTGGATAACTTGACCGGTAACATAAGATGACATGTCAGATGCAAGGAATGTTGCAATGTTGGCAACATCTTCCGGTGTACCTCCACGGCGCAATGGAATTTTCTGGCACCATTCGTTTCTGATTTCTTCTGAAAGTTGGGCAGTCATGTCTGTGATGATGAAGCCCGGAGCGATAGCGTTTGCACGAACACCGCGTGAACCCAGTTCTTGAGCGATAGATTTAGCCAAGCCAATCATACCAGCTTTAGAAGCAGAGTAGTTGCATTGTCCTGCATTACCGTGTACACCTACAACAGATGCCATGTTAATGATGCTACCTGAACGTTGGCGCATCATAACCGGAGTTACAGCGTGAACGAAGTTGAAGGCAGACTTGAGGTTAACGTTGATTACAGCGTCCCATTGTGCTTCTGTCATTCTCATCATCAGGCCGTCTTTTGTGATACCGGCATTGTTAACGAGGATGTCAAGACGGCCGAAGTCTTTCACTACTTCAGCTACAACATTGTGACATGCTTCGAAGTCGGCAGCGTTAGAGGCATAGCCTTTTACTTTTACGCCAAAAGCAGCGATTTCCTCTTCTGTCTTTTTACCGTTTTCGTCGATAACGAGGTCGGTGAAAGCGATGTTACAGCCTTCTTGTGCGTATTTAAGCGCGATGGCTTTACCAATTCCGCGTGCAGCACCTGTAATGAGTGCTACTTTTCCTTCTAATAATTTCATAGTCAAATATATTAAAAATGAATGTGTTAGATTTCAATTAAGAATGCTCCGCAAGAGTAACCTCCACCAAATACCGTAAGGCCGATTTTTTGTCCTTTTTTCAGGTTTTCGCGGTTTTGAGCCAGTACCAGTGCGGCACTTGCCGAACCCGTATTGCCGAGTTCTTCGATGTTGTTGAGGAATCTTGAAGAATCCATTTTCAGTTGGTGGGCAACGTTGGCCACGATACGCATGTTTGCCTGGTGGCAGATGATGTAGTCGAGGTCGTTGATGCTCATTCCGTTAGGTTCAGTCACATTTTCAAGTGCATGGATCATGAACTTGCAGGCGTGCATGAACACGTCTCTGCCGTCAGGCATAGTGATGCCGTCTTCGTGCGGGCGCAGACGAACGCCTTCCGGTCCTTTTCCAACATGGCCGAGACCTTTAGTATAGATAGTTTTCAGTGTGATGTCATTTTCTGAAACCTTTTCTTTGGATACAAAGAAAGCAACGGCTGCATCTCCCCATAGGTGGCCGCACACTTTATCGGTTTCGTTTGCATAGTACGTGTTGTGCTCGGAACAAACGATGAGGGCCTTTGATGCTTTTCCCATTGCGAAATAGCCTTCGATGATTTCAAGTCCGTTTACAAATGACGAGCAAGCTGAAGATGCGTAGACTGCTTTGGCGTTTTCGATGTTGAATTCGCGTTGTGCAATATGAGCCAGGGTAGCAACGGTGTCATAGGGTGAATAGGCTGCCGATACAATAAGGTCGACATCCTTGATGTCGTAGGGAAGTGTCTTGAGGGCATCTTTGATGGCGTTCAGTCCCATCGAATTGTGGCCTTCACCTTCTCCAACCTTTGAGCGAGAGCGGATGCCTGTGCGCTGGGTAATCCATTCGCTTGTCAGACCGTTTAGTTCTAAAAAGTGTTCGTTAGGCACTCTGGTTGCCGGTACGTAGTATCCAGTTGCGTTAATATACATAATGTTATTGTTTTATTCCGTATAGTATAAAGTCATGTAAATATTCTCTCAGTTTGTTTTTTTCAATGCCGAATTCGGAAAAGTTTTCTCTGATGTAGGGTACATCCAGTCCTTGAAGTGACAGCAACATGACCATTGCCGTTTTGTCGACGTGCTTGATTCGGAATATTCCGTTGTCGACTCCTTCCTGAAGAATTTTTTGAAGAATGCTGATTTCTTTGGGAGTGGTTGCTTTGCGTGCCCGTTCCACTTTTCTTATGTCGCGGAAAAAGCCGGCTCTTAGCGACCCGTTGCGAAACACCAAATCTTTCATCGCTTCAAAACGCTGGAAAATGAATTCCATCAGTTTCTGGTCGGCGGGTATGGGCAGTGCGGCAATGTCTTTCAAGCGTTTCAGCACGATTTCGCTTTCGCTTTCTATGACAGCATTGTAGATGTCGCGCTTGTTTTTGAAATATGTATATATGGTTCTTCTCCCTTTCTCGGCTGCTATGGCTATGTCGTTCATTGTCGTGTTCTCAATGCCTTTGTGGGCAAAGAGCTGTCGGGCAATGTCGATTAATTTGTCTCTTGTTTTTAGCATAGTTCGTTTTTGGTTGTTTGCACAAAAGGGCAATTTGTGTGCGAAATTAATCATATTATTTTATTGCGGCAAAAAAGTCGTGCGAAAATTGCATCTTTCAAGTCATTTTCTGCGTTCTGGGTGCATGGTTTTACGGTTTCTGTATTCGTATTCTTGTGTAAACAAAATTTAACATATGTATATTGTGTTGTTAATCAGTGTCTTTGGCTTTGTTTTAAAGATTTGTTGTAAAAATAATTCTCAAAACGCTTGCAGATTCAAAAAAAGTCCGTACCTTTGCAACCGTAATCACATCGCGGGATGGAGCAGAGGTAGCTCGTTGGGCTCATAACCCAAAGGTCGTAGGTTCGAATCCTGCTCCCGCCACTAAGCAAGAGAAGTCAAAAATGGCTTCTCTTTTTTGTTTTATTCATATCAATTTACTTAGAGAGCTATTGAACTCATTAAAAAAACAACTGCGGAATCTATCGGCATTTGCCGGCAGATTCCGCAGTTGCTATCTTGTTTGTCGTGTTAAAGTTCTTCGCACTCTTTTAGCCAAAGTTGGCTGGATGCGTCGCTTGGCATTCTCCAGTCGCCACGAGGCGAGAGGGATAGTCCTACTTTTGGCCCGTCGGGCAAACATGAGCGTTTGAACTGCTGGTTAAAGAACCTTCGGAAGAACGTCGTGAGCCAATGTTTGATGACCTCTTTCGAATATGTACTCTTGAACGCAGTGTTGGCAAGGAAGAATATTTTCTTGGGAGTGTATCCGAACCGCAAGGTGTAATAAAGGAAGAAGTCGTGCAGTTCGTATGGGCCGACAAGGTCTTCTGTTTTTTGCTTGATGTTTCCTTGCTCGTCAGCGGGGATGAGTTCCGGGCTGATAGGAGTATCAATAATGTCAAGAAGTGTTTCCCGCGATGTCTTGTCGATGTCAGAATTTGCCACCCATTTGACAAGATGCTTGACAAGCGTTTTCGGAATACTTGCGTTTACCCCGTACATTGACATGTGGTCGCCGTTGTAAGTAGCCCAGCCTAAAGCCAGTTCCGAGAGGTCGCCGGTTCCGACAACCAATCCCCATGTCTGGTTGGCAATGTCCATCAGTATTTGCGTACGTTCGCGTGCCTGCGAGTTTTCGTAGGTTACGTCGTGCTGGCTGATATCGTGACCGATGTCGTTGAAATGTTGAATACATGCGGCTTTGATGCTTACTTCTCGGATGGTGATTCCCAGCGACTTCATCAACTGCATGGAATTATTGTAAGTCCTGTCGGTTGTTCCGAATCCGGGCATGGCCACGCCTGTGATGCCGGTTCTCGGCAGTCCCAGTTTGTCGAATGTCTTGATGCAGACAAGCAGGGCCAATGTGGAGTCAAGTCCTCCTGAAATTCCTACGACAACGGATTTTGTGTTGGTGTGGACAAGACGTTTTGCCAGACCGGCCACTTGGATGGAGAATATGTCCTTGCAGCGGTTGTCCATGTCGGCGCCGGCTGATGGTATGAACGGATGCGGATTTATTTTTCTTGTCAGTTCAAACGGTCGGATGTTGACCGGGTCTGCAACGATAATTTTACCTGTTGCGTTTTCTTTTGCCATGCAGGCGGCAAATGTTGTGTTGACTTTTCTGTCATTCCTAATGGCATCGACATCTATTTCAGAGAAAATCAGTTGCTCGTCAAAACTGAAGCGTTCGCTTTCGGCCAACAACGTGCCGTTTTCGTAGATGAGTCCGTTGCCGGCAAATACGAGGTCGGTTGTAGATTCTCCGAATCCGCAGGACGAGAAAACGTAGCCGCACAAACAGCGTGCGGACTGTTGGGCAATCAGGCTTCGCAAGTAGTCGTGCTTGGCGATGCCTTCGTTGTCGGCTGAGAGGTTGAAGATGATTTCTGCCCCGGCTAGAGCAGTTTTGCTGCTTGCGGGTATGGCTGCCCACAAGTCTTCACAGATTTCAATGCCGAAGGTGGTTTCTTTTGTACGGAAAAGCAGGGACGGGCTGACGGGAACAGTTTGGCCGCAAACGGTCAGTTCACAGTTGCTGTAGTCTGTTGCACTGGTGAACCATCTTTTTTCGTAGAATTCCTTATAGTTTGGCAAGTAAGTTTTGGGAACAATGCCTAAAATCTTTCCATGCTGGAACACGACGGCGGCGTTCAGAATCACGCCGTTGTCACAGACGGGAAGCCCGACGATGGCGATGATGTCGAGATTGGCCGTTCGTTGAAGTAGCTGTCCCATGTATTCTTCGGCTTTTTCCAACAACAGCTGTTGTGCAAAAAGGTCACCACAGGTATAGCCTGTAACGGACAGTTCCGGAAAAGTGATGACTGATACGGCCTTTTCTTCGGCAGTGCGCATCAGTGCTTCTATTTTTTCAGTATTGTAGCAGCAGTCGGCAACTTTTACAGCCGGAATGGCTGCTGCTACTCTGACAAAATGGTTGTTCATATAACAGTTTATTTGCAAATGTTTTCTTCACCGTCGACAATGCTTTTTTCGACAAAAAAGCGGGGACGGTCTTTGGTTTCAATATATATTTTCCCGATGTATTCGCCGATGATACCCAAAGCGATGAGAATCAGCGAGCCTATGAACCAGAGCGAGAGCATCAGGGATGTCCATCCCGGCCATGCCTTTCCTGCAAAATAGGAACAGAGGGCGTAGAGCGACACGCTGATGGTGGCAACCAGCATTATCATGCCGGCAGAAAATATCAATCGGATTGGGCGGATGGAAAAAGACGTTATGCCGTCGATGGCAAAACTAATCATCTTTTTCAGCGGATATTTTGATTCTCCGGCGGTCCGGGCGTGACGGTTGTAGTAGACTGTGTCGGACTTGAAGCCAATCAAAGGAACGATTCCGCGGATAAACAGGTTGCGTTCGCGGTATTCCAGTAGCTTGCATACTGCCCGTTTGCTCATCAACCGATAGTCGGCATGGTTATAAACGGTTTTGGTGCCGAGTGCAGTCATGGTGCGGTAGAAAAACAGGGCGGAGTTCTTTTTGAAGAATGTGTCGGTTTCTCTTGACTGGCGGACTCCGTAGACAATGTCTGTGCCATTGATGAATTTCAGCACCATGTCGCGGATAACGACAGTGTCGTCCTGAAGGTCGGCGTCAATGGAAATTAAAGCGTCACAATAGGGGTTGGCTACAGTCAAACCTGCCATCAGTGCATTCTGATGTCCTACGTTGCCCGACAATTTTATGCCGGAAACGGCCGGAATTGATTTTGCGCTTTGCTCAATGATGCTCCAAGTTTTGTCGCGGCTGCCGTCGTCGACGAAAAACAGTTTGCTTTCAGGAGAAATCAGTTCTTCTGCAACCAACGACTGCAGAACCTTGGTAAGTTGTTTGATAGTGCTGTTGAGAACTTCCTGTTCGTTGTAGCACGGAATAACTAAGCCTAATATAGGTTGCATGTGTATAATTTTTCTTTCGGACAAATTTACAAAAAAAGTGGAAAGTTTGTGATGGCGGCTGATTTTATTTTGACTTTTGTTGTTGGCGGTTGATGAAAACGGTAAAAACTGATTGCCTGTAAAACAAAAAAGGTGGCCTTTTGATGGCCACCTCAATATGCAGATAAATCAAACTAATTTTCGAAACTCAGAATGTCAGCCAGGCGTTCTCTGTCCTTGATAAAGATTTCAGTAGATGTGAAATCAATGATGCCGTCACTTTGAAGTTCAGTCAAGGTATTGATGAACGATGACCGCTGCACGCCCAGCATGGTGTACATGTCCTTTTGCTTGCAGTTGATGACAATATCAGTGGCATCCTTGTGTGTCAGCGATATTATCCAAAATGCAAAGCGTTCGGCAATGCTGCCGGAGGTAAGGGAGAGCACCGCTTCCATGGGTGTCTGAGAGTTCCGTGACAGGTAATTCAGCATGTTGAAAAGAAAAACCGTGTCAGTCTTCAGTATTTTCAAATAGTCGGCTTTTTCAATTTGCATGATTCCGGCTGACGGAGATGCTGAGACGTTGTAGGGATAGACGGTAGAGCGTCCGAACAGGTATTCAGCACCGAGAACATTGGGGGCTGACAGCGTTTCAAAAATGCGGATGCGCTTATTGTTGTTCGTCAGTTCAAGCTTTACGCTGCCTGAAATGAGGAATTTGAGCTGTTTGCAACTGTCGCCCTTTTCAATCAATTGCTCATTTTCGAGATATTTCAAGAAGTGGAACTTGATTTTTTCAATCAGTTCGGATATCCTTGCATGGCTCACGCCTTGAAATAATGGCAATCCCATCAAAAGTTCATACATACTGTTCATCGTTGCGTAGTATTTTTGTTAGAATAATGCAAAGATATTGCAATTTTTTAATTTAACTTAATTCGGGGTAGTGAAAACAAGTTGTAAAAATCCCGAAGTTAGTTAATAATGATTAAGGCCTGACCGTCAGGCGGATTGTTTCCAAATCGTCGGGAACGTAGACGTTTCCCGAAAATACGGATTTGCCCTCAGCGGTATAACGGCTTTTTCTGTTGGCCAGGTCGGAATCTTCCGTATGGTACAGCACAAGATTCTTTATATGAAGCTCTTCCGCAGTTTTCCCTGCATCCAGGGCTGTGCTGTGGTTCTTTTCATAGGGTTTGAATGTGTCACGGTCGGCATAAAGGCAGAATGCCTCGGAAAGTAGCCAGTCGGCGTTTTCGACATATTGCCGGTTACTGCTGTTGTAGGGTTCGTCTCCCAGGCATACCAGCGATTGGCCGTCAGGTAATATGGCTTTGAATCCGAACTGTTTCTTCTTGGTGGAATGGATGTCGAAAAATGTAAAGTCGTAGTTTGATGCCTTCAGCGACGTTCCGTCGGTAACGGTAGTTATGATGATGTGGCTGCCAATTTCGTCCATGAGCTTTTTTTCAAAGTCAGTTTGCAGAACGTCATGAGCATGTCGGCCACTTCATCGTGGCAATAAATGTCAAAAGGCACAGTTCTTTTCCCCGCAGAGGTGAGCATTGCCATTTTGCGGATAACCCAGAGTGCTCCCAAAATGTGGTCGGTGTGTCCGTGAGTGATGAACATGCCGTCAATCTGATTGAAGGAAATACCGGTTTTTTCCAGTTGGGCAAGAATACCGTTGCCGCCTCCGGCATCCACCAAAAAATGATGGTTGTCACATGAGATTGTGAAACAGGTGTTGTAGCATTTGGTTACCATGGCATTGCCGGTACCAAGAAATGTGAGGGATATATTGTCTGTCATTTGTGGCTTTTATTTGCAAAAATAAGCCGACTTGGCAGTAAAATGTGTTTTTTAAAGTCTTTTAACGGTGTGGCGTTTAAACCTTTTGGGCGTTTAATAGTTTAATTGATAGAGACTTTTGAGCAATTCTCTCTATGGTTAAATGTGAAATTTTAGTTTTGAAATGGTGAGTGGTTTTGGGCAGAGTTGCAGCAGGCGGTTTCTGCCCGAGTGTACCACTTTTAGAAAGTGTGGAGTCGTTTAAGGAATTGGTTATAGGTTTTGTTTGTATTCGGCATTGCTTTTATCGTTTTGGATAAAGTGTGCCGTTTTTTGTATGTGTTTGGTTGGTGGATGATTAAAATTGTGTAATTTTGCAAGGTCCTTGATAGAGACGATAGAAAGACGTCGGGAATCAGGTGGAAATCCTGAACAGTACTCGCTGCCGTAACTCCAAATTAAACTATATGCAGTCACTGGTACAAACTGGGAAGGCTGTGTAGCTTCAAATAGGGGAGAAGTCGGAATACCGTTTGAGGACTTAAATTGTAGAATCTATGTCCGCGAGGATCGCGTGCGGTATGTGCGTTTTCGGACAAAATGACGTTAAAATGAAAAAAGCAACTTCTATTTTTGGTATTTTAGTGCTGGTTGGGTCTTTCCTGAATGCTTTTCCGCAACAGGGAATTGATTACAGTAAGGCAGACGACGAATTTCTAGATTCTGTTTTTTCGATAGCAGAAGTAAATGTCGTTGAAGTAAAAAATCGTCAGATTATAAAGGCGCAGACTCTTGACGGTATCGATTTGGAGCGATTGAACAGCCAATCGGTTGCTGACGCGTTGCGCTATTTTTCCGGTGTGCAGATAAAGGATTACGGCGGCATCGGCGGTATCAAGACCGTGAATATCCGCAGTATGGGAACCAATCATCTGGGGGTGTTCTACAATGGAATCCAACTGGGCAATGCCCAAAACGGGCAGGTGGATTTGGGACGCTATTCGCTGGACAATATTGAGTCTATTTCCTTGTATAACGGGCAGAAAAGTGAAATTTTCCAGAGTGCCAAAGATTTCGGCTCTTCAAGTTCTATTTACATTACGACAAAGAAGCCTCATTTCCTTAATGGGGAAAAATTTCATGTGACGGCTCAATTCAAAACCGGAAGTTTTGGCCTTATCAACCCATCGTTGCTTTGGGAACAGAAGCTGACCGACAACGTGCATCTGTCGCTCAATGCCGAACTGACCAAGGCGCATGGCCGCTATAAGTTCCGTTATCGTCGTTTGCAGAATAATGGCGAGGTGGCTTACGACACGACTGCTATTCGGGAAAACGGCGATGTGCAGGCCTTTCGAGGAGAAGCTGCTCTCTATGGATATATCCCCGAGGGAAAATGGAGCATGAACGCTTATTTTTATGACTCGGAAAGAGGCATTCCGGGGGCTATTGTCAACAATGTTTTCCGTCATGGGGAACGCCAATGGGATACGAATGCTTTTGGACAAGGCTCGTTTGAAAAGCAGTTGAGCGATTTCTATAAATTCAGAATCAACGGAAAATTTGCGTGGGACTTTACGCACTATTTGCGTGACGATGAGAAGGAACTTTATATTAATAATAAATATTATCAAAAGGAAGCATATTTGTCGTTTGCCAATCTGTTTTCATTGACCGATTGGTGGAAATTGTCATTGTCGGGCGACGGTCAGGTGAACTGGATGGATGCCGACTTGGTGGACTTTGCCTACCCGTTGCGGTTTACGGAACTGGTGTCTGTTGCGACATCGTTTGAAATCAACCGTTTCAGCGCACAGGCCAGTTTGCTCGGAACATTTATTCAGGACCGTATCCGTGCGGAAAAACTTTCGGAGCGTTCTTCTTCCCGACACGAACTGTCGCCTGCGGTGTTCTTGAGCTACAAGCCGATGGAAAAGGAGTCGTTTTTCCTGAACGGTTTCTTTAAGAAGATTTTCCGTATGCCGACATTCAATGATTTGTATTATACGGAAATCGGTAACGCTAAATTGAAACCGGAGTACACCTATCAGTATGATCTCGGATTTACTTATTATAAAGAATTCAAACATTCGTTTTGGCGTTATATAAATTTCCGCGGTGACGGCTATTTTAATAAGGTGACCAATAAAATCGTCGCTTATCCTACCGGCCAGCAGTTCCGATGGACAATGCTGAATTTGGGTGAGGTGGAGATTGTCGGTACGGAAGTGTCGGCTGATTTGGGTTTCAAAATCCGTCCGGTCGAGATGAAGCTATATTTGCAATATACCTATCAGAAGGCCCGCGATTTTACAGATCCTGCTGATGCCTATTACGGCCATCAGATTCCATACATCCCCTGGCATAGCGGTTCTGTAACCTATAATGCAAACTATAAGGGGTGGGATTTCAACTATAGCTTCATCTATACGGGTGAACGTTATAATCAGCAGGAAAATGTTCCGGAAAACTATGAGCAGCCGTGGTATACGCACGACCTGTCGTTGTCGAAAGAATTTCCGATAAAGAAGTGTCGGATAAAGATTACGGGTGAGGTAAATAATGTATTCAATCAGAACTATGATGTAATCCACAACTTTCCAATGCCGGGAAGAAACTACAAGCTCGTATTGAAATTTATGCTCTAAAAATTGTTTAAACGTGTTGGGTATATGAAATTTTTTATACCTTTGCACATGAGAACTGCAAACGTGTTTGCAATTCGTTGAGTTTTAGTTAAATCTGTTTTATTGGTGCCTTTCAAGGCTTGAATGGGAATCGGGTGGAAGTCCCGAACAGTCCCGCTGCTGTAACTCCAATAAATGGTGTCGAGAATATGTCACTGAAGAAATTTGGGAAGACCTCGATAAACACCGGAGAAGTCAGAAGACCAGCCAATAAAATTAAAGTTCGAAAGCTTACGAGGAATAAGCCGGGCTAATTGTAATATTTCGATTAACCTTTGCGGTTTTTGTATTCTTTGTGCAGGCTTTCGATAGAATAAAAAGAAAGTTATGCGCAATTTTTTTTATCCATTATTGCTGTTTGCCGCTTTGTTTTCTTCCTGTCGTCAGGAGGAGGTTATTCATGGCTCGTCGTCTTCAAACGTAGGAAAACCTGTCTATTCTGAAATAGAAGGCTTTTATTTGCTGAATGAAGGAAATATGGGTCTGAACAAGAGCTCGTTGGATTATTATGATGCAACGACGGCAACCTATCACCGAAACATTTATGCAGAAAGAAACCCCAATGTCGTTAAAGAGTTGGGTGATGTTGGTAATGACCTTCAGATTTATGGCAGCAAATTGTATGCAGTGATAAACTGTTCCCACAAAATGGAAGTCATGAATGCCGACGATGCTACCCGTGTTGCGAAAATCGACATTCCGAATTGTCGGTATGTGGTGGGGCATAAAGGTTATGTTTACGTCAGCAGTTATGTGGGACCGGTTCAAATTGACCCGACCGCGCCTAAGGGAGCAGTATTCAAGGTGGACACATTAACCATGAACGTTGTCGGAAATGTGGAGGTTGGCTATCAGCCGGAAGAAATGTCGGTAATCGGTAACAAACTTTATGTGGCAAATTCCGGTGGCTACAGAATTGGCAACTACGAAAATACGGTGTCAGTCATTGACCTTGACAAATTTGAGGTTTGCGATGTGCTGGAGTTGGAAGGCGTTCAGAACCTGCACCGAATGGATGTCGACAGCAAGGGGCGTTTGTGGGTAAGTTCGCGTGGCGACTACTATGGCTCTGTTTCAACGCTTGTCGTTGTTGATCCTCAAAGTGGAAAAATCCTGAAAAATATGAATATTCCGGTGTCGAATATGTGGGTGGACGATGATGTGGCCTACATTATCAGTTCGGAATACAGTAAGGTGACTGAAACTGAAGAAATCACCTATGCCAAGGTTGATATGTTGAATATGGAAATTCTGTCACGTCAGCTTATTACCGACGGGACAGACAAAAAAATCAAAATACCTTATGGTATAGCTGTTAATCCGGTGACTAAGGATATTTATATAACGGATGCCAAATCCTATGTGGTTTCCGGTACGCTCTACTGTTTTGACAAAAATGGTGTAAAGTTGTGGCAACAGACTGCGGGACAGATTCCAAACAGTTTTGCCTTCAAAGGAAAATAAAGATATAAAGATACAGAATTATGAGAATGAATTTCTTTTTCCTGACTTTGCTTTCCGGTGTTGTGTCTGCCAGTGCGGTTAATCCGGAGATGAATAAAGTTTATGAATTTATCGCTGCTCCCGGCCAGTTTGTCAATACTCTTCCAGAATGGGAGGAGGGTGACGATGAGGAAGCTATGTGCACAAAGGCATTGGACATGATGCGCGACGGAGGCTTTATCAGCCTGGGTGCTTATGGCGGATATGTGACAGTTGGTTTTGAAACGACGATTGTCAACGTGGAAAACAAGCGGGATATCTATATTCAGGGAAATATGTTCAACGGTGGTGCCGAACCGGGTGTAGTGATGGTGTCTTATGACATTAATGGAAACGGACTGCCTGATGATGAATGGTTTGAAATAGCCGGAAGTGAATATAAAAATTCTGTATTGAATTATGAAATAACTTATCGTCATCCGGCATCTGCTGATGATGACATTGAGTGGACTGATAATAAGGGCGGTTCGGGAAAAGTGCTGAAAAACCAGTATCACAAGCAACCGTATTGGCCTCAATGGTTGGACGATAAGGAAACTTTGATTTTCCACGGCACAAGATTGCCTGACAATTCAACAAATCAGGGAACCGAAGATGCTCCATATTATGTGCTGGATGCATTCGAGTATGGCTATGCCGACAACCAGCCGAATATGGCAAATGGCGAATATAATGACGCCGCTAAAATAGATATCGACTGGGCTGTCGATGCGAACGGTAATTCCGTTGAAATGCCGGGTGTTGATTTTGTCCGTATTTATACCGGTATAAACCAATACAACGGTTGGATCGGTGAATGCAGTACGGAGGTCGGTTGCGTATATAACGACCACACATCGGCTGATGGAACAGTGGATGAATCCATAAAAATGGACGAAGACGTTTTGAAGAATTTCTTGGAAAAATATTCTTCTGTTGAATCGGTTGCGAATAACGCTGTATGTGCTTGCGTTTCATCGGAAGGCATTCTTTCTGTGACGTTGTCTTCGCCTGAGCAGATAAAGATTTTCAATCAGCTTGGGCAGCTGATGCAGTCTGTTCAGTTGTCGGAAGGCAGTCACCAATTGGATATCAGTACATATCCCGACGGCATGTATATTGTTGTCGCAGGAATGACGAGAACAAAAATATTGAAATAATATAAAGGGCAAGTTCCCCATTAGATAGCTACAGGTTTGGAGTAATCCAACGAAGAGGGAATCGGGTGCAAATCCCGAACAGTCCCGCTGCTGTAACTCCATAAAAGAATCATTGAAAATTTGTCACTGGCGATAGCCGGGAAGGCTCAATGATTGTCGGAGAAGTCAGAAGACCTGCCTGTAGTGTAGTGCTTGAAGCTTACGGAGTATGAGCGGAAAGGTTTTCAGCAATTTGATTTTGCTGTGCATCGTCTGTTACATCTCTGTAAGTGCTGTACAAGTGAGAAATTATTGTTGTACTTTAACTTAATAAGAGATGAAGAAATTTTTATCATTTGTTTTTATCATGTTTGCAGCAGCCTTTGTTGCAAATGCTGAAGTCTGTATTCAAGGAGTTCCGGTTAGTGGTGCAGTAGCACAGTCAGTTTCCCGACAGATGAACGGTTTGGCAGTTATGCCGGTAGCCGAAGGGTCTTTTTCTTTTGACCAGATTCAGAATTGGACGGGTGAAGGCGCAAATCAGGCCGCTTTGGTTATTCAATGGAATGACGACAGAGAGGAAAATGCAATGGTTTGGGGATATCGTTGGGACGGTGAGGCAACCAGCGTTGATATGGTTATGGCTATTGCTAAGAAGGATCCTCGAATGTTCCTTTTGATTTTGGAAGGAACGGCTTATGGTACTACAATTGGCGGTATTGGTTATGACGCAGACGGCGACGGTAATTGTCAGTTGACCGACGGTAGCGAAACATACCCGGTTGTTGACGGTTATGTTTCCATCAGCGATTATAATTTTGATAAGTTCACATCTGTAGATAGCGATGACCTTTGGTGTTCTGGATGGTACACAAATGGTTATTGGTCATATAATGTAAATGATCTTGGACAATTCCCGCCGACAGACTATGCATCAGTCGGTGCTTCATCCCGAGAACTGAAAAATGGCAGCGTTGACGGCTGGATGTTCTGTCCGTTTACAGGTGGGCCGTTTGATTGGAAATCTTTGGCTCCTGCTGAAGCGGTTGTAGAAAACGTAGCCTATGAAAACGGATTCTTTATTTTGAATGAAGGTTGGTTCGGACATGACAACGGTTCTGTTTCATTCCTTAACAATGAGGATAATTTTTCATATAGAACCTATCAGGCGGCTAATCCGGGAATGGAATTGGGTACTACTTCCGAGTACGGCCAAATCTACGGAGAGAATTTTTATATCATGTCGAAGCAGGGAACACGCTTGATTGTTGCCGACGCAAAAACATTGAAATCTAAAAAGACGTTTACCGACTTGGCTGGCGATGGCCGTGCCGTTCTTGGTGTAAATGAAAAGACTGTCTATGTAGGAACATCCGGTGGTATCCAGCTTTTGGATGCAGAGACACTGGAACTTGGTGGAATTATTGCAGGAACCAATGACGAACGAGGTGATATCGGTATGATGACGAGAGTCGGCAAATATGTATTTGCCGTTAAGCAGTCCAAAGGCGTTTTCGTTATCGATGCAGAAACCAATACATTGTTGAATACAATTGAAAACAGTAATATTGGTGGATTGACCGTTTCAAAAGACGGTTACATTTGGGCTTCAGCCGGCTCGGAAATAGTTCGTATCCATCCTGTCACATTGGAGACAAAAACCTTTGCATTGTCGAACGCAATGGCTTCTCCATGGTGGGCTTGGTGTCCTGATAAAATTGCTGCAAGCCAAAAAGAAAATGCATTGTTCTACGGTTATGGCAGTTCATGGCCTAATTCAGAAACAAAGATTGGAAAATTGCTGATTGATGAAAACGGTGAACTCACAGAAGATGCTTCTTTTGCAGTAACCTTGCCAATGGGTGTGGATGAATCTTTGCAACAGATGCTTTATGGAGCATTTGCGTATGATGTAAATTCAGATTGTCTGGTTGTTCCGACTGTTCAGAGTGGTTATGGAGCAAGCTATCAGGAAAACTGGGTACATTTCATTTCTTGTGAATCCGGTGAATTTGTCAAGACATTGCGTCCGATGAGTGAATCCGGCGAATCTTATTATTGGTTCCCGTCATTGGTCGTTCCTACAGATGATGCTGCACCGGAATTGACACTCCGGGATATTGACGGAGAAGAAGGCACTTCCTATTCTTTTGCAGTCGCTGATTTCGTACAGGATGCAGATAATCTGGCTGTGTTGTCAAAGGTTTCTGTTGAAGTTGAAAATCCGGCAATTGCCGAAACTTCCTGCGATGGTTTGAATTTGAATGTATCATTGAAGGCCGAAGGCAGTACCATGCTTACAGTTTCGGTTAATTCTAACGGTAAGATTGCTCAAAAGCAGATTGCTATAACTTCAGGAAAATCATCTGTTGATGGAATCAATGCTGATGCAGTTAAGGTTTCTCCGACATTGGTTAAAGATTGCCTGACTGTTTCCGGTGTGGAAAGCGGTATGTTGCGTATTTTCAATATGCAGGGAGCATTGGTGTTCCAGCAAGATTTGGCGGTAACAAATGAGGTTAACGTGAGCAATTTGCCACAAGGAACATATATTGTAAATGTAGAAAGTCCTCAAGGACAAAAGATAGAGAAGGTTGTAAAAATGTAGTCTACGCTACTAATAATGACAGTTAGACTTATCGAAGGGGAAAATGCGCCGTTTGTGAAAATGGCGCATTTTTTGTTTTATGACATACTTACTGTTTGTTGATTATATTTATTTTTGTATTTGAAAAAATCAATACTTGAAAACAATTTAATTATGAAAAATGTGTTTTTGGCAATTGTTGTTGCCGTTTTGGGAATGGGATTTTATGGATGTAACGGTCAAAAGTCTGGAACATCAGCAGAAAAACAGGAAGTTGCAGAGGTGCCGACAATGAGCGTTGATGAGGTCTTGCTGCATGCGGATTCTTTGGTTGGAAAAAAGATTGCAGTCGAAGGGCGTTGCTCTCATGTCTGTAAGTTTAGCGGGAAAAAAGCCTTTCTTATGAGTGAGTCGTCGGAATCCATGCTGCGTGCAGAAGCTATTGGCGTTGACTCTTTTCCAAAGGCTTCTACGGATCATGTCCTTCGAATCGAAGGAATTGTTGCTGAAGAACGTGTTGACGAGGCTGCAGTAAAGAAAATGGAAGATAACTATGGCCTGGCAACCCAGTCGCATGGAGCGAATGCCGAAGTGGGATGCAGTGCGGAAAAAGCCGCACAGAATCAACTTGAAATCAATTCTTTTGCTGCGCGTATGCAGGATTATCGTGACCGAATTGCTGAGCGTCAGGCTAAGGAAGGTAAAGCATATCTGTCATTTTATTATCTTGAAGCAGAAGGCTATGAGATTTTGCCCGACAGTATTGATTAGTAGGATACGATGAGGCTATAAAAACAAATCAACCGTCCGTGTCGGGCGGTTGATTTGTTTTTAGGGGAGTATATTAACGGACTGGCTTTGGATTGGTGCGTTTGCGTTTTTCGCTTTGCAGTCGTTTCATGACATTACGTTCCGAATCGTAGATTTTTTCGATTTGTTTCGGCGAAAGGAATTTACGGAATTTGGCGTAATATTTTTCGCGGATTTCCACTTTTTGTTTAGCCATGGCAAACTGATGTTTGATGACTTCCTCCGTTTCTGCATCAGTCCTTTCTGTTTTGCGTTTCGACATGGCCGTGCATTTTTTGTTGGTTGATTTCATCTCTTGCTGATATTGCTTGTAAAGAGGGATGAACTGTTCGCGTTCTTTGTCATCAAGAGCCAATTTTTGCAGAATTGCGTTGAGCTGGAATTCTTCCATTTTTTCTGCATTCATCGCTTTACGATGTTTTTCGCTTTTTTGTGGTTGTGCGAATGCTGTCGAGAAGGCAATGACAAGCATTGCCAACACCATACTGATTTGCTTTTTCATATTATTGATGTTTTAGAGTTGGTTTATTCTTCCATTTGCATCATGACATCAGCTTCATACATTTGTAGGAGGGCGTCGAGTTCTTCGTCACTCATGTTGGAGATGTAGGAGTCAATGTCGGCATATCGCATAGCTGTTTTGTCGGGTGACGATGAAGAAGTGATAGCCGGATCGTTGCCCACTAATGTCAGGGTTATGGCAATCCCGACAACGGCTGCTGCCGCTACAGTGCTTATTCTTCGGACAAGTGCCTGCCGTTGTTTTCTTTTCTGAATCCGTTGTAGCACTTTTTCCGGAAATGTGTCAAAAAAATCGGCCGGTGTATCGTTGAACGGCATTTTTTTGTCGAAATTTTCTATGTCGGAATTTCTTATCATAAGGGTTGGCTTTGGATGTATGACTTTATTTTTTCTTTTGCTAAATGGAAATTCGTTTTTGCTGCACTCATTGAAATACCAAGAATTTCGCAAATCTGTTCATATTCCATTTCGTCGTAGAAACGCAAGTTGAAAACCAGCTTTTGTTTCTCCGGAAGGGTACGGATAGCCTTTTGCAGCAGTATCCGCTGTTCGTTCAACTGTTCGTCTGTATCGTCGTTCTCAGAACGTATGTTATCACCGATGTTGTCCAGAAGTTCGTATTCGGGACCTCTTTTTTCCAAGAATCGGAGAGCTTCGTTGGTGGCTATTCTATATAGCCAGGTGTAAACGGCACATTTCCCGTCGAATTTGCCGTAGGACTTGTATGCCTTGTAGAAGGTTTCCTGTAGGACGTCCTCCGCATCTTCGTGTGAGTTCAGTATTCTTCTCAAGTGCCAGTACAGCCGTCGCTGATTCTGCTCGACGAGCTGTCGAAACTCTGCCTCATCATTTCGTTTGCGTGGTGAGAAGATATTCAGTAGCATTTATCTTGTTTTTTGTTGGTTTGACACTTGATTGGCCAAAAAGGTTAATTCGAAATTGTGAAATTTACAAAAAAACGGCTGCCATTGTTGTGGCAGCCGTTTGGAAACGGTATTGTGTTCACCGGATTATTTCACTTTTTCAATCATTTCATCAATAGTCAGCTGTTGCTGTTCGCCGGTTGCCATGCATTTAACGGTGATGGTATTGTTTGCCAATTCTGTTTCTCCTACGATTGCTACGTATGGAATCTTATTGTCGTTGGCATAGCCCATCTGTTTTTTCATTTTTGCATTTTCCGGATATAGTTCACAAGAAATGCCGTTTGCACGCAACGCTTTGATGTGCTTAAGTGATGCTTTGGCTTCGTTTTCACCGAAGTTGACAAAAATTACCTTTGTCGTATTTTTTGCTTCGGCAGGATAGAGGTTCAATTGGTTGAGTACGTCGAAAATTCTGTCAGCACCGAAAGAAATGCCTACACCGGATACGCCTTCAAGACCGAATACGCCAGTAAGGTTGTCGTATCGTCCACCGCCTGTGATGCTACCGATTTGAACGTCGTTTGCCTTGACTTCAATGATTGTTCCTGTGTAATAGTTCAATCCGCGTGCAAGTGAAACGTCCAATTCGAGAGTGGCATCAATGCCTACCTCGTCAGTGTTTGAAATTACATAGCGCAATTCCTCGATACCTTTCAGGCCGATTTCAGAGGATGCCAGCAGTTTGGACAGGCTTTCCAATTTTTCTTCGTTTGTTCCTGAAAGTGTGAGCAGCGGTTGCAATTGGTTGACAGCATCTTGTGAAATGCCTTTTTCCAGCAGTTCGGCATTTACGTTTTCGATACCGATTTTGTCAATCTTGTCAATAGCTACAGTTATGTCGACAATCTTTTCCGGGGCGCCGATGATTTCTGCTATACCGCTGAGCACTTTACGGTTGTTCAGCTTGATGGTGATGTTGATACCGAAACGGCGGAACACTTCATCAATGATTTGGAGCAGGTCAATTTCATTCAACAGAGAATCCGTTCCGATAACGTCAGCGTCACACTGATAAAATTCGCGGTAACGGCCTTTTTGAGGACGGTCGGCACGCCAAACCGGTTGGATTTGGAAACGTTTGAACGGGAATTGGAGTTCGTTTCTGTGTTGTACGACAAAGCGTGCGAAAGGCACAGTCAGGTCATAGCGCAAGCCTTTTTCGCAAAGTTGGGAGGTCAGTCGCGGACAATTGCGTTCCGTCAGCTGTTCGTCGGACACGCTTTTGAGAAAATCGCCGGAGTTAAGAATCTTGAACAGAAGTTTGTCGCCTTCTTCTCCGTATTTGCCCATGAGCGTCGACAAGTTTTCCATTGCCGGGGTTTCAATCTGGCTGAATCCGTGGAGCATGAAAACCTCTTTGATTGTGTCGAATATATAGTTGCGCTTTGCCATTTCTTCAGGCGAGAAATCGCGCGTACCTTTTGGAATAGATGGTTTCTGTGCCATTGCTTGTTGTAGCTTTTAATTTATAATCCGTGTTAGCTTTTCTGCGAATGCAGGAAAAGCAGATGCAAAGTTAATCAAAATCTGTTATTCGCGACGTCCCATATATATTAAAATGTAGTAAATCAATGTGGCCAAGCTTGACAAAGCTGCAACTACATAGGTATAGGCAGCCGCACGGAGCGCGTCTTTAGCCTGTGCCTGGGTTGAGCCCGAAGTGATTCCGGTGCGTTCCAACCAATAAGTGGCTCTGCGGCTTGCATCGATTTCTACAGGAAGCGTCACGAACGTAAAGAGGGTCGTGATGGCATAAAGTCCGATACCAATCAGCAACAATTGTGGAAAGACATTAAGAAGCAGCATACCTCCCAACAGAATCCAGGGAACAAGATTCGAAGCAAAATTTACTGCCGGAACAAGGTTGGAGCGCATTTGCAGAAAACTGTAGTTGGTAGCATGTTGCAAAGCATGTCCACACTCGTGTGCGGCTACGGCTGCGGAAGACACGCTGCTGCCGTAGTACACATCCCGACTGAGATTGACTGTATGTGTTGTCGGGTTATAATGGTCGGTCAGGTGTCCGTCGATTTGTGTTACCTGCACATTATAAATACCGTGTTCGCGCAACATCCTTTCTGCCACTTGTGCGCCGGTCAGGCCACCATTGACAGGAATTTGAGAGTAGCGTTTGAATTTGCTTTGTAGTGAAGCCTGCACTGCGTAACTGACAACAGCGATGGCGATGAAAAGTACGAAATACATATATTTTGAATATTTGGTTATACTTATTAATGTTGCAAAATCTATGCCAAATACTTTTAGAGGCTCGTTGGTAAAAAAATATCACTAAAACGAGGAAAAAAGTAAAAAATTTCTTGCATGTTGAAATTTTATAATTAAATTTGCATTACAAAACAAGAAAATGATGAACAAACTATTTGCATATTATTTCTACTTTTACTTTTATTTTCCAAAAATAAAGGCGGGACGATATGTAAATATATAGCAATAAAAAATCAACTATAATTGAATATTGAATCCCGCCCTACAGCGGGATTTTTTAGTTTAAACAGGTATGAAAAAACGAGTCACGATACAAGGCGTAAACGGTTGCTATCACGATGCTGCCGCCCGAGCATATTTTCAAGGTGAAGACATCGAAGTTATTCCCTGCGACACTTTCGGGGGAATGTTCGAGCTTCTGAAATACGACGCTTCTCTGATTGGCATCGTTGCTATTGAAAATACGATTGCCGGTAGCCTGCTGCAAAATCATGAGCTGATACGCCAGAACAGTCACAGGATTGTCGGCGAATACAAAATGCGGATTTCACATGTGCTTGCCGCTATGCCGGGGCAGACGATTGATGAATTATATGAGGTAAACTCTCATCCGATGGCGCTGATGCAGTGTGAGCAGTATTTGCTGAATCACCCCAATTTAAAGATGGTGGAAAAAAGTGATACCGCTGGCAGTGCACAGGAAATAGCTGAGAAAAAACTGATGGGGCACGCCGCTATATGCGGCAAGTTTGCAGCGGAACTCTATGGCCTGAATATTCTGGCGGAAGGAATCGAGACAAACAAGCGGAACTTTACACGTTTTCTTATCCTTGCCGATCCTGTTCGAGAAAAGGAGTTGACCGAAGGAAAGAACATAAACAAGGCATCGGTTGTTTTTACTTTGCCACATACGCAGGGCAGTTTGGCCAAAATACTGACGATATTGTCGTTCTACGACATTAACCTGTCAAAAATACAGTCGTTGCCTATCATTGGTCGGGAATGGGAATATCGGTTCTATGTGAATCTGACTTTTAGCGACTATCATCGCTACCGGCAGTCGATTGATGCAGTCCGACCGTTGATAAGTGATTTGAGAATATTGGGTGAATACATGGAATTTGACGCTTATGGAAACAAATAGCATACAGCCCGCCAATCGTGTGGCACAAGTGAAGGAATACTACTTCTCTAAGAAATTGAAAGAGGTGGCCCGTCTGAACGCAGCGGGAATGGACATTATTTCATTAGGCATCGGTGGCCCCGATCGTCCGCCTCATAAGTTGGTGGTAGAAGAACTCTGCATGTCGGCATCGCGACCGGATACACACAGCTATCAGCCCTATGTTGGCTTGCCTGAGTTGCGCAAGGCTTATGCCGCCTGGTATCGGAACTGGTATGGTGTGGAACTGAATCCCGATACGGAGATACAGCCGCTTATCGGTTCAAAGGAAGGAATCCTGCATATTACGCTGGCCTTTGTCAATCCGGGTGACGGCGTGCTGGTGCCAAATCCGGGTTATCCGACATATTCTTCTGTCAGCAAGTTGGCTGAAGCCGAGGTTTATACCTATAATTTGAAAGAAGATGCCGGCTGGTATCCTGATTTTGATGAGTTGGAGAGATTGCCCTTGGAAAAAATCAAGCTCATGTGGGTTAATTATCCGAATATGCCGACCGGAGCAACAGCATCGAAAGAACTGTATGAGCGGATTGTCGATTTTGGAAAAAAACACAACATTGTGATTGTAAACGACAATCCATACAGCTTTATTTTGAACGACAATCCGTTGAGCCTGTTGTCGGTAGAAGGAGCAAAGGATATTGCCATCGAGATGAATTCTCTCAGCAAGTCGCATAATATGGCCGGTTGGCGTATGGGAATGCTGGCTTCCAATGCGCAGTTTGTCGAATGGATTCTTAAAGTGAAATCAAATATAGATTCCGGCCAGTTCAAGCCAATGATGCTTTCAGCCGTTAAGGCGTTGGAATGCGGGCGTGAATGGTATGACGAACTTAATGCCGTCTATTCCGAACGTCGGCAGGTGGCCGAGGAGATAATGAGAGCATTGGGTTGCAGTTTTGACGAGCGTCAAAGGGGGCTTTTCCTATGGGGAAAGATTCCGGACTCGGTGGAATCGGTAGAGGCATTTGCCGATAAAGTGCTGTATGAGGCACGGGTTTTCGTTACCCCGGGTTTTATTTTCGGCAGCAACGGTGAACGATATATACGCATTTCACTTTGTGCCACAAAAGAAAAAATGAATGAAGCATTAATCAGAATAAAAAATACAAAAATATAGAGTTATGGAAAATGTCAAAGCTATTCAATTCAAGGGAGTAGACCCGAAAAGACCGATCATAATAGCCGGTCCGTGCAGTGCTGAAACGGAAGAACAGGTGATGGAAACCGCGCGCGACCTGGCAAAGAACGGCGTAAAAATCTTCCGTGCCGGAATCTGGAAACCCCGTACGAAACCCGGAGGTTTTGAGGGTGTCGGTGCTGCGGGTCTGGCTTGGCTTCAGGCGGTGAAAAAAGAAACGGGAATGCTCGTGTCGACGGAAGTAGCGACACGCCAGCATGTGGAAGAGGCATTGAAGGCCGGAGTCGATATTCTGTGGATTGGAGCCCGCACATCTGCAAATCCTTTCGCCATGCAGGAAATTGCCGACACGCTTCAAGGAGTAGATGTTCCCGCGCTTGTGAAAAATCCGGTAAATCCCGACCTTGAGCTATGGATTGGTGCCATGCAGCGACTGTATAATGCCGGAATTCATCAGATTGGAGCAATCCATCGCGGGTTTACGGCCTATGGCAAGCACCTTTACCGAAATATGCCTCAATGGCATATTCCAATTGAATTGCGCAGACGTATGCCTGAATTGACTATTTTCTGTGACCCTTCACACATTGGCGGAAAACGTGAGCTGGTGGCTTCTTTGTCGCAGCAGGCCATGGACCTCGGTTTCGACGGCCTTATGGTGGAATCGCATTGTGACCCTGATTGCGCTTGGAGCGACAAGAGTCAGCAGGTGACGCCTGATGTGCTGAATTTCATTTTGAACACACTTGTGGTGCGTGACACGACACAGACTACGGAAAGTCTTACATTGCTCCGTCAGCAAATCGACGAAATTGACAATGAATTGTTGGAGGCACTGAGCAAGCGCATGCGGGTTTCCCGTGAAATCGGTCAGTACAAGAAAGAACACCGTATGCCGGTATTGCAGACAAACCGTTATGACACCGTGTTGAATTCACGTGCAAAGAGTGCCGAAGAGCTGGGGATGAGCGGAGAGTTTGCAAGGGTGGTTTATCAGGCCATTCACGAAGAATCAGTCAGACAGCAAATCGAGGTGTTAAACAACGGAATGTAGTGGGCCATGAGAATTCTGATTATCGGTGCCGGAAAAATGGGCACATTCTTTTCTGATTTGTTGTGTTTCAAGCATACGGTGGGTATCTTTGATACGGATGCCCATAAATTAAGGTTTACGTTCAATACTGAGCGTATGACCGAGCTTGAGCAGATTCGGGAGTTTGACCCCGAACTGGTTATCAATGCTGCCACTGTCAAATATACGTTGGATGCATTCCGTATGGTGATGCCGTATTTGTCCGACACTTGTATTTTGGCGGATATTGCCTCTGTCAAGAACGGATTGCCGGAATTTTACGCCACTTGTGGACATCCGTTTGTCAGCACGCACCCGATGTTCGGACCGACGTTTGCATCCTTGAGCAATTTGTCGAATGAGAACGCCATTATCATTTCAGAGGGCGACCATTTGGGTAAGGTGTTTTTCAAAGACCTTTACAACGAATTGTACTTGAACATTCGTGAGTACACGTTTAAGGAACACGACGAGGTGATAGCATTTTCATTGTCGATACCTTTTACCTCTACATTGGTGTTTGGCAGTGTGATGAAACATCAGGATGCGCCCGGGACGACATTCAAGCGCCACATGGCTATTGCCCGCGGACTGATGTCGGAGGATGATTTTCTTTTAACGGAAATCCTGTTCAATCCTCATTCGGTCGGGCAGATAGAAAAAATTCAGGACAAACTGGAAACTCTTAAACAGATTATTAAAGAAAAGGACTCTGCCGAAATGAAAAACTTTTTGGAAGAAGTCAGACAAAATATCAGATAATGTTTGTTTTCATGTATCTTTCAGGGTGCGGACATCGGTTTCATGGTGGCCGCACCCTGTGTTTTTAGTCGTGATGATAGGGTTCGTTGTTCATGATGGTGAACGAACGGTAGAGTTGCTCTGTGAAAATCAGTCGTATCAGGTCGTGGGGGAATGTCATTTTTGACAGAGATATTTTTTCGTTGGCACGTTGATATACGTCTTCGGAAAAGCCGTAAGGTCCGCCGACTACAAACACAAGTCGTTTGGCCACTGTCTGCATCTTCTTTTCAATGAATGACGAAAAATCTTTGGAGGTGAATTCCTTTCCACGTTCGTCGAGGAGCACCACATAATCCGATTTGTCGAAAGCGTTCAGTAGGTTCTGGCCCTCTGCCTGCTTTTGTTGTGCCTGACTGAGGTTCTTGGTGTTTTTTGCATCTGCAATGTATTGGATATTGAACGGAATATAATGGTTGATACGCTTGGTGTAGTCGTCAATTCCGGGTGACAGATAGTTGTGATTTGTTTTGCCAACGACAAAAAGGCTGATTTTCATATCGGAAGATAGTGATTAATTAGTTATTTTTGCAAAGCGAAATTTTAGTCTACAAAGATATAACTAATAATTAACTATATGAAGACGAAAGACGAATTAATCGACGAACTGTTGGACCTTGCGTTTGCAGAAGATATCGGTGACGGCGACCATACGACATTGTGCTGTATTCCTGAGGACGAAATGGGAAAATCTCATTTGCTTGTTAAGGAAGAAGGTATTTTGGCGGGTGTGGAAATTGCCTTGAAGGTATTCAAGAAGTTTGACCCGGAACTGAAAGTGGAAGTGTTTATCAACGATGGTGCACATGTTAAGCCGGGCGACATTGCTTTTGTAGTTGAAGGCCGCGTGCGTTCTTTGCTGCAAACGGAACGTTTGATGCTCAACATCATGCAGCGTATGAGCGGCATCGCTACGACTACGGCAAAATATATGGCAGAGTTGAAGGGTTTGAAGACGAAGGTGCTGGATACCCGCAAGACAACTCCGGGCATGCGTATGCTGGAAAAGGAAGCCGTAAGAATCGGTGGCGGTATGAACCATCGTATCGGTCTGTTTGACATGATTCTCTTGAAGGACAATCATGTGGATTTCGCGGGAGGCATCAAGAATGCGATTACAAAAGCTCAGCAATATATCGTCGACAATAAAAAGGACGGCATGAAGATTGAAATTGAAGTGCGCAATTTCGACGAACTTCAGCAAGTGCTTGAAATTGGCGGTGTCGACCGTATCATGCTTGACAATTTCAATATAGAGAACACGAAAAAGGCTGTAGAAATGATTGCCGGAAGATTTGAAACGGAATCATCCGGCGGTATTACGTTCAGCACACTGCGTGCTTATGGCGAATGTGGTGTCGACTATATTTCTGTCGGAGCTTTGACACACTCGGTCAAAGGTCTGGACATGAGCTTTAAAGCCTGCTAAGACAGATTAGAAAGTCTTTTTGACTGACAGCATATCGGAAATAGAAAAGCCTGTAAAATCATGAATGGTTTTATGGGCTTTTCCGTCTATTTGCGAATATGGATGGGTAGTGGCCAACCCGATGACGGTAGCGTTGGCGTTAAGTCCTGACTGAATTCCCGATAATGAGTCCTCGAATACGTAACAATTCTCCGGCTGTATTCCGATAGCCGAAGCTCCCATCAAGTAAGGCTCTGGATGAGGTTTGGAGTGAGTGACAACGTCACCGGTAATAACCGCATCAAACAGTTCTTTGAAACCTGGATTCTGCAAATAGAGGTTGTTCATTTTGTTCTGTGAACTGCTGGTGACGATGGCGCATCGGATGCCTGCTTCTTTTAACTCCCGAATAAAACGGAGGGCTTCAGGAAACGGGCGATATTGCATGTTCTTCTCGAAATCAACGATTCTCGACATGATGACGGCCTGCTTTTCTTCGTCCGGATAATAGGTGTTCAGAATTGTAGGGAGTGTTGAGCCTTTGATTTTCAAGGCAAAATTTTCAATTCCGGTCGGAAATATTTTTTCAATATCAATCCAAAAATTCGTATAGATTGATTCGCTGTCAATGACTACACCGTCGAGGTCAAAAAGTACGCCTATATTCATGTCTTAAAAATTTTGTGCAAACATACATAAAAAATCCCGTTTATTACAGGGGTGGATGCAAGATTTCTCTCAGCGTAATTTTGTCGGATGGGAGATTTTGTGTAATTTTAAATTTCAAAACTACAAACGCAATCACTATATGACAGAAGATTATCAAATAAGAATTGATCCCCGGACGGCAAGTGACGAATCCAGAATTATAGCCGTTATTTCTGAAAAATATCGTTTGAATAAGTCAAGGTTCAAAAAAATACAGATAGTCAAACGTTCGATTGATGCCCGTCAGCGCAATGTGATGATAAATCTGACGGTGCGTTGTTACCTTGATGAAATGCCGGAATCTACAAGACTGTATGAACCGTATGTCTACGGTGATGTGTCGGCGGCTTCTGAAGTGATTGTTGTTGGTGCCGGTCCCGGCGGACTGTTTGCCGCGTTGCGATTGATAGAATTGGGCTATCGGCCTATTGTTCTGGAACGTGGTAAAAATGTGGACGAACGACGTTTGGATTTGGCGCAGATTTCCCGCAAGGGGATTGTGGATGAAAATTCCAATTATAGTTTTGGTGAAGGCGGTGCCGGTGCTTATTCGGACGGTAAACTCTATACGCGGAGCAAAAAACGTGGCACTGTCAATAGAATTTTGCAGATATTCAATCAGTTCGGCGCATCGGACAATATCCTGATTGATGCACATCCGCATATCGGTTCTGACAAATTGCCGGGAGTAATCCGTAATATGCGCAATGAAATTATACGATGTGGCGGGGAAGTTCATTTCTCGACATTGGTTACGGATTTGCGTATTGTTGACAATAAAGTGGTCGGCGTGGTTTGTGCTGACGGTAAGGAGTTTGACGGGCCGGTTATTCTGGCAACCGGACATTCCGCGCGGGATGTATACAGAATGTTGAAGCAAAAAGGCGTAAAGATAGAGCCGAAAGGCATTGCCGTAGGTGTTCGTTTGGAGCATCCGCAACATTTGATTGACTGTATCCAGTATCATTCCAAGAACGGAAGAGGCGATTATCTGCCGGCTGCTGAATACTCATTTGTTACGCAGGTAGAGGAACGTGGGGTATATTCCTTCTGCATGTGTCCGGGGGGAATTGTTGTTCCTGCATCCAGCGGACCTGAACAGTTGGTGGTAAATGGTATGTCGCCGTCCAACCGTGGTTCGCGATGGGCCAACTCCGGAATGGTGGTTGAAGTACGTCCGGAGGATTTGCCGCAGGAATATGGCAAAGCGGAGGAATTGAAGGTTATGGCGTTTCAGGAAGATTTGGAGAAAAAGTGCTATATCGAATCCGGTAGGACTTTGAATGCCGGTGCCCAGCGTATGCTGGATTTTGTTGAAGGTCGTGATTCCGTTGATTTGCCTCGGACATCCTATGCACCCGGTATACATCCGTCGCGTCTTGACTTATGGTTGCCGTCGTTCATCGGACGACGTTTGCAGCAGGGTTTCCGTAAGTTCGGCAGCTTTGCCCGTGGCTTCCTGACAAATGAGGCGATACTGATTGGGGTAGAGTCGCGCACATCGTCTCCGGTGCGTATTCCGCGCGATTTGGAAACAATGGCGCATGTGGAGATTGCCGGATTGTATCCGTGTGGTGAAGGTGCCGGTTACGCCGGTGGAATTGTTTCGGCTGCCATGGACGGTGAGAAATGTGCGGAAGCAGTAGCCGATTATCTGAGGGTTTAACCCAAATCGGTCATTAGACTTTATTGAGGTTAAAATAATTTGATAAAACAACAAGCGAGGCGGACTATGATGAATCCGCCTCGCTTGTTTATAGGGTAATGGAGAACTTTTATCCTCCAAAGTTGTCGTAAAGAATGTTTTCCGGATCTACTCCGAGACCGTCGAGCATGTTTACAACGGCTTTGCTCATCGGACCAGGACCGCACATATAGTATTCGATGTCTTCCGGCGATTCGTGGTCTTTGAGGTAAGTGTCGTAGATGACCTGGTGAACAAATCCCGGTGTATATTTTACTCCGGCTGCATCAGCTGCAGGGTCGGGACGGTCGAGTGCCAAATGGAACGAGAAGTTCGGGAATTCTTTTTCAAGTTCCAGAAAATCGTTCAGGTAGAACACTTCATTCAATGCACGGGCGCCGTAGAAATATGACATTTTGCGGTCTGTTGTGTGGAGAGTCTTGGTCATGTGCATGATTTGTGCACGCAGAGGAGCCATACCGGCACCACCACCAATCCACATCATTTCCTTTTTCGAATTGAAAATAGGGTGGAAATCACCATAAGGGCCGCTCATGATGACCTTGTCACCCGGTTTGAGTGTAAAGATGTAGGACGAAGCGATACCCGGCATTACATCCTGGAATCCAACCTGTGGTTTCGGTTTGAACGGAGGTGTGGCAATACGCACGGTCAGCATGATTCTGTCGCCTTCTGCCGGATAGTTGGCCATAGAATAGGCGCGGATGGTTTCTTCGTCGTTTTTACATTTCAGTCCAAAAAGTCCGAACTTTTCCCATGCAGGAAGATACTCTTTTCCTATGAGGTCTTTGTCAATGTCCTTATCGTAGTCCATTGTGTATTTCGGAATCTTGATTTGTGCGTAAGAACCCGGGATAAAGTCCATGTGTTCGCCTTTAGGTAATGCTACGATGAACTCTTTGATAAATGTTGCTACGTTTTTGTTGGAAATAACTTCGCATTCCCATTCCTTGACCCCTAAAACTGATTCAGGAACCACGATTTTCAAGTCGTTTTTCACTTTTACCTGACATCCCAGGTGCCAGTTGTTCTGCAGTTCTTTTCTTGAGAAATGTACTTTTTCCGTTGGAAGTGCTTCAGGACCGCCTTCTTCAATCTGTACGCGGCATTGTCCGCAGCTGCCACCGCCGCCACATGCCGACGGAAGAAAAATCTTTTCATTGGCAAGCGTAGAAAGCAGGCTGTTTCCGCTTGTGGTGCTGACGGTGTCCTTGTCATTGATGGTAATTTTTACGTTGCCTGACGGTACGAGATATTTTTTTGCCACCAGCAGTACGATGACCAGAAGCATGGCAAGAACAAAAAACAGACCGGTACCGGCTAATATGGTCAGGCTATTTGTTGATAGTAATTCCATAGTCGTTCTTGTTTAGATTTTAATACCCAGGAAGCTCATGAAAGCAATTCCCATCAAACCGGTAATAATAAATGTAATGCCGATGCCTTTCAATGGAGCCGGAACATTGGAGTAGGAGAGGCGTTCGCGGATAGCTGCCAGACAGACGATGGCAATAAGCCAGCCGATACCGGAGCCCAGTCCGTAGATGGTTGCAGTGCCTACTGAACCGAAATCACGTTGCTGCATGAACAGCGAACAACCCAAAATAGCACAGTTGACGGCAATCAGCGGAAGGAAAATACCCAATGAAGCATACAGGCTCGGTGAGAATTTCTCGACGGCCATTTCTACCAGCTGTGTAGCGGAAGCGATAACGGCAATGAACAGAATCAGGCTGAGGAAGCTGAGGTCAACACTTGCCAGTTCAGGGCTGAGCCAGGCCAATGCACCGGGACGCAAGAAATACATTTCGAGCATATAGTCGATAGGCAGGGTAATAGCCAACATGAATGTTACGGCGATACCCAAGCCGAATGCGGTCTTTACATTCTTTGACACGGCAAGATAAGAGCACATTCCCAAGAAATATGCAAATATCATGTTGTCAATAAAAATTGAACGTATGAATAAATTCAAGTTTTCCATAAATTCGACGGATTATTAGTTCTTTTCTTGAAGATCTTTGTTGCGGGAACGGTGTACCCAGATAATGCAGGCTACGGTAATCAATGCCATTGGCGGCAGAATCATCAAGCCGTTGTTTTCATATCCTGCATCGTAGAGAAATTGTGGTATGATATGGAAACCCAGCAGTGTGCCGGAACCCAGAATTTCGCGCACAGTCGCTACGATAATAAGTATGATGGCATAGCCGATACCGTTGCCGATGCCGTCGAGGAATGATGGCCAGGGCTTGTTGCCGAGGGCAAAGGCTTCAAGTCGTCCCATTAGGATACAGTTGGTAATAATCAATCCGATAAACACCGACAGCTGCTTGCTGACTTCATAATTATATGCTTTCAGTACTTGGTCGACAATAATAACCAGAGCTGCAACTACAACCAGTTGCACGATGATACGGATGCTGTTAGGGATTGTGTTTCGAATCAGCGAAATGATGACATTTGAAAATGCCAGTACCGCTGTTACGGAGATTCCCATCACCAATGCCGGTTCCAGTTTTGCGGTGACGGCAAGAGCGGAGCAAATACCCAGAATCTGGACAATGACCGGGTTGTTGGGTGACAGGGGATTGAATAATATTGCTTTATTTTTCTTACTCAACATAATGTCAAATTGTTAGTTGTTCGTGTTTCTTTGGTTTTGCAGGAAAGCTGCATAGCATGACAGACAAGACTGGAGCATCGACTGAACGCCTTTGCTGGTAATGGTACCTCCGGAAATTGCGTCAACGTAGTCTTCGCCGTTGAGCGGTTTCTGTCCTTTTTTCTGTACGGCAATAGATTTGAATTGTCCGTCTTTGAACAATTGTTTGTCTCTAAACTGATTAGAGAAATGCGGCGTTGCAATTTCCGCACCCAGACCCGGAGTTTCGCCCTGATGGGAGAAATAGGCTCCATAGACGGTTGTTCCGTCAGCATTTACTGAAATGTAGCCCCAAATCGGTCCCCAAAGACCTGCTCCGTAAACGGGAAGAATGAATTTCTTTTCTCCGTCAATGTCGCATTCGAAAACAGGAAGCATGCGTTCTGCTGCCGGTTTCTTGATTTCATTAGCCACGTTGACATCGAAGGCAACTCCTTCAATCTTTTCGCCCTTGTCGTTGATGACATAAGAATCGGTAATATGCGAGTCATAGAGTTCTATGGCGTTTGTCTTGTCAGAAGCGATATTGACCGAATTGAGCATTTGCTGCATCTTGTCGATGCGAATATTTTCGTTTTGCTTGGGTTTGAGTGCCAATGACACCCATGCCAAAGCGGCTCCTACGATACATACCATTACGGCTATGTATATGATTGTATATGTATTTCCTTGTTTGTTCATAGCTATGCCTTTTTTGCACGTCGCATTCTGCGGCGAACGTTCGTTTCAACTACACAATAGTCAATCAGCGGTGCAAATGTGTTCATCAGCAGTACTGCGAGCATTGCACCTTCCGGATATCCGCTGTTGTAGACACGGATAAGCACTGCAAACACGCCGACAAAGAATCCGTAGATGTATTTGCCGATGGTCGTGTGTGCGGCAGTAACCGGGTCTGTTGCCATAAACACTGCGGCGAAAGCAAAACCTCCCAGACAGATATGTTCCAGCGGGCTGAGCATTGAACCCGGATATGTTGCAGACGGGAACAGATGGGCAATGTATCCCATTACCAGACCTCCGGCAAATACGGACAACATGATTCTCCAGTTTGCAATGCCGGTAATCAGCAGGAATGCACCTCCAATCAAAATGAAAAGAGTTGATGTTTCACCGATGGAGCCGGGAATGAGTCCCAGGAATGAATCCCAAAGAGTCAGGGGTTCGCCAAGGATGTTGGTCAGTTGCAGACTGCTGCCTACATGTGTTGCAACTTGTCCCAGCGGTGTCGCACCCGAGAACGAATCGACAACAGTTCCTGCACCCAGTCCGAAAATAGAGTCAGTCGGGACAAAGACACTGTCGCCCGACATTTTTGACGGATAGGCGAAGAACAGGAAGGCACGTGTCATGAGTGCCACATTGAAAATGTTCATACCGGTTCCGCCGAAAACTTCTTTGACGAAAATTACGGAGAAGGCTGTAGCTACTGCAATCATCCACAGTGGCGTTTCTACCGGGCAGATCATCGGAATCAGCATACCGGAAACGAGGAAGCCTTCTTGAATTTCATGCTTGCGGATTTGTGCAGAAATGAATTCAATGCCAAGTCCTACTACGTATGAAACTACAATTTTAGGCAGCACGGCAAGAAATCCGTAGAAAAAAGATTCCCAGAAGGGTGGTGTCGTGCAGCCGATGGACAGGTAACGCTGGTAACCGAGGTTATACATGCCGAAAAGCAGTGCCGGCATCAGCGCTATAACCACTATAATCATCGTGCGTTTTGAGTCATTGCTGTCGTGAATATGGACTCCGCTTCGGGAAGTGGTGTCGGGCGTGAACAGGAATGATTCGAAACCATCAAAAACCGATTTCAGGGAAGCGTATTTTCCTCCCGGCTGAAAATTGGGTTTGATTTTCTCTATATAATTCTTTAATGAGCTTTTCACTGTTTCAATAATTTTAGTTCATTTCTTTTCTTAGATAGTCAAGACCTTCACGGACTATTCGTTGCAATTCAAGTTTTGACGTGTCGATGAACTCACAGAGGGCAAAATCCTCCGGAGCAACTTCATAAATTCCCAATTGTTCCATTTTGTCAATGTCTTTGGCAAGTATGGCTTTGATGAGAAATTCCGAATATATGTCCATTGGGAATACTTTGTCGTATTCGCCGGCCATGATGATGGCTCTTTCTCCTCCGTTTATTTTGGCGTCGAAATGGTATTTTTTGTTCTTTCCGAACAACCAGGAGAAGAAAGTACGGCTGGCACTGTATTTTTTAGTGCTCAATGATGCCCATCCCATAAATTCATTTTTATGCGCATTTTCGGGAATGACCGTGATTTGTCGGAATGGGAAGTGGATGTAGCCGTCAATTGATTCCTTCACACCGGTCAGCACGTTTCCGCAGATGATACGGCAGTCGTCGGTGGCTGCTTTCAATTGGTCTTTCAGCAAGGATGCTACGGTTGCACCGATTTTTGTCTTGGCAAAATAGGGAGCAGCCATCATTTCGCCCGTAAGGGCAATGATGCAGGTGTAGTCCATCTTTCCGAATGTGTATAAGTGTCCGATTCTCACTACCGTTTCCGCGTTGAGCGCCCACACGGTTTCTCCCTTGTTGACCGGGCGGGTGTTGGCTATCTGTATTCCTACGTTGCCTGCCGGATGCGGGCCTTTGAATATTTGTGTGGTGGAGAAAGGTGTTTCGATGATGTTGTCCGGTTGACAACCAATGAAAACACTTCCGGATGTCAGTTTGGAAAGTATTTCAATTCCTTTTTTGAATAAATCCTCGTTACCATTAATATATAAGGTGTATCCGGGTGCCAATGGTGATGAGTCGAACGTGGTGACAAAAATGTCGCGGGGTTCTTTTCCCGGTTCCGGCATAATGTCGTAAGGACGTTGGCGCATCATTGCCCAGATGCCGGCATTCATCAAAGTGGTTTGAATACCTGTTGGTGTAAGGTCGCTGATGTCAAATTTGACTGCCTCACCAGATTTGTCAGGCTCTATTACGACTCTCTCGATTTTTCTTCTTTCTCCCCGGACAATTTTTTTTACAGTCCCTGTAATTGGAGAGGTGATTTTTACCTTATTGTGGCTCTTGTCGTAGAGAAGAGCTTCTCCAGAGCGGACCTTTTCGCCTTCTTTCTTTAAAAGTTTCGGTATAAAACCACAGTAGTCGTCTGGATTAATGGCAAATTCAGTAGATTTGTCGGTTAAGTCAGATATTTCACCCGTGGCATTTCCGATAAGGTTCAGGTCTAGCCCTTTCTTGATTCTTATCAGATTATACATTTACAAGCAAATATATTGTGTTTATAAATTGGATTAAAGTTGTGATTTTTGCCGCCAAATATACGATAAAAATATCGTATATCTCCCTATTTTGTGGTAATTTTTCAAAAATGAAACAAAATGATTAAAAACTGATAAAAATCGTAGCTGTTATCTAAAAAAGATGTAGTCAGTTTTGGTTATGTGAAAATATTATGATATTTTTGCCCTAAAAATCGGGGAAATAGTATCGTTTGATGTCGGACGGCACTCCCCGGACCTGATTTTTACGAGGTCGAACACACGTATGTGAAGCACGATTTTCGATGAAACTGAATTAACATTAACTATTAACTAATATTTTAAAAACTAATTTTTTAACAACCAATTTTCAATTAATTATGGAAGCTCAAAAGCCTAACACTCCACAAAAGCCTGCGGCAAAAACTGAAAGTTTAAGCAAGGTTCGTGGTATCAAAAATGCGTTTTTAGTAATTGTTTGCTGCTTTATCATTGCAGTTAGCTTGTTTATCTTCTGGTTCGGTAATGAATCTCACTTCGAAAATGGTCACCCAATTGACATCTGCGGTACTATCTACATGGGTGGTGTAATCGTGCCGGTTCTTCAAACATTGTTCTTGACTGTTATCGTGTTGTCTGTAGAACGTTGGATTGCTCTTAGCAGTGCAAAAGGTACAGGTAGCATCAGCAAGTTCGTTGCTAACGTAAAAGCTTCTCTTGCAAAAGGTGATATCGACGGTGCTCAAAAACTTTGCGCAAAACAAAGAGGTAGCGTTGCTGCTGTAGTTTCTGCTGCTTTGACTAAGTACAAAGAAATGGATCAGAACACAGTTTTGACAAAAGAACAAAAACTTACTTCTTTGCAACAAGCTGTTGAAGAAGCAACTGCTTTGGAAATGCCTTCATTGCAACAGAACTTGCCAATCGTTGCAACTATGACAACTCTTGGTACACTTGTCGGACTTCTCGGTACTGTAATCGGTATGATCAAATCATTCCAGGCTTTGGCTGCATCAGGTGCTCCTGACTCAACTGAACTTTCTACTGGTATCTCTGAAGCCCTTATCAATACTGCATTCGGTATCGCTACAGGTGCATTCGCTGTAATTTCTTACAACTTCTACACTAACAAGATTGATAACCTTACATACGCAATCGACGAAATCGGTTTCTCAATCGTTCAAACATTCTCAGCAACTCACTAATCTGTTAACAAGGTAAATTTAATAATATGGGAAGAGTAAAAATCAAAAGGAAGAGTACCCTCATCGATATGACCGCGATGAGTGACGTTACTGTACTTTTGCTTACATTCTTCATGTTGACTTCTACCTTCTTGCAGAAAGAACCAGTGACAGTAATCACGCCGTCTTCAGTATCAGAAATTAAAGTTCCGACTTCAAATCTGGTAACTGTCTTGGTAGACCAAGAACAACGCGTGTTTATCTCTATTGCAGGTTCTCAAGACAGTACATGGTCAAGTGAACGTGTACGTGCAGAAGTGCTGAAATATGCAGGACAACTTTACAACGATACTCATAAGAACAAAATCAACTTTACACAAAAACAAATCGAAACATTCTCCAAAATCAATATGTTTGGTCTTCCTTTGGCCCAAATGGCTGATTTCTTGGATATGCCTCAGTTGCAACAAGATGAATTCCTTGATCCTTCAAAGAATCCAAACTGCGGTATTCCAATTGATTACAACAAAGACATGACTAAGCCGAATGAATTCCAGATTTGGATGAATGCTATTTATAACGTTTCTCGTGACGTAACAAGTAGCATCGATAATGTGTCGTTCGAATCACAAATCAAACGTGGTGAAGGTATTGCAATCAAAGCTGACCAAGCTACTCCGTATGAAGTGGTTCACGTTGTAATGGACAACTTGCAAACATTGAAGATGAATAAGTTTAGTTTAATGACCGCATTAAAGTCAGAAGAGGAATAATCATATGGCACAAATAGAACAAGGAGGCGGCGATAAAAAAGGTAAAAAAGGCGCCCAGAAAAAAATGCAAATCCATGTCGACTTTACTCCGATGGTTGACATGAACATGCTCCTTATTACGTTCTTTATGCTTTGTACCACTATGATTAAGTCTCAGACATTGCAAATTAGTCTTCCGACTAATGAGAAAGTGGATCAAACTGAACAAAATAAGGTGAAACAGTCAGAAGCAATCACAATCATTGTCGATTCTGAACGCGAAGAGGCTGTTGATGGTGTACCAGGCAAAGTTAAAAAGAACTATGTCTACTATTACGAAGGTAAGCCGGGTGGCGAACTTGGTATCGTTGATGAAAATGGCGATGGCGTTCTTGATAACGCTAACAACAACTTGAAGGAAATTGAATTCCTTGGCAACGCTAACGGACAGGCTCAAGGTATCCGTGCCGTATTGCGCGAGCGCAACAAACAGGTTGTTGAAAAAATCGACCTCTTGAAAGCTGATTGGAGAGACAAGAAGCTGACAGACGAACAATACCAGGCTCAAGCTAAGGAAATCCGTAACGATTCAACTTTGAAACGTCCGACGGTTATTATCAAGGCTACAGCTCAGGCTTCATACGAAACTTTGGTAAGCGCTCTTGACGAAATGCAAATCAACAGTATCAGCAAATATCAGATCGACAACATGAATGCTGCTGACTCTGCTTTGTTGAAAGATTATTTGATTGCGCATCCTCGTAAATAAGATGATTAGATCAATGGAATTTGTTAACATTTAAAATTGAAAAGAACTATGGCAAAAGATGTGGATCTTTCATCAAAAGAATGGCGTGACATTGTTTTTGAAGGCAAAAATAAAGATTTCGGTGCATATGAAATGCGTAAGAAGTCTGATGGCCGTCACAATAAGGCAATGATTATTGTCGTTATTGCTGTGGTTGTCATTTTCTTCGCACTTCGATTGGTTAACCTTGCTCTTGAAAAGGCTGCTGCTAACATCGTTGATGAAGCAAGCCAGGAAATCGTTCAAGTTGATATGGGCGAACAGGAAGAGCCTGAAGAAGAGGAAGAAATGGTTCAACTCGAAGAGGAAAAACCGGAAGCTTTACCTGAAGAAATTTTGAATACGATGAAGGTGACTGAACTTCAAATCGCCAATGACGAAGACGTTAAGGCAGAGGATGAAATCAAGTCACAAGATGAGTTGCAGGAATCACAAACAGCATTCGGTAGCACAGACTTCGATAAAGGTACTGACGACTTGAACGTTGTTCGTGAACACAAAGACGAAATCATCGTTGAGAAAAAAGAACCAGTGAAGGAAGAGGTATTCGTTGCAGTAGAACAGATGCCGCAATTCCCTGGTGGTGACGCTGAATTGATGAAATTCCTTTCAAAGAATATCAAGTATCCGACTATGGCTATGGAAAACAATATCCAAGGCCGTGTAGTTGTTCAATTCGTTGTAACCAAGACTGGTGCAATCGGTGAAGTAAAAGTTATTCGCAGTGTGGACCGCGACCTCGATAGAGAAGCTATCCGCGTATGTAAATCACTTCCTAACTTCATCCCTGGTAAGATGAACGGACAGGCTGTAAACGTTTGGTATACACTCCCAGTTAACTTCAAACTTCAAGGTGTAAACTAATAAACAGCTGTTTTATACATCATAAAGAGGCTATGCTGCAAAGCATGGCCTCTTTTTTGTACACTTTGGTGTAGTTTGGATTGATATTATGGTGTTCTGGTTTGGTTATGGCTGTTGGTTTACTGTTGGTCCCTTTGCCAATTGCGGGGGCTTGAAATGTGTTGTGGTTTTACTTTTTGCAGTTATGCTCTGCCTTGTGGGTCGTTTTAATTGATACTTGTAACTCCTTGTAAGGTGGATTTTAACTGCATGAGATTTGCGTATTTGTACGAACATTGAAGACTTATCGGAAATATTGGAATCTCGCGTTTGTTGGATTATCGTCTAATCGTGATTAATGACTTGATTTTGTTGAGTATATAGGAGTTTTTTCTTCCGGTTGGTTTTGCCTGCTGTTAATGGAGTCGAGCTCTTGTGTATGAATTTATAGCTGTCCGTATTTGGCTTATGAGCGTTGGTTGAGCTTCGAGTCACTGAGTATAATACTGAGGTGGGTGTTGTTAAAAGGAGGGTATTCCGAAAGACTGGTCGAAAATTTGAATTTCTGAGCATAGTTAGGCGAGCTTTAGAATATTTACCACACTCATTAATTTGGCCTCTGAAAGCTTTAGCTTTAAATGAGAATGATTCGGCTGCGTTGTTTTCCCGGTAGGGAGAAGTGGAGTATTGTGAGGGTCATGCTTATAAAAAATAGGGGATTGTGCATTGCACAATCCCCTTATTGCAATAATCAAAGATTTGTCGATTATTCAGAAACAACTTCGAAAGGAATTTCAACAGAAACTTCCTTGTGGAGTTTCAATATTGCAGTGTAGTTGCCCACTTCCTTAACAGCTTCCTTGATGTAGATAACCTTGCGGTCTACATTGTGGCCAAGTTTTTCCAATGCTTCAGCAATTTGGATGCTGTTAACAGAACCGAAAATAGTACCAGTTGAGCTTGTCTTTGCACCGATTGTCAAAGTAACATCTTTCAAAGATGCAGCCAATGCTTCGGCGTCAGCTTTGATTTTAGCAAGCTTGTGAGCACGTTGTCTTTGGTTTTCAGCCAAAATTTTAAGAGCTGAATCAGTAGCGATGACAGCTTTGCCTGTTGGAATAAGGTAGTTTCTGCCGTATCCGCTCTTTACCTCTACTACATCATCTTTGTAACCGAGGTTAGCGATGTCTTCTTTTAATATGATTTTCATAATTGTAATCCTTCTTTGTAAAAATTATTTCATCAAGTCTGTTACGTATGGAAGAAGAGCCAAGTGGCGAGCACGCTTAACAGCTTGTGCTACTCTTCTTTGGAACTTCAATGAAGTACCTGTGATACGACGAGGAAGGATTTTACCTTGCTCGTTCAAGAATTTCTTGAGGAATTCAGGATCTTTGTAGTCGATATACTTGATACCGCTCTTTTTGAAACGGCAGTATTTTTTCTTTTTAACGTCTACTGAAAGTGGAGTTAAATATCTGATTTCTGATTGTGCTTGTGCCATAATGAACCTCCTTATGCTTCTTTAGTGTTAGACTTAGCTGCTCTCAAGTTTCTGCGTTTTTCTGCATATTCAGCAGCGTACTTGTCAAGACGGAATGTCAAGAAACGGATAACGCGTTCGTCACGACGATAAGCAACTTCGAGTTTCTTGATAACTTCCGGATTTGCGTTGAATTCAATCAGGCAATAGAAGCCAGTGGTTTTTTTCTGAATAGGATAAGCGAGCTTGCGCAAACCCCAGTTCTCTTCGTTGACAATTTCTGCATTGTTTTCAGTCAGAAATGCCTTAAATTTGTCTACCGCTTCCTTCATCTGTGCATCAGACAAAACGGGAGTCAAAATGAAAACGGTTTCGTACTTGTTCATAATTGTTTTAATTTGTTGTTTTAAAATTGCGGTGCAAAGTTACGATATTCATTTGATATATACAAATATATCTTACTTCTGTTTGGTATATTTTCGCGTAAGATGGCAGAAAAATTGTCATGAATCGGTGTTTCTACTAGATCAGCGGGATAGGGATGATTGGATTTTGCCTAAGCTGAAAACGGCGTTTTCATTTGTGATTACACTCACTTTTTCATACTTTTGTATAAAATAGGAAATATGGTTAGGCAGAAAGGCTTAATTATGCCTGCCTTTTGCTATTTTGAAATAAATAATGTTTATGGCAAGAGAAAGGAATTCCCGATTCGTCAAATTGTATATTATCGCTGCTTATATGCTGTTGCTGGCATTGGGTGGGGGTGCTGTTTGGTTTGTCTATAATCAGGCATACGGTTCCAATACTTCTGCTGTGGACGATTGGCAGCTGAAAAACAGAAGTACTTTGGTAAACCAATTGCTTTATTCTCTCTATAAAGCAGAAAACAACGGCATGATGCTGGTGTTTGGAAATTCTTCAAAATATAGAGAGTATAAGGAAAATATGAATAATGTGTATTTCATATTGGATACACTGAAGACATATGCTTCGGATTCTGTGCAGGTAGCCCGTATTGACAGTATTAACGATTTGATTCTGATGAAGGAACTGTCGTTGGGCGCTTTGTTGGAGGATTATGATTTCAAGAAGTATCATGAATCTATTAATCAGCGTATTGAAGGATTTATGCCCGACAGCAGTGATATCAGTCGGCATATTGTGGCAGAAACGAAGGTGTCTGTCCGTCGTGATACTATTGTGACGAAACGGAATACCAGTGGAAACTTTTTCAAGAGATTCCGTAATGCCTTTAAAAAAGAGCAAAAGGATTCGACAGTAATTACGACTGCCAATGTCAATATCGATAGTGTTCACGTTTCTCTTGCCGATTCAATAAATGTGATACTTACCGACCTCAAAAATAATGTCATAGGGGTGCAGAATGAGCTCGTCAGCCGGCAGCGTACACGCTGGCAGCGGGTGGCAATGGAGAATTATCGAATTAATAGCCTGATTTATCGGCTTATCCGCGATTTTGATGCGGATGAATCGTCGGCTATGTTGCAAAAAATCACGGAACAGGAAACGCGGCGTGAAGATACGGTGAAGTTGTTGGCGGCGGTTGCCATCTGCTCCATTGTTGTTGTGGTGTTGTTCTTGTTTATCATTTGGCGGGAATTGAGCCGCAGTAATCGTTATCGTCGTGAACTGGAGCAGCTGAATTGGGAGAAAGAACAGTTATTGCAGTCGCGTGAACAGCTGATGCTGGCCATTACCCATGACTTTAAGGCTCCGTTAAGCTCTATTATCGGGTATTCGGAATTGTTGGACAGAATCGTGGTGGACAAGCGACAGAAGCTGTACTTGGGGAATATCAAGTCTTCATCCGACTTGCTGCTTTCATTGGTAACTGATTTGCTGGATTTCTATCGTTTGGATAGTGACAAGGCGGATTTGAAGGTCGTACCGTTTAATGTGAGTGAATTGTTTGAGTCCATACATCATACTTTCTTGCCGATTGCGCTTGGAAAGAACATTGCATTGACCTACGATTGTAAGGTAGCGGCGGACGTTACGGTGGAGAGCGATCCGCTGAAAGTGACGCAGATTGTCAACAATCTCCTGTCGAACGCCATTAAGTTTACTGATAAGGGTTCGGTGGGGATGACGATAGATGTGGAAGATGGCTGTTTGCGGTTCTCCGTTTCTGATACTGGGCGTGGAATCTCGCCGCTTGAAAAGGCTCGACTATTTGAAATGTTTGTCCGTCTAAGTTCTTCGACGGGTGTCCAGGGCTTTGGTTTGGGTTTGTCGATTGTCGACAGAATCGTTAAGCTGTTGGGCGGTTCTATTGATGTGGAAAGCCAACTTGGAGTAGGCAGTTGTTTCAATGTGGCGATTCCCGTGGAAATTGTAGAGCCGTCTGTTAAAGAAGAGGCGGAAGAATCCCAAACGGGAGAGGATACGGTAAGCGGATGTCATTTGTTGCTGGTCGATGACGACAGTCTGCAAATGGGCATTGTCGTTGAAATGTGCAAAAATATAGGGGCAACAGCCGATATGTGTCAATTCCCGAAATATGCGGAACGTATGGTAGCCGACAACAGCTATGACTTGGTGATGACCGATATACAGATGCCGGAAATGAGTGGTTTCGATGTGTTGAAATCTGTTAAGTCAGTGCATCCTGATTTGCCGGTTGTGGCGGTAACTGCTCGGTCGGTTAACAAAGAGGATTATTTGTCGGCTGGTTTTTCCGATGTGTTGACGAAACCGTTTAAAGAAATTGAATTAATACGGGTTCTTCGAGAACATATTAAAGATAAAAATGTTCAACTAACAGACACCTGTCAGTCCGACAGTATGGATGGATTGTCGGCATTGACCGCATTTGCGGAAGATGACGAAAACGCCAAAAAGGAAATTCTGGAGTCTTTTGTCACGCAGACGCAGGAAAATCTGGAAAATTTAAAGAATGCGATTGCAGAAGGAAATAAAGAGCAGGTCCGTTCGTTGTGTCATAAGATGATGCCGATTTTCACGATGATTGGTGAAAAGGAGGTTACTGCTATTTTGAGGAAATATGAGGTGGAGTCAAAGGATTACCAGATGATGACTTCGGAAGAGGCGGAAACGCTTGTGACTCGTATAATGAAAGTAATAGAAACAGCAAAACAGTATTGATATGAAAGAAATCAAAATTTTGATTGTTGATGATGATATAACATTCGCACTGATGCTGAAAACATGGTTGCAGAAAAAAGGTTTTCTTGTGGAAACGGCAACCTCTGTGTCTGCGGCCAAGCAGTGCCTGAATGATTCCCGGTTTTCTTTGGTTCTGACCGATATGCGTCTGCCTGATGCCGACGGCATTGTATTGTTGCAATGGTTGGGACTTGCCAATCTGGACATACCGGTTATCGTCATGACAAGTTTTGCTGAAATACAGAATGCCGTAAACAGTATGAAGCTGGGTGCATTCGACTATTTGTCGAAGCCTATCAATCCGAACGAACTGATGACGAAGATTACGGAGGCTTTGAAAGCGAAATCGGAAGAAAAGGCCGCACCGAAGCTCGAAGAACCGGAAGAGCCGGTGGCTGCACCGGGTTTCATTGAAGGAAATAGCGATTTGTCGAAACAGTTGTATCAGTATGTCAATCTGGTGGCTCCAACCAATATGTCTGTTCTTATACGGGGAGAAAGTGGAACGGGAAAAGAGCATATTGCTCATTTGATACATGAACGCAGTAAGCGAAAAGGCAAGCCGTTCATTGCCATTGACTGTGGTTCCATACCGACTGAACTTGCTGCTTCGGAGTTTTTTGGCCATGTGAAGGGCTCTTTTACCGGTGCAATGACGGATAAGGTCGGGGCGTTTGAGGCTGCCAACGGTGGTACGCTTTTTCTGGATGAAATAGGCAATCTGAATTATGAGACTCAGATGCATCTGTTACGGGCCTTGCAGGAACGGAAAGTGAAGCGTGTGGGCAGTACGAAGGAGGTCGACATTGATATTCGTTTGGTTGCTGCAACGAATGAAGATCTGGAGGTGGCCATTTCAAACGGCACATTCCGTAATGACCTGTATCATAGAATTTCTGAATTTACTATACAAATGCCGGAATTGCGGGATTTGCGACAGGATATTATGCTGTATGCCAACTTCTTTTTGGATGTTGCCAACCGTGAACTGAATAAAAATATTGTAGGATTTGACAAGCGTGTTACCGAAATTTTCCAAAATTACGACTGGCCCGGAAATTTGCGCCAAATGAAAAATACCGTAATGCGTGCTACTTTGCTGTCGCAGGGCGACTATATTCAGTTTGATGTCCTTCCGCGTGAAATGCTTGATGGAAACCGCACAGAGGAACGTTCTACATTGTTGCGTGACCCGAACGACGAACGTGCTCGGATTGTCAATGCGCTCCGAAGTTGTGGTGGCAATAAGTCAATGGCGGCAAAAATGCTCGGGGTCGACAGAAAGACGCTTTACAACAAACTGAAGGCTCTGAATATAGAACAGTAGAAAAAGAAAAAAGTCAACATGAAATTTAGCGATATAGCCGGAAATGAATCCGTTAAACAGCGATTGAGGGACATGGTCGCTTCCGACCGTATCCCTCATGCCTTGCTTCTGGAAGGTCCGGAAGGCATTGGAAAATTGGCAATGGCAAGAGCTTTTGCCCAATACATTCATTGTCAGAACAAGACGCCTGACGGAGAACCGTGTGGAGTGTGCAATGCTTGTCTGCAGCATCAGACATTCAATAATGCCGACTTGTTTTTTGTTTATCCTATATTCAAAGGTTCAAGTTCGCGAGACTATTATTGTGATGATTATATTGAAGAATGGCGTGAATTTCTGAAGGACACGGTATATGCTGATTTCAGTGAATGGGTAAGAGTCCTGAAATCGGGTACGGCCCAGCCTGCAATTTATACTCACGAAGGTAGTTTCATTCTTCAGAAGGTTAGCACGAAGAGTTATGCAACACGCTATAAAATAATGATTTTGTGGCTGCCTGAAAAGATGGTGACGGAATGTGCCAACCGTTTGCTGAAACTGATAGAAGAACCGTATGAGGACACGCTGTTTATTTTTGTAAGCAACCAGCCGGGAAAGATTCTTCCGACGATTTATTCCCGACTGCAACGGTTGAAAATGAAACGTTTGCCGATGGATGTGATTGCACGACATTTGATGGCGGAACATGCTATGGATGCCCAAGAGGCTATGGCGGTAGCCAGTGTTGCGGAAGGCAGCATGTCAAGGGCAGAGGCTTTGGCTCTTAAAAGTGATGATACGCATGAGTTTCTTGACTATTTCAAACAGTTGATGCGTTCGGCATATCTCGACAATCTTCGTGAAATGAAGGACTGGGCAGAAACGGTGGCGGATTTGAAACGTGAGAAGTGTCAGGATTTTTTACGATATATGTCCCGAATGATACGGGAAAACTTTATTCATAATTTGAACAATCCTTCGCTGAATTATCTGACCCGTGAAGAAGAAGCTTTCAGTTCTAAATTCTTCCCGTTTATAAACGAGCGGAATGTGGAAGGTATTCAATTTGAATTGGATCGGGCCATCAATGATATCGGGCGCAATGCAAATGCAAAGATAGTATTGTTTGATTTGTCATTACGGATAGGTGTAGCTTTAAAGAAATAGGGAAAATTTAATTGATTAAAGACATGGAACCATTTTTACGACAGGTTGCTGCGGCATTTTATGCCGACGGTACCGATTTGCAGAACTGTTGCTTTGTGTTTCCAAACCGAAGAAGCTGTTCGTTTTTCAAGAAATATATGTTGGAAACAGTTGGCAGTGCTGACTGTATATTGCCTGACATACAAACGATTTCCGACTTCATTGCATCGCAGGTGGATTTGACTGAAGCCGGCAAGATGGAACAGTTGTTTCTACTGTATGATGCCTACAAGGAGTTAGTGCCTGAAAACAAAGCGGATTTTGATTCGTTTTTGTATTGGGGCGACATGATTTTGGGTGATTTCAACGATGTGGACCGCTACATGGCCGATGCTAAAGGCTTGTTCACTAATGTGAAGAACTTGAAAGAATTGAGTTCCAACTATCTGACGGAAGCTCAAATTGAGGTGCTTCGTGTGTTTTTTGGTGAGGAGAGGGAGTATCGTGATGACAAACTTTGGGTTGACGAAAAATCGCTGAAAGGTAAATACTTCAAACTATGGCAATTGCTTAATCCGCTTTACTGCAAATTTAGAGAGAAATTGGAGGAAAAGGGCCTTGCCTATTCGGGAATGATTTATCGCCAAGCCGCAGAGCGGATAGAAAGCAAAAGGGCAGAAGATTTCCCGTTTGAAAAAGTCATATTTGTGGGTTTCAGCACATTGTCAACTTCCGAAGAACGTATTTTCGCGCATTTTAAAAAATTAAATATCGGAGATTTTTACTGGGATTTCAACTTTAAGCCTTTCGAAGACAATTCCAATAAAGGTACATACTTTATAAAACAATATAAAAAGAATTATCCTTCGCTGAAAGATGTTGACAAAGAGGAGCGAAAGGATATGCCCAATATTCATGTATTCTCCGTTCCGTCGGCAGGTGGTCAGGCAAAGGTGGTAGGGCAGATACTCAATGGCAAATTCGGAGATTTGAAACTAGACAAGGCGAATGCCATTGATACGGCCATTGTACTTCCTGACGAGAAATTGCTGAATTCGGTGCTCTTTTCCATCCCTTCTGATATTGAGTCGCTGAACATTACGATGGGTTATCCGCTGGCGAATACCAGCATCGCATCATTTGTTGAGATGCTCGCTACGTTGCATGGTCGTAAGCGGGTGGATGCGAACGAGGCGTATTTCTATTATGAAGATTTGAATGCTTTGTTGGGACATTTGTATGTAAAGCGCAACTGCACTGAAAATATCAAAGAGTTGCAGGATGAAATTATTGCTGAACGCCTGCAGTTTGTTCCTTCGGCGTTGGTACGTGAGAAGCTGAAGTCGCTGAATGTTATTTTTGATAGTCCGAAACAAAAAACTTCGCGCGAGGTTGTCGACTATGTGGATAGCATATTGCGATGGGTTGCTGCCGGATTGAACGGAACGGAGACGATGGACAAGCTGGAGAAATCGTTTGTTTTTCAGTACCTGAATTCTTTGGGGCAGTTGCGGGAAACGGTGGAAGAGTACAACGTGGATATAACAGAAAAAACATTCTTTTATTTGTTATGCCGTATGCTGTCCGGCAATAGTGTGACATTTGAGGGGGAACCGTTGAAAGGGTTGCAGATTATGGGAGTGCTTGAGACTCGTCTGCTTGATTTCCGAAATCTGTTTGTCCTTTCAATGAATGAAAAGGTGTTCCCGTCGAAGCATTATACACGTTCGTTTATTCCGAATGCGTTAAGAAAAGCATATGCGTTGTCGACATATGAGCATCAGGATGCGATGTTTACCTATTATTTTTATCGTATGCTGAGCCGGGCGGAAAACGTGTTCTTGCTTTACGATTCCCGCGTTCAGGAAATTTCAAGCGGTGAAGAGTCTCGTTACGTCAGTCAGTTGCAAAAGATATACAATCGCAATAAGTGTCAGTATCATTATTATGAATACAATATCCGCACGCAGGAAGAACGGGAGTTTTTTGTGGAAAAAACAGACCGTGTATGGGATAAGCTGGAACAATTCAAAAACAGTGAGGGTGAGATAAAAAGTTTGTCGCCCAGTAGAATCAACACCTATATTGATTGTCCGTTAAAATTTTATCTGCAGCATGTCGAAGGCCTGAAGGAGGATGAGGAGATGACCGATTTCATTGACAGTGCAACTTTCGGCAACATTATTCATAAGATGATGCAAGTGCTGTATGACAGTGCATCGTCTAAAGTCATAATGGCGGAAACGATTGACAGTTGGCTTAATAATAAGGCCATGATAGAAAAACTGGCTACACGGATAATCAATAAGGAATACTGCCACTTGAAGTCGGATCTCGACAGAGAACTTGAAGGTGATACGATTCTGATTGGAAAAATAGTTGTATACTATGTCCGTCAGCTGTTGAAATATGACAAACGGATAGCACCGTTTGAATATAAGAACAGTGAATTGGCAAGCAGTAAAACCCGATGGTCGGTTGGGGGCCACGAGTTTAATTATAGGCAAGTCATTGACAGAATTGATTGTGTCTTGTCGGATGATGGTGATTATTTACGTATTGTTGACTATAAAACGGGTACGGATACTCCGGAAGTAAACAGTGTAGATGACCTGTTTGACGATACGGTGGCTTCCAGCAAGCGAAAAGCCTTGACTCAGCTGATGCTATACTGTAATTTCTATGTCCAGGATAATGCCGGATATGAGCAAAAGCAGATTTGTCCAGTTGTCTATAAGGTTCGGGATGTAGATGCTGTACTTGTGAACGGCAACACGTTTGATGTGAAAATTGGAAAGCAGACAGTGACTGACTATCGTGACTATAATAAAGAATTCATGGGTAAGTTTACCGAACTTATTGCAGAATTGTTTGATAGAAACAAACCGTTTGTGCAGACAAAAAATGTTGAGAACTGTAAATATTGTCCATTTGTTGAAATTTGTGGCAGAGATTGTTAGTGATAAATTTTGCTGATTCAATTATTTAGTGTAATTTTGCAACGCTTTTTAAAAATTCCGTGTGATGGGAAATTAGGGAGCAAAACACTTAATTTTTAGTAACACAAAAAAACAAAAGAATGAAGACTTACAATTTATCAGCTCAGCCAAGAACTGCTATTGGCAAAAAAGCAACTAAAGAATTGCGCAACGCAGGTTTGATCCCTGTTGTATTGAACGGTGGTGAAGTTGTTGAACTTCCGTACAGCGGTAACCTCAATGAAGGTGAACAAGTAATCGAACTTGCTAACAACAAGGGCGTAAAAGTTACTAACTTGACAGTTAAAGCTGAAGACGTTCGCAAATTGATCTACACTCCGGACATTTACGCTATCGACCTCGATGTAAACGGCGTAAAGAAGATGGCTGTGTTGAAAGATATCCAATTCCACCCGGTAAAGGAAGAAATTCTTCACATCGACTTGTTGGAAGTAAACGACAAGAAACCGGTTGTTATCGAAGTTCCTGTTAAGCTTGAAGGTCACGCAGAAGGTGTTAAGGCCGGTGGTAAGCTTACTTTGTCAATGAAGAAAATCAAAGTTAAAGCTATCTACTCTGCAATTCCTGAAAAGGTTATCATCAACGTTGACAACTTGGGTCTTGGCAAGACATTGCAAATCGGCGAACTTCACTTCGAAGGTCTGGAATTGATGAATGCTAAGAATGCAGTAGTTTGTGCAGTTCAATTGACTCGTGCTGCTCGTGGTGCACAGGCTCAGGCTCAACAAGGAAAGAAATAACGAATGAAGTATTTAATTGTAGGATTGGGGAACATTGGTCCGGAATACCAAAATACCCGCCACAATATAGGTTTTATGATATTGGATGCTTTTGCCAAAGCATCCAATATTACTTTTACGACCCAGCGTTACGGCGATGTTGCTGAAATGAGGTTGAAAAACAAGCAGTTGATACTGCTGAAACCGTCAACTTACATGAACCTCAGCGGCAATGCGGTGCGTTATTGGCTTGATAAGGAAAATATCAGTATTGACAATCTGTTGGTGCTTGTCGACGATTTGGCTTTGCCTTACGGTGCAATTCGCTTGAAGGGTAAAGGTAGTGATGCCGGACACAATGGATTGAAGAATATCGCCGAGTTGCTGAAAACCCAGGCTTATGCACGTCTGCGTTTCGGTATTGGCAATGATTTTCCGAAAGGATGTCAGGTCGATTATGTGTTGGGCCATTTTACCGAAGAGCAGGAAAAGGCTATGCCTGAGCGATTGAATGTGGCTGTTGAAGCCGTCAAGAGTTTTTGTCTGGCAGGCCTGTCTATAACAATGAATCAGTTCAACAATAAGTAAATATGAGTAAAGAGGTTCGTATTGACAAATGGCTTTGGGCCACACGTATATTTAAAACTCGCACGATTGCCACTGAAGCCTGTAAAAAGGGGCGCGTGACAATTGGAGGGGTGAATGTGAAGCCGTCCCGTCCGTTGAAGGTGGGAGAGGTGGTTGATGTCAAGAAGCCTCCTATTACCTATACTTTCCGTGTCAAGGCTTTGGCCGAAAATCGTATGGGAGCCAAACTGGTTCCTGACTATTTGGAGAACATAACTTCACCGGCTCAATATGAATTGCTGGAGATGGCACGGATTAGTGGTTTTGTGAATCGTCAGAAAGGTTTGGGGCGTCCGACCAAGAAGGACGGCCGAGAATTGTCGAAGTTTACCGACGACATGTATTCGTACAGCGATGCGGAATTTTATTTCGATGATGACTTTTTTGATGACGATGATGACGAATAGATTAGATGGGTTTTACTCGATTTGGGTAAAACCTTTTTTCTTGTCGGAGAAGTTTGTTTGAGTTAAATAAATGTTAATAGAACGAAGTGGGGAATGCTGTTTCTTCCGTGTGTTATAAATTTGCGTTAATTGAAGAAATATGCAGAAAGTCGGCTCCAAAATAGTGTTTGTTTTTATGATGTGTCTGGTGTTCCTGTCGAGCATCATACAATATCATCATCACCACTATGACTGCAGCGAAGGAGCTACGCATTTTTCTACCTTATGTGTCTATCATTTTTTGCCGGAAAAAAGTGTCCTTGAATTTTCTAAGGAGCACGCCGGACATCAGCATAATGAAGAATCCGACGACTGTAAATCGTTGCTTGGTAGTGAATACCGGGAGCAGCCGTCGCAGCATCTGGATACTAAAATTTTTGTTTATGACATTTGGAACTGTCTGAACGACTTTAAGTTGGTTGCGGACTGTACTACGCAGTCTGTTGACTTGTTTGTTTGTCCTCGGATTGGGATAATTGCCCGAGGTTATTTTCAGGCAGTGCAATTAAGGGGTCCTCCCTGTTTTTCTCATTGTTAATGAATGGGCTCCGTATGGAATCCGGGCAATTCATGCATAAGTCGGCTTTGTGACTTGTGGATTACATTTTTCTGTAAATCTTTTCAGTTTTCCCAACATTCTGCTGCAAATGAAAAATGCAGTAGGGTTGCAGTCGGTATTTTCTATTTTCGCGCTGGAAAATGAAAAAGGAGTTACAGACTTTATATAATTGATTTTAAAAACCAGTCCCGTTTCGGGATATAAAGCATAATGTAAAATAATGAGAAAATTAAATTGTTTGTCAGTATTGTTAGCCGCTGCTCTTTTGTCATGTGGCGGTGGAGAACACTCGCATGAAGGAGAGGAAAAAGGCGAGGAAAAACATGAAACTCATGCCGGAGAGGTTGTGATGCATGAGCATCAGATCAAAGAACTGGGTATTAAGGTAGACACGGTCAGAACCGGAGCTTTTTCAGAAGTAATAGCCGTTTCCGGCGAGGTAATGCCGGCGCAGGGCGGTCAGATGATGGTGGTTGCCAAAACTTCCGGTATCGTTGAGTTTCCCAAAAATCTTCAGTTGGGAGTTGCTGTAAGCAAAGGCCAGTCGTTGGGACATATTTCTGCAAAGGATATGCAGGGTGGTGATCCGACAAGTCAGGCCGCTATTGCCTACAACAATGCGAAAGAAGAATTGGAACGTATCACGCCGCTATACGAAGCTCGTATCGTAGGAGCTCGTGAATACCGCGACGCCAAGCAGGCATTTGAATTGGCTAAGGACGCTTATTTGGGAGAATCAAGGGGCAGTGTGTTGGGTAGCCCGATGAGTGGTGTTGTCAATAGTCTGCTGGTTGAAAATGGAACATATGTGCAGGCTGGTACTGCTGTGGCTTCGGTGTCGGAAACTGAACGCCTGACATTGAAAGCCTATCTGCCACAACGTTATTTCTCTTTGTTTCCTACGGTTGTAAGTGCTAATTTCTCGTTGTCATATTGTCCGGAAACATTTGAACTTTCGGCTCTTGACGGACGGAAACTGACGGCATCCAATGCCGCATCGACAACAGACGGATACGTTCCGGTAATGTTTGACTTTAAAAATGACGGCCGCATTGTTCCCGGCAGCTATGCTCAGGTTTATCTGTTAGGAGCAGAGCGTTCGAATGTCGTGTCTGTGCCTCTTTCTGCCGTAACAGAAGAGCAAGGCTATTATTTCGTTTATGTCAAAGCTCATGAGGAGCATTTTGAAAAACGTCGTGTTGAACTTGGTCAGCAGAATGGAGCGGCTGTGGAAATCAAATCGGGTCTGAAGCCGGGAGAAAGTGTGGTAGTTGAAGGTGCTGTGCTTGTTAAGTTGGCAGCTAATACCGGTGCAATTCCGGAAGGACATCACCATCATTAAAAAACGATTGCAATTATGTTGAACAAAATAATTCATTTTTCACTCAACAACCGCTTTTTTGTGTTGTTGATGGCTGTCATCTTGTTGCTTGGCGGATTTTATGTGATTCAAAAATCAGAAGTAGATGTATTTCCTGATTTGAATGCTCCGACAGTGACAATCATGACAGAGGCTCCGGGTCTGGCTCCGGATGAAGTTGAGAAATTGGTTACTTATCCTATAGAAACGGCGGTAAACGGTGCAACAGGAGTACGCCGTGTCCGTTCTACGTCGGATACGGGATTTTCGGTCGTGACGGTAGAATTTGATTGGGGTACGGATATTTATATCGACCGTCAGATTGTTTCGGAAAAGCTGATGACTATTGCCGAAACGCTTCCGCCGAATGTCAACACGCCTGTGTTGGGACCGCAAACTTCCATTATGGGTGAAATTCTTATTGTTGGTCTGACTTCAACGGAAACGAGCAAACGGGATTTGCGAACTATTGCCGACAGAATGATGAAACCGCAGTTGTTGTCTATCGGCGGTGTAGCTCAGGTTACGGTGATGGGTGGAGATATCAAGGAATATCAGTTCCTGCTTAATCCCGGTAAAATGAAATACCACAATGTAACGTTGAACGAAGTGCTGGCTGCCAGTGAAGGTGCCAATACAAATACGAATGGCGGTATCCTCTATGAATATGGAAATGAATATATCATAAAAGGTGTCGTCAATACGGTGAATGCGGATGAATTGGGGGACATCGTCGTAAAGAGCGAGGCTGGTAAAACGGTCCGAATGTCGGATATTGCCGAGGTGAAAGTCGGTGGAGAGTCACCGCTGCTGGGCATGGCATCGGTTAATGGGGAACCGGCTGTATTGCTGACAATTTCAAAGCAGTACAATACCGGCACAATTGATTTGATTCACAATATTGAGGCAAGTCTTGCCGATATGCAGAAGAATATGCCTAAGGATGTGAAAATATCTACGGATATTTTCCGCCAGAGTGACTTTATAGAAAGCTCCATCAATAATATTCAGGATGCGTTGTTGGAAGGTGCTCTGTTCGTTGTCATAATTCTTCTGTTCTTCCTGATGGATGTGCGCGCCACTGCCATATCGTTGGTGGCAATGCCATTGTCGGTGCTGTTTACAATGGTGGTGCTGTATTTTTGCGGATACACTATCAATACGATGTCGTTAGGCGGTATCGCTATTGCCATTGGTTCTCTTGTCGATGATGCAATTGTGGATGTAGAGAACGTATATAAGCGATTGAAAGCGAACCGTGCTTTGCCTCCTGAACAGAGGGCCAAGACGTTGGACGTTATCTATCATGCTTCAGCGGAGGTACGTATGCCGATTTTCAATTCGTCGCTAATTATCATTGCCAGTTTCCTGCCATTGTTCTTCTTGTCCGGTATCGAAGGCCGTTTGCTGATTCCGCTTGGTATCGCTTTTATTGTATCGCTGATTGCATCCACTATCGTTGCTTTGACTTTGACTCCGGTGCTGTGCAGCATGTTGTTGTCGAATGACAAGCACTTGGATAAATCATCAAAAGATGCATGGACTTCCGTTAAAATGCGTGCCGGTTATGCAAAAGTGCTGGCATGGGGTTTCGGTCATAAAAAAATGATTCTGTCGGCAACCTGCGGTTTGTTTATTGTGGCATGCTGTCTGTTCTTTACTTTGGGCCGCAGCTTCCTGCCGTCGTTCAATGAGGGGTCGTTTACAATCAATATCGCTACTATACCGGGCATTTCGTTGGAAGAATCCAATAAAATTGGCGAACGGGTGGATAAGATTTTGATGGACATTCCGGAAATCAAGACAATTGCCCGTAAAACAGGACGTGCGGAACTGGATGAACATTCACGCGGAAGCAATGCTTCAGAAATTGAAGCTCCTTATGAGATAATTGACCGTCCTAGAGCGGAAATAATGAATGAAATCCGTACGCGTCTGTCGGAGATTCCTGGCTTGAGTGTGGAGATAGGGCAGCCGATATCCCACCGTATTGATGCTATGCTTTCGGGTACGGAAGCACAGATTGCCATCAAGTTGTTTGGCGACAATTTGAATCAGTTGTACACGATTGGCAAGCAGATTCAGGAACAGATTACTGGGGTGGAAGGTATTGTGGACGTTAATATTGAACAGCAAATTGAACGTCCGGAGATTGTCATTACGCCGCGTCGGGATGTTATGGCAAGCTACGGTATAACAATGGATGATTTCTCCAAACTTGTGAATGTTGCCGTTTCCGGAGTAGTCGTTTCACAGGTTTATGAAGAGGGTTTCCCCTATAATTTGCGTGTCAGAATGGACGAAAACAGTCGTTCGACCATTGAGCAGTTGAGAAACCTGATGATTGACAGCTCAGTCGGGAAGGTAACGTTGGCTGATGTGGCAAACATTGAGTCGACCGACGGACCGAACTCCATTAACCGTGAAAACGCACGCCGTCGAATTGTTATTTCTGCCAATGTTGACGGACGTGATTTGCGTGGTGCCGTATCCGATATTCAACATACGATTGAAGAGAACGTGGTGCTTCCGGAGGGGTATTATATCAATTACGGAGGACAGTTTGAGAGTGAGGCCGAGGCTTCGAGAACGCTGGCCATTGCGTCGGTTGTGGCTCTGTTGGTTATTTTCGTGCTGTTGTATCAGGAATTCAAAAATCTTCAGCAGTCTTTGATAATATTGGTGAACCTGCCGTTGGCCATGATTGGCGGTGTGCTTATATTGTGGCTGACATCCGGCGAGCTGAATATTCCTGCGATTATCGGATTCATATCGTTGTTGGGCATTACAACAAGAAACGGTATGTTGCTGATGTCGCATTACAATCAGCTTAAAGCGGAAGGCATGGCTTTGATGCCACGTATTTTAAAAGGTTCGGAAGACCGTCTGTTACCGATTATAATGACTGCGCTTACATCTGCGTTGGCGTTGATACCGATTGCCGTAAGCGGTACGGAACCGGGAAATGAGATACAAAGCCCAATGGCAATTGTTATTTTGGGAGGTTTGTTCTCTTCCACGATATTAAATTTGGTGGTAGTTCCTATTATATATTATTTTTGTAACAGAAAAAAGGAAACGGTATGAAATATAAGATAATCTTTCCTATTATGATGTTGGCGGCAATCCCGCTGTTTGCACAGCAAAATGATGAGACTGATTGGCTGTCGCAAATTTCAAGAAACAATAAAGAACTCCAGTCTGCGCGTCAGGCTATGGAGGGCGACATTCTGATGGCAAAATCGGAAAATAATCTGGCTGATCCTGAATTCGAAATGGAATACGGTTTCCAGCGTCCTGAGAATGGACTGGAGCTTGTCGTTTCCGAAAGTTTTGAATGGCCGGGAATGTATGTGGCCCGAAAGAAACATATCGACAGCCGGATAACGGCAATGGAGTATGTGTACCAGTCGAAGGCTTTGAGTTTGCTGGTGGAAGCAAAGCAATTGTTGATAGAACTGGTGAACATCAACAAGCGAATTGCCCTACAGCAGAAGATACAGGATACGGAAAAGGATTTGCTGGAAAATTATGAGCTTGGAAATGAGGCCGGCGAGTTGTCGCTGATTGATGTGAACAAGCTTAAGGTGGAACTGTTCGATACTGAAAACCAATTAAAGCAACTTTATATTCAGAAGCGTGTTGCTGTTGACGGGCTGAAGGCATTGAATGGAGGCGAAGAATTGGAGAATTTCAATGCTGATTTATTTGATTATACTTCTTCGGAGGTGGCATCGGTCGATGACTGCTGGCATGCCTATACGGCATTGAGTCCGGATTATAAAGTCTTGAAACAGAATAGCGATGTGGCAGCACAGGCGGTTAAGGTTTCAAAAAACTCATGGCTTCCGTCGTTCCGACTTGGTTATAAGTTGCAGAAAGAAGGTCCGGAAAAAGTGCACGGGTTGGTGTTCGGTGTGTCAATCCCGTTGTTCTCCAATCGACACAAAGTAAAAATGGAGAAGGCCTATGAGGCTTCCAATGTTCTTTCGTCGGTTGATGCTGAAATGAAGGAGGAAATAAAAATTCGCACCCAATTTGCTGCGGTGGTGGAACTGGAAGAAATGATAGAATCCTATTCTTCATTTGTTGAAGACCCGGCGAACTTTGAGATTTTAAAGAAAGCTTTGGACTTGGGACAGTTGACATTGTTGGAATACCTGACAGAGGTGAAATATTTTCTTGATGCCAACTACAGTTTGTTGGATATGAAATATGACTATCAGACGAAATTGCTTGAGTTGACAAAATATTCGCTGCTTGACGAAACGGGCTATTTTGAATAATAGACACCGTCTTGCAGGCGAATGAAGCCTTCATCAGTCAGATAGCTGAGCATGTTGTAGATGTCTTTGTCCGGAAAGGAGAGCGTTTCAACAAAGTCTTTAGCATTGCATGGTTTTAAAGACAACATATAAAGAATTCCATCGAGAATTTCTTTAGTGTTGTCTTTTTTGTGTCGTTTTCTTTCTACGCATACGTCACATCGACCGCAGTCGGATGCTGTTTCTCCAAAGTATTTCAGCATGCGGCTTTCCCTGCATTCCGTATCGTTGAATGCATAATCGGAAATGGCGGCAATGCGCTGTTCCTGCCGTTTCAAGCCTTCGTCGTAGACGCTTTTCGGGAGCAGCAGGTGGCGTGGTTCCACCCGTGAAGTAGGAAAGTATACATACGGTGTGCGTCGTCTCGGAATGTAATGCAGGATATGCATTTTGTTCAAAGCTATCAGCGTTGAATAAATGTCGTCAGGAGTGATGCCGTATTTGTATGAAATGGTGGCTTCGTCAATAAAAACATAGTCGGCAAAGATTCCCGGATAGTTCCGAAGTATTATTTCCAGAATGTTGTCCATTAGGGGAGTGGCGTTGGGAATATCATACAGGCTGCGTTTGTCCACCAGTACCATTACACGGGATTGTATTTCCACTTCCTCGATGTATTCGATATATTCCGATTGCGACAGAATTTTCAGCGCGTTGTGAGTTACTGTTGGAGGATATTTGAAGGTCTCGCAAAATAGGCTGAAGTTGAATTCAAACAGTTTGTCGAAACCTCCGCCCAAGCCGATGTCAAGAAAGTTGCATAGCCTTACATATACTTCCTTGATGAAATCAACAGGAGGGAAGGTTTCCGCAATCCTCTTTTTCAGCAGCCCCTTGTCACGGTTGTTGGCCAACATGACGGCATACGACTTTTTATTGTCGCGTCCTGCTCGTCCAGCTTCCTGATAGTACTCTTCCAGGGAGTTGGGTACGTCGAGGTGTACAACGGTCCGTACGTCTGGCTTGTCGATACCCATGCCGAACGCATTGGTGGCAACCATGATGCGTGTTTCGCCTTTTTTCCATTTGTCCTGTTTCTCTTGCTTCTCTTCATTGACAATTCCTGCATGATAGTAGTCGGCGGAAATATCGAAGTGTTGCAGTTCCTCGGCTACAAGTTTCGTCTTTTTTCGGCTTCTGACATATACGATTCCCGAACCGTTCGATTGTTTCAGTATGTTGACCAGTTTTTCCATTTTGTTGTCAACATGGCGTACAATATACGAAAGGTTCGTGCGGGAGAAACTTTTTTTGAATACGCTCTGAGTACGAAAATTCAGTTTCTCCATGATGTCGTTGACTACCACAGGTGTAGCGGTGGCTGTAAGGGCAAGCACCGGCACATCGGGAAACAGCTCCCTTATTTTTGCAATTTTCAGATAAGACGGGCGGAAATCATAGCCCCATTGTGAAATGCAGTGGGCTTCGTCGACGGCAATCAGCGAAACTTTCATGTGCCGCAGCGATTCGAGAAAACGCTCGGATGCCACTCTTTCCGGGGAAATATACAGGAATTTATAGTTGCCGTAGATGCATTTGTCGATGGCATTGCGTATGTCCGCATATTTTAATCCGGAATGGATATATATGGCTTTGATTTGACGGTTGCGCAGATTGTCGACCTGGTCTTTCATCAGAGAAATGAGAGGGGTGATGACGATTGTCATTCCGGGCAGGACCATAGTAGGTACCTGAAACGTCAAGGACTTCCCGCCCCCTGTGGGGAGAAGTCCTAACGTATCATTGTTGTTCAGTACGGATTCTATAATCTCTTCCTGCTGTTCACGGAATGAGTCGTAACCCCAGTATTTGCGGAGTACGGCATATATCTCCTTTTGCATATATTCTAATTATGGCAAAGCCGTATTTCTTTGACAAAAAGCTGATAGTTGTTCGGATTGTTGATGTGTTTGTTTTCTTCTATCGTGTAGCAGATGTCAAATGATTCTCCCGATTTGATATGTGCAAAAAAGTTTGACATATTGAATGCGATGCCGTTCATCACTTTTCCGGAACTGTTGTCCACGAGTTCCAGTTTGATGTGCTCCAGATTTCTGCCGACAAGTTTGCTTGTTCCGTAATCTTTGACGTGCTTTGAACAGAAAATCGGTTTCTGGTTGCCGGGGCCGAACGGATTGAACAGCTTGAGATAGGCGAGGAAATCGGGTGTGATTTCTTCAAATTTCAAGTATGCATCAATGTCAATCTGCGGTGTCAGTTGGTTCGGTTTGATTGTTTCGGCCACATACTCCTCAAATCGGCGGGAAAATTCTGGTATGTTTTCTTCTTTTAGTGACAGGCCTACTGCATAGGTGTGTCCGCCGAAATTTTCCAACAGGTCACGGGTAGCTTCAACGGCACTGTAGATGTCATATCCTTGTACGGAGCGGGACGAACCTGTTGCCAGTCCGTTGGAAAGGGTTAGGACGACAGCCGGCTTATAGTACAGCTCTGTAAGACGTGATGCCACAATGCCGATAATGCCTTTGTGCCAGTTCTTGTTGTAAATCACGATGGATTTATGGTCGGAGTCTATCTCTCCGCGTTCTTCGAGAATGGCGTTGGCCTCTTCGGTAATCCGTTTGTCCAGTTCCTTGCGGTCGCGGTTGTACTGGTCGATGTTTTTGCCTTTGGCGTATGCCTCGTTTTGGTCTTTGGTTGTGAGCAGGTCGACTGCTTCCATTCCCGACTGCATACGGCCGGATGCGTTGATTCTGGGGCCAATTTTGAAAATCACGTCACTTATAGTAATTTCTCTGTTGGCGAGATTGCAAATCCGGATAATGCTTTTTAATCCCATGTTCGGGTTTGAATTCAGCCGTTTCAAGCCGTGGTAAGCCATTATTCGGTTTTCTCCGGTCATTGGAACAATATCGGCGGCAATGCTGACAGCTACAAGGTCAAGCAGACTGTACAACTCGTTGTGATTTGTTAGTCCGTTGCTCCTTGCAAATGCCTGCATAAACTTAAACCCGACCCCGCAACCTGAAAGGTGGGGATAGGGGTAGGTGTTGTCAGCCAATTTCGGATTCAGTATTGCGCATGCTTCAGGCAATACATCATCAGGAACATGGTGGTCGCAAATGATAAAGTCGATGCCTCGTTCCTTTGCATAATGTATCTCCTCGATTGCCTTTATTCCACAGTCGAGTACGATAATGAGTTTTATACCTTTGGATGCGGCGTCATCAATGCTTTTCATTGAAATGCCGTATCCTTCTTCATCTCTGGTCGGAATGTAATACTCAATGTGTGAGTAATAATTCCGTAGATATTTGTATACAAGGGAAACCGCTGTCGTTCCGTCGACATCGTAGTCGCCATATACCAATATCTTCTCTTTTGCCCCCATGGCTTTGTTGAGCCTGTTTACAGCCTTATTCATGTCACGCATCAGAAACGGATCGTGCATGTCGGAAAGAGAAGGGGAGAAAAAACGTTCGGCTTCATCAACGCTGGTTATACCGCGTTGAACCAGCAGTTCAGCTATCGTTGGACTGCCGGCAAATTTCTTTGCCAACTCTATCTCTAATTCTTGTTCTTCGGATGTTAGGGGTAAGTAATTCCATTTACTTATCATTTATATAGTTTTTTTATTATCAAGGTAGGGGGCCTCTCATGGCCGGAAACGAGCGGCAGTTTTTTGTCTGTTTGTGGCTCGCTTTTATTATTTTGCTGTTATAAAAACAGTTATATGTTGAGTTTCGTTTACTGTAAGGCTATATTGCCGCACAATTTAACGTATACGCAAATATAATGATTGTTTTTCTGATATTGGCGGTTTCGTAACGTGTTTTTTTCAAAATAAAATAAAAAAAGCGACTGTCGTTTTTAACAGTCGCTTGAGTGGTATTTGTACCGTTATTTGACCAAATGAACATCCATTTGAGGGAATGGGAAACTGATGCCTGCTTTGGGAAGTTCGTTGTAAATTTTTTCGTTTATGTCGTAGTATACTTCCCAGTATAATGAAGACGGAACCCATACACGGACAATAATGTCGACGCTGCTGCTTGACAATGACGACAAAGCAATGAATGGAGCTCGGTCAATTTTTGGCAACAGAGCCTTGATGTCGTCTTCCTTGTTGGCAATGGCCTGTAGTTTGCTGACAACTTTTTCCTTGCCGCTGAACAGGCGTTTGATTCCTTTCTGTTCTTCCGGTTCCGGAGTCGGTTCTGCTGTCGCAGCTTTTGCTGCGGCTCTCATTTCGCGGTCGTCTTCAATGTATTTTTTTACGATACGGCTATCGTTGTTGATGATGTCAAGAATGGCCTTTCTCGCAACCTGGTAGTCGTTGCCGTAAGAAATGTTGACTGTCCAGTCCACACGGCGATAGTCTTCTTTGCTGTAATTGTTGATGCTGCCGGTGGAAAGGCCGCCATTAGGGATGAAGATGCACTTGTTGTCGGTGGTGTTCAATACGGTGTTGAATATCTGGATTTCTTTTACCGTACCGGAATAGCCTTGGGCTTCAATGAAATCCCCGACTTTGTAAGGCTTGATGAGCAGAATGAGTACCCCTCCGGCAAAATTCTGTAATGTTCCACTCAAAGCCAGACCGATGGCAACGCCGGCCGATGCGAATATCGCAACGAATGAGCTGGTCTCAATGCCTAATATTGAGATAACTATGATTATCAGTACGAAATAGAGAACAACTTTCAAGAAACTTAAAATGAAGGTTGTCAGCGATTTGTCCACTTGGCGGTGGATAAGCAGTTTTTTAATGCTTTTGTGGATTCGGTTGATAATGAATTTTCCGACATAGAATACAATTATGGCAATTGCCAGTTTGATTACCAGATCGACTGCGCCGGAAATTAATTTTTCGACGACTTGTTCCACCGGTAGTCCGGAAAACTCCTGTGCTATCTTGCTGATGTTCTGTATTGGCTCTGCGGCTTCTTTTGTTGTGTCGGCTGCTGCCGCTGTTGCGGTTAATAATAGGCTCAATAAATTCATAGCTTTAAAATGGTTGTTTACTTAAGACAAAAATAACTAAAAAAAATTCAAAAAAGAAAGGACTTTGACTTTTTCGGTAACTTTGCGGATAAAACAACTGAAATTATTACTATGTTCAAATCTGTAAGCAATATTTCGAAAACTTCGGCAATGCTGTTGGCCTTTTTGTGGGGATTCTTCTGTATGGACGTATGGGGCCAATCCTATGCTGCATCTGTAGATTCCGTTGACCGGTTTGTGCAGGAACGGAATTGGATTGGGGCGGAAAGAATGTTGTTGAATGCTTTGAAACAAGAACCGGCTAATCCGAACAACTATTTGTTGCTGTCAAATCTTGGAACGGTACATCGTAATATGGGACGTTTGGAAGAAGCGTTGGCTGATTATACAAATGCCTTGTCGATTACACCCAATGCTGTGACTATCTTGCATAACCGGGCTTCATTGTATTTGGAAATGGATAGTGTGGAAAAAGCATTGGTTGATTATGAACGGATAATGAGGCTGGATGAAATGGATGTCGATTCAAGATACTATCACGGCATGATAGCTTTGCAATATGGGAAAATGGATGAGGCGCAGAAGGATTTTGAAGAAGTCCTGAAGTTGAATCCTCATTCAGTGGATGCGAAGCGGGGGCTTGCTTTATGGAACAAATTGTTGAACCGAAAAGAAGAGGCCATTGAACTGTATTCGCAAATTATTGAAAAAGAACACCGTCTGTCCAATTATTTGGGTAGGGCAGAGTGCTATCTGGACTTGAACAAGACCGTGGAGGCGGAAGCCGATTTGCAGGAGGCTCAAAAGTTGGATCCGTCTGAACCGATGATATATGTCTATCGCGCGCGGTTGTCGGAATTGCAATTCCGCTATGATGACGCTGCAAATTATGCCAAAAAGGCTCAAGAGTTAGGTGCAGAGCCGGAATTGGTGGAGAAATTTTTCAAAAAAAGAGATTTGTAGGTTGCTCAATTGCAAATAAATCTGTACTTTTGTTATATGATAAGAATAATATCTCATATTGAATATTTGCTAAGACGGAATGAATGTGTGGTTCTTCCGGAATTCGGTGCATTTATAGCGCGTTATGTTTCGGCCAAGTTGGGGGATGACAATCAGTTGTTGCCTCCGGCACGTGTGTTGGGATTCAATGATGCGGTTGTCTGCAACGACGGCTTGCTGGTAAATTCAATAATGAGAAAGGAAAAGGTGTCATACGACAAGGCTATGTCTATCATTGCTGACGATGTGGTTGCATTGAAACGGCAGTTGATGGAAAACCGGGAGTTTTGTATGGGTAGCCTGGGGCGTTTTGAATTGTCGGATGATGATTCCCTGCATTTCTATCCGTCGGCCGATGGAAATCAGGCTTCGATTGAATATTTTGGTTTGGAAAAACTGAAGTTCACGCCTGTGCTCAATACCGTTTTTGAGACTGAAGACCCGGAAAGCAAAGAAAAGGGTGCTGATATTGTGTATTTGCCGATTAGCAGAAATATCTTTAAGATTGCAGCCAGCATTGCAGTACTGATTTTGTTGGCGATAGCATTATCGACACCGATTCCTGTAGAAAATACGCCGGATTTTGCCGGATTTAATTCTGTTGTGGCAAAACCTGCAGATAAACTGGAGGAAAAGATTGCTATGCCAATGACTGAAGTTGTGGCAGAAGACACGATTGCTGCTGCGGATACGGTTGCTACTCAACCCACGGAAGTTGTGGCAGAAACGGAGCAGGAAATGGAAACGGCAAGTCAGCCTACGTATTATGTAGTCGTTGCTTCGTTGAAAACTAAGGCTCAAACGGAACAGTTTATTCGGGAATCTTCGATAAAGAATTTGAAGGTGTTGTCACGTAATGGCGGTATCTATAGAGTATACGTGGCTTCCGGAAGCAGCTATTCAGAAATGAACGACTTTATTGAATCGACAAATCTTCGTGAAACAAATCCTGATGTGTGGATTTGCAAGCGTTAAGAAAATAGAAGACACAACAAAAAGCGGAATCGGTTTTTAGCTGATTCCGCTTTTTATATCTTGTATCTCTACGATTTTGTTTACGATTGCATAGATGGCCAAACCTGCCGAAGAATGTATTTGCAGTTTTTTTGAAATGTTTCTTCGGTGGGTGATAACCGTATGAATGGATATGGAAAGCTTTTCAGCGATGGCTTTGTTGGTAAGACCTTTTACCACACATCCGATGATTTCCTTTTCGCGTTGGCTTAACTGTTCTGTTTCTATGTTGTCATCATCTTCTTCTATATGAAGAACGGATGATATAGTGTCGTTGACGGTATCCAAGTCGTCGAATATGGAAATGGAACCATCGAAATCCGCCAATGTCTTGTTGTCAAAATATCCGCTTACCAATGCTACGACTTTCGTGTCCGGATTGTCTCGCTTGTAATTTGCTATGCTGACACCTCCAAGGAATAGTGGGTTTATGATGGCAATTTCCGGACGGTGGAGGCGGGAAAACAACATAAAGGCATCCATGTTGGAAACCTCATTGATAGAGAATGTATAGTCGGAGAGCCTTTTAAGCACTGCGGAAATTCCACTTCTCAATATAAGGGAATTCTCGGCAATAACTATTTTGATGTTGTTTCTATTTTTCATTTTGATACTTCGTTTTCAAGTTTGACAACCGCCGGAGTGAAAATCTGGTCTTCCAATTTGCAGTGCAGGTCCAAATCTTGCTCACAGTTGAGGATGTCGAAAAGTGTTGCATTCAGTAGGTTGTTGCAACTGTTTTGAGGATAATATTTAATGATGATGTTTTTTAGCTCTCTTAGTTTTTGTTCGATATGATTGTGCTTTTCGGCAAAACATTTGATTGTGTAATCGCCGGTAGCCTTCTTCTCTATGAGTTGTTCTACATATTTGAATACGTATTTATTTTCATATTCCATGTGCCGTCTGACTTCTTCTACATATTTATCGTAGAACATCAGAATGGATTCCGTTACGTCGTTTTTCTCCGGTTCCTGATCCAATGCCTGGCAAAGGCGTGTGCGGATATTGGGAAGGCAGAAATCCAGGAAGAATGAATGGGCCTGCTTTAAATAATTGACAAGCGATTCTACTGACAAAGTTTCCGCATTCGGGTCATACTCGGAGCCGTATTGTTCCTGTTCTATGAAATTTACTACAGCAAGAAAAGTGTTGCAGTCAACACCTTTTTCTTTACAAAAATCCTGCACGCTTTTTTCTCCGAATCCTAATGGCAGTCCGAACCGGCTCATGGCGGATATCAGAGAATAGTTGCGGGTAATGAGATGACTCATTTTGTCTGTTGGCTTGTATTTGCGTATGTTACTCATTCTTTTGATTTTTCAAGTTAGCAAAGTAATCTATTATAATAACAAAAGGCAATAGCTATTTGTTGGTATTTTTTTCAATAGCTATTGCCTATTTGTAGGTATTTTTATTTTGTATTGTTATTTGATTCGGAACATATAGCCGAGAGAGACGAGAATAGAAATGCCGTTTGAGGCAGCAAATGTATCGCGTTTATGGGCGCTGAAAATGTTGTTCAGTCCATAATAAAAACGTCCTTCCAGCAGGAATGAGTTCCGCTTGTTTTGTTGCCATTCCATTCCAAGTCCTGCTGAAATGCCGTAGTCGAATTTAGAATTAAGCGGCATGGTCTGCTGTTCCGTGTATCTGTTTTTGAGAGGAAAGTCCGGAATGTTTGCGATATTGTGTATGTCGTAGTTCGCATTGGTCTTTTCGTTGATCAGTATTCCCATTTCCGGACCGGCATTAAAGAAGAACTTGAATTTGTCGCTGCCGAAATATACGTGAGCCAGAAACGGAATTTGCAGATATGTAAGCGTTCTGTTGAAAGTAAACTGGGTATTGTCAAACGTTTCTTTCCAGCCTCGCTGTTCCAAATTTAATTCAGCAATAAGTCCGAAATGTTTTTCCTCGATATATCGGAACGTAATGCCGCCCATGTATCCGACGAGAAAACTCTGCTCGACGCTGGGGGAAAACATTTGTTTGGAAATAGTTGTTCCGCCTTTTACACCGAGGGCTATGTTAGAGGTGTAATGCTGTTGTGCCCAAGTGCAGACTGATGAAATCAACAGCAGGAAGGCACAGACAAGTTTTTGTTTCATAAAATCAGTTCTTTAGTTGTTTGACCGTTAATGTCGAAATTCAAAAGATAAATGGCGGTGTTGATAAATCCGCTCCAGTTGCTGACTCTGTTCAGAACAATGCCGGTTTGGACTCCGTCAAATGGTTGGTTGACATTAAAGTCGTTGTTGTTGTCCTTAATTGCGTGAATGAAATAGCATCCTAAATCATAGCCTACCGATGCCATTGATGGTACGGAGTAGATAGGAGTTCCTCCATACCAATAGTTATATTCATTGTTAAGTTTTCTCACTTCTTCTCCATTTGGAATGAGTGCATAACGGGAATATACGTAAGTGTTCATTGCATGGAAGAAATGCATCAGGTCGTGGTAGGTCGTCCATTCCGGATAGCCTAACAACGCAATTTCAGTATCTGTCTTCTCCTTTTTCAACCGGGTTAATACCCCTTGAACGGCTCTGACGGTTGATTTGCTCCCGCTCGAAGGAAGAAATGCAATTTTGCCGAATTTGCTTGTCAGTGATTCCAATTCTTCAGGGTTGTTGATATCGTCGATGGAAAGGGTAGAATAGCTTATCCCGGATTCTTGTACATGTTTGACTAAAGCTTTTTCCTCATGTTCCGTATCATTGATGACAATGACCTGATAGTCGGGAAATTTTTGCTTCAGCGTTTTGATGTATGCCGAGTACATGTAGGACGACGGAGTGTTGATTTGAATCACCCGGTCGTTTTCAAAATAGCTGTCGTTGTTGACTGAAAAAGCGTTGACAATGTTGATGTCCTTCTCTTTTGCATAATCTGCGATTCTGTCAAAATCGTAATCTTCGCCTGCAGCAAAAATAGCATGGCTTTCACTTAAACGTCCTTCTGACAGAATTTGGGAAATGCTGTTGTTGGATGTGTCGAATGCGTTGATGGCAATTTTAGTCTCTTTGTCGGCATTTTGTTCAACAGCCATCAAAAAACCTTTGTAGAAGTCAACATAAAGTTTGCTTCTGTTGTCTTCTTTCTCAAACGGAAGGATGAATGAGAAGACAATGCTGTCTGTGTTTACAGCAACTTCGTGAACCGTGTTATATGCCATTTGAACATCTTCCTGTGTCGGCAATTCGCTTTCATCCTTTTGAGAGATAGGAATAGAAACGAATTTGCCGGATTTCAGTTCCTTTACGTTGGGATTGGCTTCCCGAATTTGCTGTTCCGATACTTTGTATTCTTTTGAAATGCTCTGGAATGTTTCTCCCTTTTCAATTTTTTCAGAAACAAAAATCGTTTCCGGCTCTTTGTTCTGTGCTGCCAGTTCTGAATTAGGAGACGGTATTACAATGGTTTCTCCGGCTTTGAAATTGTCGGGTGTTACGCCCGGATTGTTTTGGAGCAATTCTTCCAAAGTTACGTTATGATTAAGAGCGACACGATAAAGTGTATCTCCCGGTTTGACAACGTAGTGGGATTGCTGATTATCGCCGTCAATTTTTGCCGTATTAGAAGGTATAGTCAGTTGCTGTCCGGATTTAAGTCCGCTTTTGGTACTTGGATTTGCCTCAACCAAATCGGCAATGGATATGCCGTAGGTTCTTGCTATACCAAAAAGTGTCTCTCCACTTTTTACAAGGTGGGTAACAGATGTATTCGACGCTTTTTGCACATTGGCCGAAGACTCTTTTTTGAAATCCTTTACAGGAAAGTAGAGTATCTGATTGCGCTGTAGGCCGGATGCAACCGAAGGGTTGTATTTTATAATGTCTTCTTTTGTGATTCCAAGTTCCTTGGATATTCCGTAGATTGTTTCTTTCTTTTTCACTTGCCGGTAATAATAGTCTTCACCCCCAATTTTACGGACCGGTAAGTTTAATTCAGCATTCGAAGTGAAGGCTCCGGATACGAATAAAGAGAAAATGATAGTTGAAAACTTTTTCATGCAGTTTCAGTTTTTATTTCATCAATAGGAAAAGTCAATCGTTTATGCCCAAACCTTTCCTATCTTTTACAAAGATAGTGAAAGGTGAGCGGAGAATAAAATATTGAAACTTGTTTCAGATATTTTTTATCCCGAGCCGCCTCCTATTTTATCCAAAGATAGTGAAAGGTGAGTGGAGAATAAAATTATGAAACTAGTTTCAATTGTTTTTTATCCCGAACCGCCTCCTATCTTCTACAAAGATAGAGAATAAAAGGAAATAATCAAGGGATTATGACCCTTTCTCCCATGAGTTTTGCAAATTGGCTTCTAAGGTTTGTCAGTTCCTGCTGTTGTTCCATGAGTGTAATCATGAGTTCCATGTCATTGGAAATGACAGTCTGTTTTATTTGTTCCTGAAGTGATTTGATTTTGCAGGAAAGAATGGCATCTTTCCATCCCAATATGGCTCTTGGAATCAAATCTTTCAAGCGGTCGATTTCAGTTTCTATTTTTGCATATTTGGTGTGGACTTTGCTCAATTGGTATCTGTCGCTTATGAGGTTGATGGAAATTGTTCGGATTTCGTCATCCGGGTCTGAGCATAGCTGTCTTTCCAAATAGGTCATTTTGTACTGTTGAATACGTTGTTCTATATCTGCGTCGATTTCTGCATTCAATGCCGCTTCAGCTTTTTCGATTTCGTCAAAATTGCCTGCAGTCATACGGATTTTGCTGAAACCTTGTTGCTCGAGGTCGGTGCGAACGGTCTGCAATTCTTCTATCTTGGCTTGAAAGTCGAGTTTGAATTTGGGCAACAAATTGAGTGAAACCTGGAATATCTTTTCAAATGACTTGTTTGAAAATTTCAGGTCGTCGCTTGTCAATTCGTTGTAGATGTATTCGATGACAGACAGTTGAACTGACTGGCCGTTGGCATCGTAGGCTTCGCACAGGTCACACATTCCATATTTTGCCACATAGCGGATTACCTCCTTCTCAAATGGTTGGAGGATGCTTCCAAACGGGTTGGCATTCTGTTGTTCTTGGGAGGGCGTTGCTACAGAATCGGAGGCCGGTGTCTCTTCCTTTTTCGGCTCTTCGGAGTTTGTCGGTTTGTAGGGTTGCTTGCCGGCTTGCTTTTCAATCTCTTTGGCAATTTCTTTGAACAATACCTTTTCTTCGATACCGAAACTTGTACTGCATTCCTTTACATATACCGCTCGGGTAATTTCTGAAGGAATAACGGAAATGGACTTGACTATATCGGTGATAGCTGCCGCTTTTTTTATCGGGTCGTTTTCAATTCCGTTCAGGAGTATGCGGGTTTTGAATTGGATGAAATCCGTTTCGTGTGAACCGATGTATTCCTGAAATTCGGTAGCATTGTGCTTTTGGGCGTAACTGTCCGGGTCATCGCCGTCGGGCAACAACAGGACTTTTACGTTCAATCCTTCTGCCAATAACAGGTCAATACCTCTCAGTGAGGCTTTGATACCGGCGGCGTCACCGTCGTACAGCACTGTGACATTGTTTGTGAAGCGGTGAATCAAGCGGATTTGTCCTTCCGTCAGTGATGTGCCGGATGATGCAACGACATTCTCTATGCCCGCCTGATGCATTGAAAGCACATCGGTGTAGCCTTCAACGAGGTAACACTTTTCTTGCTTGACAATGGCCTGTTTGGCTTGGAAAAGTCCGTAAAGTTCGTAGCTTTTCTTGTAAATGATAGATTCCGGCGAGTTTACATATTTGGCATGGTCTTTTTTTAGAGTACGTCCGCCAAACGCCACAACTTTACCGGCGACGTTAAAGACAGGGAACATGACCCGTCCTTTGTATCGGTCGTATATGCCACGTTCGTTTTCAATGCAAAGTCCGGTTTCAATCGCGAATTTGGGATTAAAACCGCCTTTCTTTATGGTGTCGTATAAATCCGTGCGGCTGTCAATAGAATAACCGAGGTGGAATTTTTTTATTATACTGTCATTGAATCCGCGTTCGTAGAAATAACTGAGTCCGATGTTTCGTCCTTCTTGAGTTTCAAACAAATTTGTCTCAAAATGGCGTAGGGCGAATTCGTTGATAAGCAACATGTTTTCGCGTTCTGACTGTGACGCTTTTTCTTGGTCGGTCAGTTCGCGTTCCTTAATCTCGATGTTGTATTTTTTTGCCAGATACTTCAGTGCTTCATAATAGGAAATCTGTTCATGCTCCATTATGAAGTTTACGGGGCTGCCACCTTTTCCGCAACTGAAGCATTTGCAGATTCCTTTAGCACGTGAAACGCTGAATGACGGTGTCTTTTCGTTATGAAAAGGGCATAGCCCGATGTAGTTCGCACCACGACGGCGCAAATGCACGAAATCGGACACCACTTCGACAATGTCGGCTGTGTCAAGGATGCGTTCTACTGTTTCTTTGTCAATCATTGATGATTAATTTGGCTCACAAAGTTAGCGAAAAAGAAACAACGGAAATATATTTTTAGGCTTAAAAATGGGACTGAAAAAATTACGGCAGGCTATTCTCTTGGTGTTAAGAATAGTCTGCCGTAATAAAATGACGGAGTCGTTATCGAATGATGAATTTTTCAGAGCTTTGTCTGCCTTCCTGTAGCAGCGTCACAAAATAGATACCGGTTGGAAGGAAGGAGATGTCCATGGCAAAACTATTGTTGCCTTGTTCTACTTGTATGCTGGAGTTTTGAACCAGTGTTCCTGAAGTGTTGTAAACCAACAGTTGGGCTTTGGTTGCATTTTCGGAAGCAAATGAAACGTTTAGAGTTTCAGTGTTGTTGGAAATTGTCAGGGCTTTAGGAGTAGATATGGCCGTTACTGAACTTTCGTCCGGGATTGGGTAGTTGGCCATCAAATCGCCGAGAGCAAAATCCGCGTTTGTAGTTGCTTTGAAATAAACTGACAGGTTTGTGATTTTTATCGGGAACTGTTGAATGTCGAACGGTATGTCGTCTTTAGAAAGATTGAAAACGCATTCGCAGTCTGTGCCCGAAGGTGTTACTTCGATGTTGTGAACGTTTGATTGCTTGTCTGTCAATTGTATCAGCACGCGGTCTATAGCTGATTGCGGATCGTACACATTCATGGAGAGGCCATCGGGCAATCCGTAGATGGTTGTTGATCCGGTGTGATTGATGCGTAACAGTCGTCCACCGATTTTGTCGACATGGAAACCTGTTCCGTTTTTCCATGAGGAAGGAATATTGTCGGTAACGGTCAGGTTCGTTAATCCGCTTGTGGATGTAGATGGTTGGTCGATAATTTCTTTGAAATTCAAAACGGACATGCTGCCTTTTCCGATTTCTACCGTTACATCAAAAGATATGGACAGATTGCCAAAAGTACCGGAGACAGTCGTTGTTCCGTTTTGGATTCCTGACAAAACTCCTTCTTCGATTTTGACAATTCCCGGAGTTGACGGTTCCCATTGGAATGCTTCCGCTTCAAGTGGAATGGATTTGCCGTTGACAATGCCATATACAGGAATGATATATTGGCGGGAAGAGTCTATCAGCAATTCGCTGAATGGAAGTTGGACATCGGTTGCTTCCTGTACGTTAAGTGGTACTTCGCAGGAAACATTACCTTTAGTGGCAATGATTTTTCCGCTTCCACCTTGCTGGTTGGAGTGGAAAATTCCGTTGCTGTCAACATATCCGAGGTTTTCGGGAGAAACGGTATAAGTGCAGCCGGCAACATTCTCTTCAACAATGTCACCATATTGGTTATAGGAAACAACAGATAGTGGCAAACTTGAAATTGTTGCTGTTGTAATGACCTTTTTGCTGAAAGACATTTGGGTTACAGTGTTATCTTCGGGCGCTAATGACACGGCGAGCATTGCATTTTGCACTGGGCGTACAGAACCTCTTCCGGGCAGATTCTGCATCTCTTCGTTGATAACGATAGCAGCAGAACCTCCGCTGTCAAAGTTTACAATGTCCCATGCTCCACGTTGAAGCATCCAGTTAGCCATTTCTACACAATCTATAGGCTGGCTTTGTGTTGACATTTCATTCAGGCAGATATAAAGTTTGGTTTTGTCTTTGGAAATGCCAGCCATCACATGGGATGATTTTTCATATTCGCGTCCGTTCTCGAAGTTGTTGTATTCTCCTTCATGGAGAACTCCGTCGTGAGCGATGCTCGGATATCCATGAAATCCGTTAAGAATGTCTTCCGGCGCAATACCCCACGATGGTGATGTCACGCGTTGGCGTACGGAAAGAACGTCTCCGACTTTGACATGGCCGTCGAGAGCATTCAACTTGCTCCCTCTCAAATATATTACACATTCGGTAGCGGATGTTTGTAGAGGTTCGTTGCTGATAGCAAGAATTTTACAGGGGATATCATCACCGTTTACAATCCAGGGTTGTTGAGGTTGTACTTGGATATAGGTGCCTGGTTCGCTCAGGGTAGTTCCATTCAGGTGGTTGAAGAAAATACAGTCACCGGTAAGGCCCGCGGCGCTGGCATTGAAAATGTCGATACCGACTTCCGTATTGTCAGCAGTGATTATTTTTGTATCATAGCCTGGCAGGAAAATTTCCGCTTTCTTATCTGCCGTTATTGCGAGCATTGAACGTCCCGTTAACAGGTGGGTGATTTGTCCGTCGGAAATATTGCCACCGATACATATGCCGGATTCGTAAACAAAGAAATCATGGTTCCATGCAATTTTTACCTGATGACCGGGTCTTGAATTTTCTTTGTAGTGAGTCATGACATCCCAACGGTTTACGTCCGGAACCTGATGTCGGCTCATGACTTGCTCTACTTTGTTGTAAGGGTTTGTTAAATCAATGGTTGAGTACCATATGATTAGTGGTTTGTCCGGATAGATAATTTTTGTGTACTCAATGCCGGGACCGACATTGTAGCATGCCACGGTGTCGGCCGGTCCCCATTCGGGATTTGCGAAAGCACTTGTGGCTGCGAATGATAGGGCTAATGCTAGGTATGTTTTCATTTGTATAGTAATTAAAAAAATAAAGCCAACGGTAAAGTTGGCTTTATTTTTTTAATTATGGAAATATTACATGATATTTCTTTCGCGAAGGCGTAATTGCCAGTTCCATGCGGATCTCATGGTGTCTTCCAATGGAACTTCTGCTTTCCAGCCGAGAACGGTGTTGGCTTTGGTCGGTTCAGCCCAAACTTTTTCGATGTCACCGTCACGACGGCCGACAATCTTATGCGGAACTTTTACGCCGGTTGCTTTTTCGAACGTATTAATAAGTTCGAGAACGGAAACGCCTTTACCTGTACCAAGATTGAAGATTTCAACCTTGTCGTTGCTCTTGTTTTCCAACATTCGTTCGATGGCGATGACATGAGCTTTGGCAAGATCGACAACGTTGATAAAGTCACGGATGCAGGAGCCGTCAGGTGTGTTGTAGTCGTTGCCGAATACGCTCAATTCTTTTCTGACGCCAATAGCAGTTTGGGTAAGATAAGGAATGAGGTTTTGTGGTACGCCGTTTGGCAACTCTCCGATTTCTGCTGACGGATGTGCTCCGACCGGATTAAAATAGCGCAGGATAATGCTCTTGATAGGAGCGCCGGCATAACAGTAATCAGAAATAATTTCTTCTGAAATCTGTTTTGTGTTACCGTAAGGAGACGTTGCTTTTTTAATCGGAGCTGATTCGTCAACCGGGTTTTTATCAGGCTCTCCATATACTGTGCAGGAAGAGGAGAATACAATGCCTTCAACACCGAATTCCGGCATCAGTTCGAGTAAGTTGATAAGTGTATTTAAGTTGTTGCGGTAGTAAAGTAATGGCTTTTGCATAGATTCGCCTACGGCTTTACTTGCAGCAAAATTGATGATTCCTTTGATTCCGGGATAGTCGTTGAAGAGTTTTCTTAATGCATTGATGTCAGTGCAGTCTGCTTCAACAAAGTGTGGGCGGATGCCTGTGATGCGTTCAATTCCGTCAACAACATCTGCGTTACTGTTTGACAAATTGTCGATAATGACAACTTCATAGCCGGAATTTTGCAATTCTACTACGGTATGCGAGCCAATGTATCCGGTTCCGCCTGTAACTAAAATTAAATTCTTCATAAATAATTGTATCTTTTGAAAGTTTTAATCGGCGATGGCATTGTTCTGTTAGAAGAATGTGTTTTTGCCGATATGTATGACGTTTTGTATGTGTTGCAAAATTACACATATAAATCTAAAAAGCAAATGATGCAAATTGTTTTTTTGCTGATGTCTATTTTGTGGATATTTTCCACAATTTTGTTGATTTTTTCATCATGATTTTGTGCGTGGGAAAGGATGGTTTGTTGATAAACTGTTGATAGACAATATGGTTGCGTTTGAGTGGCTGTTTGGCACATTACTTGTCAATTAAAGTGTAGAAAAAAATTAAGTAGTTATGAAAAAAATATTGCTTTTTATTGGTGCAAGTGCATTGGTATTGTCATCTTGCAACAACCAGAAATTGGAACAGGCTCGTGAGGCCGCAGTACAGGATTCTTTGGCAATCGAGAGCTTGACTGCTCAGAAAGACAGTTTGATGTCATTGGTTGGTGATATCAATAACAACCTTTTGGAAATCAATGAGCTTGAAAATATTGTGACATCTAAAGATTTTCAGTCTGAGTCTCCTTCACAGAAGCGTGAAGTCCTCAATAATTTGGCAAACATCAAGCGTGAACTTGCTGAACGTCGTAAAAAATTGGAGGATTTGGAAGCTAAACTGAAGAAAAATAACGGATATACTGCCAATCTTAAAAAAACAATCGATACGCAAAAGCAATTGATCGAAGAGCAGAACTCAAAAATTTCAATGCTTGAAGGTGAATTGGCAAAAGCGAATATCAAGATTGAAGGATTGACAGGGCAGGTTGATTCTTTGAATACTCAGGTTGAGACTGTTTCGAATGCAAAGGCCGAAGCAGAAGCTCGTTCGGTTCAACTTAACGACCAGCTTAACACTTGTTATTATGTGGTAGCAACCAACAAGGAGTTGAAGGCTATGCAGATTCTTGAAAAGAAATTCTTGGGCCGCACAAAAGTGATGGAAGGCGATTTCGACCGTTCCGCTTTCGTTAAGGCTGACAGACGTACTTTAACTGAAATCAACACGAACAGTAAAAGTGCACAAATCAAGACTAAACAACCTGCAAATTCTTATGAGATTGTAGATGTTAATGGATTGAAAACAATCAAAATTATAAATCCAAATCTGTTTTGGGAAAAATCAGATTTTCTGGTGATCGAGGTTAAATAAATGGTTCTTATTTAGACAATTCGCATAAGTCACTGACCGTTCCGATGTAAAACGGCTGACAACAGAGGTTGGGAATATGTCGTAAGGAACTAAGTCGTGAATTATGTTTGATTCAAGGTTCTAAAACCGGTTTGTGAAAACAGGTTTTAAGAACCTTGAGTTTTTTTATTCAAACCTGATGCTTTTGACAGGCTTTATCGATGCTACAATATAGGATGGGGCAATTAGGGAAACTGCCGCAATGATAAAAATACCGATGTTGAGAACGGCAAGCCAGATATTGATTTCGACCGGGACATAGCTCATGTAATAAGTTGCAGCATCCAGTTTTATCAGATGAAAATACTTTTGTAAAAGTATCAGAGAAAATCCGATGATGTTACCCCAAATCATGGATTTGAGTATCAGTTTTTGTGCCAATGATATGAAAATGAGGCGGATGCTTTTGTTGTTGGCTCCGAGCGCCTTCAAAATCCCTATCATGTTGATTCGGTTGAGTACCACAATGATTAGTCCGGCAATCAGGGAAAAACAAGCAACGACGGTCATCAGTATCAGTATGACAACGATGTTTGTGTCCAAGAGCTGCAACCATGCAAAATAGGTCGAATTGTTATCTTTTGCCGTAGATAGTTGGTAAACTTCGGTCGAGTTGTTCTTGTAAATATAATCGTAAATCCGAGTTGTGATATATTGGGCGGCATTGTCGATATCGTCGAGTGAGTGACATGTATATTCAATGGCACTACCCATGTTGGGTTCCCAACGGTTTATGGATTGAGGAATGCTGATATTTCCGATAACAATATTTTTGTCGAAATCCTCAAAGTCGGTGTTGAAAATTGCACTGACGGTAAGTTTGCGTATTTTCATATTGCCGTTTGATATGAAATAGACGGAAACTTTATCGTTTACGTCTATCTGAAGTTTGTCGGCTATATATTGTGATATGGCAATATTGTTGCCGGATAAGTCAAAATCTCCTTTTGTTTTGTAGCTCTCAATGAAGTGTGTATCTGCGTCTTGCTGGAATCCTTTAAATACCAGTCCGTTGAATTCTGTCGGAGTCTTAATGATGCACGGAGCTTCGGCAACAAGCTGCACTGATTTGACTATTCCGTTTGAATCATTGGCAAGCGATTGGAAGAAATCATTGTATATAATTGGGGCGTTTTCTCCGGCTGAAGAACCGTTCTGCCCGTTTGAAATGCGGATGTGGGCGTTGAGTTCGGAAATTTTATTCACTATCGTATGCTTAAAACCCGATACAATAGAAATGGATGCAATCATTATGACAATGGCAATAACAATGCTCGTAACGGCAACGTTGAGTGTGAAGGCCGATGATTTTGTCGCTTTGTCGTTTGTATATAGTTGCAGACGTTTTGCAATGAAAAATTCGAATTTCATAAACTTTGGTTTTGCATTGAGTGGATACAAAAGTAAATTATTTTGAAGTATAATCAAAAAAGTAAACTAATTTCGTACTTTTGCAGTATAAATTGAGTGTACGTTATGAAAGAATTGAAAAATGTATTCAAATTAATCATATTCCCGGCTCAAACATGGGGCTATGTGCTTCAGGGCGGGGTGCCGAGTGCCACAATTGAAAGGAATCTGTTCTATCCGCTGATTGGTGTCACTGCGTTGTCGTGTTTCTGTCAGATGTTCTACTTTGACGAGTTGAAGTTGTCGGCTGCAATAATTAGCGCAATCGTCAATTTTGCAGCTTACTTTTTAGGTTATATCGTCAGCGTGATGGCTATCGCATGGATGCTTGGGAAAATTGCAGAAAAGAATAGTAAAATTTCGGAAGGAAGAATAAAAAAGCTGGTAATGATGAACTTGTCGGTATTGATGATTCTTGCCATCTTGCAGAATTTACTTCCGACTTCTTTGATTTTGCTTGAACTTTTCAAACTATATTTACTGTTTATCATAAGTAAAAGTCTGTCATATTTCCCGGTTCAGGGAGAGAACAGAAGCTATTACGTCTTGGGCGTATTTGTAGCTGTAATGTTTTCTGTGGAACTGGTGAGATTAGTGTTCAATTTAATAATGCCGGAAGTATAATATGAAATTACCTCAAATAAATATTAAGAACAAGCGTGCGACGTTTGATTTTGAAATACTCGATACCTATACGGCAGGAATTGTGTTGACGGGTACCGAGATTAAGTCCATTCGTTTGGGTAAAGCAAGCCTGACGGATTCTTTCTGCTATGAAAATAATGGAGAGATATGGATTAAGAACATGTATGTGGGGGAGTATTTTTATGGCTCTTACAACAACCACAGCGCACGGCGTGACAGAAAACTTCTTCTTAACAAGAAGGAAATCCGTGACTTGGGCAAAGCCAGCAAGGATAACGGTTTTTCGATTGTGCCGTTGCGTGTCTTTATCAACGATAAAGGATTGGCTAAAGTTGTTATTGCCTTGGGTAAGGGTAAGAAGGAATACGACAAGCGTGAGTCAATTAAGGCCCGTCAGGATAAATTGGAAATGGATAGAATGTTTAAGCGATAGGATTGTTATCTCTTTTCGCAGAATAGAAGGATATTCTTTTTGTTGGCGGTGGTTGTTGCAAAGATGTAGCAATTACCGCCATCTTTTAATTTTAGACGCTTTCTGAGTTCTTCCGGTGTCAGCGGAAAATTGCGGCAGGAAATGTTGGCTGCGTCAGTCAACGCTTTCAGGCTTTTCATGTCGGGTTTGGAGAGAGAAAAAACATGGGTTATTTGAAATTTTCTCCCCGGAAAATCAGTCAGATAATTGTTTGAAAGAAATAAATGTGAATTTTGTGATATGATGGACAAGCCATACGCTTTGCTCACTTGATTAAACGCTCCGGCCTTCATGATGGATGCATTCGGGACGTAGAGATAGTTTCCGGCTTCCGGTGTTTGCTCCGGGCATTTTTCAGTGTTTCCAAATGTGTAGGTGAATTCCTGCATGCCTTCTGTGTCAAAGTTGATGGCGTGAATTGACGTGTCATTATGAGGCTGTTCCGTTGTGAAAGGAATTTTGAAAAGTAGCTCCTTGCAATCGTTTTTGACTGACAAAATCCATACGTCTGTAATGCCGGGAAAATCTTTGATTGTTTTTGTCAGGTCAATCATTGGGGAAGCTTTTACGATGATGAAATTGACCGTTTCTTGAAGTTTGGGCAAAACCTCCTGAATAGACGGCACGCAGTCGGCCAAGCTGTACAGGCGTTGGTTTCTATCGCCGCCCAATCTGCGTGAAGGGTCAGCAAAACATGCATCAAAATGTTTTGAGTTGGTTTTGACAAATACTTCGGAGTCTTGGCAATGTACGGTTATGTTGTTTCTCCCTAATTCCCTGAAATTGCGTATGGCGATATCGGCAACAGTGGGGTTGATGTCAATAGTTGTAACGCTTTCGACTTTTTCGGAAATATAATAGTCGTCAACTCCAAGGCCACAAGTCAGGTCAAGTACAGTTTTTTGTCCTGCGAACAAGTTGGCGTGGAATTTTGCCAGAACTTCGGACGTGGCCTGTTCAATACTTACTTGAGTGGGGTAGATGAGTTTTTCAGCGAGTTCCGGTATTTTTCCTATCGCTTTTTTACGGCATTCTATTTGTTGGAGGGCAAATTCCAAGTCAAATGAAAGATTGTTGAATTTCTTTAGCCTGAGTTGCATTGTGTTGGCATCTTTGTTGTTTTTGATAAATTCGTTGAATTCAGATGATTCAATAAAGGCTAAATCTGTCATAATCGTTTTTACTTTGACTGGTTTTGCAAAATTATATACTACAAAGATAGCGTAAGGCGAGAGCAGAGGTAAATGAAAACGAGTTTTCAGATTTAACTATGCCGAGCCGCCTCCTATCTTCTACAAAGATACGCAAAAAAACATAGTGGGAAGCTATTCATGGCAGGTTGCTCCTTTTGGGAAAAGAAAACAATGGTTGATGTTTGGTAAAATATTTCCATTGAATCGTTCAAATTGTTTGCAAAATGATTGGAATTAATATTAATATAGTTATATTTGTGGTGATATTTTAGAAAAGTTGTAACTAAACGGTTATAAAAACAAACCTATATATACATTTTGATATGAAAGTTTTAAAATTCGGAGGTACATCTGTTGGGACTGTTGAGAGTTTGTCTCATGTCAAACGCATTGTTGAAGGCTTGGACGAACAAGTGATTGTAGTTGTGTCTGCTTTGGGAGGCATAACCGACCAGCTGATTGCCACCGCCCAAATGGCATCCAAAGGCGATTCTGCATATTTGGAAAACTATGCGAAAATCATTGAACGGCATAATGTTGTCATCAATGGTATGGTGCCTGTTGAATGTCTATTGGATGTCAGGTCCATTACAGGCCCGCTATTGGAAGAACTTGGAAATATATATAGAGGTGTCTCCCTTATCAAGGACTTGTCGCCAAGAACACTGGACATTGTGGTTAGCTATGGCGAACGGTTGTCTTCTGTGATTATCAGTCGGGTGATTGACGGGGCTGTTCATTTTGATTCCCGAAACTTTATAAAAACCGAACGTCAGTTTAACAAGCATATCGTTGATTCCGAAACAACGGGCGATTTGATACATAAGACATTTGACGACTTTACCGGGAAAGTTGCTGTGATTCCCGGTTTCATTTCATCGGATAAAAACTCGGGCGACATAACCAATTTGGGACGTGGCGGGAGTGATTATACGGCAGCCATTGTTGCGGCTGAACTCAAGGCTTCTGTGCTGGAAATATGGACGGATGTGGACGGGTTTATGACTGCAGACCCTCGGGTTATCAGTAATGCCTATGTGATTGACCATCTGTCGTTCCTGGAAGCAATGGAGTTGTGTAACTTTGGCGCGAAGGTGATTTATCCTCCTACTATATATCCGGTGTTCCATAAGAATATTCCGATTGTTATCAAAAATACCTTCAATTCTGAAGCCCCGGGCACATGGATAACAAATGATATGCCGAAAGAAGACGGGAAAGCCATTAAGGGTATTTCTTCCATCAACGATACGTGTCTGATTACGGTTTCCGGATTGGGTATGGTTGGTGTGATTGGCGTCAATTCCCGTATCTTTAACGCGTTGGCGAAGAATGGCGTGAGCGTGTTCCTTGTTTCACAAGCCTCTTCCGAGCATAATACTTCTTTTGCCGTTAAGCATTGTGATGCAGATTTGGCAGTAAGAGTGTTGGAAGAAGAGTTTGCAAGTGAGATAAATACTGGTGAAATCACAACGATTACGGCAGAACGTGATTTGGCTACGGTTGCTATCGTTGGCGAAAACATGAAGCATACGCCGGGTATTGCCGGTAAGCTGTTCAATACGCTGGGTAGAAATGGTATAAACGTGATAGCTTGTGCTCAAGGTGCATCAGAAACTAATATTTCGTTTGTTATCCAGTACGGCAGTTTGCGTAAGGCTCTGAACGTTATTCATGACTCGTTTTTCCTTTCAGAAACTCAGGTGCTGAACTTGTTCGTAGTCGGAACGGGAAATGTGGGACGTTATTTGCTTGACCAGATTCGCCGTCAACAGACGAATCTCAAGGAAAACAAGGCTTTGACCTTGAATGTGGTGGGCATATCGAATTCCAAACGTTGTGCTTTCAATCGGGAAGGTATCGATATAGAAAACTTCCAGGAAGTGCTCCAGAATTCAGATATGGAGGCTACGCCTGAAAATATCGCCAAAGAAGTGATAAAGATGAATATCTTTAATTCTGTTTTTGTCGATTGCACGGCAAGTCCGGCTATTGCCAATCTCTATGCCGATTTGCTATCCCATAACGTGAATGTCGTTGCAGCCAATAAGATTGCGGCTTCGTCAAAGTATGAGAACTATAATCTGTTAAAACAGATAGCTCGTAAAAAGGATGTCAAATTCCTTTTTGAAACGAATGTGGGAGCAGGTCTTCCGATTATCAATACCATCAACAGTCTGATAAATTCGGGTGACCGGATACTCAAAATTGAGGCTGTGATTTCAGGCACGTTGAACTATATTTTTAATGTGTTGAGTGAAGATACACCGTTAAGCAAGGCTATTATGATGGCGAAGGAAGCCGGTTATAGCGAACCGGACCCACGTGAAGATTTGAGTGGAAAGGATGTGATTCGGAAAATTGTTATACTTTCCAGAGAGGCTGGATATAAAGTGGATACAGAAGATGTGAAAAAGAATCTGTTTATTCCGGACAATTGTTTCGAAGGCGGAATTGACGAGTTCTTTAAAAACATTGAAAATTTAGATAAAGATTTTGAAATGAAGCGAAAACAGGCTGAACAAAAGGGCATGAAATTCCGTTTTGTTGCTAAATTGGAGAATGGAGAGGTAGAAGTCGGTTTGCAGGAAGTCGGGCAGTCGCATCCTTTCTATTCCTTGGAAAGCAGCAATAACGTGATTCTGCTGACCACTGAACGCTACAAGGAATACCCGATGGAAATCAAAGGGTATGGTGCCGGAGCGGTGGTAACGGCAGCCGGAGTTTTTGCTGACATTATCAGTATTGCGAACATACGTTAAACTTAGAGGCATATGAAACATATCATAATTTTAGGCGATGGCATGGCCGATGAGCCGATTCCTGAATTGGGAGACAAGACACCGATGGAGGTTGCCAATACTCCCACGATGGATTGGCTGGCATCTCATGGTCGTGTGGGACGGCTGAAAACTGTCCCTGTCGGATACCATCCGGGAAGTGAGGTGGCGAATATGTCTGTTTTAGGGTATGATTTGGACAAGACGTTTGAAGGGCGCGGCTCTTTGGAAGCAGCCAGTATAGGCGTTCCGCTTCTGGAAGGCGAAATGGCTATGCGCTGTAATTTGATATGTATAGAAAACGGAATTATTAAGAATCATTCCGCAGGGCATATCTCTAATGAGGAAGCTGCTGGGCTGATTGACTTTTTGAACGAGCAGCTCGCAGATGACGATATCCGTTTTTATCAAGGAGTGTCTTACCGTCATCTTTTGAAGGTCAAACACGGTGACAAGCGGATTCACTGCACTCCTCCTCACGACGTGCCTGGTACGCCTTTTCGGGATGTACTTATCAGACCGGAAGCGGCAGACGCTCAGGCAACGGCTGACTTGTTGAATGGACTGATTCTGCGTTCTCAGGAACTGTTGGAAAATCATCCCGTCAATATAAAACGAAAAGCGGAAGGTAAGGATGCCGCTAACAGTATTTGGCCTTGGTCTCCCGGTTATCGGCCGCGAATGCAGACTCTCATGGAACGGTTTGGTGTTGAGCGCGGTGTTGTGATTTCGGCAGTTGACTTGATTCGGGGTATCGGTGTCTATGCCGGATTGAAACCAATTTTGGTGGAAGGCGCAACCGGACTTTGGAACACTAATTATGAAGGAAAAGTTGCGGCAGCTATTGCCGCGTTGAAGGATAATGACTTCGTTTTTCTTCATATTGAAGCCAGTGATGAAGCCGGACATGAAGGTGATTATAAACTGAAAATAAAGACTATCGAAAACCTTGACAGTCGTGTGTGCAAGCCGATTCTTGAGGCTGTGCAGCAGATGAATGAACCGATAACTATTGCTGTATTGCCGGATCATCCGACACCTTGCCGTATTCGAACACATACGGGTGAACCTGTTCCGTTTTTGATTTATTGGCCGGGCGACCACGCTGACAGTGTAGAGCGGTTTTCGGAACATTCTGCTCAACAGGGCAGTTATGGTCTGTTGGAAGGCGAGCAATTTATTAATGAATTTTTAAAGTGAACTTAATATATGAAATACTATAGTACAAACGGGAAAGCCCAGATGGCTTCTCTGAAGAGTGCGGTTATCAAAGGGCTGGCATCCGACAGAGGATTGTATATGCCGGAGCGTATCCCGTCCATTCCTAAGGCATTCTTTAAAAATATAGGAGAAATGTCCTTGCAGGAGATTTCTTATGCCGTAGCGAACACGCTTTTTGGTGAGGACATAGAATCGGAAGTGCTAAAAGAGATTGTCGATGAAACATTGAATTTTGACATTCCGTTGAAGCATGTGTCGGAGAATCGTTACAGTTTGGAACTTTACCATGGGCCGACTTTGGCATTCAAAGATGTCGGAGCCCGTTTTATGGCACGATTGTTGGGCTATTTTAATTCCCGCAGTTCGGATACCCGTCCGGTGAATGTATTGGTCGCTACTTCCGGTGACACGGGAAGTGCGGTGGCGAATGGGTTCTTGGGCGTAGAAGGCGTACGTGTGTTCGTGCTTTATCCTAAGGGAAAAGTAAGTGAGATACAGGAATCTCAATTTACAACTTTAGGCCAAAACATAACAGCCATTGAGGTAGAAGGCACATTCGACGACTGTCAGGCTTTGGTGAAAAATGCTTTCATGGATGCAGAGTTGAACCGCCATTTGAAACTGACGAGCGCCAATTCCATCAATATAGCCCGTTTCCTACCGCAAATGTTCTATTATTTTTATGCTTATGCGCAGTTGTTGCGGAAGGGTGACATTGATATGGAAAATATTGTCGTCGCTGTGCCCAGTGGTAATTTCGGTAACTTGACAGCCGGTTTGTTTGCTAAAAAAATGGGTCTTCCTATTAAGCGTTTTATTGCGGCAAACAACCGAAATGATATGTTCTATAACTATTTGCAGACAGGAATATATTCTCCGAAACCGTCCGTTCAGACAATAGCCAATGCCATGGATGTAGGCGATCCAAGCAATTTTGCCAGAATTTTGGCTTTGTACGGACATTCTTATGATGCTATCAAAAGAGATATTTCCGGGTGCACATATACCGATGAACAGATATCGGAAACGTTGCGCAACACCTTTGAGGTAGACCATTATTTGCTTGACCCTCATGGAGCGGTTGCATATAGGGCTTTGCTCGAAGGATTGAAGCCGAATGAAACCGGTGTGTTCCTGGAGACTGCACATCCGGCTAAATTCAAATCGACAGTTGATTCCATTATTTCCGGCGAGGTGGAGATTCCGGTCAAACTGCAGAAATTCATGGAAGGACAGAAACAGTCCATACCAATGTCGGCAGCATTCCCGGCATTGAAAAAATATTTATTGGAACAATAGTGCTGAGTTCGTTTCCGAAAGTGCTTGAAATTATTTGAATTTCACTTTTTCGGAAACGATGACTCCGCTGATTGTCAGGGCGCAGCCGATGTAGCCGACTATGCTGACGTTTTCATTCAACAGCCATACTGAAGCAATGAGGGTGATGACTGGTGAGAAATACAGATAGTTGGATGCGCGGGAGGCGCCTAATTTGTTGATGGCCTCGTTCCAAAGAATGAATGCAAGCATTGAACATACGACACCCAGAAAGAGAATGTGCATCCATACAACCGGTTCCTTCAAAATGGCAAAATCCATAAAATGGTCTTGGAATGTAAGGAACGGAAGGGCGGTGATCACACCGTAGAAAAATATCTTTCGGGAAATGAATAGCGTGTCGTAGCGCGCGTTCAGCTTTTTAACTACTATGCAATAGATGGCAAAGCTGACAGCGGCAAAAATGGAAAGAAGGTCGCCTAACGGTTTTACCTCAATGTTGAAGCTGCTGTTGAATATCACACATGCAACACCGATAAATGCAATGATTGACCCGACAATGAAGCCTTTGCTGAGTTGCTCTGTCTTATACATCATTTTCGTAAGCAGTACGGTGATGATAGGTGACAGTGTTACCAGCAGAGAAACGTTGGTTACCAATGTATATTGCAATGCCGTATTTTCGCCAATGTAGTAAATGGAGCCGCCACAAAGTCCACATATCATGAAAAGCGCTTCGTCTTTCAGCGAGTCGGACATAAGTTTGCGGAATGTGAGTGCCAGAATTACCAGATAGGCAATGACAAAACGGATAATATATATTTCGGTGGGTTGAATGCCCGCATCAAGAAGTTTGCTGGTTGAAACGAAAGAAACGCCCCAAACTGCGGCTACAAAAAATGCCAGTAAGTGATAAAGGACAGGGTTGCTGTTTTTGCTATAAACGTTTGTGTATTTCATATAAGTATGGTTTCAATGTTGTCATGGATGCAATGTCGTGTGCGTTTTGTCAAACTGTTTATGTTTGACGATACCGAATCACATCCTATCATATGCAAAGATATTTAATATTTATGAATAGCTGTACTGAATTATGTAAAATGAACTAAAAAACTGCAAGATTTTCACTCGTTGCCGGCCTGTTTAAAAACAGGCTGTGCACGGCAAGAAAATTCAGACGGTTCGTTTTGCATTTATGGCGGTTTGCATTATCTTTGTATGCTGATAGGCTATGGTCTGGAATTTTTTCTGACCGTGTCTTGATATAGCAGTTAATACAGAACAGATTTTTAATGGTCGCAACTGAGGACAAATCGGTATTGGTGGCTCGGGCAAAATTGTCGGAGTATCTGGACAGCAAAAAGCTTCGTAAGACGCCTGAGCGTTTTGCGATACTTGATGTCGTGTTCTCGCATAATGACCATTTTGGAGTGGAAACCATTTTTGCGGAAATGGAAGAAAATTCCTATCACGTCAGCCGTTCTACGGTTTATAATACGATGGAACTGTTCTGCGACTGTGGTATTGTGCGGAAACACCAGTTCGGTACACAGAAGGCTTTGTATGAAAAGGTGGTCAGTTCGGGCAATCATCATCATCTGATTTGTACGGAATGCGGAAAAATCAAGGAGATGAAGGATAGTGAACTGATGCGTTATATCAGCATGCGGAAGTATGGAACATTTACGGCTTCATATGTATCGCTCTATGTGTACGGAATTTGTTCCACCTGTGCCAGAAAACAACGGAGAAATAAAAAAACAACCAAATAAACGAATATCAAAATCGAAAAATTATGAAAGTAGATGTGCTTTTAGGCTTACAATGGGGCGATGAAGGAAAAGGAAAGGTCGTCGATGTTTTGACTCCGCGCTACGATGTAGTAGCCCGTTTCCAGGGCGGTCCGAATGCCGGTCACACGCTTGAATTTGAAGGAAAGAAATATGTATTGCGTTCTATTCCTTCCGGTATTTTCCAACACGGACAAATCAACATTATCGGTAATGGCGTAGTGCTTGACCCGGTTTTGTTCCGTGAAGAGGCAGAAGCTCTCGAACAAAGTGGCGTAAATATCAAGAAAATCTTGAAAATTTCAAAGAAGGCTCATTTGATTCTTCCTACTCACCGTTTGCTCGATGCTGCCAACGAACGTCGTAAAGGTGATGCAAAAATCGGTACCACCGGTAAGGGTATCGGTCCGACTTATACAGACAAGACAAGCCGTAACGGTTTGCGCGTAGGTGATATCTTCTGCGATTTTGAGAAAAAATATGAAGCGGCTAAAGCCAAACATATCGATACGCTGACTATGTTCGGTGAAAAAGTGGATTTGTCAGAACTTGAACCGAAATGGCTTGACGCTATCAATTATTTGAAAGAATACGATATAATCGACAGCGAACACTATGTCAACAAACTGATGGCTGAAGGCAAGAGCGTTTTGTGTGAAGGTGCACAGGGAACAATGCTTGACATTGACTTCGGTTCATATCCGTTTGTGACATCATCCAATACAATTTGTGCGGGTGCTTGTACAGGGCTTGGAGTTGCTCCGAACCGCATTGGTGAAGTTTACGGTATTTTCAAGGCATACTGTACACGTGTCGGCAGTGGTCCTTTCCCGACAGAATTGTTTGACGAAACAGGCAAGAAGATTCGTGATATTGGTCATGAATATGGTGCTGTGACAGGTCGTGAACGCCGTTGCGGTTGGGTTGACTTGGTTGCATTGCGCTATGCTATCATGTTGAACGGAGTTACTCAGCTGATTATGATGAAGAGCGATGTGCTTGACACATTCCCGACAATCAAGGCTTGTGTAGCTTATCGCATCAACGGAGAGGAAACCCGTGACTTCCCATTCTCTGTAGATGGTGTGGATTTGGAACCGGTTTACAAGGAACTTCCAGGATGGAATGTTGATATGACAAAATTCAAGAGCGAAGATGAATTCCCGCAAGAATTTAAGGATTATATCAAATTCCTTGAAACAGAATTGGAAGTGCCTATCACTATCCTTTCTGTTGGTCCGGATCGTGAACAGACGATTATTCGCAAAAAATAGAATAAAAACTAAACTTTGAAAAACTTTTAATACCATGGCTAAAGTAAGACCGTTCAAGGGGGTACGTCCTCCTGCAGATTTAGTGACAGAAGTAGCTTCTCGTCCTTATGATGTGCTTAATTCGGAAGAAGCCCGTAAGGAAGCGGAAGGCAACGAGAAATCGTTGTACCACATCATTAAACCTGAAATTGATTTCGAGCCGGGAACGGACGAACATGATCCTAAAGTTTATGACCGCGCGGTTGAAAACTTTAAGATGTTTCAGGAGAAAGGTTGGCTGGTGCAGGATGCGAAGCCTTGCTACTATGTATATGCTCAGACAATGGATGGCCGCACGCAATATGGTTTTGTGGTGGCTGCCAATGTCGACGACTATATGTCGGGGCACATTAAGAAACATGAACTGACGCGTCGCGACAAGGAAGAGGACCGTATGAAGCATGTCCGCATCAATCGGGCAAATGTGGAGCCGGTGTTTTTTACTTTTCCTGACAATGCGGAACTGGAAGAGATATTGCATCAGGTGACTGCCGGAAAGCCGGAGTATGACTTCGTGGCTGAAGACGGTTTCGGACACACGTTCTGGGTGATTAAAGATGACGACAAAATTCAGCGCATCACCGAACTGTTTGCCGAAATTCCGGATATGTATATCGCCGACGGCCATCACCGCAGTGCAGCTGCTGCGCTTGTAGGAAAGGAAATGGCTGATGCAAACCCGAATCATACGGGCAATGAGGAATATAACTATTTCCTTGCCGTATGTTTCCCGGCATCGCATTTGAAGGTGATTGACTACAATCGTGTCGTACGTGACTTGAACGGTTTGTCGAAAGACGAATTTTTAGCCAAGTTAAGAGTTGACTTTGATGTCGAGCTGAAGGGCAAATATATTTACAAGCCGGCAAGGTTGCATAACTTTTCCCTTTATCTCGATGGCGAATGGTATTCATTGACGGCGAAGCCGGGCACATACAACGACAATGATCCTATTGGCGTGCTGGATGTGACTATTTCGTCTGATTTGATTCTTCGCGATATTTTGGGAATAACTGATTTGCGTTCTGACAAACGAATTGATTTCGTAGGTGGAATCCGTGGTTTGGAAGAATTGAAACGCCGTGTTGACAGCGGAGAAATGGCCATAGCTTTGGCATTGTATCCGGTAACCATGCAGCAAATCATAGATATTGCCGATACGGGTAATATCATGCCTCCAAAAACCACATGGTTTGAACCTAAGTTGCGTTCAGGCTTGGTTATTCACAAACTTGATGATTGATAAAGTAATCCGATAAGAAAATGTCCGACATGAGTGCCGGACGTTTTCTTTTGTATCTTACAATGCTTTCAATTGGGGCATAATGGCATCGATGTAGTGCTCAATGTGGAAATTGTCGGGTGTTCCTGTCAGGAGAATGATGTCGAACTGGAGTTCATGGGGCAATTCGTATTGGTTGATATAGGCCGTTCCGGCCTTGATGAGATTGCCGATTTTCTTTTTGTCGATGACTTCGCTCAAATCTTCAATTTCTTCCGAGCGAGTCTTGACCTCCACTATGATAATTCTGTTGCCTTTCTCTGCTACGATGTCTATTTCCGCTTTTCCGCATCGCCAGTTTTGTTCCCGTATGATGTAGCCTTGCTTTAGCAGCGTTTCAAATGCGGCTTCTTCTCCCTTTTTTCCGAATTCATTGTGTTCAGCCATAGGTGTGGTTGTTATTTTGCCCGGCGGAGCAGCATTTGACAATTTTTGCAATCGAATTCCACGGCGAGTCTTACTTCTCCGGAAACCAGCGTGATGTTTCTGTCAAGTCGGCCCGCATTTTTCCCTTTTAAACAGCAGTCCATCTCGCGGCGGATGCAGTAGCGGGTTGTCATGAGCACATCGTTATCATTTTTTCTTGCCGATACTTCCATTGCTGGCTCAATAGTTTTTGTTTCGTGCTCTCTGTAGAATGTTTCGGCTTTGCTGTTAGCCACGTTGTCGGCGAATGAAAGAGAAGCGGGAGCGGCAACAGTCTTGTCTTCATTTCGACGATATTCAAAATGATATGTTGCGCGTATGTCATTTTCCAACAGTTCACATAATTCGCGACGGATGGCTGTCATTGTGGACGCCGGAATGAATAAATCGGCTGTATTGCCGGCATCGAACGACCGGAGTGTGAAATGGGTGTCGCCAAGTTTTCCAAATGCTTTAACGCGTGCCTCTTCCTGATTCGTTTTCGCTGGAATCAGTTCCAACGGAGTTCGTAGCGTAACGCGGTGTCCGGTTTCGTCGGTCATTTCCGTACTTATGCCGTCGGAAAGTCGCATTATGCGAATGTCAACAGCCAGTTTGCGTGTCGCTGAATCTTTCGCCAATAATGCCGTAAATGTCTGGTCGAAATTACGGTATAGCTGTGTTCCTTTTGGAAGGAATATTTTTTCAAGGGGCACAATTGTGTTGTCTTCCGTTTTATTGGCACGGAAGCCACATAGTTCGCGGCGGTTGTTGAAGTAGACAAGTCCGTCGCCGTTTGAAAGTTGTTTGTGGCCGTTTACGGTTATGCGATTGCCTTTCGTTTCTTTTACGGTACCGATGAATTCACCGATTGATTTTGGAGTGTCGAATGATGCCATCGGTTCGGCAGGCTGTCGTCTGTCAAAGAAATAGTGGGTGAAACCACGGTTGAAGCTCTTTTCAAGGCAAGGCTCAAAGTCGAGGCTTACCTGTCCGACAGCTCCGCGTACATACTTGTCAGGATGCTTGCGGCATATATCGTTCAGCCGTTGGTGATAGTAGGCTGTTACATTTTTTACATAGGCACTTTCTTTCAGTCGGCCTTCAATTTTGAACGATGAAGCGCCGGCATCCAGCAATTCTTCCAATCGGTCGCTTTGGTTGAAGTCCCGTAACGAAAGGAGGTGTTTCCCTTTCATTACCACGTTGCCTTTGCTGTCAATCATGTCATAGGCAAGACGGCAAATTTGTGCACATTCTCCGCGGTTGGCGCTTCGTCCTTTGATGGCGCAGCTGGCATGGCATCTTCCGCTGTAGCTGACGCACAAAGCTCCGTGGATGAAACATTCCAGCGGCATAGATACATTGTCGTGAATATCGCTGATTTCTTTTGCGGAGAGTTCCCGTGCCAATACGATTTGCGAGAAACCCACAGCTTCCAGAAACTTGGCTTTTTCAACAGTGCGTGTGTCGCATTGTGTGCTGGCATGAAGCTGGATAGGGGGAATGTCAAGGCGAAGGATTCCCATATCCTGAACAATCAGGGCGTCGGTCCCGATTTTATAGAGTTCGCGAATGAGACGTTCCACGTCTTTCAACTCCTGTTCGTAAAGAATCGTGTTGACTGTCACATATATTTTAGCATTGAACAGGTGGGCAAATTCAATGGCGCGCGCTATTTCGGAAATATCGTTTCCGGCAGCTGCGCGTGCTCCGAATTTTGATGCGCCCATGTATACGGCATCGGCACCACATTTGACGGCATCGATGGCAATATCGGCATTTTTTGCCGGTGCAAGCAGTTCGATTCTTCTGGGTTTCACAGCAGTATTCTGTTATTTGATTTCGCGGATATCGTATGGGGTTTCCTGATAAACAAAGTAGTTGAGCCAGTTGGAGAATAACAGATTGGCGTGGCTTCTCCATCTGACAAGCGGACCTTTCGACGGATCGTCGTCGATATAATAATGCTTGGGAATCTGTGGATTCATTCCGCGTTTCAAATCGCGGCGATATTCGAAATCGAGGGTACCAGGAGAGTATTCAGAATGGCCTGTAATGTATATTTCACGGCCGTTTCTTGCCATGATGATATATACGCCGCTTTCGTCGCTTTCCGATACAATGTTGAGTTCCGGCACTTTTAATATATCGGCTTTCCTTACTTCACTATGTCGGCTGTGGGGCACGAAAAATTCATCGTCAAAGCCACGGAACAACGGGTTGTTCTTTTCCAATACTCTGTGGCGGAATACACCTGAGATTTTGCTGGAAAGCACGTGTTTGCGTATGCCATAGTTGTGATAGAGTCCGGCAAGAGCAGCCCAGCAGATATAGATAGTGGATGTGACATGCTTTCTTGACCAATCGAAAATTTCCTGAAGCTGGGTCCAGTAGTCGACTGTTTCAAAATCTACCATTTCAACCGGTGCACCGGTCACGATAAAACCGTCATAGTTGTTTGACTTTATTTCGTCAAACGATTTGTAGAATGTATCCAGATGTTCTTTGGGCGTGTTGGTCCATTCGTGTCCATCGGGTAAGACTAAATCCAATTCCACTTGCAGCGGCGTGTTTGAAATCAGGCGTAACAAGTCGGTTTCTGTCATCAATTTCAGCGGCATCAGATTGAGGATGGCAATCCGAAGAGGACGGATGTCCTGTGTTGATGCACGCTGTTCGTCGATGACAAATATATTTTCATTTTTAAGCTCTTCCACGGCAGGAAGAGTGCTGGGTATTCTAACCGGCATTTTTCTAATACTGTTTTTATAGTTTATATAATTCGATGGCTTCCATCCGCCCTGCATTTATACGTTCGGGATAGTGGGCGTCGGAATTGACTACAACCGGAATTTCGTATTTCTTCAGCAGTCCGAAATAGCGCTTGTTGGGGAAAAAGCGGTTGTGCTCCATCAGTGATTTCGTATTGATTTCAGCTATGAGTCCTGTATCCTTGATAGCATCAATTACCTTCAGTACCAGTTTCTGATACCATTCTTCTTCTTCAATGCCCGGTTGGAAATACGAGGCGTTCTGTCCGATTTTGTCGAAGTGTCCGATAATATCGAAACCTTTGCTTTCAATCATTTGAAGTGTCTGCGCATAAAAACGCTCTACGACGGTTCTGATGTCATTGTCGAAATAGCGTTCCATTTTCAACTTGAAATTGTTGAAGTTCCCATCGGTGTCCACATAGGTGTCGCCACAAGGAACAAAATGGACGGAGCCAATCTTGTAGTCAAGATTCAGTCCGTTGTAGTATTTGCTTGACGGACCGTGCTCGTGATTGAAATAGTCGATTTCCATCGACAGATAAAGATTGATTTTCCCTTCAAATTCCTTCTTCAGGCGTTTGAATTCATCCAAATAGAGCGGCACATTCTCCAGTTTGATATTGCATGGCGATTCAATTGGAGCAGGAGAGTGGGGTGAAAAACCGTAATCGGTAAATCCTTGTTCGATGGCAGCTACCACAAAATCGTGCATCGCTGCTCTTCCGTCGCAGAATTGGGTGTGGGAATGAAAATTATAAAGTTGAGTTCTTTGGGTGATTCCTTTAAAATCAATCATACGTTTATTTTAATGTTGGCAGTTCGGCAGCACGGATATTATTTTCAATCTGCTGCATTTCTTCTGTCGATTTGACAATCGTACGTTCCAGTCGGAGAATTTCTGTCGACAGTTGGGTTTTAACCTGGGTATTTCCCTTATTGAATTGGGAGCGCAGGTCAGCCAGTTTTTCAGAAACTTCATTCAGCCATGCTTTGCGTTCCATAAGTCGCTGCATGAGGCTTCGGGCTTCAGAACTGTTGAAATCATCGTAAGTGGTATAACGAGTGTCATTGTTGACATAGAAAATAAAGTCGGCTTTTTCAGTTTCTTCTTCCATTCCAATCTGAGCTATTTCATCCAAAATTTCGCCGTAGTCGGCACCTTCCTTCCATGTGTCTTTGATGGAGCGGAGTGAAGCAAGCGAGGAAATGTTTTCGTTTTCGCGGTCATAATTTTCGCGGATACTGTTTGGAATAAAAACATAGATGGTCACTTTGCCGGGAATTTGGTTTCGGTCAGTGGCCCACCAGCCTACATTAGTCATTTCGTCGATGACCAACAGATAGTCGTCGTACGGTGAATTGTAGGGCATTCCAATATTTTGCGGTTGGAGATAATCGTCTGAACCGAAGTTCTTGCGTGTCATGAAAATGTCATATCCGCCAATGGAATTGTCTCCGTTGCAAGCATAATAGAGGGTGGCTCCGTCGGCCATCAAAAAAGGATAGTCTGTATCGCCGCCGTCATTCAGGTTGTCGTCGAGTGACGTGTATTTGTCCCATTTCCCACCGTAGAGCTTGTAGGTTTCCATCAGGCGAAGCGTTCCGACACTGTCGGGCATTGACCATATCATACGGCTTTTCGATTCCGGCATATAGACCATTGTTGCAGAATCTGCCTTTTCGTATGGAAGTATCTCCGCCGTATTGAGAGAACCTGCTTCCGGTGCAATCCTGTAGTGGCGGAAGAAGAGGTTCTTGTCAACAACAAGGCTGTCGATGACTTGTATCTTTTCTACATTGTTCAGCATAAAGACGGCGCGTTTGATGCGCTCTTTCATTTCAAGTGCTTTCTCCGAAATCTTGCTGTCATCATTATCGATGCGGCTTTCATATTCGTCAATATAGTCGCTTGCTGCTGTATAGTCCAGCTCGTTGAGCTTTATTTGCGCCAGATATCTTGCAGCTTCTGCAATTTCTTTCGAGTCGGCATATTCCAAATATTTTTTGGATTCTTCTACTTTGCCCGTTTCATAAAGGCAAACGCCATACCATTGGTTGTAATTGGCATTGCTCGGATATTTTTGGGCATATACCTTGAATGTAGGCAGAACTTTTTCGTATTCGCCTTTTAAAAACAGTTTCTTAGCTTCGTTAAGCGTCATCGCATTGGCAAAAGATGCCACGCATAAAGCGGCAATGAGGAATCTGTATTTCATTTTCATAATTTCAAGGGGTTTGATTATTTTGATATTAACGATAGCGAAAGGCGAGAGGGGAATAAAATAATGAAACTTGCTTCAAGTATTTTATGTCCGAAACCGCATCCTATCTTTTACAAAGATAAAGATTATCGCTGAAAAAATCAATTTATATAAACATTTTAGCAATGTCGTCGTAGCTCATCATGCTGATAACCAACTTCCTGTCGGGCGTGTATTTAGGCTCTTTCGAACTGAAGAGGCTGGCAACAAGGTTGTCCATTTCATTTTGCGAAAGAGTTTGCCCGTATTTGATGGCTGCGGCCTTTGCCGAAGAAAGGGCAATGTGTTCAGCCATTTTGGATGAAATGTCGGCTCCTCCGTTTATAACGGTGTCGACTACGTCAAGAATGAACTCACGCGTATTAACTTTCAGCAAAACCGCCGGGATACTGTTGAGCGTCCATGAATTGTTTCCGAGAAATGAAAGTTCAAAACCCATTTTCTCCATTTCAGGCTGAAGCTCTTCCAGGATAAGATTCTGGGCTGATGACAGCTCAATGACTTCCTGGAAAATGACACGCTGCGACTCAATTTTTTCTGTGAGTTTAGTTGCAATCATTTTGTCAAACAGAACTCTGACATGTGCACGATGCTGATCAATAAATACAAGTCCTGATTTGTTTTGAGTCAGGATGTATTTTTTCTTAATTTGGGTATAGCTGTTTCCTTGTCCTCCGTCTGCAAGTTCCTGTAAGTTGGCATCAATACTTTCGACTGACGGCATGGTTGCGGGCGTCGTTTCCGGTTCTGGGGTCAGTGAGGAGATATGTTCGATGCTTTCTGAACGGCCTCGTTCGAAATTTTGATAGAGCAAATCCCAGTTTTGCAGGTTGTCGTCAGTGCGTTGGTCGGTAAATGGCCGGGCTGTCAGTTTGCTGTCGGTGACATAGCTTGTTGTCTGACGGCCTGAAGAATGTGTGCGGGCTGACTCTTTGAACGGATTGTAGTTGGGGTCTAGTTCTACAGTTGGCATTGCAAAATCCGTTTCGCTCGATGGAGTAATAGGGAAATCGATGGCGCCTTCCGTATCAAAATCAATCGAAGGAACGGCACTGAATTTTCCCAATGCCTCCTTGACTGCGGCAAAAAGAATCTGCCAGATGGCCTGTTCGTTTTCGAATTTTATTTCGCTTTTTGTCGGATGTATGTTTACGTCGATGGTTTCTGGGTCGACGGTAAAGTTCAGGAAGTAGTTGGGCTGTTCGTCGGCTGTAATCAGTTGGTCGTAACATGCCATGACAGCCTTTTGGAAATAAGGATGACGCATGTGGCGGCCATTGACGAATAGATATTGCAAAGCATTCCGTTTGCGCGCATTTTCCGGCCGTCCTACAAAACCGTTTATTTTTACTATGCTCGTTTCTGTTTCGATAGGAACCAGCTGTTGTTCGAGTGAACGGGAGAATAGGGTGACGATACGATGTTTGAATGAATCGCCTCCCATCAACTGGAACATGGTCGTATCGTTATGAATAAGCGTAAATTCGGTGGAGTAGTTGACCAACGCCAATTTCTCAAATTCGCGTACAATATTGCCAAGTTCCACTTTGTTGCTTTTCAGGAATTTCCGTCGGGCAGGCACATTGAAGAAGATATTCTTAATCATGAAGTTTGACCCTTCCGGACAGTAGTCAGCCTCCTGAGATTCGCAGGTCGACGCGCTGATGCACACACGCGTACCCATTTGTGCACCGCGTTTGCGAGTGCGTAGTTCCACTTGTGCAATGGCGGCGATTGAAGCGAGGGCTTCGCCGCGGAAACCCATTGTGTGAAGCGCAAAAAGGTCGTCTGCACTTTTGATTTTAGATGTGGCATGACGTTCGAATGCCAGTCGTGCATCCGTTTCCGACATGCCTGTGCCGTTGTCGATTACCTGTATCAAGGTACGACCGGCATCTTTCAGTACGATTTTAATGCTTGTCGCTCCTGCATCAATAGCGTTTTCTACCAATTCCTTGATGACAGATGCCGGACGCTGGATGACCTCGCCGGCGGCAATCTGATTGGCTACGGAATCTGGTAAAAGTTTGATAACATCTGACATATTGTAACTTGCTTCCTTTCTTTCGTAATGCTTATTCTTCTCCTCTGATTCTTGCGACAGGGACAACTGCTTCAGGTGAGTCCAGCATCTGTCGCATTTCTTCTGGTATTCTGAAAATGTCGTATTGGTCCTTAGGCCGGATGGCATCGTTCCATTTGAAGCCTTTCAGATAATATTGTGACCGTTTGACAAGAAACAGCGGTGTGACTTTACCTGTCACATCCGGCCAAAGGTTCAGTTTTTCCATCTTTTGGTCTTTGAGCAGAATTTTCAGAAAACTGCCTTCTGCTGAAACGAGTTTGTTGTAAGTCGAGTCGTTTTCCATTGGAAGGAAAATGGTCTGTACGTTGCCGTTTACATCAAGCTGTCTCATTTCACCGTTTTCAAAATAGGCTATCATTTCTTTTCCGCTCAATTGATTGTAAAAGTCGCCTTCAACAGCTTCGGCAAGAAAGCCGTATTGCGGAAGGAATGCCTTGTTGACGGTACTGTCGTTGAAATGCACTTGGATGATGTTTCCTGTGACTTGACGGTTCTCGTTCCACAGAACCGGATGACGGTGCATGAACAGCATGGAGTCGGCTGTGACAAATGTCAAAGAATCGCATACACCTTGCAGATCAACGCGGAAAAAGCGAACCATCGGATAGGCACACATGATGCGCGACGAATCACTCGTCAGGTATGTACGAATGGTGTCGCCATGGAGGTAGAGTGTGTCTTTTTTAGAATACTCCATTGCCATTGCGCGTTTTGTGGCAAATGATTCGTCCGTCTTTTCGTTATGATAGCCGTAGTCGCCCACTAATGTGGAACTTTTCACAGAGTCAGTCATAACCATATTTCCGAATGCTTCTCCAAAACCGATGTTGCGGTCGTAGAACAGCGTGTCTCCAGTTAATGTCTGTGCGTCTTTTGTTACGATGAGTGAACGGTTGTAGAGTGTTGCCTTTTCGGTTTCCGTGTTATACCATCCTTTGTTTGTGTAGATGGTGTTGCTGTCCGATACGATGGTTGTGTAGCCGACGATGTCCGCAATGTGGCTGTCGGTGTTGTAGTAGAGCGTATCGGTAAGCATGGTGTATTTTTCGTTCACCAGCTCTACGTCAAACAGGAATTCCGTATCTTTTGTGTCTGGACAGTATTGCCCGTAGACGGATGAAAGGGTGTTCTCGTCGTCAACGATTCGTCCGCCTTCGAAATAATAGCCGATGTTGGCAATCATGTCGTAATCAAGGCTGTCGGTGAAAAGGGTGACGTTGCGGTTTTCCATCTTTACGTTGTAACGCAATTGGGCAAGGTCGAGGTCGCCGTTGTAATAGAGTTCGTCGGCATATACAAACAGCGTGTCACCTTGTTCCATTCGCACGTTGCCGAAGGCATAGAGTGAGTTTCTCTTGTCGTAGAAATGAGCGCTGTCGCAGAACATGTACATATCACCTTTGCGGAACTGTACGTTCCCGTTCAGCACCTGATAGTCTTTGCTGACGAGTTCATCCATTGTCAGCCGATCGGCATATTCGAGGAATACTTTTCCCTTCTGATAGCGGTCGGCAGTCGGTATTGTCGGCTTGACTTTCTCTGTTTTTGCCGCAGGCTTGAGCTGCTGTTTTTTCTGAGCGCCGCTCTGTGCACGGAGGCCGTCGCCGAAAATTATGTTAAGAAAACAAATAGCCAAAAGGCATAAGAATCCATTTAGGAACTTATGCCTTTTGTTTGTATTGTCGTTTTGTCTGTTGTCTCCCATAAAAGGCTAATTTATCTTTTTAACCACCCTTCGTGTTCAAATTTACAGTTTCGCCAGCCCTCTTCAATGTAGACGTAGGTGCTGTTGATTTTCTTTTTAATCCATTCCGACACGATTTCATTTTTCGCGTATGCCTCGTACATCTGTTTCAGCACTTCGTAATCGTCGCGGAGATTGGCCTTATGTCCTTCAATGCGGTTTTTAAGTTTGACGATTGCTACAATTTCCCGGTTGGTTTTCGGGTCAATCATAATGAACGGTTCGGAAATGTCTCCAACATTCATTTTGTCGACCACTTTTGCCACTTCCTGTGGAAGCTGTGCCATTTCGAAACGTGAGGTTCCTGTCTGGCTGTTGATCATCAAACCTTTATTGTTTCGTGTATCTTTGTCTTGTGAAAGATATTGAGCCGCATCTTCAAATGTGAACTTGTTGGCAAGCAGGTCTGTGCGGAGTGAATCGAGACGTTCGATACCTTCTGTCAACTCTTTTTCCGAAACTTTCGGTTTTAACAGGATGTGACGGGTATTGATTTTGTCTCCACGTTTCTCAATCAGCTGGATAATGTGGAAGCCAGCTTCCGTTTCTACAATCTTAGAGGCTTTTTTCGGGTCTGTCAGGTTGAATGCAACGCTGGCATATTCGGAAAGAAGTTCTGTTCTTCCTTTGAATCCGATTTCACCGCCGCGGGCTGAACTGCCGTCTTCAGAATATAGAATGGCAAGAGTGGAGAATTCTGATTCTCCATTGTTGACGCGTTGTGCATAGTCGCGCAGACGTGATTTCACTTCGTCAATTTCCTGCTGCGGGATAACGGGCTTGATGCTGATAATTTGTGCTTCTACCTGCATCGGTACAAACGGAAGACTGTCCTTTGAAAGCTTATCGTAGTATTTTCTTACGTCGGCAGGGGTTGCCTTTACGTCTTTTGTCAATTCTTGCTGTACGCGTTGAACCGTATATTGGTTTTTCATCACCTCTACCAACGTTTCTCGCATTTCCGGCAGCGGTTTGCGGAAGTATTCCTCAACTTTTTCTTTTGTTCCAAGCGATTCGATGAAGTAGTTGATACGTGCATTCACTTCCTGCATCACTTGTGACTCTTCTACGACAATCGTGTCGATTTCAGCCTGGTGGAGGAACAGTTTGTTGATGGCCAACTGTTCTGGAATTACACAATAGGGGTCACCTTCGATGGGTACCCGTTCATATTGCATTTGGGAATACTGTTCTTCAACTTGTGATTTGTAGATAGGCTCGTCGCCAACCACCCATACAACCTCTTCTGCAATATTGTTGTTCTGGGCTACCGAGTAGTATGCAGCACCAATGAGCGCTGCTACTGTAAAGATTTTTTGTAGTTTCACTATGCTTAGTTTTCGTTTACCAATTAATTACATTCCGCTTTTTCGCTGTAAGCCGAAATCGAATACAAATATCTTGATTCTTCAGATTTCTTCAAAACGAAAATCGACGTAATAAACCATTCTTTAGATAGTTTATACAATATTTGTCGATAGTCACTTTCGCGGATTATCGTAGCGACAAAAATAATCAAAAATAATGAAATAATAAACGGCGATGAGAATTATCTGCTTCCCATCGCCGAATAATACGTTTTTCTTTTTAGTTTGCTATAAAATTGCCTAATTCCATCGGCATTTGCTTGTTGTAGGAATAGGCGCGTGCAAACTGCTTTAGAAATTCAATGGTTGATTTTTTAGGTTGTACTTGTTGTTCTCCACGAAGTACAGATTTTTTTTCCATTAACTGTGTAGAGTTTTTATCCATAGGCAGTATCTTGTTAACATTCACATTGATAACGTAAGTGTTGCTTGTGTCATTGTATTGCTGCACAAAAAAACGACATCCTTTTTTTGAAGAATGTCGTTTTTATATCGTGAAGCCTGTTTCTTATAATGTAAGAATGATGTTTTTTTCTTCAGCAATGCGTCGGAGGTTTAAAATGGCATAGCGCATTCTTCCCAATGCCGTGTTGATGCTGACTCCGGTAGTCTCTGCAATTTCTTTGAAACTCATGTTTTTGTAGTATCTCATTTCGAGCACGGCACGTTGAGATTCCGGTAAGGATTTTACCAGTTTCTTCACATCGCTAAGAATTTGGTGTCGGACGATAGAATCTTCCACCGTTTCCTCGCTCAGTTCTTTTTTGTTGAGGATGTCGACTCCTTCATTGTCACAAGATACTTGCGCCATGGATTTTTCCTGTCGGTAGTAGTCGATAATCAAGTTGTGCGCAATGCGCGTAATCCATGCGGGGAATTTTCCGTTCTCCGAATATCGTCCTTGATTGATGGTTACTATGGCCTTGACGAATGTTTCCTGAAACAAGTCGTCAGCAAGGTCTTTGTTTTTTACTATATTAAGTATGTAGGAAAAAACACGGCTTTGGTGTCTTTGCAACAACACGTCGAAAGCACTGTTATTGCCTTCGGCATACAAGCAAACAAGTCGCTCGTCAGTTAACGCAAATAAATCTTCCATTAATCAATATGTTTTATTTATAGAGTAATGTAGATTCGATAGGCAGAATTATTTTATGTTGGTTAATCTAATGGGGTTACTTATTTTAAGTTTATGTGGCAAAGCTATGTGTTTTTTTTGAAAAAAAGAAATTTTTCTCAAAAAAATACAATCAAAAATTGTTTTTTCATACAATAATGAGACTGTAACTTCGTTTCATTAAGTTGCATAAAAGACAAAGGCCCTCCGTTGTGGAAGGCCTTTGTCAGTATATTGGAAACTTTTTTAGATTCCGAGGTCTTTTTTGAGTTGCTCGATTTTCTTGTCGGCACGTTCTTGTGCAGCAGCATAATCGGCAGCATCTTTCAAGTTGTCGCGTACTTCAATGTAGAATTTGATTTTTGGTTCTGTTCCTGAAGGACGGATTGAAACTTTAGTGTCGTCGGCAGTAAAATATTGGAGCACGTTTGAAGTTGTCGGCATATCGAGTTTTTCAGTCGTTCCGTCAGTTGTGTTTGTTTTCACAAGTGATTGGAAGTCCTTCATGACAACTACCGGTGAACCTGCAAGGGTTTTCGGCGGATTTTCGCGGAACTGCTTCATGATTGCTGCAATTTCTTCAGCACCTGATTTGCCTTTACGTACGAGTGAGATACCTTTCTCGCGTGAGAATCCGTATTTCAAGTAGATGTCCTCGAGCATTTCAATCATGTTCATGCCCTTTTCTTTAGCCCAGGCAGCGATTTCAGCCATGATGGAGATTGCTGAAACGGAGTCTTTGTCGCGAACAAAGTCCTGTACGAGGAAGCCATAGCTTTCTTCACCGCCACCGAGATAACGGCCTTTGCCTTCGTTTTCGCGCATTACGCTCGCAATCCATTTGAAACCAGTGTAGCAGTCGAACATTTTGATGTGCTGTGCTTCTGCAATTTTACGGATAGTTTCAGTGGTTACGATAGTTTTTACAATATATTCGTTACCGGTAAGTGTGCCGAGTTCAGTGTTTCTTGTCATCAGGTAGTTCAAGAAAATCAGGGCAATTTGGTTACCGTTGATAAGAACATATTCGCCATTGTTGTCACGGATTACCAAACCGATACGGTCAGCATCCGGGTCTGAAGCCAAAACGATTTCAGCGCCGGTTTCTTTTGCTTTGGCAATACCCATAGCCATTGCTGAAGGTTCTTCCGGGTTCGGAGATTCTACTGTTGGGAAATCACCGCTTTCAATATCCTGTTCCGGAACATTGATAATGTTTGTGAAACCGAAGTTTTTCAATGAACGCGGGATGAGCTTGCCGCCAGTACCATGAATAGGAGTGTAGACAATTTTCATGTCATGGTGCTTCTTGATAGCTTCCGGGCTCAATGAAAGAGCTTTGATTTTTTCAAGGTATACAGTGTCAATGTCTTCGCCGATGATTTGGATTTTTGACTTGTCGCCTTCGAATTTGATTTCACTTACGCTCTTCACTTCGTTTACATAGTTGATAGTATTTACGTCGTGAGGCGCAATCATTTGAGCACCGTCATTCCAATATGCCTTGTATCCGTTGTATTCTTTCGGGTTGTGTGAAGCTGTGATGATTACACCGCTTTGGCAACCGAGGTGACGGATGGCAAATGAAATTTCAGGAGTAGGGCGGCATGAGTCGAAAAGATATACCTTAATGCCGTTAGCTGAGAAGATGTCTGCCACGATTTCAGCAAATTTACGGCTGTTGTTTCTAACGTCATGACCTACGACAACCTTAATTTCATCCAAGTCAGCGAACGCTACTTTCAAGTAGTTTGCCAAGCCTTGGGTTGCGGCACCAACGGTGTATATGTTCATTCTGTTTGTTCCTGCACCCATAATTCCGCGCAAGCCACCGGTACCGAATTCAAGGTCTTTATAGAAGCTTTCGATAAGTTCTGTCTTATCTTCGCTTTCAAGCATTGCTTTAACGGCTTCTCTGGTCTCTGCGTCGTATTCTGCGCCAAGCCATTTGTTAGCCTTTTCTGTTACTTGTTTCAAGAGTTCGTTTTCCATATATTATTTTATAGTTAAGTTTTCAAAACTAAGCAAAGTTACTAATAATTAGAAAGATTGCAAATTTTTTGTGTTAGATATTGTTCTTGTCTTCCGGTTTGTCCTGGCTATTTTGCCGTTCTTTCATTTTTTCTCTTTTTTTCAGTGTGAAATGGAGAATGACAATAACAATCAACGACACTCCGAACACGCTGAAATAGTGCACATATTCACCGGCAAAGAGCAGGTCTCGTCCGATGTATGCCATGACAAAGAGATAAATCAGAAGGATGGCTGGCAAAAATGTGGATTTCTTAATTTTCATTTTCTGGAATGTTTTTTTTGTATTTTGAGGATGATGGGTCGAAATGCTGGTGTACGAGCCGTTTGTAGATTTGTATGCACGACCATGCGTCAATGGCCGCATATTTCATCTGGGCATCGGTAAGTTCCTCCGCATCCCAATTGGAAAGCTGTTGGCTTTTTGAAATGCGTTCTTCAAAAAGAATGGCATATATTTTCTGTAGGCTTGTGTTGGAGAACTTGTATTTTGGAACAAGTTTCTGCAAATCGACAAATCCCTTGGGGGTGAAATGATAGTCGTGTGACATGATGTTAAAGTCATCGTGAATCGACAGGCCTATCTTCAGTATCTGTTCCGATTCCATGAGTTCGCGAAGCGGTTCGATGTCTTTCAGCTTCTTGATTCTAAACAGGAAACAAATGTCTTCCGTTGCAATCTGTATGAGGGAAACATGGATGGTTGCCCCTTTTTTGAAAGTCGGTTTGGATTCCGTGTCAAATCCCAGAATATCGTATTTTTTGAGAATACTGACGGCTTTTTTCATTTCAGCGGCAGTATCAACAACACGAACCACGCCGTTGTATTCAACGCGTGGCATTTCTGAAAGTTCCTCTTTCGTGATGGAAATCGTATATCTGTCTAATGTGTCGGTCATTCTGTTTTTATTTGTTCATAATAAGATATTCCGTTTCCGGAAAATTCTTTTTTAGAAACTCTCCCAAATACTTTTGGGTTTCTTCCGCTATGATTTTGTCTTCATCAAAATAAGGGTTGTAGACCACATATTTCAATTTGATTTGCCGTGTCTTGATGGCTTCAAGTGCAAGAAGCGTGTGACTGATGGAACCAAGCTGTCCGTTTGTGACAAGAGCCAACGGCAAATTGTGTTCGCGGATGTAGTCGATAGTTGTATAGGTTTCAGTGATAGGAACCATCAGTCCGCCTGCACCTTCCATAAGTATGGTGTCATATTTTTCAAACAGCTTCTCGGTTGAGCTGTCAATTTTTGAGAGGTCAATCGTGCAATGGTCTATTTTCGCTGCCAAGTGCGGAGATGCCGGATAGGTCATAATGATGGGAGCAGTTGTGAAGTCCTTGTCTTCATCGAGCAGAGGTAGTCCCATTATTTTACGATGGATGTCAATGTCCTCCGAATATCCGTCATTGCCGGTCTGAATCATTTTCAGAGTGATGGCATTCTTCTTTTCAGAATTCAACTTGTTGGCAAGCCATCCGGTGGCATAGCTTTTGCCAACATTCGTACCGATACCGCTTACAAATATAATTTCTTTCATAGTGTAGTGTTTATTTTAATCGGGCAATAATGTAAATGGGGTTGTATGTCAGTGCATATATGCCGTCTTTTGCCGGCAGTTCGTTTTTCAGATTCTGCACTTTCGTTTTTGTCAGGGCTGATATGGTCTTGACACCATTTACTCCCGTATATTTTAAACTTTTGATGAGTTCGAGGGGTGATGCAAACGGAAGAACAATTTCTTCCTCCGAAAGCTCGATAATTTCGTACCCGTTTTCGCGGAGTGCTTCTTCCCATTCTGTGAGAGACAGGTAATGGAGCGATGAGCCTGTCAGCACACGCAGTTCCTTCAGGTTGCTTTTGCCGAAACTTGAAAAGACAAGCATGCCCTTGTCGGCCAGATTGCCTTTTGTTCGTTGCAGAAATGCCGGAATGTTCTCAAACCATTGAACAGCCGAGGCAGAAACAATGTAGTCGAATTTTTCGTTGCGCACAGCATACTCGGCATCATCATGTGTGAACGTATAAGGGCATTCCAAGTTGTCGAAGTACTGAGAGGGTATTTCGGCAATGTCGTTAAGCAAGAGATTTTTAGGCTGAAGATGGGGAACATAGGTTTTTGTGAACATTCCTGTTCCGCAGCCTAACTCATAAATTTTCTTGCCTTGTGCAAATCCTGCCTTTTCCCATTTTTGGAAAAGGGTGTCGGCTATGCGGCTTTGGCATACGGCGTTAGCGTCGTATGTGGGCAGAAATTTCTCGAAATGCTGCTTGACGAGCCGTTTGTCAACAAGGTTGGCAGCGATGAGAGTCGTGATGTCCTTCGGAAGGTGGGCCGATTGTAAATGTGTGAAGGCAACGCCTGCTGTGTTCCATGCCTTGACTTGGTTGGCGGCAGGAAAAATGCGGTCGTCGTCAGCAATATAGGCCTTTGTCCACCCTTTGAAAACCTCCGGTCGCTGTGCCGACAAATCGCGGATAGCTATCAGTTCGTTTCGAAGTGATTCGAGGTCACGTTCCGGACGTACGTTCAAGAATGCGGTATATTGCTCTGTCGACTGGCACATTCGGCGATAGAATTTCTGTAATGACTTTTCTGACAGATTTTCTAAAGTGCCGTTGAAAACGCCGGCAGGTATTCCCTGTTCATCGTCGATAGGCGACAATGTGCCGTTTATTGCTACTGCCATAGTCGGGTGGACGTTCTCTTTCTGCAGCCAGTATGCTGCGGCATATACGCCGAACGACCATGCAAACACAAATACGTTGGCATATCCGTCAAGTATGTTTTTCTCAAGTGACAGGTCTGTATAATCGTACACCACGATACTGTCGCAGTCAAGTTGTGACAATCCGGTGAATGGGGTAGTGTCCATACTCCATCCTGTAAAAAATAGTATGAGGGACTTTTTTCTGTCTTTTTTGAGAAAACTATATTTCATAAAATCGTTTTTAAGTCAGTCAGCAGTTTTTTGGCTGTTTCCGTTGTGATGTCGGCATTCAGGCTGAAACGGATGCGTTCTGTGCCTTTGGGTACGGTCGGTGTCCGTATCGGCAATGCCTGATATCCGAGATTCTTTAACCGAACGGACAAATCCACTGCTTTTTTGCTGTCGCCCACAATCAGCGGAACGATTTGCGAATGGCTGCGGATGTCTTGGTTGTATGTCGCGAAATGCTCGTTGAGAAATTCGCTGGTTTCCAGCAAGTGTGCCCGTCGGCTTTCCATTTCGGTCAATTTTTCGACCACAAATTTACTCCATAAGCATGAAACTGGAGGCAAAGCAGTCGAGAAAATAAAGCTGCGGGCCTTATTTATTAAGAATTTTTTCAGAATGTCGTTGGTGATGACAAATGCGCCGGCTGATGCCGCCGCTTTCCCCAAAGTGCCGACAAGGATATCGATATCGGGGATGACGTTGTATTCTTCAGCAATGCCAAGACCAAATTTCCCTCTTACTCCGAAACCGTGGGCTTCATCAACGTAAAGAAGCACGTTGGGAAATTCTTTTTTCAGGGCAACAAGTTCCTGCAGGTTGCAGATGTCACCGTCCATACTGTAAATGGATTCAACGACAACCAGAATTGTTTCGTAATGTCCCGAATTTTTTTCAAGCAGAGTGCGGAGATGATTCAAGTCGTTATGGCGGAATCTTGTGAATTCCGCGCGTGAGAGGATAATGCCGTCGATGATGCTGGCGTGAACCAGTTTGTCGGCAAGTATGAGGGTGCTTTTGTCTGCAAGAGCTGAAATGACACCGGTGTTGCAGTGGTAGCCGCTGTTGAATATCAAGGCTTCTTTATGGTAGAGCGAAGCCAACAGGTTTTCCAAAGCAAAAAATTCTGTCTGTCTGTCAGAAAACAGGCGTGAAGCCGATGACGAAAAACGGAATGCGCCGGCAGGAGTTTGTGCATAAAACTCTTCCAACAATTTTTTGTCGGCGGCAATGCCCATGTAGTCGTTCGATGAAAGGTCGACCAATTCCCCAGTTGCTTCATCTGGAATTTTCCGGAAGTTGCCACTCGCTTCAAGCTCAGTCAGTACTTGGGAAAATTTGTCGGTCATAGCGTCTTTACAATTTTCAGCAGTTTGTGGATTAGGAACGTCAGATCTGTGTCGGAAATGATAAATGGCGGCATAATATATACCAGTTTGCCGAACGGACGCACCCAGATACCTTCTTTAACGCATAGTTTTTGGAACTCGCCAACATCGACGGGTGATTTCATCTCAATAACTCCGATGGCTCCTAATACGCGGACATCTGCTACGTTGTCATAATTACGAGCTTCTGCCATCTTTTCATTCATGGTGGATCCGATGTGTTTTACCTTGTTTTGCCAGTCGAATTCCATCAACAGCTTGAAGGAAGCGCAGGCAATGGCACAAGCCAAAGGATTGCCCATGAATGTGGGGCCGTGCATCAGTACGCCTGCCGCACCTTTTGAAATGGTGTCTGCAACATCTTTCGTAGTAAGCACGGCGCTCATTGTCAAATAACCGCCGGTGAGAGCCTTACCGATGCACATGATGTCGGGCATTACTCCGGCATGTTCCCATGCAAACAGTTTACCGGTACGACCAAATCCGGTTGCTATTTCGTCGTAAATCAAATAGAGTCCGTAACGGTCGCAGAGTTCTCTCGCTTTCACAAGATAGTTCGGGTGGTAGAAACGCATTCCGCCGGCACCTTGCACGATAGGTTCCAGTATAAGACCGGCAAGTTTGTCATGATGTTCAACTATGATGCGTTCCAATTCTGCGGTATCTTTTTCGTCCCATTCGTCGTGATAACGGCAGGCTGGCGCCGGAGCAAAATAGCGCGGAGTCAGTGACGGACCGAACAGGCTGTGCATTCCGGTCACCGGGTCGCATACCGACATGGCGTTCCATGTGTCGCCATGGTAGCCCGAACGGATTGTTACAAAATTTGTCTTTTGTGTGTTGCCATATTTGCTGATGGCTGCCTGTATGGCCATTTTCAGTGCCACTTCCACGGCAACAGAGCCGGAGTCGGCATAGAAAATGTTGTTCATGTTCGGCGGAACTACCGACAACAACAGTTTTCCCAGTTCGAGAGCTGGTTCGTGAGTGAAACCTCCGAACATGACATGCGACATTTTGTCGATTTGTCGTTTTGCTGCCTCGTTCAATACTGGATTGTTGTAACCGTGGACAACGGCCCACCACGACGACATTCCGTCGATGAGTTCTGTACCGTCTTCCAGTTTGATTCTTACCCCCGAAGCGCTTTCTACTTTATAAGTGGGGAGAGGGTTTATTGTCGATGTGTAAGGATGCCACAAATGCTCCTTGTCAAAGTTGCTTTCCATAATTTTTTCAAAAAGAGACACAAATATAGCAATTATTATTCAGTTTGATTTTATATTTGCGGTAAGATAATTTTAAGGAAATGTATTTTAAACCGATTGCATATATAGTTTCGCTGTTTTTATTTTATAGTTGTTTTACGGGTGTCGAGCACACCGGCCGAATTACGGCAAAGGATGTTGCAAAGGTAAAAGCGGATATGAAAACTGAAGAGGAACTGTTCTTCGATACTGTTTTTCCGGAAGATTTCTTGAAATGGAAGCCTGGCAAAAAATTCTTTGTGGTTGACAACAACGTGCGGCTGATATTCAATCCGTCTGCCGATTACGATGTCTCGACGTTGGAATTGAAAGGCGACACATTGGAATACACGGGTTATAAGTTTATCCGGCAGATTGACAATTCGGAGGATCTTGTAGTTTCATTTTCAGACGGAAAGAATGTTTATCAATACAATACGGGAAAGACGATAGAGGAGATTCAAACCGTCCGACCGGAATATGTAGCGCCTTTTCTCATTGACCTTGATTATGTGGCGCGTGTTAACGGACTGCTTGCCTCACGGCAACTTTATATAAAAACATCACTATGGTATGATTCGGACCGTTTGTTGAAAGGTGGCTTGAAATATGTGCCTGTTGAAATCGTGTCGGTTGAGCCGGGTGATGTGGTTTATCCTTTTTTTGTCCGTTTCCGTTGTGAAGGAAAAGATGCCGGCGTATTTATGTCTTCATCTTCCGCTTCGGTGAAAAACATGACGTTTGACAAACTTTTCTCTTTTACGGATATCCGCAAATCCTATAAGACAATTACAGATGTCAACTGGGAACGTATCATCAATGGACAGATTGCTGTGGGTATGACGAAAGACGAGTGCTCGTTGTCGTTGGGAAATCCTTCATCTATTGAGCGGATGCCGACTCATGGCGGAATGTATGAACGGTGGAGCTATGATAATGGAGTGTATGTGATTTTTGAAGACGGATTGCTTGTTCAATTCCGGCAATAAAACGGAAAGTCATGACAGAAATAGAATTTTTGGGAACAGGTACTTCTACAGGTGTGCCGCAAATTGGCTGCAATTGTGAAGTTTGTCGTTCGAATGACCATCGTGACCGGCGATTGCGCTGTTCTGCGATTGTTCGGGTTGACGGTGTTTCCCTGTTGCTTGACTGCGGTCCGGATTTCCGCTCTCAGATATTGCAGGTGAAAGACCGGCATTTAGATGCGCTGTTGTTGACACACAACCATTATGACCACGTTGGAGGTATGGACGATTTGCGTCCATATTGTGTGCCTGATTCGTTCGATGTTTACGGCCAGCCGAATGTGTTGGCAGACATCCGTGCTCGCATTCCGTATTGTTTTATCAAACATCCTTATCCGGGTGTGCCGTCGTTTGAGCTTCATGAATTGAACGGAAACCCTTTTTTTGTTCGGGGGGTGAAGGTCGTTCCACTTCCGGTGATGCACTATAAATTGCCTGTTTACGGTTATCGGATAGGAAAACTGGCGTATATTACAGATTGTAAATCCGTGCCGGAATCTACTTATCCGCTACTTGAAGGGGTTGAAGTTTTGGTTATTAATGCGCTGCGTATAGAACCGCATTTGTCGCATTTTTGCTTGAAGGAAACGTTGCAGGTGATAGAACGAGTGAAGCCGAAAAAGGCATATCTCATACACATGAGCCATGGAATAGGATTGGCCCGCAATATAGGTCGGCTTGTGCCCGAAAATGTGGAATTCGCATACGACGGAATGAAGGTCATCGTTGAAAAATAAGGGTTGGGGTGTGTTTTTTGCGGCTAAACTCACATTTTATTAGAATATCCCGGCATTTTTCTGTAATTTTGCATAAAATAAGTGTAATGTTGCCGAATGCGTGCGTATTCGGCAGGTTAAAAATGAAACATCTAAACAAGATATGAAGAATATCCGCAATTTTTGTATTATAGCACATATTGACCACGGAAAGAGTACACTTGCCGACCGACTGTTGGAATATACAAACACAGTTTCCGGCAAAGATTTGCAGAATCAGGTGCTTGATGATATGGATTTGGAACGTGAGCGTGGCATTACAATCAAGAGCCATGCTATTCAGATGCAATATGAGCACAATGGTGAAACATATATATTAAATTTGATTGACACTCCGGGACACGTCGACTTTTCTTATGAAGTTTCCCGTTCCATTGCCGCTTGTGAGGGCGCACTTCTGATTGTAGATGCAACTCAGGGTATTCAGGCGCAGACTATCTCAAACCTGTATATGGCGATTGACAATGATTTGGAAATTATTCCCGTTGTCAATAAAGTGGACTTGGAAAGTGCCAAGCCGGAGGAGGTAGAGGATCAGATTGTTGATTTGCTGGGATGCCGTCATGAGGATATTATTCGTGCCAGTGGAAAAACCGGTATCGGTATTCCTGATGTGCTGAAAGCGATTGTGGAACGCGTACCGGCTCCGTCGGGTGATCCAGATGCGCCGCTTCAGGCTTTGATTTTTGACTCTGTGTTCAATCCGTTCCGTGGTATTATTGCTTATTTCAAGATTGTAAACGGCAGTATCAAGAAGGGCGACTTTGTAAAATTCGTCAATACTGAAAAGCAATATTATGCGGAAGAAATCGGTGTCCTGAAACTGAATATGCAGCCTGAGGCTGAATTGTCGACAGGTAATGTGGGTTATATCATTTCCGGTATCAAGACTTCGAAGGAAGTGAAGGTGGGCGATACGATTACCCATGTGGCTAATCCTTGTGATGCGGCAATCGATGGTTTCCAGGAAGTGAAGCCGATGGTGTTTGCCGGTGTTTATCCGATAGAAACAGAGGATTTTGAAAATTTGCGGGCTTCGTTGGAAAAACTGCAACTTAATGATGCTTCTCTTACATTCCAGCCGGAATCGTCGGCTGCGCTCGGATTCGGTTTCCGTTGCGGTTTCTTGGGACTGCTTCATATGGAAATTGTGCAGGAACGTCTGGGCCGTGAATTTGATATGGATGTCATTACAACAGTTCCTAATGTTTCTTATAAAGTATTCGACAAGAAAGGTAATGAGACAGAGGTGCACAATCCGTCAGGACTTCCGGAGCCGACATTGATTGAACATATCGAGGAGCCTTATATCCGTGCATCGATTATTTCTACAACTGATTTCATCGGCCCGATTATGACCTTGTGTTTGGGCAAGCGCGGTGAACTGGTGAAACAGGAATTTATTTCCGGTAATCGTGTAGAACTGATTTTCGATATGCCGTTGGGTGAAATCGTAATCGACTTTTACGACAAGCTCAAGAGTATTTCCAAAGGATATGCTTCATTTGATTATCATTTGCATGATTTCCGCGAGTCAAAACTCGTGAAACTCGATATTTTGTTGAACGGAGAATCGGTTGACGCGCTGAGCACGCTGACACATGTCGACAATTCCGTGACATTCGGACGCCGTATGTGTGAGAAACTGAAAGAACTGATACCGCGTCAGCAATTTGATATAGCCATTCAGGCAGCTATCGGCGCAAAGATTATTGCTCGTGAAACTATCAAGGCCGTTCGTAAGGATGTGACGGCAAAATGTTACGGTGGTGATATCAGCCGTAAGCGCAAACTTTTGGAAAAGCAGAAAAAGGGAAAGAAGCGCATGAAGCAAATTGGTTCGGTAGAGGTTCCGCAGAAGGCATTCCTTGCGGTGCTGAAACTTGACTAATTTGTCGTAGGGGTATGGTTTTTAAGATTATTTTAGGTTAATTGTATATGGAAAGAAACATTTATTATTCGGCTAAAAAGATGATAGTCAGCTATGCAAAGGCCGGTAATCCGTTGATTGTTGCAACGGTGTTGGCACTTGTTGTGGCTAATTTGCCGGTTGTTAGCGACTATTATTTTTGGTTGTGGAATCAGGAGTTGTCGTTGCAGATAGGTAATTTTAACCTGTTTAGCCATGGTGGGCATTCCATGACATTCATGCAGTTCATCAATGATGCGTTGATGGCTGTGTTCTTTTTTACGATAGGGTTGGAAATCAAGCGTGAGGTGCTTGTCGGCGAATTGTCGTCAATCAAGCAGGCTTTATTGCCTATCATCGCAGCTGTTGGTGGTATGGCTGTGCCGGTGTTGATATTTTTTGTACTGAGCAATGGTACGGAATACGTAAACGGCGCAGCAATTCCGATGGCAACTGATATCGCATTCTCGTTGGGAGTTTTGGCAATGCTGGGCAACCGTGTTCCCATTTCGTTGAAAATATTTTTGACTACCTTGGCTGTGGTTGATGATATTGGCGGTATTTTGGTGATTGCCACATGTTACTCAACTGGAATTGAATACGTTTATCTTTTGTATTCTCTTGTGGCTATCGGCCTGTTGCTGTTGGGTTCGGTGTTGAAAATACAAAGTAAGATTTTCTATCTGCTGCTGGGTGGAGCAGTGTGGTACTTGTTCTTGAATTCAGGCATTCATCCTACGATTGCAGGTGTGATAGTAGCTTTCTGTATTCCGGCAAAACCGGTGTTCCATCCGAAAAAATATATTTCTATTATTCGTGAAAGTATTTCGCATTTTCCTGAAAAGGATGATAAAGAAGGAACTGACAGCGGACGTATTTTGTCGAAGGAGCAGATGAACTGGTTGAAACAGATAGAGTCGGCTTCCGATAAGGTCATTTCTCCGCTTCAGGAGCTGGAAGACTCATTGCACCCGGTTGTAAACTATTTGATTATTCCGTTGTTTGCTTTTGCCAATGCCGGTATTTTCTTGGGTGATATGGCATTCTCAGACTTGTATAGCGGTGTCAGCCTTGCTGTTATCAGCGGCTTGTTTCTTGGTAAGTTCCTTGGTATATTGTCGTTCACTTGGCTGGCTGTCAAACTGAAATTGGCACCAATGCCATATCGTGCCAATTGGAAGATGATTTCGGCTGTTTCGATGCTGGGAGGTATTGGATTTACGGTTTCACTGTTCATTGCAAACTTGTCGTTCGACCCTGTTGCACACTTGGACCTTCTCAATTCTTCGAAGTTGGGTATCCTTGTAGGTTCATTGCTTTCGGGAGCTGTCGGATATTTGCTATTGCAGTTGATGTTGCCTAAAACTCCCGTTCAGGACGAAGAATAAGCAGTAAATACTAACATATAGGTAGAATACGCAGGTGATTTACCAATTTAATGCGATTGCCGGGTTTGCCTGGGTGTTGTAATTTTGCAGCATAAGGATTTAATTAATTTGTTAATCATATTGCGTAACCGATTAAAAGGCTTAGGCTCCCTACGAAGTGATTCGTGGGGAGTTTTTTTATGCCAATATTATTCGACTTTTATATCTTTCTGCTTGTTTCAAAAACTTTAGAGGCCAACAAATGTTGACGAATAAAACGTAAGGTATCTGTTTTGCTTTTCCTGATGCAATTCTTTGCAAGTTTGGGAATTTTGTGTGTCCTCAAAAATATGGAGAGAAATACGGATTTGGGCGAAAACGTTTATGGAATAAAAAGGACGACTGGGAATTTCCGGTCGTCCTTTGATGTTTAATTTTAGCAAGTTTATTTGTTTACTTGATATTTGTTCCAACCATCTTTTAGGAAAGCAACGGTCTGGCGTGCGGCTGCAATACCGGCATTGATGTTAGCTTCGGCAGTTTGAGCGCCCATTTTCTTTGGAGTGAAGAATACACGTGCGCCAAATTCCTCAGTCATCTTTTCTGCGCTGTCAGGTTTGATATCGCTGATATAGCGAATATCTGTACGGTTGCGCAATGCTTCTGCCAAACTTTCTTCGTTGATGATTTCCTTTCGGGCTGTGTTGATAAGCACGCCGTTTTTAGGCATCAGTTTTACGTAATTTTCGCCAATGGAGTTGCGTGTTTCCGGAGTTGCCGGAATATGAAGCGAAACATATTGGTTCTTTGTGTAAAGTTCTTCAACGGAATGTATAGGAGTGATGCCGTCGGCAATCATATCCTCGTCTTTTACAAATGGGTCGAGGGCAGAAACTGTCATGCCGAAGCCTTTAGCGATACGTGCCACGTTGCGGCCTACTTGGCCATAAGCATGGATACCCAATGTCTTGCCTTTCAGTTCAGTGCCTGATGTTCCATTATATTGGTTGCGAATCATCATTACAAGCATACCGAATACAAGTTCAGCAACGGCATTGGAGTTTTGTCCTGGAGTGTTCATTACGCAAATGTTGCGTTCTTTTGCAGCGGCAAGGTCTACGTTGTCAACACCCGCACCGGCACGAACAATCACTTTCAGATTTTTTCCTGCATCCAAAACGGCAGTATCGACAATGTCGCTGCGGATGATAAGACCGTCAGCTTCTACTACGGCTTTCAATAAGTCATCTTTTGTGCCTTTTTCCAACAGGATAAGTTCGTGGCCAGCTCCTTCTATTTCTTTGCGTATGCCTTCAACAGCAACGGCTGCAAAAGGCTTTTCAGTTGCAACTAATATTTTCATGACCAATTAGAGTTTGCGTTCGAATTCTTTCATTGTGTCGATGAGTACTTGGACAGTTGACATCGGCATTGCATTATAGATGGAAGCACGGAATCCGCCAACTGAACGGTGGCCCTTGATGCCTACGATGCCTTTTTCGCTTGCGAAATCGATGAATTGTTTTTCAAGTTCAGCATATTCCGGACGCAAAACGAAGCATACGTTCATGATAGAACGGTCTTCCGGATTGGCTGTTCCAACGAAAATCTTGCTGTTGTCGATAGCGTCGTAAAGTGCTGCGGCTTTTTCAAGGCCAACCTTTTCCATAGCTTCAACACCGCCCAATTCTTTGTACCATTTCAATGTCTGCAAAGCAGAGTATATAGGCAATACAGGAGGAGTATTGAACATGGAACCTTTGCTGACGTGTGTACGATAGTCAAGCATAGTAGGGATTTGACGGTCAACTTTTCCAAGAGCATCTTCTTTGACGATAACCAGTGTTACGCCTGAAGGTGCGAGGTTCTTTTGAGCACCGGCATAGATGGCGTCATATTTGGAAACATCGATTTTTCTTGAGAAAATATCACTTGACATGTCAGCAACCAATGGTACATTTACTTCTGGATCTTTGCGAAGTTCTGTACCGTAGATGGTGTTGTTTGTAGTGATATGGAGATAGTCGGCATCAGCCGGAACTGTGAAGTCTTTAGGATAGTATGTGTAATTTGCTTCTTTCGAAGAGGCTACGACTTCAACTTCTCCAAAGAGTTTCGCTTCTTTGATAGCTTTGTTTGCCCACACACCGCTGTCAACATAAGCTGCTTTCTTTTTCAGCAAGTTGAACGGCACCATGCAGAACTGCAAGCTTGCACCACCTCCAAGGAACAATACTTCGTAGCCAGCTGGAATTTCGAGCAATTCCTTGATTAAGGCGTTGGCTTCGTCGATAACAGCTTGGAATTCTTTACTTCTGTGAGAGATTTCAAGAATAGAAAGTCCTGTTCCGTTGAAATTACGTACAGCATCAGCTGTGTTTTGGATTGTGAATTCGCTCAGAATAGAAGGTCCGGCGTAAAAATTTAGCTTCTTCATTTGAATTTGATTTTATGTCTTTAACAAAGTTAGTAAAAAAAATGAACTCCTCACTATTTTTAGATGAAAATAATGAGGAGCTCTTGTGATTGAAATGTTAAATATGTTTATTCTGTGATGTTCGGTTTTTCGAGTCCGTATCCGTTCTTCTTGTCAATGATTTTCAGTACGAATCCGAGCAATAGGGCTGCGATGCCAAGACAAGCCAACATAACCAGTGGTGCTGTATAGTCGTAGGATATGGCAGCTACTTCCGGAGTGATGGCGCCGCTTTGAAGGTCAGCTACCAGTTGTGGGTTTGTGCTGTCAAGCACTTTGCCGATAAGAATCGGGAAAAGCCACAAGCCGATGTTTTGAATCCAGAAAATCAAAGCATATGCACTACCGATGATTTTTGCGTCAACCAATTTAGGAACGCTTGGCCAGAGTGATGCCGGTACAAGTGAGAAGCTGGCACCAAGTACAAGAATTGTGACATAGGCAATGATTGTTCCGCCGACCATATTGCCTTTGAACATTGGAAGGATGAAGGCAAATGTAAGGTGGCAGGCAATCAAAAGTACGGAGCCGAGAATCAGCATGGTTGCAGCTTTGCCTTTGTGGTCAACATAGTTGCCGAGAATAGGGGTGATACCTACGGCCAGCAACGGGAACACGGCAAACACTGTTTCTGCACTTTGACGCATGTAACCCATGTAACAGAATATCACCAATGAAATGATGGCTACAGCCAACAGGGTGTATTTCATTTTTACATTTTTCGAGAAGTTGCTCATGAATGCAGCTGCTGCCACAACGAGCATGATGCAGTATTGGATAACGGTTACTGTATTAGTTGCCCAGAATGAGTTAGGGTCAACTTCCGTAAATGTGAGGTTGCATTGAAGCATATTTACGGCATATTTCTGGAACGGGAAAATGGCTGAATAGTAAAGTACACACAGCAATGCAACCAACCAGAAGCCGCTGCTACGGAGAATTTTTCCAATATCGCTGATTTTGAATGGATCGTCCTTTTCTTCAGCCTCGCCGGTTTGCGCATCCAGTTTCTTATCCATAACGAAATATACAAGGAACATGATGAGCGCAATCATCAGCAATACGACACCGAACGCAACAGAGCGGGAAACATCGATATCACCGCCAAGTTTCGCAAATACCGGAGAGAAAATCATACAGGTTGCAACACCCAGACGAGCCAACGCCATTTCCGAGCCCATTGCCAACGCCATTTCTTTTCCTTTAAACCATTTTACGATACCGCGTGAAACGGTGATACCTGCCATTTCAACACCGCAACCGAAGATCATGAAGCCGATAGCGGCAAATTTAGCAGAAGCCGGCATGCCTTCATAGAAAGGAGATATTCCAAGTTCATCAAATCCAGGAATGTAGTTCAGATTGTTGTTGAACCAGTTTTCAAGGCTGCTGCCCATAAATGATTCAGTAACGGCATACCAGTTGATGATGGCACCAACCAGCATTACTGCACCGGAAAGAACGGCTGTAAAGCGTACACCCATTTTGTCGAGGATGATACCCGCAAAAATGAGGAAGAACACAAACACATTGAGGAATGTTTCCGAACCTTGCATTGTTCCGAATGCAGTGGAATCCCAACCGCGTGTCGATTGCATAAGGTCCTTAATAGGAGACAGAATGTCCATAAAAATGTATGAACAGAACATGGCTAATGCCAATAGCAATAGCGCTGTCCACCGCCACGCAGGCGAATCACTTAGCTTCTTTTGTAATTGATCTTTCATTTTGTTTGTTTTTTATTGGCAAAGATAGCAAAAGGTGAGCGCAGTGGCAAACGAAAATGCAATTTTTCTGGTTTTGCAATTGTATGTTAACCTCCAAATTCTATAAAGGCAGAGAAATTAAATGCCAAAACCAAATGATGGTTATATATAGTCGCTTACTTTTGGATATAATATTATGTGTAGGGTAGAATAGGTGAAGTTGGAGGTATTATTTGTAAAATAAAAAGTATAGAGTGTTTATAAAAAAATCACAGCACGGAAACCATGCTGTGATTTTTATTTTGGATGTCAACCTTGTTATTGGTGACAATGTATTCAAACAATTGCTACAATTGAATTATTCAGCTGTAGAGTTGTAGATTTCGAGCATCTTGATAGCTGCTTGCGGAATGCGAGTACCAGGACCGAAGATTGCTGCTACACCTGCCTTGTAAAGGAAGTCGTAGTCTTGTGCCGGGATAACACCACCAGCGATAACGATGATGTCTTCGCGACCCAATTTCTTCAGTTCTTCGATAACTTGCGGTACAAGTGTCTTGTGACCTGCAGCCAAAGATGATACGCCGAGGAAGTGAACGTCGTTTTCAACAGCCTGACGGGCAGCTTCTGCCGGAGTCTGGAACAACGGACCCATATCTACGTCGAAACCGCAGTCAGCATAACCCGTCGCTACAACTTTTGCACCACGGTCGTGACCGTCCTGACCCATCTTGGCAATCATGATACGAGGTTGACGACCTTCTTTCTTAGCGAACTCTTCGCACATTTGTTGTGCTTTGATGAAGTCCGGATCTTGTTTAGTTTCTGATGAGTACACGCCTGAAATTGTTCTAATTACTGCTTTATAACGTCCAACTACTTCTTCGCAAGCGTCAGAAATTTCACCCAAAGAAGCTCTTACAGCTGCAGCTTTTACAGCCAAGTCAAGCAGGTTGCCTTTCTTTGTGCGAACACATTCTGTGATAGCAGCCAATGCTTTCTTAACTGCTTCTTCGTCACGGTTTGCGCGGAGTTCGTGCAGACGTTCGATTTGTTCTTTACGTACTTCTGTATTGTCGATTTCCAAGATATCGATAGGATCTTCTTTTTCCAGGCGATATTTGTTTACGCCGACAATAGTTTGCTTACCTGAGTCGATGCGAGCCTGTGTACGGGCTGCAGCTTCTTCAATACGCAGTTTAGGAAGACCAGTTTCAATAGCTTTGGCCATACCGCCAAGTTTTTCGATTTCCTGGATGTGTTCCCAAGCTTTGTGTGCAAGTTCGTTTGTCAAAGCTTCTACATAGTAAGAACCTGCCCATGGGTCAATTTCTTTAGTGATGTAGGTTTCTTCCTGGATGTAGATCTGAGTATTACGTGCAATACGTGCAGAGAAGTCTGTAGGCAATGCAATTGCTTCGTCAAGTGCATTTGTGTGAAGTGACTGAGTGTGACCGAGAGCAGCACCCATAGCTTCAATACAAGTACGGCCAACGTTGTTGAACGGATCCTGTTCAGTAAGTGACCAACCTGAAGTCTGGCTGTGTGTACGCAAAGCAAGTGATTTCGGGTTCTTCGGATTGAATTGCTTAACGATCTTAGCCCACAACATACGTGCTGCACGCATCTTGGCAATTTCCATGAAGAAGTTCATACCGATAGCCCAGAAGAAAGACAAACGCGGAGCAAATGCGTCGATGTCCATACCTGCGTTTACACCGGCACGGAGGTATTCGAGACCGTCAGCCAATGTGTAAGCCAACTCGATATCTGCTGTTGCACCTGCTTCCTGCATGTGATAACCAGAGATAGAAATTGAGTTGAACTTAGGCATGTTTTGTGAAGTATATTCAAAGATATCGGCAATAATGCGCATAGAGAATTCCGGTGGGTAGATGTATGTGTTACGCACCATGAACTCTTTCAAGATATCATTTTGAATAGTACCGGCCATTTCTTCCAATTTTGCGCCCTGTTCCAAACCAGCGTTGATGTAGAAGGCAAGAACCGGAAGAACTGCACCGTTCATTGTCATTGATACAGACATTTTGTTCAAAGGAATACCGTCGAACAAAACTTTCATATCTTCAACTGAACAGATAGATACGCCGGCTTTACCAACGTCACCGACAACGCGTTCGTGGTCAGCATCGTAACCGCGGTGTGTAGCAAGGTCGAATGCTACGGAAAGACCTTTCTGTCCTGATGCAAGGTTACGGCGGTAGAATGCATTAGATTCTGCTGCCGTAGAGAAACCTGCATACTGACGGATAGTCCAAGGACGGATTGCGTACATACCGCTGTACGGGCCTCTCAAGAATGGAGGGATACCAGCTACGTAGTTCAGATGTTCAAGACCTTCGAGGTCTTCTTTTGTGTAAATCGGTTTTACCGGAATCAATTCCGGAGTAACCCATTTTTCTCCTTCTGCAATCGGGGTGTGCTTAACGTTGAAAGCATCCGATTTAATATCTATATTTTTGAAATTTGGTCTCATCGTTGTTCTGTTATTTTAATAGTTTAGCATTGAAAGCCTGCAAAGTTTCAAGAACATTGCTGCGAACGTGAACAAAGTTTGTGATACCTGCAGCCTGAAGTTCTTCAGTGCAAGCCGGATTTCCTGCTACAACAAATTCAGCACGTCCGTTGAGAAGTTTGAATGCTTCCGGAGCGAATGTTGCATATTCATCGTCGCTAGAACATAACACAACAATATCTGCTTTCTTTTCCATAGCGGCATTGATACCTTCTTCTACACTGTTGAAACCAAGGTTGTCGATGATTTCGTAGCCGGCACAAGCAAAGAAGTTAGCAGAGAATTGAGAACGGGCCAAGCGCATTGCGAGGTTACCGATTGTCAACATAAATACTTTCGGACGGTTTGCGGCCTTTTCTGTCGCAAGACGAAGAGCTTCGAAATCGCTGGCAGCTCTTTCTGTCGGAATCGTTGCTACACCGCCTTCAGCATTGTGTGCACAACCGCATTTGCAGCCTTCCAAAACGATTTTGTCGCCTGCCATTTCGTTGAAGTTCGGGAATTGGTTTGTACCAAGCAGAGATTCTTTTCTTCTTGCAACGTCTGCGTGACGTTTCTTTGAAGTTTCAGTTACCTGAGCCTGAACATATCCTTCTTTCAGTGCAGCATAGAAGCCGCCTTTTTCTTCAAGTTCAAGGAACAGTTTCCAAGCAGTGTCAGCGATAGAAACAGTCAAAGTTTCTACATAATATGAACCGCCTGCAGGGTCTGTAATTTTATCGAGGTGGCTTTCTTCCTTCAACAGAAGTTGCTGGTTGCGGGCAATTCTTTCAGAGAAATCGTCCGGAGTCTTGTATTGAGCGTCGAACGGAGTTACAGTGATAGAATCTACACCGGCAATAGCTGCTGACATTGTTTCAGTTTGTGTACGAAGCAAATTCACGTGAGCATCAAAGATTGTTTGGTTGAACTTTGATGTAGTAGCGTGAACATTCATTTTGCAAGCGCAGTCACATTCCGGGTTGTATTGTTTAACGATTTGAGCCCAAAGCATGCGTGCAGCACGGAATTTTGCAATTTCCATGAAGTAGTTGGAAGAAATACCCATGTTAAACTTGATGCGTTTGGCAGCTTCGTCGGCAGAAACACCTGCTTCTGTCAATTGAGCCATCCATTCGTTACCCCAAGACAAAGCATATCCCAGTTCTTGTGAAATATAAGCACCTGCATCGCTCAGCATTACAGAATCAACAGTAAATACTCTCAGGTTCTTAACAGGAGCAACTATTGCAAGGATTTCCTTAGCTGTTTCTTTGATATCTCCGGCAAAGTCAACACCGTGTTTGAGCAGTCTTACAAACGGATCAAATTTAATGGAGCCTTTGAAAACGTCTACCAATTTGGCTGATGTGAGATATTCAACCAAAGCTTTTGCATTAGCAACTGCGTGACGTGGACAAGCTTCGATGTTGATTTCTGTCTTCTCTACGTTGATACCGTCGAGCAGAGTTTTGAAATCGGCAGCAGTGAGTTCGTCTTTCTTTACCTTGAAGCCTAATGATGTGATGCCTTTAGATGTTACGTCTTTAGCTTTTGCGTTAGCTTCTTCAACGTTCTCAACTACAATAGCTTGGCGAATGTACCATTCATTGTTGGTTTTAGTACCTCTGATGAACGGATACTCTCCAGGAAGAGAGTCTGTAGTCTTCAGATTTTCGATGTCTTCAGCGCGATACATTGGCTGCACATTGAAACCTTCGTTTGTTCGCCATACCAATTTCTTGTCGAAATCAGCGCCTTTCAGGTCGGCAACGACTTTTTCTTTCCATGTTTCAGTAGAAACAGGTGGGAATTGGTCGAACAATTTTTCTCTGTTTTCTGCCATAATTTTAAAAATATGAGTTTAGAGTTTAGGTTGTATTTTAATACTTATCGATTTCAAATTAACTTATAAAATCGCATGCATTCATCTATGCAAAAGTAGTAAATAAATTTTTGATTAAGGTGTTTAAAAAGCAATAAAAAAGCGCCCTTCAAGGAATGAAGAGCGCTTTTGTCTATGTTTTAGTAATTTTTAAGCTTGTACAGCTGCGATACCCGGCAAAACTTTGCCTTCGATTGCTTCAAGCAAAGCACCACCACCAGTAGAAACATAAGATACTTGGTCGGCAAGACCGAACTTGTTGACACAAGCTACAGAGTCGCCACCACCTACCAATGAGAATGCACCGTTCTTTGTTGCTTCAGCAATAGCAAGACCTACTGCGCGGCTACCGTGTGTGAAGTTTTCGAATTCGAACACACCTGTAGGACCGTTCCAAAGAATAGTCTTAGAATTGCGGATAACGTTAGCAAAGAGTTCTTCAGATTTAGGACCGATATCCAAGCCTTCCCAACCATCAGGAATTTCGCGAACATCGCAGAACTTGCTGTTGCAATCGTTGCTGAAGTCGTCACCGATTTTTGCGTCAACTGCCAAAACAAGGTTTACGTTGTTCTTTTTAGCTGTTTCGATAATGTTCAAAGCGAGGTCGAGCTTGTCATCTTCGCAAATTGACTGGCCGATAGAACCGCCGAGAGCCTTAACGAATGTATAAGTCATACCACCGGCAATGATAAGGTTGTCAACTTTTGTAAGAAGGTTAGTGATGATGTCGATTTTAGAAGAAACCTTGCTACCACCCATGATTGCAGTGAATGGGTGTTCAATATGGTTAAGAACGCGTTCAACAGCGTTTACTTCGTTTTGCATCAAATAACCGAACATTTTGTCTTCGCTCTTGAAGAATTCAGCCATAACTGCAGTAGAAGCGTGTGCACGGTGTGCTGTACCGAATGCATCGTTTACGTAAGCGTCAGCATAGCTTGCCAATTCCTCAGCAAATTTCTTCTGGTCAGCTTTAACAGCTTTTTTAGCTGCTGCCTTTTCTTCGTCAGAAGCATCTTCAGCCAAACCTCTTGGTTTGCCTTCTTCAGCTGCGTAGAAACGCAGGTTTTCAAGAAGAAGCACTTCACCAGCTTGAAGTTCTTTTGCTGCGTTTACAGCTACTTCACCACGGCTGTCGCTTGCAAATTTTACAGTCGTGCCTGGGAGAAGTTCTTTCAAGTGTTCAACAATGTGTTTCAAAGAGAATTTGTCTTCCGGACCTTTTTTAGGACGACCAAGGTGAGAACCGATGATTACGCTACCGCCTTCAGCAAGGATTTTCTTGATTGTCGGCATAGCCTTCACCATACGAGTGTCGTCTGTGATGTTGAAATTTTCGTCCAATGGAACGTTAAAGTCTACACGAACAAAGACTTTTTTGCCTTTGAAATCGTAATTGTCAATGTTTGTCATATCGTTATTCTATATTAGATAGTTTATTTCTTAAATCGGGACAAATATACTAATATTATTTCAAAGCGATGTTGTGAACTCGCAAAAATACCTTAAATAATTTTGTGCGCTTTCAGCAATTCGCTCATTTCATTCCGTACTTTTTCTGCTTCTCTAGCAGCTGCTTCCGCATAGTCTTCACCGTTGGAAGCATAGATGATGGCACGTGACGAGTTGACGATAAGGCCGCATTCCGGTGTCATTCCATATTTTGCCACGTCCTGGAGGCTACCGCCTTGTGCTCCCACGCCCGGAACAAGAAGGAAATGATTCGGAACAATTTTGCGAACGTCCTCAAACATTTGACCTTGAGTTGCACCAACTACGAACATTGTGTTGTCTGTAGTTCCCCAGGATGATACTTTTCTCATGACTGTTTCAAACAGCGGAGTGCCGTTCTCGTCCTTTGTCAATTGGAAATCGTGTGAACCCTTGTTGGAAGTAAGTCCCAATACGATTACCCATTTGTTGTCATAACCGAGGAACGGAGTGACGCTGTCTTCTCCCATGTAAGGAGCTACGGTAAGAGCGTCAATATCGAGGTGTTCAAAGAAACTGCGGGCATACATCTTGGATGTGTTGCCGATGTCACCACGCTTAGCATCAGCGATGATGAAAATATCAGGATGGTTTTCCTTTATGTATTTTATCGTTTTTTCAAATGCTATCCAGCCTTCTGTTCCAAAGCATTCATAGAATGCAAGGTTCGGTTTGTAGGCTATACAGAATGGGGCAGTAGCATCAATGATGCTTTTATTGAACTCGAAGATAGGATCTTCTTTGGATAGAAGAAATTCGGGTACTTTTTTGAGGTCCGTGTCAAGACCGACACACAAGAATGATTGTTTCTTCTTGATGTTTTCAACTAATGTTTGTCTGTTCATACTCCAGTCTGTTATTGGGTTTTATAATTCACTTTCTTTTAGCTTTTCAGCATTTTCCGCAATAATCAAGTTGTCGATGCAATCCTGAATGTCGCCGTCCATGAATGCTGCCAAGTTGTAAATGGTGTAATTGATACGGTGGTCTGTGATACGGCCTTGCGGATAGTTGTATGTGCGGATTTTTGCAGAACGGTCGCCGGTCGATACCATTGTCTTTCTACGGGATGCGATGTCGTCTACATATTTCTGGTGTTCCTTGTCGTAGATAAATGTACGCAATCGGGACAATGCACGCTCTTTGTTCTTAGGCTGGTCGCGGGTTTCGGTACATTCAATAAGAATTTCTTCTACGACGCCCGTATTCGGGTTTTTCCAGTTGTAACGCAAGCGTACTCCGGATTCCACCTTATTGACGTTCTGACCGCCGGCACCACCGGAACGGAATGTATCCCATTTGATTTCACCTTCATTGATTTCTACATCAAATGGCTCTGCTTCCGGCAGAACGGCAACGGATGCGGCAGATGTGTGTACGCGGCCTTGAGTTTCTGTGGCCGGAACACGCTGTACGCGATGTACTCCGGATTCATATTTAAGTGTGCCGTATACTTTCTCTCCAGTAACGGAACAGATGATTTCCTTGTATCCTCCGGCTGTACCTTCGCTGAAGCTGGACACTTCCATTTTCCAGCCTTTTGTTTCACAATATTTGGCATACATACGGAACAGGTCGCCTGCAAAAATAGCGGCTTCGTCGCCACCTGTACCGCCACGGATTTCAATAATGGCGTTCTTGTAATCTTCCGGATCTTCAGGGATAAGAAGCAGTTTGATTTCTTCTTCCAATGCCGGAATGGCGTTGGTGTTGGCTTCGAGCTCTTCTTTTGCGAGTTCTTTTAAATCAGGATCGGATTCTGTTTCCAGTACAGCTTTTGCCTCATCAATGTCACGCAGCATTTTTTTGTATTTGTTGGTGACACTTGTCAGTTTTTCGAGGTCTTTATATTCTTTTGTCAGTTTGACAAATCTTTTCATGTCGCTGATAACAGAAGGGTCGGTAATTAAAAGACTCACTTCTTCAAAGCGTGCGTCAATGCCGTCCAGACGATGTAACAATGATGTTTCTGCCATATTTTGAAATTAAATTATTCTTCTATAATGCAAAGCTTTTTATAAGGACTATATAATGCTTTGCAAAATTAGTAAAAATATATGGATACTTAAAGAAGGGTTCGCAAGAAAATGGAAAAACGGGCCGAAGCATACTACTTGGCCCGTTTTTAGTCGTTAGCTATTTCGTGTTTTTTAGCTGATTTGCAAATCCTGTGGCGAGTTCTTTACAACGTTCAATGACTTCTGGTGTGATTCCTTGCTTCATTTCAATCGGTTCTCCTACAACCGTGAAATTCAGCTTTTCAGTGAGTACATTAACATTTTTAACTGCGGCCGGTGCCCATGTGAAAGAACCGATGCGAGCAAACAGTTTGTTGGAAGTGCCTCTCAGTTGCAAGGATTTCAACAAAGACTCAATCTTTGGGAATGCCTGTCCATTGTACGTAGGACTCGCAATGATAAGTCCACGGTAGTTGTAAATGTCGCGAAGAATATAGGACTCATCCGTATATGACACGTTGTGGACGCGAATTTTTCGAATACCGCAAATTGCAAGCTGACGGGAAATGATGTCAACCATGTCTTCCGTATTTCCGTACATGGAGCCATAAGCAATAACTACACCTTCTTCGGCTTCGTTCTTGCTGAGTCTGTCGTATTCGGAAATTACTTTTTCAATTTCCTGATGCCATACCGGGCCGTGAGTAGAACAGATGTAGTCAAGCTGCAGTCCGTTGAGTTTAGCTAATGCTTTCTGTACAAAAATGCCGTATTTGGCAACGATGTTTGAATAATATCTTGCCATTTCCGAATAGTATAGACAAGTGTCTGTTTCAGAATCCAGAATACCTCCATTGGTAGCACCGAAACAGCCGAATGCATCGCCCGAAAACAGAACTTTGTCCTCAACGACATAAGTCATCATTGTTTCCGGCCAATGAATCATCGGTGTCAAGTGGAATTGCAGTGTTTTTCCTCCCAAATCCAGTTCTTCACCATCTTTGACAACAATAACATTGTCTGTAATCTGGTAGTAGCCTTTCAGCATATCGGCTGTTTTGGCGTTTCCTATAATTTTCATTTGAGGAAAAGCGTTGCGCAATGTCTGCACGGATCCTGAATGGTCAGGCTCCATGTGGTTGATAATCATATAGTCGAGAGTTGCGCTGGGCGCTGCCGATTTTATGCGGTCAATCAGTCGTTGGCTGTGTGAAATTTCAACACCGTCGATCAGAGCTGTTGCATTGTTTCCTTTGACAATGTAGGAGTTGTAAGTTACACCATAAGGAAGAGGCCAAATTCCTTCAAAACGAGTTGTTGTTCTGTCGTTGACCCCTACATAGTGAATACCGTTACAAATTTCGCTGTAAATCATAAAATATTCTTATTTGTTAGTTTATATTCATTTATTGTTTTCCCACAGAAAATCCATTCGTTCTTTCATCTTGATTTCGTGTGGATTGTCGGCCGCTATCCAGAATTTCATATCTTGGGCTTTGTCCGGGAGATACTGTTGCTTGACAAAATGGTTCGGATAGTTGTGAGCATATTTGTAATCTGCCCCATAACCTAATTCTGTCATCAGTTTTGTCGGCGCATTTCGCAAGTGAAGAGGAACAGGCAAGTTGCCAGTCTTGTCGACATAGTCCAGCGCTGCGTTGATAGCATTGTAGGCGGAATTACTTTTCGGTGATGTCGCTAAATAAACAGCACATTCCGACAGGATAATGCGTCCTTCAGGCCATCCTATTTTTTGCAAGGCGTCAAAAGTCGCATTGGCAAGCAGTAGGGCATTGGGATTGGCCAGACCTACATCTTCAGCGGCGGATATAACAAGTCTTCTCGCAATGAAAGCGGGGTCTTCGCCTCCGGCAATCATGCGCGCCAGCCAGTAAACGGCAGCATCGGGGTCGCTTCCCCGTATTGACTTTATGAATGCGGAGATGATATCATAATGCATTTCTCCATTTTTGTCATATGCGGCCGGGTTTTGCTGCAATTGTTCCGTGACAATGTCGTTTCTGATAATCAGCGGCTCATCATCTTTCGTGGCCTGCATCATGAGGTCGATGATGTTCAGCAGTTTTCGTGCATCACCTCCTGAATATCGGAACAAGGCTTCTGTTTCGACGATTTTGACTGTCTTGTTTTTCAACACTTCATCCTTTGTGATGGCGCGTTGCAGTATTTCGTTCAAGTCATTGTTGTCAAGCGGTTGAAGTACATATACTTGTGCTCTGGACAACAATGGACGAATGATTTCAAACGAGGGGTTTTCGGTGGTGGCACCGATAAGTGTCACTGTGCCCATTTCCACTGCACCAAGCAGGGAATCCTGTTGCGATTTGTTGAAACGATGGATTTCGTCGATAAACAAAATCGGGCGATGGGAACTGAATATGCTGTTTTGATTGGCAACGCATTTATCCAGTACTTCCCGAACTTCCTTAACTCCTGAATGAACAGCCGAAAGCGTATAGAACGGGGCTTTGACGTGTGTGGCAATGATTCTTGCCAACGTTGTCTTTCCAACCCCCGGAGGCCCCCATAAAATAAATGTGGAAATGTGCCCGGATTCAAGCATCCGTCGGAGAATGCCGTCCGGTCCCACTAAATGTTTTTGCCCGATGTAGTCGTCAAGGCTTTTCGGGCGGAGCCGTTCTGCCAAGGGTTCAAAAATCATTGTCATCAGTAAAGTAGTTAATTGCGGGTACAAAGTTAATAACAATCGAGCAAAGTTGAATGTTTTTTTTTGTGATGATGGTTTCGATATCAGAAAAGAAATCCGTATTTTTGTGCAGAAACGCATTTATAATTTAAAGCAAATGACAAATCTCATTCAAACAGTATTTTTGTTTATCCTTTTCATGATAGCTGATTCGCTTGCTGTTTATGGTCAAAGCAAATATAACATCGTGCAAAAAATGGAAGGGGAGGTCAAGGCCGGTTTGACAACGCCGGTCGGCGGCTACCATACTGGTAAATCACAGATAGGCGCCTCATTGGGATTAGAGGGAAGATACAATTTCAAAGGTACTCCGTGGGATTGTGGCCTTATGCTTGATTTGTCTACGGCCCGACGTGGCTACGAACATCTTTATAATGACGGCTATGACCGTTGGCAGAGTAACCGGACATTGGCACTTGCTTTAACGGGTGATTATAATTTCCGTCAAGGTAATAAATTCAATCCTTTCGCTGGAACCGCGATAGGGGTTGCCTATAATGATGTTGTCGGGGATAAATATTTCCCTTTTTCTGGAATGTCGATGCTGTTTGCACCTCGTGTTGGGGTGGAGTTGCTGTACCATTTCCGGATTACCGCCCAATTAAATATAAGTAGAAAAGGTTTTCACAATTTAAGTTTGGCTATCGGTTTGACAATTGGCGGGCGTCGCCAAAAGGAGTCACGGGAATGAATCGTTGTCTGGCAACAGATATGTAAAAAGGTTATTGTGCAGTGCACTTGAGGGATGGGTTATAATTTGCCTGTCCTAAAACGTCTATCTGCCAATAACTTTGTCGCATTTTTCAGTTTGTCACTTTTTATTCGTACTTTTGTACATCATATAAATATCAAGAAAATGAATTATAGAAAAATCTGTATAGCTGCTTTTGTAGCTATTGCCGGTGGCATTGTGAATGTTTGGGGGCAAGAGCTGACACTTAAGGACTGCTCTTTGGATGCAACTCCCGAAAGATTGCAGCCTATTGTTTCGGAACAAAGTGGAGATACATACCTGATGCTTTCGGGTGACGGCAAACGTGTGGAACGTTATGATTACAAAACCGGAAAGATGTTGGGGGTTGTAATGGATTCAGATAAATTGCGGGATTGCGCTGTCAGCTCATGGGACGGCTATATTCTTTCTCCGAATGAAAAACTGCTGTTATTATATACGAATGTGGAGAAGATTTACCGCAACTCTTTCCGTGCATCATACTACGTATATGATATAGCCCGAAACAATATCAAACCATTGTCGGAAAATGGTGCACAGGAATGTCCGACATTTTCTCCGGACGGTCGTATGATTGCATTTGTGCGTGACAATAATATATATGTGGCCAAATTGGATTATGGTACGGAAATTCCGGTGACAAAGGACGGAGAATTGAACCATGTGATCAACGGTGTGCCGGATTGGGTTTATCAGGAAGAATTTGGAATGACAAGTTCACTGACATGGTCGCCTGATAATCTGATGCTTGCGTTTATCCGTTGGGATGAATCGGAGGTGCCGATGTACGAATACCCAATGTATCGTGAAGTCGGGGAAAAAGGTTCTGGAATGGAAACGTATGCCAACATTGCAGAATATAAATATCCTGTTGCCGGAGAGGTTAATTCTAAAGTGCAGGTAATGAGCTATGATGTGGAAACGCGTGCATTGAAAACAATGAACGTTCCATTGGACTATGACGGATATGTCAATAAAATTGAATTCGGTAAAACGCCCGAACGGTTGATGGTGAATACGCTCAACCGCAATCAGAATGAAATGAAGCTTTATGCTGTTAACCCTCGTTCCGCCATTGCAAAACTTATTTATACAGACAAGTCGGAGTCGTGGATTGAGCCGTCGTTGACATCGATGACCAAGTATTACGATTCATTTTTTATCGTTGCAAGCGAGCGAAGCGGATACACTCATTTGTATCAATATTCAAATGCCGGAAGCCTGATGCGGCAAATTACTAAAGGTGATTGGGAAGTGACTGACTTTTACGGCTATGATGAATTGACAGGAACATGCTATTTCCAGTCTACGCAGGAAGGACCGCTTAACCGTACGGTTGCGATGGTTGATAAAAAAGGTATAAACAAGCCGATTTCTTTGGTAAAAGGTACAAATTCCGCTGAATTTAATGCGGACTTGTCATATTATATTTTGCGCCACAGTGATGTCGATACTCCAGACACGTATGTGCTTTACAATTCAAAAGGCAAGGAGATGCGTGTGCTGGAAACCAATGATGCGTATGCAGCGAAATACAAAGAAGCTATGCCTTCAAAGGAATTCTTCACATTCTCAAGCAATGGACACGAATTGAACGGCTATATGTTGAAACCGAATGATTTCGATTCTTCCCAAAAGTATCCGGTTATTATGTATCAATATAGCGGTCCGGGTTCGCAGTTGGTGTTAAACCGTTGGGAATTGGATTGGTTGCACTATGCGGCAACTCAGGGGTATATCGTGGTTTGCGTTGACGGACGTGGTTCAGGTGGACGCGGTAAGGATTTTGCGTCGACTGTATATATGCAATTGGGTAAGTATGAAAGTCAGGACCAGGTAGCGGCTTCCAATTATTTGGCGACTTTGCCATATGTGGATGCTGACCGCATCGGCATTTTTGGATGGAGTTATGGCGGTTATGAAACCCTCATGGCTATGACGGAAAAAGGCAATCGATTTGCTGCTGGAGTTGCTGTTGCGCCTGTGACAGACTGGCGTTTCTATGATACAATTTATTCGGAACGTTTTATGCGTACACCACAACAGAACCAAGTGGGATATGACAACAGTTCGGCACTTTACCGTGCGGCCAATTTAAAAGGTGATTTGCTCATCGTTTCAGGTTCAGCCGATGATAATGTGCATATTGAGAATACCTTCGCTTTTGTTTCAAAACTTGCTGAATTGAACAAATTGCCGGATATGGTGGTTTATCCTAACAAGAACCATCACATCAATGGCAGGGAAACTCGATTTACGTTGTATAAGAAGGTTCTGAGCTTCTTTGACAATCATTTGAAAAAGTAACTGGTGACGAACAAGTGTAATAATATTACCAGCTGTTCCGCCTATTTGATTTGGCGGAATTATGCAATAGGGGCAAGTGCAATATCACTTGTCCCTATTGTTAGTTATGCCTTTCAAAATAAAGTCGTACCGTTTTTGGCGTTGGTGCTTTCGCTCGCTTTGTTTGCTTTTGTCCGGCATAATCGGCGAAGCCGTTCGGAAACATGTGTGCTGATACCGTATATCGTTGCGAGAGTGTTGCTTGTCTATGCTTTTGCTTCTTATTTTGTGGCGATTATGGCCAAGTATTCTACGGAAACATTTTGGGGAGATGCGTTGGAGCGTCTTCCATATTTTACGATTATGTTTCTTTCCGCGCTGACGGCTGTGCTGACGACTTTTGTTTACAAGCGTCATTTCCGCAATGTGTTTTGCATGGACTGCCTGCTTCGAAATGGCACGCCTTATGAACGGGAATTGTTGGGCCATATCTATTTCAAGGAAAACCGTTTCCTTCTTCCTCGAATAATTAAAATAACTTCGCTGCTTGCGCTAATCACATGGACCTGTTATTTCATTTGTGACGTGGAATCCGATGAAATTTCGGGGTGGCCTTTATTTGTGTTCGTATTTAGTCCGCTCGTATTCCTTGTGTTTGACCTCGTTGCTTTGCGTTTGCGTTATTGGGCAATCGGAGTGTTTTACCGAAAGAAACTTGCGCAGGAGGACCGAGAACATGGCGGACATTCCAAACTTGTGAGAATTTTGCTTATATGTGGAGACAGGTTGTATTTAACAGAAAAAGACGGCAAATATGATACGCCTTTTCAGTTTACGGAGCCTTTTTCAGAAGCCATTTCTTTAGGAAATACTGTGCAGTATATGTCGAGAGAAATGGGATATGTTCAGAGTGATTTTGTGAGGTTCTGCTACGGAAGTATGGATTTAAAGAACCGGCGCAGTGTGGAGCATTATTTTTGTTTTATAGATGACTGCTCTTCTGTTGACAGCGCGAAGTCCGCGTCTGACGGCATTGGGCGTTGGTGGACGAAACCGGAATTGGAAGGACGATTCCAGAAAAGTTTCTCGAAAATACTGTGTGCGGAATTGCATCGCGTTTATACGGTAATGCTGACAAGCAAACTGTATAACGCAGACGGCAGTAAAATTGTACAGGCGAAAGGGTATATCCCCGATTTCCAGATAAATGAGATTAGAACATCGACTGTTGATTTCAGCAACAACCGATGGATGATATTGTCAAAATTTAATAAAGACCTTTCTTTTAGATTGTTGAAGAAGGTCTGGTATCAATATATTGAAGGTTTGAAATGAAAAACTTGATTGTCATATTAGGTCCGACAGCATCGGGAAAAACGCATAAGGCCGTTGCTTTGGCAGAACGATTGAATACGGAAATAATCAGTGCCGATTCCCGGCAGATATACCGGGGGATGGATATCGGTACGGGAAAAGATTTGGAAGAATACAAGAATGTTCCGTATCATTTGATTGACATTTGCCCGGCCGGTTACAAATACAATCTTTTTGAATATCTTCGGGATTATCAGGCAGCCCGTGATTCTATATTGGCAAAAGGAAAAACGCCGATACTTTGTGGCGGAACCGGGCTATATGTAGAAGCGGTTTTGAATGGGCTGAAACTTCCTGAGGTTCCTGAAAACAAGGCTTTGAGGGCAGAACTTGCAGGAAAGTCATTGGAGGAATTGACGGCAATTCTGGAACGTATGAAGAAATTGCATAACACAACAGATATCGATACTGCCAAACGGGCTATTCGGGCGATTGAAATACAACAATATTATCACGAACATCCGGATTTAAAAGTGGATACTACACCTCACCCGGTTGAAAATGCATTGATTATAGGCGTTGAAATTGGTCGTGAAGAGCGTCGGGAGAGAATATCCTCGCGTTTGAAATCGCGTCTTGACTCCGGCATGGTGGAAGAAGTGCGGAATATATTGGATTCGGGTGTGTCGCCAGAAGATTTGATTTATTACGGTTTGGAATATAAGTTTTTGACAAATTATATCATCGGTCAATCAACCTATGACGAGATGGTGAATGGTCTTGAAATTGCAATTCACCAGTTTGCCAAACGCCAGATGACTTGGTTCCGGGGAATGGAACGGAGGGGATTTCATATAAATTGGCTTCCTTATGATTTGGATGACGAAGTGTTTGTCGACGAGGTACTAAAATTGTACTAATACAATATAACAATACTTCGGTAAAAAATTACCGAGAAATTAAAATTAAACAATAGAATCGGTGT
>UQUV01000002.1 GCA_900544305.1 uncultured Porphyromonadaceae bacterium
AACATAGCAGCCATTTGTATTAGACTGCAAAGTTGCAAAATCAAGTCCGTTTCATCTCAAAAAACCACGTAATTGACTATATTTCAATAATTTCAAAGAACTATTTATCAACTTTTACGGGACAGTAGTGTATTGAAATATAAAATGCAAGAAACAATAAATTAAAATAAATTATTAACCTTTAGTCAAACTAACAACAAATGAAAACATTATCAGAAGAATTAACCAAGCTTTACAACGAGCACTGGGGTGAGTTCATGGCGCAACTTGAAGCAAACAGATTGAGAGACCAACTGCAATGCCCGTTCTTGATTTCCTTGTTGCGATCGGGACAAAAGAAAGAAGAAAGAGAAAAAGCACAAGAAAACGATAATGACTGGTATGCGAAAAAGGAAACACCCGAAAATGAGGAGTGGTACACCAAGGCGGACATCAAGATTATGTTCTTTGGCCAGGAAACCAACCAATGGGTACGTGATGATGAAACAGAACGAATAGACGTGGAAGATCTCATGGCTGAGTATGAGAACTTCCTTGATGACCACTATAATGCTATCGATGGCTACTTCTATCATGAAGGATTAAAGTCTGGAAATCGTTTTTTGCGTTGGGGCATTAATGGCATCATGGATGGCATGAAGGAAATGCTGAAAGATTATCCGGGCAAGCGGGTGTCCATGATTTGGAATGAGTTATCCAAACTTTCGGCCCGCACAAAAAATGGTGGCGGCCCAGTAGATTCGACCACACACCAAATCGAGAAAGAACTATTTCATGTGATTCCTAAGGAAATTGAAATCTTGAAGCCCGACATTCTGATATTCTTGACTGGACCAGGCGAAAATCTGTATTATCAATATATCCTCGAGAACTTCACCGTTGGGAAGCAAATACCCCTCGGCGACCTGCCCGTGCATGATGTCTCCAAGCTCCCCATTGAGGGTGTAAAGTTGGCATATAAGACATATCATCCTGGTATGCGAAACACGAGTGAGGCTTTTCATTGGACACATTACAACGCTATTCTTGCCGACATCAAAGAAAATATCGACAAATTATTAAAGAAAGAATAACTTGTAAACCACTTTGGCATAACTTGATCTCATCTTTGCATTGAAATGGATGGAAAGATGAGGTTTTGTTTTTCCTATGTACAACTAAAAGCAGAACAATATGGAAGAGAAAAACAAAGTGGTAAGCAAACGCCTGCAAAAGCAATTGAAGGAATTAATACGTAATGGGCAGCTTGAAGAAGCGGCAATACGGCTTGAGCCTATAGCAAAGGTCGGTAATCCCAATGCACAATATCAATTAGGGCAATTGCTTTTCGATATTATGAGAGATAAAAGGGATTATACTGGCATAGAAAAAGTGGTTTATTGGTATGAAGAGGCTGTTAAACAGGGGTATGCCAAAGCATTGACAGCACTTGGCGAATTGTATTTTCCCGGAACTTGGGATGCTTGCATGAGGAATGTGAAACAATCTCCTACTTTTACACTGCAGACAGATTTAAGCAAATCGTTATTTTATTTTGTACAAGCTTCTGAAAAAGGGGAACGATTATGGGCTAATTCCATCTCATTGGCTAATCTGTTCCACTCTGGGGATGCTACAGTCGATATGAAAAATGAAGTTATGCAGACTGTGTTGGTTCTTGCCCGAGAAGGAAATTGTGATGCGGCATATCATTTGATTGATGAATGGTGGTGGCATTTCAGAAGCCCTGATAGAGTACCGGATATTCTTCATTTGACACCGGAGGAATTGCTTCATACGGATTGGTTCCTTACATTATTGAATTATGAAGTCGAGTGTCAGAAAAAAGGCGAACATGTGGAAGATGATGCAATAAGGCTATTGGACGAATTAGCAAAGAATGGAAATCAGGAAGCTTTGGATATGTTGACGGACATCGGACTACAAGTCGGTGGCTTAGTGGCTTGTTGGGCAGGAAATAGCCATTATGAACGTCAAGAATATGAGAAAGCTTTGGATTGCTATTTAGCTGGGAATGATATCTATAAACTCGGTAAGATGTATGAGCGGGGCGAAGGTACTGCACCTGATGCTGAAAAAGCATTCCATTATTACGTGAAAGCGGAAGACTATTATAATATGGGACGAATGTATGAACAGGGCATCATTGGTAGGGAAAAGGATTTGCAAAAGGCTTTTGAATGTTATCACAAAATTATTGATAGGAAAATCTATAAACATTATTCAGAGGAATGGAAAGAAAAAATCTTGGCAACTCGTCGTTCATTCAGTCACTTGAAAAAGATTCTGTTTGCACAAAAAGATGAAATAAGAATGACAATTGTTGCAAAGGAGCCGGAATCCGTCTGTCGCTTCTCGTTCACCAGTTATGGCGATTGCCTGTTCAGGATAGATTGGGGTGATGGGCAAATGGAAGAGATAAACAATGAGAAAGGAGAAGAAATCCATGCGGGACATACGTATGCGAAGAAAGGAGAATGGAACATCTGTTTGAGAAGCGATGAAACTCATACTATCACCTCTTTCCATTATACTTGCGAGGCGTGTACATTGAAAGCGTTGAATGTAACGCAATGCCCGATACTAATTGACTTGTACTGCGTCAATCAAGAGCTGAAGAGTTTGAATGTGTCTAGAAATCCAAGATTGCAACGTTTGGTTTGCCGTGGAAATAAACTGAAAATATTGAATATCCGGAAAAACAATCGTCTTACACAGCTTGATTGTTCAGATAACCCATTGAATTATTTGAATTGGCATCCGCGATACTCGGCTTTGCTACAAGTATGTATCCAAAACACCACATTGTTTCCAGACCAATACGGTTTTCTTGATTATTTGTTAAAGAGAAATGATGGTCGGGAAGTGGATGTTATTTCAGAAGACTCTTTTGAAAAGCTTCACCTGAATTTGGCTTACTATATGCGATGCAGCAATTGGAAAGATATCAAGGAGGAAGTGAAAAACGGTGTAACCAGTGGGAAAATACATACATGGGAAAAATACCGTCAGGCTTTTGCTAAAATTTGCTCTATGGAAGTGGATAAAACTAATACCAACGGTAAATGGAAGATAGTCAGCGATGGTTGGGTTCATGGCGAATATAATTTAGGAAACGGTGATTATTCTCCACAAGACATAGAAGATGTCCACATGTCATGGAGAGAATGGCTTGCAACGCCTGTAGAAGCGGTAGAGAAAGAAGGATGGATGATGCTGCCACTTACAAAACCTTCTAAAATAGCCGGTCAGTGCTTTTTAGGTATGACTTACGAAAATAAATGGTGTGATATAAACCTGTTAAGAAGCCGGAGCTTTAACTTGTAATATTAAACCGATGAGATTGAATTATAAAGGAAAACGTTTGTTTGCATTCTCGGATACGCATGGTATGCACCGAAAATTAAGCATCCCCAAAGGCACAGATATTCTGATTTGCGCAGGGGATGTCGTATCGGATTTTCAAGAGGACGGGTTGAGTGATTTCTTTGACTGGTTTTCTTCCTGTCCGGCACAGCTTCGTTTATTTGTGCCGGGCAACCACGAAATCATTTTCAACCTTTGTCCGGAAGAAGCCAGCCGATTGATACCTGCAAATGTATCCTTACTTGAAGATTGCGGCATAGAATATGACGGCATTACTTTCTATGCCATTTCCAGCAGGATGATTCAGCAAATGCAATGGTTGGGAAGGGAGTGTGGACTGCCTTATAAAACGGACTTTTTGATTACCCATATTCCTTCGAAAGGCATATTGGATGAAGATATGGGTAGTGAGGTCTTGAAGCAAATAATTTTAGAACGCCAGCCGAAACATCATCTTTTCGGTCATGTACATTCTAAAGGAGGAGTATGCGAGGAAAAGTGGAGCACAAAGTTTGGCAATGTCTCCACCTTTCAGGCACTTTGCAAAACAAATGATTAATCCGAGTTATAGCGTTTCCCGTTTTGGTCTATGATATGCTGGCATACCAGATGGGCTTCCACCCAAAAATCATTTAACCGCAATAAGTCCGGAATGGAGTAAGGTTTGTGTGTGCAAATATCATGTATGGCATGACACACGATAATGTGATCCAGTTCTGGACGGCGCAAATGCCCTTCTGCCCATGTCACTCCATCATCCCATACATCCACACAATGCAGCTGTTCATCCGTCATATCGGAAGTGTTTTGGGACAAGTAATTACAAGAACATTCTTCGATTTCGGGAAGTCCCCCGTTGTAATCCTCAAGCAAATGGTAAATCAATTCAATCATATAAGCAAAATCAGAACCATAATAACCATCTTCCGGTAAAATCAATATGGAATCTTCGTCATTATGCACATATTTCAGCGTGCCGGAAACTACATAATCGTCATCAAAAGATTTATCTTTGGGACTGTCAATCAGTGTACGATAGAGGTTTGCCATGCGATGGTACATCTTCTTGGTCAAACTGTTCAGTAATTCATTTACCGATTCAAAGCGTTTGATTTCCTGCGAAGTGGCTTGGAACATCCGGTTAAGAATCAAGCTCCGTGTGCCTATCAGATCTTGTATCTTTCCTATCTGTATTGCACCGATATGCCTCAAATCAAGGTTGCCCTTTTCCTGTTCGTCCATGAGCTTTTTGATTTCCGCTTCCACTTCCAATAATAATGCCCGTTTCTTGTCCACATCATTTTCTTGATAGATGTAGTCTGTCAAATCTTCTGTATATAAATCCATAACCGTCATATTTTGTTTAATGATGCAGCAAAAATAAATCAGCTTTATGCCAAATGGAAACATAGGAATATTTTTCTCTCATAATAACAAAATCTTTTTAGCGTATGCTTTAGTTTAGCATAACTTTATGCGATATTTGCATTATCAAGTTAAAACTTTGCATTATGGAACAACAGACATTCAAATCTTTGCTTAATCAGTTCAGTTTTGATGACATCTTACCTGAATTTAAAGCCTTATATCAGCAGAACCAGCCAAAACAAGTGCAACATGCTAATTGGGAGGCTTACCGTAGCGTATATCAAAAACTCCAGATGCATGATGTTTCTGAATCCCAATATGCCATTTATTTGGTGTCAAGATGGGAAGGATGCTCACCGATGATTGATATGAATTGCTCTGTTTATGACCCAAAAGATGAAGATAGCGATTATTACCCAGTGGCAAGCTACTCTCCTTGGTCTGCTCTTTTAGGTATGGATATTCATATTGACGAAGATGTAACAATCACTTTACAAGAACTGACTGCCGGATTGCTTTGGGAAATCACTTATTACGGAGAAACAGAAGAAATGATTCAAGAACATCTTAAAAAAATGTTCAAATAGCTGATTTTGTAAAAGGAATGATATGACAAAAGATTTATTTGACAAATACATTTGGTTAGTAGACACTATCTACAGAGCCGGGAAAATCACGTTTGAGGAAATTAACGAGCGTTGGCTTCGTTCACGATTGAGTGAGGGAGAGGATATTCCTTTAAGAACCTTTCATAACTGGCGTATTGCCATCGAACAAGTATTTGATATAAATATCAATTGTAACCGAAAGGGAGGTTACTATTACTATATCGAAAATGCAGATGATATGCAAAAAGGAGGTATCCGTAATTGGTTGCTCAATACGTTTGCAGTCAATAATCTGATAAACGAAAGCCATCATTTGAAACGGAGAATCCTATTTGAAGAAATTCCTTCCGGCAGAAAATACCTCACGCCTGTCATTGAAGCCATGCGTGACGGATTAGAATTGGAGCTATATTATCAAAGTTATTGGTACGAAGAACCAAGTACCTATACGTTACAACCTTATTGCATCAAAGTGTTTAAGCAGAGATGGTATGTCATCGGTTTCTGCAAAGAGCGGAATAATATCCGCACCTTTTCTTTGGATAGAATACAACAACTGACCACCTTAGACACGAAGTTTATTTATCCAAAAGATTTTGATCCAGAAGCCTACTTTGCAGACTATTTCGGTATTATGATTGAAAACAAGAAATTGGAAACCATTCGGATTAAAGTCTATGGAATGCATGTACAATATATCCGTGCTTTGCCTTTGCACCATTCCCAATGTGAAATTGAAACAACGGAAGATTATTCCATCTTTGAGTACCGCATGAAACCAACATTGGACTTCCGGCAAGAATTACTTTCAAGAGGAGCAGATGTGGAGGTACTTGTCCCTTTATCTTTTCGGGAAGAAATGATTCAGTCGGTGAATAAAATGAATTCATTATACAACAAACAATAATCTTACATACAGATGAAAAAACAATATATTGATGTTCAATCTTATTTTCAGGATTGGACGCAAGCCAAAAAGAAAGAAGTGCAGAAGATGGAAAAATCCATGCGAGAAAATCCGTTATATCAGAAGGAAGTAAACCCAATGGATGATGGTGATTCTTGTTCAGAGCAATTTGATTTTATACTTCGCAAGGGACTTTCTGAAAAAGAATGGGAGGCATATCAAAAGGGCATAGAACAAGACCGCTTACGAATGTGGATTATGTTCATGGATGAGAATCCAGACTACGATTATCATTATTTCCTGAATCTGCTGAAATTCAAATTAGAATGGATTATTTTCTACTGGGAGAACTTTGGGCATTTAGCTCGTGCGGAACATGATATTAGCCGTATGCGAATTGCCACAAAACTTTTGGATATTATCATGGACGAAAATTCTGAAACTCCCATCCCTTATGTGAATATGAGAAACAAACATCGCTTCCGTGTATATCATAAATCGCTGGGCAGGTATGAAATTGATAGCGAGCATGAAGTCCGTTTCCGTAAAGCATATTGTTTGTTCTTTAGATTTTTAGAATATCATCTGTTAGGATGGTGGGATTAAATTGTTGCTTGGTCCTTTTTTTACTCACGTTTAATCGTATTTAAGATATGGCAAATTAAGGTCTGCCTAAAACCGGGCAACAGCAATATAAACAAAAAAAGCAACCAGATTCGGTTGCTTTTCTTGAGCCTCTTGTCGGATTCGAACCAACGACCCCGAGATTACAAATCACGTGCTCTGGCCAACTGAGCTAAAGAGGCAGGTGGGCAAGCTGACTATATCGCGCCGCTACAACCTACTACCCTTGCTTCGGTCAAGACCTGGGGGAATTCATAGGGAGCTGGCCGTATAGGACTTACCCGGCTGCAAAGGTACATACTTTTTTTAAATTAACAATAGGTTTCGGAAAAAAATTGTATTTTTGTAATCTTGAAACATTGGAAAGCTATGATAAATGAACTGAAACAACGTGTGCTTTGCGGCGGGGAAATATCGCTGGATGAAGCGGTTGCGCTGGCTGAAACAGCCGACCTCGATGCCCTCTGCGAAGCTGCCGACGAGATACGCAAAAAATTTTGCGGCGACAAAATTGACACCTGCTCCATCATCAACGCCCGCTCGGGACTGTGCGGTGAGGACTGCAAATGGTGCTCGCAATCGAAACATTTCGCTACGGGTGTTGTTCAGTATGAAATAGTGGACACCCAACGGATGCTCGACCTGGCAAAAGCTTACGACCAATACGGCGTAAAGCGTTTCTCGCTCGTGACCAGCGGCCGCCGGGTGAGCCTGAAGGATGCCGACAAGTTCTGCGACGACTACCGCCAATTGCAGGAAACCACCGGCCTACGGCTGTGTGCCTCAATGGGACTGGTGGACAAGGAAACGCTCCAGAAGCTGAAGGATGCCGGCGTGGAACGCTACCACTGCAACATGGAAACTTCGGCAGCCTACTTCAAAACGCTCTGTACCACCCACACGCCCGACGACAAGCGCCGCACCATCGAAGCGGCCAAGGAAGTGGGCATGACCGTGTGCAGCGGGGGCATTATCGGCATGGGCGAAACGATGCGACAACGCCTTGAAATGGCCTTCGAATTGCGGGAAATGGGCGTAAACTCCGTGCCCATCAACGTGCTGAACCCGATTCCGGGCACACCGCTCGAACACACGCCGCTCATCAGCGACGAGGAAATTGTGCGCACGGTGGCCGTCTATCGCTTCATCCTGCCCGACAAAGTGCTCCGCTTTGCCGGAGGACGTGCACGCCTGCCCCGGACAACGGTGGAACGCATTCTGCGCGGCGGCATGAACGGTGCCATGATTGGCGACCTGCTGACAACAACGGGCAACGACGAAGCCGACGATTTCCGCCTGTTCCGCGAATGTGGTTTTGATGTAGAACGCAACTGATTTTTAGACCGACAAACGTATGACTCCCGGACAAGTATATCGTGAAGGCGCCAACAAGGGCGTAATTGTAGGCGTCTACCTTTCCGTCATTTTTCTGTGCGCGGTGCTGAGCGACTATGTGCCGCTCCTCTCCCTCGTCGCCATTCTGCTGATGCTTGGGGTTCCATTCTTCATCTACAGAATAATGAACTTCATCTACAAAAAATACCAGCGTGTTGCCGACTTTTCATCGCTTTGGATGCTCGGAATATCCCTTTTTCTCGGCGGTTCGCTCATCTGTTCGCTTGTCACCTACGCCACTTTGGAGTACGTATTGCCCGACTATATCTACAATCAGGCTGAAAAAGCGTTGGAACTTTACCAGCAAATGCCGCAGATAAAAGACTCGGAACTAACGAAATACATAAAGACAGCCATCGAGAACGGCCTTTTGCCGACACCGATTGAGTTTGCCATCGAAATGCTGTGGCTCACTTCCTTTGCCGGCTCCATGCTTTCGTTGCTCCTTGCCGCCATTATCCGCGCTTTCAACAATAAACAAAACTGACCCGATATTCGTTTTCCTATAAAATCCTACGACTATGAAGAAACTATTGCAAATCATTTCGACTATTTTCGTTCTTATGCTCTGTGTAACTGGTGTGGCACAAGCAAAAAATGACAAGAACGGACAGGAACTAACGGAAAAAGAAGCGAAAAAAGCGGCAGAAGAAAAACGCGACTCTCTGACATTCCTGCTTACGCAACGTGCCGTAGAAAGCCGTAAGTTTGTAGTACTCGCCGACCGCGTACGCGACCAGTATGGCCATACCGTCAACGTAAACTCCAGCACCAACTTTGTTCTCCTTCAGGGCAACGACGCCACCATACAGCTGGCATTCGAAAACGGACGCCCCGGAGTGAACGGACTGGGAGGTATCACGCTTGAAGGAAAAGCATCGAACGTGCAAGTGGACTATGACAAGAAAGGCAACCTGCAATTCAGCATGATGGTGATGGGCGTAGCCATTTCAGCCAACGTGACATTCACTGTCCCGAAGGGAAGCAACCGCTGCGACGCTGTAGTAAGCGCCAACATGAATTCAACACGCATCACCTTCTCGGGAAAAATCAGCCCCTACAAACACGACCAGTAGAGGCACACGCAACAGAACAGAAAAGCCCGGAGGACAACTTTTCCCCGGGCTTTTTCCGTCATATCGGAATTTTGAACTATCTTTACGCACTCAAACACTACACGACAAGACATACAGATGAATATAGGTGGCATTATTGAATGGGCGATGGCCAATTTAAGCTATTGGGTGGTTTTTCTGCTGATGGTGATGGAAAACTCCGTCGTGCCGCTGCCTGCCGAACTCATCGTAACCCCCGCCGCCTACAAGGCTGCCAACGGCGAAATGAATGTCGTGCTGCTGATTGCCCTCACTACCCTCGGCTCGACACTCGGAGCCATCATCAACTACTATCTGTCGCTGAAACTCGGACGGCCGGTCATCTACCGCTTCGTCAACAGCCGTTGGGGGCACATGCTCTTTCTCAACCAGAAGAAAATGGAATATGCCGAACACCTGTTCCGCAAAAACGGCAACATTTCCACTTTCATCGGCCGCCTGCTCCCGGCCGGACGGCAGTTCATTTCCATTCCCGCCGGATTGGCACGGATGAACATCTGGGCATTCATTTTCTACACAACTGTCGGCTCCGCCCTCTGGAACTCTTTTCTTGTCGGCATGGGCTACTATCTCGCCTATCTCCTGCCGCAGGACGAAATCGCCCCGAAAATCGAAGAATACGGCATGCAGCTCAACATTGCCTTTTTCGGCATTATCGGAGTCGCAATCGCCTACGGCATCGTGCGCCGCTACATCCGGCGCAGACGGCAAAAAGCGGACAAATAGTGCTCCACAGCTCCGCATTTTCACAAGGTTAATAAATATTAACTACCAAACTTATCTATCCCATATATTTGTTATTACATTTGTAACATAGACTAATAATCGAATAATCAGAAAATCATTAATCACACAAAACAATGGACAATTTCAATCAATTCGGATTCACACAAACAAGCCCGGCTCTCGACAACACGTTGACGAAAGTAATGCGCCGTGTCTATCTGAAAATGTTTCTGGCGTTGCTTGTAACAGCCGCAACAGCCTTCTTCGTTGCTGGACAACAATCAATCATGGTGTATATGCTCACCCACTCTTGGGTATACTGGGGACTGCTCATCGCTCAAATCGTCATGGTCATTTCCCTTTCCGGAGCCATCCATAAAATCAGTTCCGGCGTAGCTACACTGCTGTTCTATCTGTATTCCATACTGACAGGCGTAGTGTTCTCTGTCATCCTGCTTGCTTATACAGGTGCTTCAATAGGACAGACATTCCTCATCACGGCAGGCGTGTTCGGAGCAATGACCATCTACGGCTATTTCACTAAAAACAGCCTTGCACGATTCGGTTCGTTCCTCTACATGGCACTGATTGGCCTGCTCATCTGCATTGTCATCAATATCTTCCTGGCAAGCAGCACAATGGACTGGATTATCAGTTTCGTGGGCGTAGGCATCTTTATCGGCCTTACAGCATGGGACACTCAGAAAATCAAACAGATGATTATGATGGACGGCGGAGCCAATACTGGTAAAATCGCCACTCTCGGCGCATTGAGCCTCTATCTTGACTTCATCAACCTGTTCCTCTATCTGCTCCGTTTCTTCGGTGCAAGCCGCGACTAAGAAAGTTAACAGACACAACAAATACCCGAGGGAGACCAAAAGCCAACGCGCTTCTGAGTCTCCCTCGGGATTTTTTCACCACACACGAAACGAAGATGCGCAGTTTTGCGAAGTTTTCTGTAATTTTGTAGGTATGACTGGGATTGAACGCGTGTTGGGCGAGGAAATTCTACGGCAGCTCCCCTACGACCCCAATGCGCAACAGATGGAGCTTATTGCGGCGTTCTGCAAGTTTGTGATGGACCCCGACCCTCGTTCGGTGTTCCTGCTGAACGGCTATGCGGGCACGGGAAAAACGTCGCTGATGAGCGCACTGGTGAAGGCGTTGTTGAAAATGGAGCGTAAATCGGTGCTGCTTGCCCCTACGGGACGTGCGGCAAAGGTGTTCGCCTCCTACTCCGGCCACAGTGCATTCACCATCCACCGCAAGATATACCAGAGCAAGCGTTTCAATCCCGAAGCGTTCAACTATTCGCTTGCCCACAATAATCATAAGGACACGTTCTTTATCGTCGACGAAGCGTCGATGATTTCCAACACGCCGGGCGAAAACGCCGTTTTCGGAAGCGGCTGTCTGCTCGACGACCTGATTCTCTACGTCTACAACGGCATGGGCTGCCGACTGATCCTACTCGGCGATGTGGCACAGCTCCCTCCGGTGGGCTATGCGGAAAGTCCGGCACTGTCAGCGGCAGTGCTGCAAGGCTACGGGCTGAAGGTATATACCTACACGCTGACAGAGGTGGCCCGACAGCAGAAATCGTCGGGAATTCTGCACAATGCTACAGAAATACGCAACATTCTTTCTTCCGGACAGCTTGCCCCTCCCACTATCCACGTAAGCGGATTCGACGACATGGAGGTGGTTTCAGGCGAATTTCTCGCGGAAAAAGTGGCGGACTGCTATGCCGCCGACGGGCAGGACGAAACCATCATCGTCACCCGCTCCAACAAGCGCGCCACGCTGTTCAACCAGGGCGTGCGCGGACGTGTGCTGTATATGGAGGCGGAAATTGCCACCGGCGATATGCTTCTCGTGGCTAAGAACAACTATTTCTGGGCGGAAGAATACGACAATATCGACTTTATCGCCAACGGCGACATCGCCGTCGTGCGGCGCATTTCCAACTTCACGCATCTCTACGGCTTCCGTTTTGCCGATGTGACGCTGGAGTTTCCCGACTACGGCACGGAAATCGACGCAAAAATCATCCTCGACGCGCTCTACACCGACACGCCGGCACTGACACGCGAGCAGAACAACATGCTCTATCAGCAAGTGATGGAGGACTATGCCGACATTCCCCGCAAAAGCGAGAAATTCAAGCGGCTGAAAAAAGACCCGTATTTCAATGCCCTGCAAGTGAAGTTTGCCTATTCTATTACCTGCCACAAGGCGCAGGGCGGCCAGTGGAAAAACGTGTTTATCGACATGGGCTACCTGCCGGAAGAAGCCTACCGGAACGTGGACTTCTACCGCTGGCTTTATACCTCGTTCACCCGTTCCTACGGGAAAATATATCTTATCAATCCCCCGTTGGAAACCGACTGACAGGAAAGAATTTGGAGGCCGGAGTGTGTATTTTTCATGCCCTTCTGCTTTTGGATTTCAGTTGCGTAAACTTAACTATAAGATATAACCTCACATTACCCGTTTTTTCGTTTCACCGGCCCCCAATCCAATTCGTTGTCCTATCCGCAATAGAAATAGCGGCGGACGAGTTCCATTATCTTTTCGTCGTTGCCTTCCAGTTCCTTACGGAGCGAAGCATCGCGGTAGTCGGAAAGCATCTTTATCAGTCCGTCGACCATGCGCGGCGAGAACACCCCATAGCGTTCGTAGACGGCACGCTGCCGTTTCAGGCATTCAGCCGACTCCTCGCACGAAGCCGGAAGCTGGCTGAGGCGTGCCAGAACATCCTTATGCTTTTCGTCGAAAATGTTGACATCCACATAGCGGTCGCGCGCATACTGCACGCCGTTTTCCATTTCAAATCCGTGGCGGGCGGCTACGGTCAGTCCGGCCAGCAGCAGATAAATGTCGGCAGAGCCGTCGGGACAACGGAATTCCACAGTCTGCTTCAGGCTGACATCAAGATTCGAAGGTTCTTCCAGCGGATTGGCGTCGCACACCATACGGTTGGCACCGGCGCTCCAACCGAGCGGCACACGCACCAGCACAGAACGGTTGCGGTCGCCCCAACAGATATTTGTCGGCGCCTCCTGATGCGGCACAAGGCGGAAATAGGATGTAGGATTCGTATTGCCGAAAGCCGTCAGCGAAGGAGCAAGGTCGAGATAACCGGCAATGGCCTTCAATGCGTTTTCCGACAGCGTTCCGTCGGCATTCACCATCGCATTCCTGCCGTCCTTCATCAGGCGCGTATGCACATGCAGTCCGCTGCCTGCCTTTCCGACAGTGATTTTCGGTGCAAACGTAACGTCCACACCGTATTCGTAGGCCAGCGTGCGGATAATCCATTTCGCCACCATCAGCTGGTCGGCGGCATCCTCAAGCGTTGTGGGAAGGAATTCAATTTCATTCTGTTCGTACATCTTTCCGTCCTTCGTGAAATTGCCCACTTCCGAGTGTCCGTATTTAATCAGTCCACCTGCTTCGGCTATATATTTCATGGCTGTGGCACGCAGTTCCGCACCCTTGTTGAAAGGCGTTGACTCATGATAGCCCTTCTGGTCGGCAGCAAGATACAAATCTTCCAGCGGCGAAACCACATAGTATTCCAGTTCGCCCATCACATGGAACGTCAGCCCCGTGACGCGCTGCAATTCACGGTGTGCCTTGCGCAACGTGTATTCCGGCGACATTTCCAGCGGTGTGCCGTCCTTCGTGTAATAGCTGCAAAGAATATCGAGGGCCGGAATTTCGCTGAACGGATTCAGGAAGGCCGTACGATAGCGCGGCACGACATAGAGGTCGCTTGAACCCGCCTCGATATAAGGGAAAAGACTTGAACCGTCGACACGTTCGCCACAGGTCAATATGCTGTCCAGATAATCGTCGTCATTGATGATGAAATTCAAAGTTTTCAACCGCCCGTCAGCCCCCGGATAACGGAGATTAATCATTTCAATGCGGTTTTCCTTCACAAAGCGTACAAGGTCGGCTTTCGTGAACTCTTGCGGACGCTTCATCAGGAAGCGTACCAGCGGATTAGGATTCATCTCGAAATTCATAGTACTGTTTAAGTTTTCGTTTCTACAAATATAAAAATCCGTCTACACAAAAGCAACGAAACGCGCCCAAATATTTGGCGTTATAACATCTTTTAAATATCATTTTGTCACTCATATTATTTAAAATGGCATATTTTCATAATTCATCAAAAGCAAATTGTCACCTCTATACGAACAGCCACTGCCGAAATTAGGCAGACGTAACGAAGTATAACTAATTTTTCTTTCAATTGAGGGAAAAATGTGATATTTTTGTAGTTCGGAAACTAAGCAGATTTATGAAAATATTTACGTCGAACGATATAAGGAAACTTGATCAGGCCACCATCGAAAAGGAAGGCATCCGTTCCATCGACTTGATGGAACGTGCCGCAACAATGGTTGCCAACGAAATCATATCCCGCTGGGACAACACTCAACGCATCATCATATTTGCAGGACCGGGCAACAACGGAGGTGACGGCCTTGCTGTGGCAAGAATGCTTATCGAAAAAGGATTCATGCCCATAATTCTGCTTTTCAATACGGAAGGAAAACTTTCGCCCGACTGCGAAACCAACAAGAAGCGGCTTCTGCAACTCAACTATCCGATACAGGAGGTGAACCGCGAAATCACTCTGCCGAACATCACGAAAAACGACGTTGTTGTCGACGCCCTGTTCGGAAGCGGTCTTTCGCGTGCGCTTGTAGGCGGCTACATGGCACTGGTGCGTACCATCAACGAGTCGGAAGCCTTTGTCATTTCCATCGACGTGCCTTCGGGACTCTTCGGCGAGTTCAACAAGAGCAACATGCGCCGCAACGTGGTGCACGCCAATCTGACGCTCACCTTCCAGTTCCCGCGCCTTTCCTTCTTCTTCTCCGAAAATGCCGAATGCCTCGGCGAATGGAAAGTGCTGGACATCGGGCTGGACAAGGAAGCCACCGAAACCATCCCGACCAACAACTATCTGATTGACGAAGAAGGCGTGCGCAAAGGCCTGCGGCCACGCAATCCGTTTTCTTCGAAAGACAACTACGGCCGCATCTACATTGCCGCCGGAAGTTTCGGTATGATGGGTGCCGCACTGCTGTGTGCCAAGGCTGCCATGCGGAGCGGAGCCGGCGTGGTTACCGTCCATGCGCCTTCCTGCGGATACATCGTCACGCAGACAGCACTGCCGGAAGTGCTTTTCGACGAGGACGCCAACAGCCGCTTCATTTCGAAAATCCAGCCGCACCCGAAAACATCGGCCATTGCCATCGGCCCGGGTATCGGACGGCAGGATGCCACCATCAGCGCACTCAGCCGGTTTCTGAAGGAAGCCAAATCGCCGGTCGTGCTCGATGCCGACGCACTCAACTGCATCGCCGAGCAGCCGACCATGCTCAACGACATTCCGCGCAACTCCGTCATCACTCCGCACATCGGCGAGTTCAACCGCCTGTTCGGTGAAACCTATAGCGACGAAGACCGCTACCTGAAAGCTATCGACATGGCACGCACGCTGAAAATATACATCATCCTGAAAGGCCACTACACCATGGTGTTCCGCCCCGACGGGAAGGTTTACTTCAACAATACGGGCAATGCAGGAATGGCCACAGCCGGAAGCGGCGACGTGCTGACGGGCATCGTTACCGCCATGCTCGGACAAGGCTACCAGCCGCATATCGCCACGACTCTTGCCACCTTCATCCACGGCTATGCCGGCAATCTCGCCCGGCAGCAGAAAGGCGAAGTGGGCATGATGGCGAGCGACATTGTGGAAAACATCGGTCCGGCCTTCAAGCTGCTGATGGAAACACCAACCAAAACGAATCAATAACGCTAAAAACAATATTTTATGAGGAAACTTCGTAACGCGATTCTGTTCGCATCTGCGCTCATCGCTTTGCAGGCAACAGCTCAGGAAACCCAAAAGCTGACCGCAAACAAGCACAACGAATATGGCATCATCTACTCGCTGCCTGTCACTCATCTCAACATTGAAGTAGAAGCCGTGAAAACCGTAAAAAAAGCCGGTCCCTACTATAAATACGCCAAAAAGTATTTGGGGGTCAGCAAGGTGATTTCCCACGACTCACAGACCTGGGAAATCAAGAGCATCAAAATCACTCCTTACGGTGTGCCCAACAAGGACAACGAATATCTCATGAAGTTCAAAAGCGGCTCTGTGCCCTATCTGCTGTTGGATGCAGAAGGACTGCCGCTCGCTATCAATACGGAAGTCGACGAATCGGTTGTAAAGCGCAAGCGCAACCAGTTTGACGATCAGGAAGGCTATAATCAGGCTGAAATTGCGAGCACCTACTCCGAGGAGATGGTGGCAAGCGAATCGACAATGAAAAGCGCGGAAGCCACTTCCCTGCGCATTTTCGAACTTCGCGACAGCAAGAACGACCTGGCATCGGGCAATGCCGACCAGATGCCGCCCGACGGCCAGTCGCTCAAACTCATGCTTGACGAACTGACAAAACAGGAAGCCATCCTCACTTCGCTCTTCCTCGGAACGACAACCACGGAAACCAAGGTGTTCCGCTTCGACTATGTTCCGACCGAAGATGTGCAAAAGGAAATCATATTCCGCGTGTCGGACTTCAACGGCATTGTGGACAAAAACGACCTGAGCGGCGACCCTGTTTATCTTGACCTGGAAATTACCGCACGCGGCGAACTGCCGGTAGACGACAAAGGAAAAGAAAAGGAGATTCCGAAAGGCGCCGTCATGTACAACATCCCGGGCAAGGCAAACGTGACGCTTACCTACAACGGCAAGCGCATGGCACAGGAAACCGTACAAGTGGCTCAGTTTGGTGTAGACTTCGGCCTTGAACCCAAAATGTTTACCGACAAGAAAGCACCGGCCTACGTGATTTTCAATCCTGAAACCGGAGCCATCAAAGAACTTGGCACTACCGTTCCTAACCAGGAATGAGGCAAACCGACTGATTATAATACAATATATTCTCTTCATATTCCGTTTATTATACAAATTGCAAGGAGTATGAAGAGAATATTTTTTATCTGCACATTTCTGTGCGCCTTTTTTGCAGCACAGGCACAATGGAGTTTCGGAGTTAAAGCAGGCTTGAACAGCGCAAAAATCAATTACCCGGGAACCATCGAAAACCCGTCCAATCTGACAGGCATCAACCTGGGTGGCGTAGCGACCTATCAACTTAACAAGTGGTTTGACTTGCAGGCAGAATTGACCTACAACCAATTGGGCTATCTGGAAAGGGATGTTATCCTCAGTGATATCGGAGAGCCGATCGAAGACGGCGACATGAAATGCCGCCACCACTATATAAGCCTGCCTGTACTGGTGAAATTCTTCCCCATTAAAGGGTTCAATATTCAATTCGGTCCCCAATTCGGATACATGGCCAGCAGCCAGACAAAAGTCAACGGATACGACGAGCCGATAAACCCCGACTACAATAAATTTGATTTCAGCCTTGCGTTCGGCGTAGGCTATGAATTCGATTTCGGCTTGTTTATCGACACCCGCTATATGCTCGGACTAACCCCAACCATCCACAACATGGAATCATGGGAAAACCGCGCCTATTCGCTCAGCGTAGGCTACCGGTTCTATATGTAGGAATAAATACGAGAAAACAAGAGAAAGAGCATCAGGCTTTGCCGTTGAGGGCGTCGGGAAGCACGCGACAGGCACCGATATAGCGTTTTGCATAGTAGGCGTCGGTCGACGATGACACTGTCACACCTTCAGAACAACTGGCGTGAATGAACGAGAATTCGCCGGTCTGATGGTTGACCTGCGTTACAATACCCACATGGCCGATGCGTTTCGAAACCTTCCGTCCGGAGAAAAACACCAGGTCGCCTTTATGCAGGTCCTTGCTGTCGGCAATTGCTGTCTCCTTGTCATACTGCATGCGCGACACACGCGGAAGGTCGATATTCAACCCCTTAAATACATAGGAAGTGAAACCCGAACAGTCAAAACCGTATTTCGGGCTCATTTTTCCGTATCTGTACGGTGTTCCCAAATACTGCATAGCCTCTGCCACTACATCCCTGCCATGCACAGCTGACGGTTTTTCCTTTAAAAGTTCTTGAGCGGAAATTCCGGCACACTGCACAGAAAGCAGCAGAATAAACAGAAAAGCTATACGTTTCATCATAATTCAAAGGGATTTTAATCGGTTTCATTACAAATTTAACCACCCCGGTTCAAAATCGCAACCGAATCCGCCCTGCCGTTCACACACGTTAATTGAAATTAATATGCGCTTTCACGCTTTCTCAGTTTTTAACTAAAATGCTTTCACACTCACTTAAATTCCCCCTTAACGGCATCAAAAAACAAAGCAGCCGGCGGAAAATCCGTCGGCTGCCGATATATATTGTCCAAAAATTCTGACTGCATTACATGCGTTCCGGCACTTCGATGCCAAGAAGCCACATGGCGCGCTTGATAATGTCGCCTACGGTGCGTGACAAGTTCAAGCGGAAAGCACGAACATCGGCATTTTCCTCGCGAAGGATAGAGAAATCGTGATAGAACTGATTGTATTCCTTCACCAGGTCGTATGCATAGTTGGCAATCAAAGCAGGGCTGTAAGTGCGTCCGGCTTCTTCTACCTGGCTCGGAAAATCGGTCAGACGCTGAATCAGCGACACTTCCTTCTCGCTCAATACTACGGCATCCGCATTGTAGGCTTCGCTGATTCCGGCTTCGGCTGCCTTGCGCAGCACTGACTGGATACGTGCGTAAGTATATTGAATGAACGGACCTGTATTGCCGTTGAAGTCGATAGATTCTTTCGGGTTGAACGTCATGTTCTTGCGTGGGTCAACTTTCAGGATAAAGTACTTCAATGCACCCAAACCGATGATTGAAGCAATCTTGTCGGCTTCTTCCTGCGTGCAGTTGTCAAGTTTGCCCAGCTGCATGGAAGTTTCCTTGGCAGTGTTCACCATTTCGTCCATCAGGTCGTCGGCATCAACCACTGTACCTTCACGCGACTTCATCTTGCCTTCCGGAAGCTCCACCATACCGTAGGAGAAGTGAACAAGGTCCTTGCCCCATTTGAAGCCCAGCTTGTCGAGCAGGAGCGAAAGCACCTGGAAGTGGTAGTTCTGTTCGTTGCCCACCACATATATCATCTTGTCGATAGGATAGTCCTGATAGCGGAGTTTTGCCGTACCGATGTCCTGAGTCATATAAACGGAAGTACCGTCGCTACGCAGCAGGAGCTTGTGGTCAAGACCGTCAGCCGTAAGGTCGGCCCATACGGAATTGTCTTCCTTGCGGTACATGATGCCCTTTTCAAGGCCTTCAAGCACTTTTTCCTTGCCTTCAAGATAAGTTTCGCTTTCGTAATAAATCTTGTCGAAATCAACGCCCATGCGCTTGTAGGTTTCGTCAAAACCGGCATAAACCCATTCGTTCATCATGCGCCACAGCGAACGCACTTCCTCGTCGCCGGCTTCCCAACGGCGGAGCATCTCACGCGCTTCCTGCATCAACGGAGAAGCGGCCTCAGCCTCTTCCTTTGTCATGCCCTTGGCTTCCAGCTCTGCTACCTCTGCCTTATAATGCTTGTCGAAAGCCACATAGAAATCACCGATAAGGTGGTCACCCTTCTTTCCTGAAGATTCGGGAGTAACGCCGTTACCCCACTTTTGCCAAGCCAGCATCGACTTGCAGATATGGATACCGCGGTCGTTGACGATGTTTGTCTTCACCACCTTGTTGCCATTGGCTGCCAAAATACGCGAAAGACTGAATCCCAACAGGTTGTTGCGCACGTGTCCGAGGTGCAAAGGCTTGTTCGTGTTAGGCGAAGAATACTCAATCATCACCAGTTTGCTGTCGGGAGTTGCCTTACGGAAACCGTAGTCAGGCGTTTCGCTGACATGCTCCAGCACATTCAGCCAGAATTTCGGTTCGATCACAATGTTCAGGAAGCCCTTCACCACATTGAACGCCTTCACTGCATCGCAGTGAGCCACGAGATATTCACCTATTTCCTGCGCTGTGGCTTCAGGAGCCTTTCTCGAAGCCTTTAGGTAAGGGAATACGACAACCGTCAGGTTGCCCTCAAATTCTTTTCTCGTCGTTTGCGGGACGATGCTTGATGCGGCCACTTCCACGCCATACAGGGCTTTCAAAGCCTCCGCAACAGCGGAAGAAATAATGTTATCGATTGACATTTTCTATATGTTTTGTCTTGTTAATAATCCCAATTAGAGCCACTAAGGCATTATAAAGTGCAAAGATAGTGCAAGCTGAGCGAAGAAAAAAGAGCTTGCTCATTTTTTTCTTCCGAAGCGCAGCCTATCTTATGCAAAGACAGTGCAAATCGAAACAAAATCAAATAAGCATCGCTAAATTTGTTTTGTGACATACCGTCAATTAAGAAATATAAAATCAGGAGACACCCCTCGGCGGGATGCCTCCTGACATCAACATATAATTAGATAGAGTGAAGTATTGCTACTTCTTGCAATATTTCAAGGGTTCGGCAAATGTCTTGAACGTGTCGAAGTCTGTACCATAAGGAGCATACACAACAACGCGGCTGCCGTATTTATCGGAATAGAACGAACGGATTTCCACTGTTTCATCCGTCACTTCCAGCGTATTGCGGTATATAAATTCCTCCTGATTGACGGTCACATAACGTTCGGCAAGGAATTTGCCCAATTCTTCCTCATTCCCCTCGGTGATGGTTGCAACAGAAGCCAACAGGTTGTCGTCATCATCGAAGCAGAAATAGAAGTACTTCGAAGCCTCAACATCCAACGTTTCATACACCAGACAATTGTCCTCCTCTTTGAACGGCTCACCGTACATCTTCTCTACGGCATAGCGCGTGGAAGGAAATTCGTAGTAAGGCTCCACATAAAGCGTATAGCGCGGAATGACTGATACCTGTATGAATTCCTTGACGGCAGATGTCGACAGACGCACCTGAGTGTCGCCAACGTAGCGTGCTGTGACCAATCCGTTTTCATCCACTGAAGCGTAATAGTCGTTCAACGAAGAATACTGGATTTTTTGGCTGGATTCAGCCTCAATCTGTTTCTGTTCGCCCGGATAAAGGTGAATACGTTGCGGCGTATGGATAATCATGTTCGTATCTTCTTCGCATGAAGAGACTGCCAGCAAAAGGAGCAATAGTCCAAATAGTTTTCTCATCAATTTTTTCTTTTGAATCTTTTTTAAAAAAACAATACCATAAATCCGGCGGCAAAATTAATGAAAATTTTCACAACAGCCAGCATGATAGTAAAAAAGCAGACGCCGTTCCCGAGGAGGAACGACGCCTGCCGTTATGATTGAGTCATGCAAACTGTCTGCTTATTTGCTTTTCTTAGCAAGTTTGCGACGTTGCATAATGTATGCAATCGGAGTTGCTACATAGATTGTTGACAATGTACCGATGATAACACCGAACAACATTGCGAATGTAAAGCTGCGGATTGTTTCACCACCGAGGATGAAGATGCAGAGCAATACGAGAGCGGTTGTTGCTGATGTCATGATTGTACGTGTCAAAGTTGAGTTCAACGAGTGGTTGATAACTTCGCCACGATCCTGCTTCGGATGCAAGCCAATCATTTCGCGAACACGGTCGAATACCACCACTGTATCATTGATAGCGTAACCGATGATAGTAAGGATAGCGGCGATGAACGACTGGTCGATTTCCATTGAGAACGGAAGGATACCCCAGAACAATGAATAGAAACCGATAATCACGAATGAAGTGAATGCCAAAGAGCAGAACGCACCAACAGAGAATGAGAAGTCGCGGAAACGCAACAGGATGTAAAGTGCGATTGCAATCAGTGACAGCAATACTGCCCAGATAGCACCTTGAGTCATATCGGAAGCGATGCTCGGACCAACCTTTTCAGTCAATACGACACCTACAGTTTCGTTAGATACGCTGAAGTCTTCGTAGCTCATGCCGTTCAACTCATCCTGCAGACCTGTGTAGAGCATGTGCATTACTTCTTCGTCAACGCCTTCAGTTTCGTCAGCGATCTTGTAGTTGGTAGAAATACGAACCTTAGAATCGTTGTCGATAGTGATGACTGACAATGAAGATTCAGGGAAGAGCGGAGACAACTTGTCCTGAATGTCGGCAGTCTTGACTGCATGGTCGAATTGTACGATATAGTTGCGACCACCAGAGAAGTCGATACCCTTGTTGATGCCACGGAATACGAAAGAAGCAAGGATTACAACTGCAACAACAGCGATAATGATACCGGCTTTCTTGCGTTGAGCCAAGAAGTCAACCTTAGTGTTGGCAAGGAAGTTGCGGCTGAAGCTTGTTGTAAATGTCATATTTTCGTAACGCGGGTTCTTCAACAGTCTTTCGAATGCCAAACGTGACAAGAAGATAGCTGAATAGAACGAGCAGATAATGCTGATAAGCAATGTAGTGGCGAAACCTTTGATCAAACCAGTACCATAAACCAACAGGATGATGGCAGTGATTACAGAAGTCAAGTTTGAGTCGAAGATTGCAGAGAATGCGTTGCCGTAACCGTCGGCCAAAGCAGTCTTCACATTCTTGCCTGCGCGAAGTTCTTCCTTCGTACGTTCGAAAATCAACACGTTGGCGTCGACAGCCATACCGAGTGACAATACGATACCGGCGATACCTGACAAAGTCAATACTGCCTGGAAGGAAGCAAGAATACCCAATGTAAAGAACAAGTTGATGATCAAGCAGCAGTTAGCCACCATTGCCGGTACGAAACCGTAGAAGGCAATCATGAACAACATCAAAGCGATGATGGCGATTACGAACGACCATGCACCGGCTTCGATAGCCTGCTGACCGAGTGACGGACCGATGACGCTTTCGCTTACGATGTCAACCTTAGCAGCCATCTTACCGCTCTTCAACACGTTAGCCAAGTCACTTGCTTCTTCCGGTGTGAAGTTACCGGTGATTTGTGAGCGACCGCCTTCGATTACAGAGTTTACGTTAGGATAAGAATATACCTGATCGTCAAGAACGATAGCTACTGCCTTACCCAAGTTTTCCTGAGTGATTTGTGCCCAGCGGCGTGTTCCTTCGCCGTTCATTGTCATTGAAACAACATAACCCTGGAGGTTGTCGTAGTCGCTGCTTGCGTCTTCCACAACATCACCGCCCAAACGTGGCTTGCCGTTCTGAGTCTTCAATGCCACCAACTGATAGTAGCGTTCTTTTTCATCCACAGCCTTAACCGACCATGCGCACTTCAAGTTGGTTGGGAGCATCTGTTTTGCCAAAGCAGATTTCAAGATAGCGTTTACGGCAGCAGTATCCTGTACGTTTACAAGACCGATAGCCGGGCCACCTACGCCACCTGCCGACCAAAGCATTTCAGCCAAAGTCTTCACAGCCGGAGCAGCAGCCGGTTTGGCAACTGAATCGTTGGCAACAGCGGCTGAATCAACAGCTACTGAATCTGCAGGGGCAACAGCTGCAGCGTCAGCCGAAGCAGCCTGCTTTGCAGCAGCTTCGCTCAACTGAGCCAATGCACCCTGAATATCCTGCATTGTATATGTTTCATAGAATTCGAGGTTAGCTGAACCCTGGAGGAGCTTGCGGACACGTTCCGGTTCCTTGATACCCGGAAGTTCGAGAAGGATTTGTCCGTCGCGTTCCATCTTCTTGATGTTAGGAGCAACCACACCGAAACGGTCGATACGTGTACGCAATGTGTTGTACGAGTTGTCGACCATAGCGGTAACCTCTTCTTTCAAAATTTGTTCTACCTCTGCGTTAGAAGCACCCGGATTTACACGTTCGATAGAACGGAAAATCTGAGCAAGGCTTCCGCCCGGTGCCAGACGTTCGTATTCGGCACGGAAACGAGCAACGAAATCTTTGTCCTTGCTCTTGTCGGCCAATGCGATGGCTTCATTGAATTTCGGGTCCGGATTTTCTTTAGAAAGTGTACGGAGAATGTCAGGTACAGAAATCTGCAATGTTACATTCATACCGCCTTTCAAGTCAAGACCAAGACCGATTTGCTTCTCACGCGCTTCATTGTAAGTGTAGCCTAAGTACACTTTTTCGTTACCGATAGAATCCAAGTACGTCTTGTATGTGTCCTTGTATTTCTGAGAATCTACATTCGGGTCAACCTTTGCAGCATAGGCTGCAGCATCTTTTTCAATGCTGCTTGTCACGAAAGTGAACGACATGTAGAACACGCATACAAGAACCAACAGAACTGTAAGGACTCTGATAAAACCTTTACTTTGCATTTGTGTTTAGTTAATTTATATTAATTTTTAAATTTACGTATTTTTATCAGCGTGCAAATATACATTATTTATTTCAAGATGAAAAAAAATAATCGGTGTTTTGCTTTTTTTCTAACGGTATTCGTAGGTTGTCTATTGTTTTTGACGGTTGGTTTTGCCGTTTTTTGTATCTTTACACCGCATTTCCGTCTGGGTATGCCTTTTACATAAATCTCCTATTCATAAATTAATATGAACTTACACAAATCTCTATATCCGCTTTTTGCCCTTGTGCTGCTGTCGATAGTTTATTCGTGCGCCAGTCCGGGCAATCCTTCGGGAGGCCCGCAGGACAAGACTCCGCCTATTTTCATCAACAGCCACCCGAAGCCGAACGCCACCAACGTCAACAACCAGAAACTGGAACTTATATTCGACGAAATCGTGACGCTGAAGGACCCGTCGACGAAAATCATCGTCTCTCCGGCGCAGACCGAACAGCCGAAAATCACGGCCAACGGACGAAAAGTGACAGTCGAAATCATCGACACGCTTCTCGAAAACACGACCTATACCGTCGACTTTTCAAATGCCATACAGGACAACAACGAGGGTAACCCGCTCTATAATTTCGCGTTCGCATTCTCGACCGGCGAGCAGATTGACACGATGCGCGTTTCGGGCATCGTGCTCGACTCCCACACGCTCGAACCGATGCAGGGAGTGGTAGTCGGCCTGCACGACGACCTGTCGGACTCGGCATTCTTCAAGACCAAGATGAAGCGCGTGGCGCTCACCAACGACCGCGGCCAGTTCACTATCCGGAATCTGAAACCGGGCAAATACCACATTTTCGGACTGAAGGACCTCGACCGCGACTATAAGTTTGCCAATCCGACGGAGGACATTGCCTTCTGCGACAGCATCATCATCCCGGCAGTGGAAATGACGGAATCAGCCGACACGGTCTACAATCTGGAAAACGAAATTGACACCATCATTCCTCGGATGAAGCCGCGCTATCTGCCGAACGACATTCTGCTGAACATGTTCAACGAAAACAGAATGGCACAATACATGTCGAAGTACTCCCGTCTCGACTCTACAAAAATCTCCGTCATATTTGCCGCCCAATCGGACACACTCCCGCAACTGCGCATCATCAACAAGCAGCCGGAACCGACCGACTGGTACACGCTGGAACGCTCGCAGCACAACGACTCGCTGACCTATTGGATTACGAAGCCGGAACTGGTTTCGTCCGACTCGCTGCGCATCGAGCTGCGTTCACTGCGTACGGATACGGCCAATAATCTCGTATGGGGAACCGACACGCTGAACTTCAATTTCCAACGCCCGAAACCGAAAAAGCCTGAAAAGAAGAAAAAGAACGACACCGTACCCGAAATTCCGAAAACTCCGCACTTGAGTCTCGGACTGGTTGGCGGCACAACGGTAGAGGTCTACGCACCTTTATATATTGAGACACCTACTCCGATTGACTCGTTCTCCACAGCAGCCTTCCACCTCGACATCAAAGTGGATACGCTCTGGAACGAAGTGAAGGACTTCAAAGTGACCTTCCGCGACTCGACCATCAACCGACGTACGCTCAGCCTCCGCCAGAAATGGGAACCGGGAGCCAGCTACAAACTGCGCATCGACACAATCGGTATTACCGACATTTACGGACTCTTTACGGCACCGTTCGAGCAGGAATTCTCTGTCCGCGCCATAGAAGAATACGGCAACCTGACGTTCAACATCACCGGCCTGCCACAGGATACACTGGCCTGTGTCGAACTGCTTTCCGGCTCCGACGAACCGATACTGACCGTACCAGTGAAAGACGGCCGCGCAGTGTTCCTCAACCTGCTTCCGGCAAAATATTATGCACGTCTGTTCATTGACCGCAACGGCAACGGAAAATATGATACGGGCAACTATGCCCTCCGACTGCAACCGGAAGAAACCTACTACTACCCCGGCTATGTCAACTTGAAAAAGAACTGGGATGTGGAACAGACATGGGACATCTACGCAACCCCTGTCGACAAGCAAAAACCGGAAGCCATCAAGAAGAACAAGCCGGAACGGAAAAAATGGGAAGAAGCTGAAAAGAAACCGACCACCGAAGAAGAGGAGGACGAAAGCGGATTCAACAACTTCGACGACCCGAACGACCCCAACCAGCGCCGCTTCAACCAACAGCTTAACGGAAGCTACTATTAAACAACCATTCATAAAAATAAAACAAGGACAGCCTGCCGCCGCAAGCTGTCCTTGTTTTATTTTCCCATACAGAATAGGCTATACCGCCGCTCCTATTGTTTTTCAGTCTTTTCCTTAAACCGGCTGCACAGCGACACCAATATGTCGCAAACCTTCTCAACAGGCACGACGCCGGTGTTTATCATCAGGTCGTAGTGTTCGGCCATTCCCCACTTCTGCCCCGTATAGTATTCGTAATGCGCGCGGCGGCTGCGGTTCACGCGTTTTATCTCGCCGGCGGCCTCATCGGCTTTCAATCCATATTCCGACACGCAACGGGAACAGGCACTTTCCAAGTCGGAATAGCAGAACACCCTTATCACACGGGGATAGCCCTGCAAAACGAAATCGGCACAACGCCCGACAATAACACACGACTCTTTTTCCACCAGCTCACGTATAATCTTGCTCTCAGCCACAAACAGCACATCGTCAGGCGACAGGCTTTTTTCCAGCAAGCTGTCGCTCTTTCTGCCTTGAATGCATTTCAGCCAATAGGAAGGCAACTGCTGTTCGTGCACCTTTATGTAAGTTTCGTCAATGCCGCTCTGTTGCGCTGCCAAATGAAGGAATTCCTTATCGTAGAGCTTCACGCCCAACTTCTTGGCCAACATTTCGCCCAACACATGTCCGCCACTGCCGTATTCACGCGCTATCGTTACGACAAAATGCGGTGTTTCCTTTCCAACGGCAACCGGCATCGGTACGGACGCTCCAATCCATCTGTCCAGGAAACGATAGTACGGACTGACAAAATGCACAATCGGACCGACCAGCAAGGCAGTAGCCACTGTACCTTCGCGCACGCCTTCAATGGTTTCGAGAAAGATCAGTGACAAAAGGCAGGCAATACACACCAGCGTCACATCGAATCCGAGCTTCATAAAACCGAACTCTTTCCGAAAGTGTCGCGAAATGACCTGAACAAAATATTCGCCAGCCATCATGGCGGCATCGGCCTTTACCTCGAGTGCGATGCCTAACGCCAGAATCACACAACCGATGAGCAGCACCACCAACTGCATGACATAAGCCACGGGGTTCAGCCAGAAAAGCAGGTTCATCGACACGTCGATAAACGTACCGAAACACAGCGAAATAGGAATCTGAAGCAGGTACATCCGCAAATCGCCGCGCAGCTCGGCACGCGTCATAAGCGGCAACTCCAACACGACAAACAGGAGGTTCAGCAGAATTGTCCACTGTCCGATGGTAAAGGGCGTAAACATGCTCAGCACATAAGTGACGCTCGTTATAGGGGATGTTCCCAACATGGCCTTGGTAATAAAGGCAATACCGAACGCATTGACAAACAATGACACCAAAAACAAAGCATACCGCCGCAACATGGTCTTTTTCATATGCACACGTATTAAAACAGCTGCAAAGTTGGTGTCATTTTCTCCATCTCCTTTCATAAAATTACGACTAATATTGGTCAGAAACGAAACACTCCCTATTTTTGCACAGCAAAGCGACATTCCAATGAACGACTCGGCAGTAATCAGCATAAACAGCGACAGCATAACAGTCCGACAATCCTCCGGCAGTGCAGAAAGCACACTTTACGAAAACGGATTCCACCTTATTTTCGTTACAAACGGAACAGTTGAATTTTCATCAGCGGCAGGAACCGCCATTGCCGCATCCGATAGCCTCATCCTGCTCACTCCAAGCATGTCGGCACGCATCACACGCAAAGACAATGGTGCGCGGACAACAGTGGTCCACATCGTTCCCAACTATTTCGACAGCCTGCCCGACGGACAATTGATGTACCAGCAGTTTTCCCAATATATGGGCCGGGACAGCCTGCCCGTCTTTCGACTGTCACCGGAAAATGCCCGCAACATGTACCGCACCATAGCCCTGTTCAACGAACAGTTGAACCGTTTCCGATTCTACCGCATCGGTACCCTGCGGCATATCTGTAGCCTGCTGTTGCTCCAAATTGCCGAAACGCTCCACAGCTACGAAGAAGAAACCACTGTTTGCCTGCGCCATTCCGACGATATTTTCCGAAAATTCAAGCAAATGGCCCACGAGTATTATTCATCGCACCACGACATCGCCTTTTATGCCAACCGGCTGAACATTTCCACCACCTATCTGTCGCGGATTGTAAAGCGGACAAGCGGCAGAACCGTCCATGCCCACATTTCCGAACTGCTTATGGCCGAAGCCAAACGCCTGCTCGAAAGCACCGACTTGGACATCAAAGCCATCGCCGACCGGCTCGGCTTCTCCGACCAGTCGACCTTCGGGAAATTCTTCAGCCGCTCCCAAGGCACATCCCCCCGCAAATTCCGCCTCAAAAAATAAAAATACCACCTCAAAGGTGGTACAAACGCAACAAGGTGGTATATTTTCCCTCTTTTATACCACTTTTTCGGGTGGTATATTTGCTCACAAGTGGTATATTTAATATCTTTGTAGATGGCAGCACGACCTGAATAAAAAGCATATCACATGACACAACTTGAGAAGACATACCACCAATGGCTTAATGCACAACCCCTTTCTGCCGACAACGAAAAACGGCTGAAGCGTAAATTCATGCTCGATTTCAACTATAACAGCAACCACATCGAGGGAAACACATTGACTTATGGCCAAACAGAGGTGCTTCTCTTGCTTGGAGAAGTTGTCGGTTCAGCCAAGATGAAAGATCTTGAAGAAATGAAAGCACACAATATCTGCCTGAATATGATTGAACAGGAAGCCGATTCCGACGATCCTCTAACAGAAACTTTCATCCGCCAAGTTCATCAAGTGATGCTACGCGAAGACTACAAAGTATATAGAAAGCTACCCGGCGGAGAAACGACAAGCTACACCGTGCATGCCGGACGCTACAAAACACGCCCAAACTCTGTTATCACACAGACTGGCGAACGCTTTGAATATGCTTCCCCGGAAGAAACTCCATCACTGATGACCGATTTGGTCAATTGGTACAACAATGCCGCTGAAGAAAAGAACTTGTCTCCCATACAACTGGCAGCATTGTTCCACTACCGCTATATCCGTATCCACCCGTTTGAAGACGGCAACGGCCGCATAGCCCGACTAATGGTCAATTTCATTCTACGACGACATGGATGGCCCATGTTGGTAATACGAAGCAAAAACAAGAAAGCCTATCTCAATGCGTTGGCTCTTTCTGATACAGCCGTCGGCCCGATACCTTCCGATGGAGCGCATGCATCAATACAGGCAATCGCCCCCTTTGCAAAATACATGGAAACGGCAATGGCAACCGACATAGCCTCCATGCTTGAATTTATTTCAGGCAATTCGGAAAGCATGTGGTGGTACGAAGGAGAAATTATTCACTTTACAACCGCTACGCCATCACGCATCCTTCATGTTCTCCAATCAGAACCGAACGCCAGCCTTACAGCAATTGCCACAACCCTCGGCATAAGTCGTTCTGCCATCCAAAAGCAAATCGACAACCTTGCTCAAAAAGGCTACATATCACGTCCGGAAGGCAAAAAACGTGGTTGGATTGTCAACGCCAAACAATAACCGCTGATGCAAATATACCACCTCACAGGTGGTACAAACGCAACAAGGTGGTATATTTCATAGCCTCTACTCTGCATACTTTCATTAAATTCATTAATTTTAATGCCTAAATACTACAACCCATGTCACAAACAGAAACGAGAAACAAGTTACTCGGCTGTCTTTACGGACAAGCAATTGGAGATGCTTTAGGCTTTGGAACAGAGGGAATGACAAAAGAAGAAGTCAAAAAACATTACCCTACAGGCCTAAAAACTTACAACAGCATCATACAGGACAACCGACGAAAAAACTGGCCGATAGGGAAATGGACTGACGATACGGAAATGATGTTATGTGCCCTTGAAGCTTTTGTCCACGACAAACAACTAAAAACAAAAACGCTTGCCCATATTTTTCTTGATTGGTACGACAGAATGGGCCATACCTGCGGCACACTGACAAAAAAGGCTCTTAATTTTGCTCCTCCCCTCTATGAACAAAATCCTGTTTCAATAGCAAAGCTTGTATGGGAACTCAAAGGATGCAACAATGCACCCAATGGAGGTCTAATGAGAACTTCCATAGTCGGATTGTGGCCAATTGACGTAGAACAAAATGCTGAACTTCTTTGCCAAATGACACATTACGACCCTCGTTGTGTCGGTTCTTGTGTCATCGCATCCAAAATAATTAACAACCTTGCATGGCACAACCGAATAATGGATGCCAAAGAATTAATCGAAATAGGAAACAAATACGATCATAGAATAGAAGAGTGGATTCATCTTGCCTATAACAGCACTAATATTTCTAATTTGCAACTTGACAACGAAGAAACAATGGCTTACACCTTACGGACTCTTTCCGCTGCTCTTTGGTGTTATTGGCATTCCGCCTATTTTGAAGAAGGATTACTTGCCATTGTAAACGAAGGAGGTGATGCAGACACAAACGCAGCCATCGCTTGCGCTATATTAGGAGCAAAATTCGGCTACGACACCATTCCCTCATACTATATTGAGAACCTTTTTGATGAAAACATCTACCGAACAAAATGTATTCCCTTTATAGAGTTAGCAATGTCAATCTAAAGCGCTCCTACTCCAGTTCCAGCAGGTGGGGCGGGTGGACAAGGTGGTGGGCATCGTCGAGGAGGGAGGCGTTGGAGAAGGTTGTGGCGGATTTGTGGAGAATTCCGTAGCTTTCGTGAGCGTGACCGAAAAGATGATAACGGGGGCTGATTTCGAACACTCGGCTGCGCAGGGAAGCATTTCCCCAATGTACGCCTGCTGAACGGTCAAGAATCATGACAGGCGGTTCGTGAGTGACAAACACGTCGACTGCATCGGGAATGAGGGTTTCGGGATGATTGTATCCCAACCCGAAAAAGCGCACGTCATCGATTTCGCAACCGCAGTCCTGCAAGAAATGCATTCCTTCGGGCAAATCCTCAATACCGCCGGCATCCCAAAGGCACAGGTCATGGTTGCCCGCCACAAAAATCTTATGGGCATACGGCAGTTCGGCAAACCAATTCAAAAAATCGAGCACTTCCTCTTCCGTTCCGGCCTCCGTAAAGTCGCCGCAATGAACAATTACATCGGCAGCCGGCAAATCTGCCAACTGCCGATGCAAGCCATGTGTATCGGATATTTGCAATATCTTCATCGTTCCACTATTCCAGACAATCGTCGAGCAGTTTTATGATTTGCTCCTTGTCCATTTTCTGACCGATAAATACGATTTTCTGCATACGGTCGCCATATTCAGGATCCCAGTCTCTCACCAGTCCCGGTTCCTGCTTCATCAGTTCGGCAAGTTCGTCGGCCGGAGCCGTAGCATACCATAGTCCGGCTTCTTTAATGGACTTCTGCTTGCCGGCCTGATCGAACAGATACGACATATCGCGATTGTCGGAGAAATAGCATACGCCTTTCGCGCGGATAACGCTCTTCGACCAATGTTTTGCCACGAAATAGTCAAACTTGTTGATGTCGAAAGCACGACGGCGGTAGTAGACAAACGTACTGATGCCGTACTCCTCCGCTTCACCTTCGTCGTGGTGGTGGTGATGATGGTGTCCGCATTCGTGGTCATGGTGGTCGTGATGATGTTCGTGCTCATCTTCATGCTTATGGTCATGATGATGGTGGTGTTCCTCCTCTTCCACCGGTCCTTCTATGCCGCGAATCCAACCTGCCGAAGTGGCAACCTTCTCAAAATCAAACATGCGGGTATTGAGAATCAGGTCGAGGTCAATATTTGCGTAGTCGCACTCGATAATCTCCGCACCCGGCTGAATAGTCTTGATAATCTGACGGATACGGCCCAGTTCTTCTGGTGTCACCTCTGAAGCCTTGTTCAAGAGAATCTTGTTGCAGAATTCCACCTGTTGGATAATCAGGTTTTCGATATCGTCCTCGGCAATGTCGGCTTTCGTCAGGCTGTCGCCGCAGGCAAATTCACTCTGGAAACGCAGAGCATCGACTACGGTCACGATGCAGTCCAGACGGCAGATGCCGTATTTGCGGTAGGCTTCGCCGAATGTAGGGATAAAACATACGGTCTGTGCAATAGGTTCCGGCTCGCAGATACCGCTCGCCTCGATTACGATATAGTCGAACTTCTCCGACTTCATCAGTTCAAAAATCTGGTCAATCAGGTCAGTTTTCAGCGTACAGCAGATACAGCCGTTCTGCAATGCCACCAGGCTGTCGTCCTTCTGGTCGACAACGCCGCCCTTCTGAATCAGAGAGGCGTCGATATTCACCTCACCCAAGTCGTTGACAATCACCGCAAAGCGAATGCCTTTGCGGTTTGTCAGAATATGGTTTACCAAAGTTGTCTTACCGCTTCCCAGATATCCTGTCAGAAGCAGTACGGGTACATCTTTCTTTTCCATAGCTATTTATATTGTCTATAAACTGTAGTTCAAAAACGAACGGATAAAGTTAGTGGGTTTCCGCCAAAATTCCAAACCTTTCTCCTTGTTTAGTGCGTACCAATCCAAAGGCACACCATACCGAACAATACGAGCAGAAGGTCGAGGGCTTTCGCGCGGAGATTCTTTTCGCGGAAAAGCATCGCACCGAAAAGGAAGGAGACGATGACACTGCCGCGACGCACCATCGACACAATCGAAATCATAGCGTCGGGATAGGACAAGGCGTAGAAATAGGCAAAGTCAGCCAACGAAAGGAAAATGCTGATAAGCACGATAGCCCATTTCCAGCGGAAAGGCGTGGTAGTATGGCGTTTGGGATACCAGAGCAGAATGAGAATCACCGCCATAATCAGGCACTGGTAAACGTTATACCAACTCTGCACCACCATTTTGTTGATGCCGATGCCGCCGTTTTCGGCAGGTGCGACAAGAAATTTGTCGTAAAGTCCGCTGGCGGCTCCGAGCAAAGCGGCTCCGACAAGGAAAAATATCCAGCGGTTATGGGAAAAGCGGATGCCTTCCTTCTTGCCGCTACGGCTGAGCAGATAGAACGAGGCAATGGCAAGCAGCACACCCGCCCACTGCCACAGGTTGAGTTCTTCGCCAAAGATAAGAAGCGCGCCGACGAGTGTCATCACCGGACGCGTAGCATTGATTGGCCCGACAATGGTCAGCGGCAAATGCTTGATGGCAAAATAGCCCAATATCCACGACGACAACACGATAACCGCCTTGAGCATGATATAGCGGTGCTCGTGCCAGCCGCACGCCGGAACATAAAGTTGCGACGAGGAGTCAATCCACCCCGCAGCCGAACCGACAATAAACGGAAGAAATATCAAACTGCAAAAAACGGTGTTGAGAAAAAGCACCGGAATAACGGCATTGTCGCGCAACGACGTTTTTTTGCATACATCGTAGCAGCCCAGCAGCGCCGCCGAAAGAAAAGCAAGTACAATCCACATAAAACCTTACATCTTTTTACCCCCAATCAGTCGTTAGAGTTTAGACCGATTTGGGTTTTACCGGGTGCAAAGTTAGAAAAGATTTTCCGAACAGAAGCGATTTCGCCGTGCAGGAAACGCATCGCGGCTATTTCCAGCAGTCGCCTTTGCCACGAAGATCGGGAATGTCGCCGTCACGGTACACGGGGTCCTTCACACCGTTGCGCTTCTGACGGCGGTAGTTTTCGAGCAGCAGGAACGCCTGGCGCGACAACAAGGCAATCGCCACAAGGTTGCAGATAGTCATCAGCGCCATCGTCACGTCGGCAAATCCCCAGGCAAGGTCGAGCGTCATCAGTGCGCCGCACATCACCATTGCCGCCACCAGCAGACGGTAGACAACGAGCACCGTGCGGCTCTTGGTCATAAACTGGATATTGGCTTCGCCATAATAGTAATTGCCGATAATGCTGCTGAAGGCAAAAAGCATAATGGCAACAGCCACAAACACATTGCCCACGCGCCCCACTTCGCTCTCCAGAGCCGACTGCGTAAGCTGAATGCCGTTGGCGTTCGAAGCGATGGCCGTATCACTAAGCAGAATGATAAATGCCGTACAGGTACAGATTATCAACGTATCGGTAAACACGCCGAGTGCCTGAATCAAACCTTGTTTCACAGGGTGGCTCACATGTGCAGTAGCCGCCACGTTCGGAGCGGAACCCATACCGGCCTCGTTGCTGAACAGTCCGCGCTTCATGCCCTGCACCAATGCAGCCGCCACGCCCCCGCCAAACGCCTGTTCCCAGCCGAAAGCGTTGCCCACGATGGTGGCAATCAACGAAGGTATATGCTGAATATTGGAAAGAACAACGAAAAGAGCCAACAGAATATAGCCGATTGCCATCACGGGCACAATCACGCCGCTGACATTGGCAATGCGGTGAACACCGCCGAAAATAATGCAAAGCGTCACCACTGTCAGCCCCACTCCCATCCAGAAAGGATCGATGCCGAAGGAATTTTCCCACGCGGCACAAATCGTGTTGCTCTGTACGGAATTGAATGCAAATCCGAAAGTAATGGAAATAAGCACGGCAAAGAGGATTCCCATCCAGCGTTTGCCCAACCCCTGCTGCATATAGTAGGCCGGTCCGCCGACAAACGATTTTTCGCCACGGGTCTTGTAGAGCTGCGCCAACGTCGATTCCACAAATGCGCTCGACGAGCCAAGCAAGGCAATGAGCCACATCCAGAACACCGCACCCGGACCTCCGATGGCAATGGCGGTCGCTACGCCGGCCAGATTGCCCGTACCGACACGGCTGGCAATCGACACCGCAAACGCCTGAAACGAAGAAATGTGCTTCTCGCCGTTCTTCGATTCTGGCTTGCTGTCGCCCAACAGACGCACCATCTCCTTCACCATCCTAAACTGCAAAAACCGTCCTCTGAACGTAAACCACAAGGCACAGCCGATAAGCATTATCGTCAACACATACGACCACAGCACATCGTTGACCGAGGCTATTATACTGTTAATCCATTCCATTCTTTTTCGTCTTGAACCGATGCGACATTGCATCTTATCTTATGCAAAGATAGCGAAAGTCGAAGGCAGAAAACCAAACTTGTTTGAGTTTTCTGCTGAGACGCATCTTATCTTATGCAAAGATATAGAAAGGTTAATATTAGACAGAAGAACAGAAGAACAAATTTTTCATGCTTGTCAATCCGTTTCCAATCCCACCTCAAGCAAAAGAAAAGTGAGTATTGTCACACAATTCGTAGGGACACGCCCCAGGTACGTCCGAACACCCACGCATCACATTCACCTATAATCCAAATATTTACAGAGTTGTCACACTCAATAAATCCGCCTCAACAATTTGTTAAATTAACACCATATAGTTAAAATCATGTTATAAAACACATTTTTATAGCACAGACTATTGGAGAATATAATTTCTCATATTAAATTTGCAGTACAAAAGATTGGTTTAGTAAACGCTTTCATAGGTATTAATTTTAGGTTTTTAAGGTTTATAATTATGAAAAAGATTGTTTTGAAAGCTGTTAAGTGGTATTTTACCACCACAGCTGAGGCTTACAAGTAAGTCTCTTTTATTTCGAGGAATTGTAATGATTTTAAGTTGTTCCAAGTGATTGGAGCAACTTTTTTATCTACCCACGGCAATAAAAAATGCTGCCGCGGAATGGTCCGCAACAGCATTTCAGCAAAAATATAATGATTCTAAATTCCCTTTTCCCTACACTCAGAGAAAGATTATTTATTCAACGACCATTTCCAGTCGTCGCCACTTTTAGCCAAATCCCAGTTGTCCGTTTCTTCACTTCCGTCATTGTAAGTAATTTTCACGCTTACCTTAGCCGTCATTCCGTCTTCCGAAATTTCTTCTTTTTCAATCACAGCGTCCTTGATGCCTCCCTTTTCTTCCAGTTTCTTCGACAGTTTGTCCTGTGCCATAGCCTTGAAACCGGTCTTGAATTCAGCAACTTCTTCAGCGGAAGTGCCTTCTTTGACATACATTTCGTCCATCAGCTTGTCGTAGTCAGAAGTTTTAATCATTTCCACATAGCTCAAAACAGCGTCACCCGGCGTTTTCGGAGATGAAGAACAGCCTACAAACACAAACAACGCAAGTGTTGAAAACAGTGCAAAAAACAGTTTTTTCATAATGGTTAAATTTTAAGTTATTAAAATGAATAAATTAACTCTACATCTTTCCGATTGTAAATGTCGGACGGCAAAATACACCGCTCGTCGCGCCCCGGAATAGGCACTTTCCTGATGACAGGCGGAACGAGGTCAAGCCCCGACTTTTTAAACACAAAGGTAATGAATTCCGTACAATACATCTTGGTCGTGTCCTCCAGGTCGTAGTTGTGGTCGAACAGCGTACGGCGGAGATACAAGTTGCGGGCCGATTTCAACGTAGGCCGTATATCAACAGAGTCGCATTTCAACCTGACGATGGCTCCCGCCGAAGCCCTTTCGGGAGAAAAGAAATCGCGTATCGATTCCATTTTCACGCGGTCGGGGTCACCCTGATAGTCGGGTTCTCCGGGCACGGCATGAATAACATACCAGCCGCTCTTGTCGCGCACCACCAGTCCAATGTGAGAATAAATGCCTCCTTTGTCAAGAAACAACACCGTGCGGCTCACTACTCCCGGACCGCAACGGAACACGATGTCACCCTCTTTCAGTTTTTCTTCCGGCACCTGATAGCAATAGGTTTCGGTTGAGCCGGAGCAGGCAAGAAATACCGGCAACAGCAACAGAAAAACGAGTTTAAAACAAATGGTTCTATGTATGTCTCTTGTGTATTTCATTATTGCAAATATATGGTTAAATAGGATTAAAACCCTATCAATCCGTCAAAAACTACCTTCCAACGCTTCAATTGCAGGAAATTATGCAGAATTTTCCACATTTTTATAGGCCGCGAGAGTGCTGACGCCGATATTCAGCAAATGTCATTCCAAACTCTCGGACAAAGCAGCGGCGGAAAGTGGACAGTGAATTGAAACCGCACGACTCCGCTATTTCGGCCATTGTCGTCTTTTCGTCGGACGACTCCAGCCGTGCCACCACTTTGCGAATTCGATAGGAATTGACATAGTCGTAGAAAGTCGTATGCAGTTCGTTATTCAAGTAGACGGAAAGATAAGTACGGTTTGTGCCGAGCAATGCCGAAAGGTCGGTAAGCGTCAGCCGCGAATTTAAGAACACCTCATCGGTCTCCATCGCTTTTTGCAACTGAACGGGCAAATTGCTCTGCGCGCCTACCGCATCCCCATTCCCCAGACTTTCTTCACCGGCAGGCTCATTGGCTGCATCTTCTGCCGCATCGACAAGATTACGCCGGAACAGATGCTTCAGATTGATATTGCCATAGAGCGGCACGGATTCCTGCATTTCGCCGAAATGGAAAATAAACGACCATAAAACAAGCGACGACAACAAGTAAATGACATCGGACAGGAAAGAATCGTAGACCACAGTCACCGACCAGACCAAAAGACAGATAAAAAATATGATTGTCGTGTATTTCAGCCACTTGATGTTTTTACGTGTCGTGTCGGAATAGTTGGCACGCAGAAAACTGTTATAGCGGCGCGCGGCAAAATATGTGATTACTACAAAAACTACGGAATAGACAATGGAATAGACAAGCATGACATCCACCCACACGGCATTCCCGCTAAACACATAGGCAAGCGTAATGACAAGGTTGGCCGACCAGAGAAGCACGATGCGACGAAGGGTCAGCCACCCGGCCGACAGCAGTTCGAACAGGTAAAAGGAACAGACCTGCACCGCCCACATATCAGTCAGTACAACCAGATTGTAAACATAGCCATAGCGTTCGACCGACGGACTATAGAGCGCAAAATCCTTCAGTTGCAGAAAAAGCCAGAACAGCAATGTGCCGGTCAGCACCCTTTGCGTGCGCTCCTTGTTTTTCTTCAGCAGCATTCGGATGCCGAAAATCAGAAAGAACATGCAGCATAGTCCGTGAGTGAAATAGTAGAATTTTTCTGCCATTATCCGTTTTTCATTTATTGATTAGGATGTTTTTCAATTGTGTTTCCGTTTTCAAAATTAAAATAAAGTGAGCAGTGTTTCCACATTTTTTGTTTATATTGCATCATAAACGGCATTTTATCTATATTTGTCTATATCTATGGACCAACGGAAAATCATACATATCGACATGGACGCCTTTTTTGCGTCGGTGGAACAGCGCGACAATCCGGAGCTGCGCGGCAAGCCCATTGCCGTAGGCCATGCGGAGGAACGGGGCGTTGTGGCGGCTGCAAGCTACGAGGCACGCCGCTATGGGGTGCGCTCGGCCATGGCTTCGACCAAGGCAAAGCGGCTGTGTCCGGACTTGATTTTCGTTGAAGGGCACATGGCCGTCTACAAGGAAGTGTCGCGCCAGATTCACAACATTTTCCACGACTATACGGACATCATCGAGCCGCTATCGCTCGACGAGGCGTTTCTCGACGTGACGGAAAACAAACGGCATATGGAAATGGCGGTCGACATCGCCAAGGAAATCAAGCGGCGCATACGTGAAGAACTGGGGCTGGTGGCCTCGGCGGGAGTTTCCTACAACAAGTTTCTGGCAAAAGTGGCATCCGACTACCGCAAACCCGACGGACTTTGTACCATCCACCCCTCGCAAGCACTCGACTTCATCGCCACGCTGCCTATCAAGGCGTTTTGGGGTGTAGGGCCGGTGACGGCCAGAAAAATGCGGAGCATGGGCATCACCAACGGCCTGCAACTGCGGGAACTGACATTGGAACAACTGACGGCGCATTTCGGGAAAATGGGGGCTGTATATTACAACTTTTCCCGTGGTATCGACCTGCGACCGGTAGAGCCGGAACGCATCCGTAAATCAGTGGGCTGCGAACACACGCTGGAAAAGGACCTTTCGCAGCGTTCACTGGTGGCAGTAAGCCTCTATCAGGTAGTACTGGAACTTGTCGGCAGGTTGCAGCGCAGCGGCTTCAAGGGCAACACGCTGACACTGAAAGTGAAGTTTCACGACTTTACGCAAATTACGCGCAGCCGCACGGTCAGCGAAACGCTCACCACCAAGAAAAGCATCCTGCCGCTGGCAAAGGAAATGCTGGAAGGTATCGACTATGCCGAACGCCCTATCCGACTGCTCGGACTGTCGGTGTCAAATCCGTATGCAGGGAAAAAGACACCCGACGGCGAACCGCTCGCCGTGCAGCTCTCGTTTGATTTCGACCTCAACGGGTAGCGTGGACATTACGCCGCAAAATGCGCGGAAACTGATAGGCAAAGATAGCCGTACAGAGAACGGCGGCAAGAGCATCCGAAATGGCCTCAGCGGCAAACACACCTTCAAGTCCTACAAGGCGTGAGAGAAGGAGCACAAGCGGTATCAGCAAAATGACCTTGCGCAACAATGCAATGAACACCGACACTTTTGCCTGACCAAGCGCAACGAACATGTTCTGACAGGCACGTTGCAGGCCGAAAATCGTCATTCCGGCAAGGAAAAGCGGCATATATTCGCCCACGGCAGCAATCAGCAGGGCATCGTCGGTAAACACGCCCGCCACCAGTTCGGGGAACAATATCATGAACAGCACCAGCGACAGATTGAAAAAGAACATCACCTTCACCACAATGCGGAAACACTCCTTCACGCGGCCGTTGTCGCCGTGGCCGTAGTTGTAGCCCACCACCGGGACAAATCCCTGCGAGAATCCGACAAGCGGCACGCTGACAAAGAGCATGGCGCTCTGCATGATGGCAAGCGCACTGACATAGAGGTCGCCGAAACGCACCAGTGAACTGTTGAGCACAAACCCGACAAGGCTTTCCGTGCTCGACATGATAAAGGGAGAGATTCCCAGTCCGAGAATGGCGAGCATCACGCGGCTGTCCGGACGAATATTTTTCCAATGCAAGCGTAAAGTGGCCTTCTCCGACATGAGAAACCCCATCACCCACACGGCACAGACAGCTTGCGAAATGACCGTTGCCACGGCTGCCCCTTTCACCCCCATATCGAACGTGAAAATAAACAGAGGGTCGAGCGCAATGTTGAGCACCGCCCCAATCACGACGGATGCCATGGCGATGCGCGGCCGTCCCTGGGTGTTGATAAACGGGTTAAGTCCTACGGCAAGCTGCACGAACACCGTGCCCAAAAGATAGATGGAAAGATAGTCGACAGCGTAGCCGATGGTACGCTCCGAAGCTCCAATCAGAAAGAGCAGCGGCTCCATAAACAGATAGACACCCACGGAAAACATTACGGAGAAAAACAGGAGCAGCGTAAAACCGTTGCCCAACAATTTTTCTGCCCGACCGCGGTCGCCGCGCCCCAACGCAATAGCCGCCAGCGGAGCACCGCCACCGCCGACAAACGCCGAACAGGCCGTTATGAACATGATAATCGACCCCGTCACGCCAATGCCGGCAAGGGCATCCGTTCCGTAACCGGGAATATGACCGATATAGATGCGGTCCACAATATTGTAGAGCAGATTGACTATCTGAGCGGCGACAGCCGGCAGCGCCATACGGAAAATCAACGGCAGCATTCGGTCGGTGCCCAGCCGTTCTTCATAACTGTTTGCCATTCGTATCCTTATTCGATATAAATCATTTTCTTCGTCATGCCGCCGTCAATGGTAATGCTCTCACCGTTGATGAAGTCGTTTTCTTCCTGACAGAGGAAAACGCACATGCGGGCAATGTCCTCAGGTTTGCCGACACGCTGCGACGGATGCTGACGGTGGTCTTCTTCACGAAGACTGTCGTAGGCATAGTTTTCAATCCAGCCCGGAGATATGCAGTTGACCGTGATATGCAAGTCGGCCAACGAAAGTGCAAGCGCATGGGTAAGCGAATAGATGCCGCCTTTCGAAGCCGCATAGGCTTCCGTGCCGGGCTCGCTCATCAGATAGCGCGTGGAACAAAGATTGATGATACGGCCATAGGTATTTGCCACGGGCAGCGACTGGCGGTGGAGCGCCAACCGGCGGGAAGTGACAAACACGGGGCGCAGGTTCGTGGCAAGCACACTGTCGAAATCCTCAACGGTCATTTCCGTCAGCGGCTTGAAGCCGCCCACACCTACATTATTGACTATCACATCAATGTCGCCCCAGGCTTTCAAAATTCTGTCCATACATGCCTCGAGGGCTTCCGCACTGCGCACATCCACCGGGAAAAACTGTGCTCCGGTAGCTTCGGCGGTGCGCTGTCCGAGTTTTTCGTCTACATCGCAGAATGCCACCTGACAGCCGGCCTGACGGAACGCCTCAACGATAGCCCGTCCGATGCCTGCCGCACCTCCGGTGACAAACACACGCCGCCGCGGAAACCGCACCTGCAAATAGCCGGGCTTTGCTCCTGCCAATGTCGACCTGCCCGATGATTTCTTTCCCGCAGCCTTCTGCGCCTGATATTCTTCGTATTTTCTTTCTAAATAATTGTCAGCCATACGTCTATGTCTTTTATCTTATTCCGCACACGCCCGCAGCCGAACGCACACGAAAATCCAAGGCAAAATTACTGAAAATTCACCCGACATAAACAAAACCCCTCTCAACAAAAGTTAAACGGCCCCAATAATCGTTGCCTACGGTCCGGTTGCCACTTCTTATTTCTCAGTAACAACACGCCAACCGATCTTATTATCGGGGCAACTGACAATCAATAACTTTTATTTTACAAGTCGACCAAGGCATGTAAAATTCCCCTTAACTTTTGGAGCAGACTCCAAACTTTTCAAAGAATTGCAACCGCTACAGTCAAAATTCCCGGCAACTTCATCAGGAGCACTTTCTAAGGTTTTCAAGGATGTACAATTTACACAATAAAAGCTTCCGGACAAAGTTTCTGGCATTCCAGCAAGGCTTTCCAAACTATAACAATTACTACAATTAAAATCGCCTCCTACTTTTTTAGGAGCATGCTCAAGATTTTTCAACGAATTACAGCTACTGCAATCAAAATTACCGCCGACTTCTTTTGGAGTCCCTTCCAGACTTTCCAAAGAACTACAATAGCTACAATCGAAATCGCCTCCTACTTTTTTAGGAGCATCTTTCAAGCCTTTCAATGAAAAACAGCCTCGGCAATCAAAATCACCACATATTTCTTCCAGAGCTCCTTTCAGACTTTCTATATGACTACAGTCACTACAATTGAAATTACCTCCTACTTTTTCTGGAGCATGCTCAAGGTCTTTCAATGAAAAACAACCCCGGCAATCGAAATCACCACCGACTTCTTTTGGAACCCCTTCCAGACTTTCCAAAGAGCTACAATAGCTACAATCGAAATCACCTCCTACTTTTTCTGGAGCATGCTCAAGGTCTTTCAATAAAAAACAACCCCGGCAATCAAAATTACCACCGACTTCTTTTGGAACCCCTTCCAGACTTTCCAAAGAGCTACAATAGCTACAATCGAAATCACCTCCTACTTTTTCTGGAGCACCTTCTAGAGATTCTAATTTTTTGCAATCCATACATAAAAAAGACTTTCCTACTTCTTTAGGACATCCTTTCAATGATATGAAAGTGTCATTAAGATCTCCTTTAGGATTAACATCAAAAATTCCTGATACATATTTGAATTTAATATAATCAGGAAGTTTGTCTATAGAATGTTCATAAGTATATACATCTATATCACCATCTACATCTATAGTATTGTCATTATTTATTTTATATGTACCTCTTACATCACAATTTTCTTCTATCCAATTTGTTATCGAATCTTTTAATGGATTAATAGATTCTTCATAAAAAGGTTCTTCGTCTACATTAAAAGAATCATCATCAAAAAAATCATCTATAGAACTCATATTATTAAATTTATCGGTTAATTAAACAATAGAAAACATTATACCCTGAAACAGATATAGTTTTAGAATTAATTCATGATATACAGCGTTAAAGATATTAAACTTTTCTCATTCAAACAACTACACGGAGAAAATATTACTCAATCACAAACCTGCGGATTTCGGCGTTTTCCATTTTGGGAACGGTGCGGATTTGGTCGCGGCTTATACCCTCGATATTGGCTTGAATCGAGCGGTTAATCATGCCGTGGGCAAGCACGAGCACGGTTTTACCTTCGTAATGTTTCCTCAAAAGGTCGAGCACCTGTCCGCCGCGGGCATAAAGGTGTTCCTTCGTTTCCACATCGGCAGGAAGTTGTGAGAAATCGATGTCCTTAATCGGTTTACCAGTCAGACTACCCCAGTCTATTTCGCGCAGCAGCGGCATGGCTTCCGTCGGAAGTTCGCGCCCGTCCAACGCTATCCGCAGCGTGTCGAGACAACGCTGAAGGTCGCTGCACAGCACAGCATCCAACGGCAGAGCGGCAAGCTGCGGTATCAGACCGCGTGCCTGTTCCTTGCCTTTTTCAGTCAACCGACCCGGCAAATGCCCCTGCAATACGCCGGCAAGATTTTCTTCCGTCTGTCCGTGACGGACCAAGTATATTGTCACCATAACGTTTCTGATTTTCTATTGTTCCGTATGTACTCCCCAACTGTTGTAATGCACATTCTCAGGCTTCCACTTGTCCTTCGGCGCAGGAGTTTCCGCCGGATAGCCTACGGGAATTACACAAAGCGGCACGATATGCGACGGAATGCCCAACACCGTACGCACCGCCTTGATACGTTCGGGATAGGGATGAACGCCTGTCCACACGGCACCCAACCCGAGGCTGTGGGCCGCCAGCAATATGTTTTCGGTAGCCGCCGACGTGTCCATTATCCACGAACTCGCCGACACTCCGGGCAACGATTTCTGCAAATTTCCGCACACGACAATCGCCAACGGTGCCCCGGCCGTCATCTTCGCATAAGGCAGACTGTCGGCAAGCGCCTGGAGCAACGCCCTGTCGCGCACCACCAGAAAATCCCACGACTGCTGATTTTTTGCCGTCGGAGCCGCCATTCCGGCACGCAAAAGGGTTTCCACCGTAGCGGCATCCACCGCCTTGTCGGTATAGCTGCGAATGCTCGTGCGGGTCATAATATTTTCGATAGCGGTCTGTCCGCCCTCACTTTCGGCAGACTCCCGATTATACAGGTTGACAGCCAGCACTCCCACCGCCACTGCCAACAGTACATTTAAAATTCCGGATATTTTCATCATTAAAAGCTACTTTTTTCATTTTACACCTGCCGGCAACTGCCCGGCAAAGCCCTATGCAAATTTAGGAAAATTTTCGTATCTTGACTAAGCTAAATCGCACTTAGGGAGGCTATAATTTGACAGAAGAACAGATTTAAAATTGACAGACATAAAATTTTGTTCTTTTGTTCTTCTGTCAAATATTAACCTTTCACTATCTTTGTAGAAGATAAGATGCAGCTCAGCATAAAACTCAAACAAGTTTGGTTTTTCTGCCCTCGCCTTTCGCTATCTTTATAAATAAACAAACTACAGCCATGAGCAGACTATATCCGATTGGTATACAAAATTTCGAGGACCTCCGCAACGCAGGCTATATTTATGTTGACAAGACGGCACTCCTCTACCAACTTGCCACAACGGGGAAATACTACTTTCTGAGCCGTCCGCGACGGTTCGGAAAAAGTCTTATGATTTCCACCCTCGATGCCTACTTCTCCGGTAAGCGGGATTTGTTCACCGGCCTTGCGATGGAAAAACTGGAAAAAGACTGGAACGTACACCCGGTTCTGCACATGGACCTTAACACTGAAAAATACGACACGGAAGCAAGCCTTGAAAACAAAATAGCCCTGACCCTTAAACAATGGGAAAACAGTTACGGCAACAATCCTGACGAATATTCGCTTGCTACACGATTTGAGGGAGTGATCCGCAGAGCTGCAGAAAAAGCCGGACAAAAAGTAGTGATTCTTATCGACGAATACGACAAGCCGATGCTTCAGGCAATTGGGAATCCTCAGCTGCAAACAGCCTTCCGCGATACGTTGAAAGCACTCTACGGCGCACTGAAGTCGTGCGACGGCTATATCCGTTTTGCTATGCTTACAGGTGTCACCAAGTTTGGGAAGGTCAGCGTGTTCAGCGATCTGAACAACCTGATGGATATTTCGATGGACAAACGGTATGCCGAAATATGCGGCATCAGCGACACGGAACTCCACCAATATTTCGAGGAGGACATTCAAGCTCTGGCCGAAGAACTCGGCACAGATTTCAACACTGCCTGTGAACAACTGAAAGCCAACTACGACGGCTATCACTTCTGCTACAAATCGCCCGGAATATATAACCCTTTCAGCCTGCTCAACACTTTCGCCAAAAAGCAAATGGGCAGCTATTGGTTTGAGACCGGAACACCTACCTATCTCGTTGAACTGATGAAACTCCACCACTACAATGTGGAAGATTTGGAAAATACCGTCACCAATGGTCCGGCTCTCGACTCCATAGATGCGGCTTCCACCGATCCTGTTCCGGTCATCTATCAAAGCGGATATCTTACGATAAAAGGCTATAATGCCGAATTCGAAAACTTTACGCTCGGATTCCCCAACCGCGAAGTGGAACAAGGATTTTTCCGCTTTCTGCTCCCTAACTATGCTTCGGTAAGCACAAGCAAATCTCCCTACGAAATCCAATGTTTCGTTGGCGAAGTTCGTAACGGCGATGTTGACGGGTTCCTCAACCGACTTCGTACGTTCTTCAACGACACACCCTACGATCTGGCACGTGACCGCGAAGTGCATTATCAGAACATCCTCTACATTGTTTTCAAACTGATGGGCTTCCATACGGAGGTGGAATATCATACCTCAAACGGACGTATCGACCTGGTGCTCAAGACAGCCGACTATATCTACGTAATGGAATTCAAACTAAACGGCAGCGCGGAAGATGCTATGCGACAAATCAACGAAAAAGGCTACGCCACCGCCTTCTCTGCCGATAAACGGAAAGTGATTAAAGTGGGAATCAATTTCAGCGACACCACCCATAGCATCGACCGTTGGATTATAGAATAGCACGTCAGTCAATGCATTTGCAGCGGGAACGGGCTTCAGCGCGGCTGCAATAGTTGAAATGCCACCATTCGGTAGGAAGCGGACGGAAACCGGCTTCGCGCATAATGCGGCGTAGCAACCGGCGATTTTCGCGCTCCTGCTCGGTCAATTTTCCTATACGCACCATTTCGTCTTCATAGGAAATATGCGACTCTTTTCCCATATGGTCGACCGGCACACCCATCGACAAGGGCACGCCGTCGGCATCAAGAATACTGACATCCACCGCCAGCCCGTAATTATGCAGTCCGCCGCCATGAGCAGGATTGGAAACATAAATGTTTTTCGACGTGCCTTTCACTTTGTCCCACATGATTTTCTGCACCGACATCGGCCGAGCGGCATCGTAGACAATCAGCCGGTAGCCGGGATATTCGCTCCGTAGCAAACGCTGCGCTTCGAGCAGACACGCCATAGCATCGGGATGCAGATACGCCTCCCGCAAGTCACCATAAAGCACCTGCCCCGTGAAATTGTCGGCACGGGCATACATCAGGTCAACGGCGATTGTTGAATCCTGCTCCGCCACATTGAGATAGCCCAACGAGTCGAGATACAATGCCGTCCGGCTTTTAGCGGGCTTGACAAGGGTGGCCACCGTATCTGTAACCACTACCGAATCGACAACCGCCACACCCGTTTCCGTCTTTCCCTGCCGACATCCCGACAATAGAAACACCGACACAGCCGCCATCCATATAATACATTTCATACCAAGTAATTAAATAATCTGTTTCTGAACGAACAACGTGTAGGTAACAACTTCACCGTTAGCTTTCCGCACAGTATATTTGGTTTCGCCCTTCAAATTCAAGCCTTTGCGTTGTTCCTCCCATGAGATTTCCTTCACTGGACGGTCGTTGATAGCAATAATCACATCACCGATTTCAATTCCGGCCTGCTCGGCAATGCCTCCTTTATACAAACCGTTGACAATCCAACCGTCGCATATATCAGTACGGTCGAACACGGCCATATGCGTTGTCGACGACTGGGAGTATGTGCCTTTCTTTCCGTTTCTTTTTACCCATACAGAAGAACTGACAGGGTCCAACACCATATCATAGAGCGACCAAATATCGTTGCCAATTATTCCCAAGTAAGGCCTGCCCGACGACAAGGCTCCTTTTTCGTTAAGAGAACAGTCAATAACGACATTCTCAAATGTATCTACCATGCAAAACCTTGCAGCCCTTATCTCCACATCTTCCGAGCCACCGCCCACACCTCCGGCCTGTGTCCGGAAATAAGCCTTCGGCATATCGTCAAGATGAAGAGACGAAGTCGCTTCATTCGTAAGCGAAACAGTAGAGCCGCTACCCAAATCCAACCGGAACCAACCCTCTACTGCATTTGCGGAGTCGATTTGCAGCGAGGCTTTCACGTCTATGCGGTTATCCTCAAACCGGGCTTCCAGTTTGTGATAGTTTTCCAACGAGTCCACGGGGAAAGGCGCTTCCCACTGTTTCAAATATCCCTCACTGAAGCTAATCTCCAAAGGAGAACTCAAAAGATGGGTATTGCCCAACAAGCCGTCGATATATCTGCCCAAAATATCCCGCAACCGAATAATGGGAGTAATTTTATTCCAATAATCCAACTCCCCACAACGGATTTCTACCGAATCGACAAAAATCTCAACACGCTGCGGCTCGCTATTGCCCGCTCCGCCCATTTTCGCAACGCCCTTTCTTCCGAAAGCATTCTGAAGATTGTTCAGTTTGAGGTAATCTTCATCAAGATACAGAAAATCGGCTCCTGTATCGTAGATAACCGTGACGGGAACCGTATCATTCAACGTTGCCTGAAGATACAAATGACTGTCAAAAATAAACGGGATAGCCCCTTCGGGAACAGCGGCGTGACTTTTCAAAGTAAACAGAGCCGCAAAGGTACAGATTAAGTACAATAGTTTTTTCATAACGACAAAGATTTATATCACTTACGTGTGCCGCGAACCTATTTCATTATCAATCATTTTAATACGAAATTAAAATGATTATATTAATTCTCAAATAAATTTACACAAAAATTATATATGAGATTCCAAGCAATACTTATTTTTAAATGCAAAATTCCACTTAACTTTTCATACAAAAAGTTTCATTTTATATCATTTTTTATTATCTTAGTTTTCAAAGCAATGGCATTAAGCTCTTGCCAATAATTATATAATTCTTATAATTATGGATAAAAATATTTTTTATACATGTATCGATTGTGCTAATAAACAATCTATTGGTCAAAAATCTGAAGGTAAATATTATTGTCCTTGTGTACAGAATATTCTTCCAGATGGTATTGTATATTACGATACTGATGCTACAGAATGTGTTCGGAATGGTAATTTTAGGAAAATCAGTACAAAATGAAAAGCTCAGTAAATTAAGCAATTCATTTTGAACGAACAATAAATGCAACTAATTAAAACTTAGCGAATTATAAAATTTCTTATTAAATACAATGATTACGCAACCGTTCATTGTGTCATTTTGCATTTCAAGCCAATCCTTAACCACGAATATACAACAAATCCATTTTATCTATAGTAAGCAATTAAGTATCAAAATAATTGACAAACGTATTATATAGACAAGTTGGATTTGTTGTATAAATCAATCGTCACTACTTCTAAATACTAAGTTTATTAAATTCGTCCTTTATGTAATCTCATTTGCAAATCGCTAAGAATGGTATGTAACAATTTTGTAATTTCAGAACCGTTACTCAATGACGTAAATGGATTATCTTTATTCAACATTAAAATTAACTCATCCGTAAGCCTTTTAATATTAGATATGAATATCTGATATGGCATCACATTTTCTCCTTCCACCCATACATCCTCATCTTTACCAAACTGATACTTTTGCCAAATATAATAAAGAGGATATTTGTAAAGATTAAATAACGATTGTATTCGTTCTGCCATTTGATAGTCTCCATGAGTATCTAAATGCGTTGCAATGGCATTTTTCGCCCGTTCTAGCGCATGAATCAAATAATACAATTCATCTCTTGTAAACATGCATTCATCCTTTGGAGGGAATACTTTCCGTATGTTAATTGTACAAAGAGTATTCAAAACAAAACTTTCCATCAAACGAGAATGCCTTTCCCCATTTCGCTTTACTGCTTCTATTATTTCATCACAGTCTTCCTCTCTCAATAATTTTCTAGTAGAAATTTCATCAAATGGACTATCGGATTTGATATACTCATCTATTTTTTCTTTTGCAATAACTGCACAGTTGTACGCATAGTCGAAATTGCCTATTTGATAGTTACAAGATGCCATTGCCATTATTATTTTAATCTTTAATGGCGTAATTTCTGATTCCAATTTGTTAGCTTCTATTAAAATTTGAAGTGCACGTGCAATATTCCATGCATTTTCACTATTTTGCATAGAATCATTCTCTCGAATTAAAGCAATAGCTTGTTTAAAAAGATTCTCAGCGTTCATCATTGTTTGTTTAATTAAAAAATAATTTCTACACGAGTTTTAAATTACCTAAAATTGAATTTAATTTAAAAGCACAAATTACCAGAAATCAGGTTGTTAAGAAGGTGATGATATGAAACCAACATCTTCTCTACAACTTTTTCTGAATTAGGAATAATTCCATAAAAATTAAATGGATTCTCAACAGCAACACCAGTTATAATTTGATTTAAGGTATCAATTGTGTCTACCTTAAAAGCTTGATAATATAATAGCGATGTTATCGGAAGTGTAATTTCCTCCACATTTCCGAATCCATAATACTCCCAAATTGCCATTAATGGATATTTCAAGCTTTGATAGCCTTTAAGTATTTTTAAAGCCTGTTCTGAAGAATATTTTGAAGATGCCTGTTTAAAGACTTCCATTATCAAAGCATCTACAGTAGCACATAATTCCTCAAATTCTTCTTTTGAAAAAGGAAAGCCATCTAATACATGTTCATTCATCATATTAACATCTGATCTTACAGCCCCTATTTGATCTCTTTAATTGAAAACACAAAGCGTGGAACTGTATGCCACACTTCTTTATGTACAGGCCCTGAGAAAACCTTTGGAAACAGATGTGGGAATAACAGCCCCACGCATATGCGCGGAGTCCATTATGACCTCTCTTGTTTCCTTTATTTTGAAGTTTCTCAGGCTTCGTACATACAAGATGAGAGCATAACGCCTCGATATTTCTAATATGTTTTGGAAAGAGTTGCCCCAATCCGATTACAAATATATGAAAAATCCTTGATATACCATTTTATCTATCAAGGATTTTCGTTTTGGATGAAAATTGCACATTTTATGTTCCAATATCCCTATTCAAATCTCTATCTTCCTCATTCTTAACCATAACGATTGATTCATATCTCATAAATATTGAGTCATGTCTTCAATTTATTAAATGCGAATTCCCATCCAGCCGCCATTTCTCCCGTTGTATTGAATATTCGAAAAATTTTCCGTAAGTTTGGGACACCAAAACCAGCATTTATGAAAATCACCGTCATTCAACACGATATCCAATGGAACGATGTGGCGGCCAATCTTGCCCACATCGGCCAACTCCTTTCCGACGCTCCGAAGTCGGATGTATATGTCCTCACTGAAATGTTTGCTACCGGATTCTGCATGAAGCCGGAAAAAATAGCCCAAAAGCCCGACGGCTCCATCGTAACAACGATGAAGGAATGGGCACAGCGGCTGGATGCTGCCGTGTGCGGTAGCGTTGCGACTGAAGAAGACGGCAAATACTACAACCGACTGTATTTCGTCATGCCCGACGGGAAGGTGGAACACTACGACAAACGCCACCTGTTCACCTACAGTGGCGAACACGAACGTTATGCCGGCGGAAAGGAACGGAAGATAGTGGAATTTCGCGGCGTGCGGTTTCTGCTTCAAGTGTGCTACGACCTGCGTTTCCCCGTATGGTCGCGCAATCGTGGCGACTACGATGCAGCCATCTATGTGGCAAGTTGGCCCGTCAGCCGCATACAGGTGTGGGACTTGCTGTTGAAAGCCCGATCGCTGGAAAACCAATGCTATGTAGTGGGAGCCAACCGCGTGGGCTCTGACCCGCTCTGCGAATACAGCGGCAACAGCGTGATTATCGACTCCTACGGACGTGTCATCGCCGAATCCGACACCGAAGGTGAAACCTACATTACTGCCGACCTCGACATGGAAAAACTCCTGTCGTTCCGCAGCAAATTCCCCGTACTTAACGACGCCGACGACTTCGAAATCCGACTTTAACCGGCGCAGATTATCAAACAACTGATAATAAATCGATTAATTATTTCCCCGAAATTTTTCAGGCCGTTTTTCCGCATTTCCCCGAAATTTTTTCGGGCAAAATCTCGTATTTCCCCGAAATTTGGGAATACTATTGCGGCTTTTCGGAAACGGATGTTATGCTCTGCTTCGGCTGGTTGTCGGAAATCACCAACAACTTGTCGCCGGGATGCAGACGGAGACTGCCGTTAGGCACGATAAACTCGTCGCCACGCTTTACAATCATCACCAATGTGCCCGCCGGCAATTTCATGTCGGCAAGTCGGTCGCCATGCTCAAGCATGGCTGCGGTCACCACCACATCGTGGAGCGAAGAATCGATTTCGTCGGGAAGCTCCACGCCGAAGTCATTGCCCTGTTTTTCTTCCGGCAAGTCGAGGTGCAGGCGTTTTGCCAGCCAGGGAATTGTAGTGGCCTGCAATCCAAGTGAAAGAAGGGTGATGAAAAACACGATATTGAATATCTGCTGCGCGCCTTCCACATTCGCTACAACGGGATAAGTGGCAAAAATGATAGGCACTGCCCCGCGCAAACCTACCCACGACACAAACAGCCGCGCACGACCGCTCAAATTTTTAAACGGCAACAAACAAAGGAACACGCTCGCAGGACGTGCCACAACGATCATAAACAGCCCGATAAGCAACGCCACAGGTGCCACATCCAGCATTTCGTGAGGATTGACCAACAGGCCGAGGGTAAGGAACATGACAATCTGGAAAAGCCATGTCAGACCGTCGAAGAAACGGAGTATGTCCCGACGGTTCACCACACGGGCATTTCCCACAACAATTCCGGCAAGATACACCGCCAGATAGCCGTTGCCACGCACCAAGTCGGTCACCGTGAAGGTGAAAAACACGAGCGTCAGCAGCAGAATGGGATACAGCGAAGCGTTCTTCAAGTCAATGCGGTTCAGAATCCACACGGCCAGTTTTCCCATGCCGTAGCCAATCAGTCCGCCAAACACGAACTGCACGGCAAAATCCTTCAAAATCACGCCTACGCTCGCTTCCGCACTTCCGGCGAGCTGAATCAGCACGATGGTCAGCATATACGCCATCGGGTCGTTGCTTCCGCTTTCCAATTCCAACATCGGCCGAAGGTTGTGCTTCAGGTTCATGCGCTGCGAACGCAGAATGTTGAACACCGAAGCCGAATCGGTCGACGACATGGTGGCCGCCAACAGCATCGACACCGTGAGCGACATGTAGATATCCAGTCCGCTCCACCAGGAAATATAGAAAATGAACAGTCCGGTCAGCCCGGTGGTCACCAACACACCGACTGTCGAAAGCAGCACACCCTGCGCCATGACGGGACGTATTTCCTGTACTTTCGTGTCCATACCGCCGGAAAACAGGATGATGCTCAATGCCATCATGCCGATAAACTGCGCCTGCCCGACGTTTTCAAACTGCAATCCGAGTCCGTCGCTGCCAAACAGCATGCCCACCAACAGGAACAGCAACAATGTAGGCACACCGAAGCGGTAGCTTGCCTTGCTCACCAAAATGCTGACAAAAATCAGCACCGAACCAATCAACAATATATTTTCTGCGTTAAAAATCATTCCGTTCTATCCGTTTTTTGTTTTTGTAAGTTTTGCATATACAATCAGTGCCAACGCCGAAACTACGCCAATAGCGGCAAACCAATACCAGATATAATGGGCGTTCGCGCTGGCCGTTTCCCACTCGGCTGTGGTCGCAAACAGCGACGGGTCGGGACAATAGTGCGACAGCAGGATACCCGAAAGCCCGAATCCGAGAATCGACGACAGGAACGAATGCAGGTGGCTGAAACCGAGATACAGCCCCTCTTCGCCTTTGGGTGCCTGAAGTGAGAAATATTCCAGATAGCGCGGCGAAATAAAGCACTCGGCCAATGCCTGCAAGGCAATACCGCAAATCATCATCACCGTAATCGGATGAACGCCGAACAATTCACCTTCGAACAGGTTGCCGCTCGCCATCACCAGAGCCGACAACGGAATCAGGAACATTCCGACGGCAATCGAAGTCAACGCCTTGCGCTTCGCCATCAGCTGTGTCACAAAATTCACGCAAACTACCACAACAAACGGGTTGACATTCGCCAGCCAGCCCGGTTTGGCGGTTTCGCCCGCCATACGGATAACGTATTTTGGCATCGTAGCGTAGAGCTGCTGCTGAATCATCCAGAATCCGGTCACGATGAGTATCAGCACCAGCAGGCGACCATTGGTAAACACCTTACGCAAGCCGAACAGTACTTCCTGTATGCTCTTGCCTTCGCCGCTCTTGTTCGTGGAATGGTAGAAAAGGAAAACCGTTGCCAACGCCACCACGCACAGCGATGCGGAGAAAAAGTTGATATAGACATAAGCCTCATCGCCCACAAGCGAACGCAACGGATCGACAAAACATTTGCCCGTAAACGCGCCAATATTCACCATCATATAGAATATCGAATAGCCTTTCGCACGGGTTTCCGAAGTGGTTTCACGCGCCACGGAAGCGGAGATAATCGATTTGATGAACGAGCCGCCCACCATCAGTATCAGCAGAATCGGCACAATCAGATACCGTTCCCAACTTGCCCGCAAGCCGTGGAACACCGTCTTTTCGCCATATTCCACCAAGCCGCCGCTTTCCAGCATCACGGGAAGCAGCCCTAAAAACAAATAGCCAATCGACAGCAACAGAAACGCCGTCAGGATGGATTTACGGTAACCGATTTTATCGGCAAACGCACCGGTAAACAGCGGCAACAGATACAGACCGCCGGAAAACAATCCGGAAATGACACTCGCCTCAATATCGGAAAAGCCGAGAGTGTTCGACAGATAAAGAGTTATTACGATAAACACGGCATAATATGCCATTCTTTCAAAAAGTTCGGCAACATTGGCCGTCCAAAACGCTTGCGTATATTTCGCCATCGCTAAAAATCGAGATTAAATGGTTAAAATTCTAATTCAGACGCACGAAGATACGAAAAATCAGGGAGAAATCAAAATCACGCCTGTCCGCAGAGCGGATTTACAAGCAGCACCCGGATACAATATTAATAAATATTAATACAGATTAAAAATATTAAATGGGGGGGGGTATTTGTAAGATTCATTATCTTTGCACAAGATAGGATACGGCTCGGCACAAAACTCAAACAAGTTTGGTTTTCTGCCTTCGACTTTTTCTATCTTTGTAAAAACCATAACAAAAAAATACCTAACCGACACCTAACACAAAACAACACACATGAAATTCAACCACATCAAAAAATTCAGTATGGCATTATGCCTCGCTCTTCTGTCATTCAATCTGTATGCCTATGATATTACGGGACAAATTGTCGACCGTACAGACAATAGCGAACTGGCAGGAGCGTCCGTAGTGATTAAAACAGATTCCGTATCCATCGTAACAGCCGTAACAGCCGACGAAAAAGGAAGATTCCACGTTTCCGGCATAACTTCCCCCGATATTTTGGTCGACGTGCAGATGATGGGATACCAGGGACAGCGCACGGTTATATCCGGCAACGAAGGCGAAAACCTGAATTTGGATGTGATTGCCCTCACTCCTGTCCAAAATATGCTGGACGAAGTAACGGTGACCGGCTCCAGTGTTATCCAAAAGCCTGACCGGTATCTGATAATCCCGTCGCAGAAGGACATCGAACGGTCGGCAAGCTCGCTGAGTCTGCTCAGCACCCTGCAAATGAAAATGCCCGGCCTGTACGTAAACGAACAACTACAGAGAGCGACCATCGAAAACCGTACGCCGGTATTTCAAATCAACGGTAAAGAAGTGCCCTACTCCCGAATTCTTACCATCAACAACAATAATATCCTACGCATAGAATACCACGACACTCCCGACATCCGCTATGCCGACCGTGGTGCGCCCGGCATCATCAATTTTGTGATGCGTCCCGTACAGGAAGGCGGAAGCGTCATGGCAAGTGCAATGGGAGCAGTGACTACCGGTTTCCTCAACGCCAATGTTGGGGCAACCTACAACTACAAGAAATCGGAATGGGCATTCAACTATAGCTCAAGTTGGCGAAACTATGATGAATGGCAGTCAGAGGGTAGCGAAACTTTCATAGGTAAAGATGCCACGCTGACCAGAACCAGCGAAGCCATTCCAAGCAAAATGAGCTATTTGAGCAATTCCCTGTCGCTGGGCTATACATATATGCACGACTTGAAAACGATGTTCGCCGCTACCGTACAGGCCAATATTTATGGCCATGCCACAAACGACAGATACAACAGAATTACTGAAACAAACGGAGAGAAATATCTTCGCCATAGCGTAAGCAACACTGAAAGTTGGCGTCCTTCAGGCGATATATACTTCCGCAAACAGTTTGACAAGAACAGCAAATTCGAGGTCAATGCCTTCGGCTCCATATCAAACGGTAACTACGACGGATTGCTAAACTACACCTACGATAACGGAAATCCGGAATACCATCAGACCAACCGGACAGAAAACACATCATGGCGTGCCGGTGCGGAAGCCTTGTACTCACGCAACTATTCAAGTCTTACGACCACCTATGGCGTGAAATACTACCGTAACTACGCTGAAAACCTGTATTCCGAAAACATGGAATCGGCAACACTCGACAAGCTCAATACCGACTATCTGTATGCCTACAGCTCCGTAGTGGGCCGCTGGAAGAAGTTAGGCTATTCAGCCGGTATTGGCGGTATTTATGCCCATACGAAAGAACAGGAAAGAGAAATGAATGCGTTCCGCCCGAAAGTGAACGTAACCCTCAATTATCAGCTGCCGAAAAACTGGAGTCTGAACTATCTGTTCATATTTGACCCGACTCTGCCATCGCTGTCTCAGCAGTCGGAAACAGTGCAGACAATCGACGACATTTCCGTCCGCATGGGAAACATGTCGCTGAAACCTTCGTCGTGGTTCCGCAACCGTATCTACATAAGATATACCTACAAAAAGTTTACAGGTACATTTTGGGCAAGTCACAGCCGCACAATCGACCCGATGTTCAACCGCTACACCTATATTTCGGACATGGGAAACCCTCTTTACGGAAAGTTTTTGCAACAGACAGTGAACGGCGAACGTGACGACCGCATCAACCTGCAATTGAACATAGGATTTCAGGAATTGCTAAACCACTTTTCCATCTATGGCATTGCCGGTTGGGACAGATACGACTTTACCGGTTTCGGCAACATTAACTGCGACAAGCGCTTCTATTCAAGCATCCAGGCGCAGGCCTATTTCGGCAACTGGACAATCGCAGCCAATTTCGAGATTACTCCGCAATACACACTTGGCGGAAACCAGTTGAGCCGTTCGGAACGCTGGAACACGATACAAGTGCAATACAAATGGAGGGACTGGTATTTCAGCTGCACACTAAGCAATCCGTTCACAAAAGACGGCGCATTATATGAATCCATTACGCTGTCTGATGTTCATCCGGAAACCAGAAGAACATTCATTCCCGACAATGCAAACATGGTTTCTCTCAGCGCAACCTATCGCTTGAATTTCGGTAAAGGTCTTAAAAAGTACAGCCGAACCATCAAGAACAGCGGTCTCGACACCGGTGTCAGCGGCTATTAACAGCACCGACCGCACCACACTGAATGACCGGAGCAATGAAGTCCATTGTTCCGGTCATTCAGCTTTCAGTCCGGCAAAATAAAACCTGAAAACTCCGTTTTCATTTGCCTCTACTCTCACCTTTCACTATTTTTGTAGAAGATAGGAGGCGGCTCAGGATAAAAATAATTGAAACAAGTTTCATTATTTTATTCTCCACTCGCCTTTCACTATCTTTACCCTCAAATTTTGACTTATGTTCCATCACTTTGACACCGACATATCGGGCATTGCCCTGCCTGAACAGTTCACCTATCCGTTCTGCTACCGTCCGCATCCGCTGACGGAAATGGCGGCTCGGCAGGTGCAGGCATATCTTGACCGACGGACGGACTGGAAGGAAGAAATCGGCGAAGGAAAGATGTTCGGAGTGATGGTAGTGAAAAACGAGGCGGGAGAAACAGGCTTCCTCGCGGCATTTTCGGGCAACATCGCCCACAGCAACCACCACGAGTATTTCGTTCCGCCCATCTACGACCTGTTGCAGCCTGACGGGTTTTTCCGTGTCGAAGAAAACAACATCAGCGAAATCAATCGGGAAATTGCCCAAACCGAGCAGTCGGCTGAACTGGCTTCCCTCCAACGGCAACTTGCCGATGCCCGACAGCAAGCGGAACAGGAAATAGCCGATTTTACGGCACAGATGAAAGCCAACAAGCAACGCCGCGAAGCGGTAAGGGCATCAAACCCGACCGACGAAACGCTGGCACAGCTCGTTCACGAAAGCCAGTTTGAAAAAGCAGAACTGCGCCGCACGAAAATGCGGCTGAACGAAGGCATTGCCCGACTGCAGCAACAAATCGACGACATCCACAACCGGCTCCGCTCGTTGAAAACAGAACGGAAACAACGCTCGGCGGCACTGCAACGCCGGCTGTTTGACTGTTTTCAGGTGCTGAACGCGCACGGCGAGCGACGGGGCATTTGCAGCATCTTCGAGGAAACCCGCCACGAACTGCCACCGGCAGGAACCGGCGAATGTGCCGCTCCGAAACTCCTGCAATATGCCTATCTCCATCGGCTTACACCTCTCGCCATGGCGGAATTCTGGTGGGGGAAATCGCCGAAAACGGAAGTACGACGCCATCTGCACTACTACCCCGCCTGCCACAGCAAATGCGAACCGCTGCTGGGATTCATGCTGCAAGGCCTCAACGTGGAACCGAATCCGCTTGACAAGGGTTCGGAACAAACTGTAACTACCGTTTACGAAGACGACTGGCTGTGGGTAGTCAACAAGCCGGAAGGGATGCTCTCCGTTCCGGGAAAAGGCCGCAGTATTTCCGTGGCCGACCTTGCCCGACTCCGCTTTCCCGATTCCGACAGTCCGCTGACGGTCCACCGGCTCGACATGCACACTTCCGGACTGCTGCTGATTGCCAAGACAAAAGATGTACACGAGGCTCTGCAACGGCAGTTTCACCTCCGCACCGTCAGAAAACGCTACATCGCCCTGCTGGAAGGCAACGTAGCAAAGGATAAAGGCACCATCACCCTGCCGCTCTGTCTGAATCCCGACCACCGGCCGCAGCAAATGGTAAGCTACGAGCACGGCAAACCTGCCGTAACCGATTATAAGGTGCTGAAACGGAATGCCGACGGCACAACGCGCATCGCATTCTTCCCGCATACAGGCCGTACCCACCAGTTGCGCGTACACGCCGCACATGCCGACGGACTGAACACCCCCATCAAGGGCGACATGCTCTACGGGCATCCTGCCGACCGCCTGTATCTGCACGCCGACCAGATTACGTTCGTTCATCCCGTCAGCGGCAAAGAAATGACCCTGACGGCACCCGCCGACTTTTAAACAATTTACACGTCCCGTGCGTTATCATTAGACAGAAAATCTCTTTTACTATGAATTTTGACTATTCGGAAAAAACTTTATACCGTAACGAAATGTGTGACGTAGTCCACTTTCCGGAAAGAAACAAGGTAGAAACAACTATCGACGGCACAACTGCCTACGTGGAATACCGCATTGACGGCGACACATTCAACATCACCCACACTATCGTGCCCAAGGAATTAGGCGGAAGGGGTCTGGCACGGATATTGGTAACCGTAGCGTTCACCATGGCGGAGGAAGAAGGACTGAAGCTGAAAGCCGACTGCTCCTATGCTAAAAAGTGGCTGGAAGAAAACCGCTAAATGAACCGCATTGACCACGAACGCCGGACGGTGGAAATGATGATCCGGCTTTACTGCCGGCACAAGGAGGGAAACGAAACGCTTTGCGACAACTGCCGCGAGCTGATGGAATATGCCCGCACCCGTCTGGGAAATTGCCGCTACGGCTACGACAAGCCCACCTGCCGCCTGTGCCCCATTCACTGCTATCGGAAGGATATGCGCGAACGCATCCGCGAAGTGATGCGCTACGCGGGCCCAAGGATGATGCTCTATCATCCCTGGGACGCTATTGTGCACATGTATCACGAATGGACCAACAGGAAGCCTACAAAACCTCAGAAACGACCTTGACAAGATAGTCGCAGAACGGCACGACTGACGATTTCCGCATCAGCGTGCCCTCTTCGCTGTGCATATCGCCGCCCACGGGCAGACACAGCGTAAAAATCGGAAGCGGATACTGCCGTTCACCCAGAAATTTCAAATAGTCGGCCGCCTCGTCGGGTTCGGCATCGGGCCGCACGGCAAACGGAACACCCGAATTGCGTGCCGCGGCAATCAGATTATAGCCCGTAAGAATATCAAACAGCGCATCATTCTCGATGGAGAACGCCACCTCCGACTCCCAACCGCCATTCGTCACATCCAACACCACAATGCTGCCCACGGGAACGCCCTTATCAACGATAAACTCCGTTACTTCCAGCGCTCCACGGCTGTCCAGTTCCTCATCGCCGGTAAAAGCGACAATCACATTCGCCGGCAGACGCTTGGTGAGCATCAACATTACCAAAGCAGCATTTGTGGCACTGTTGTCGAACGTACCCTTCCAATATTCGCCGTCATCCTTCACAAAGCAGTTTTCATAGACAGAATCAATGTGCGACGAAATCAGCACCGAACCATGCTCCAACTCCACATCCTTTCGCGCATAGACAAGCGACAGCGGCGTCTGCGAAACAAGTTCATAATCCGAACCGGAAAGCAATTGCATCAGCACATCGCGACGGTCAGCCACCGTAAACTCCACCCCATTGTCGCGGCTGACAACAGTAAGATAGCGGAGCAACTCTTCATACATAAGGTTATCGTTCTTCATATTTCATCAGTTCAACATACTTCCTAAAAATAAGGACATAGCAACGGCTGTACTACATTAATAGCACCCCAGATTATATCGATATTTTTAGAGTATAAAGTTAAGGAAATTTATCGTATGAAAAGACACAAGGCAACTCACAGTTTGAGAATGCACGATGAAATCACAGGTAATCAGACTGAACTAACAGATTAACAACTTGTTTTGCGGTTTTTCTTATGCAGCAATCACTTTAATTCGCTCTATTTGATTCACGCTCTTTGGTATCTCTATAGACATTATTCACTTTACTTCGTCCAAAACTGTAGGAAATACGAAATGATACGGAATGTGCGTGAATGTCGTTACGTGTATAGACACTATAATCATGATAAATGGCCGTTGACTTTGTCACATTCCAGCCAAAAGGGTCGGAAACAGAAGCCGTCAATGTAAGCCGATCGTTCAGCAAAGAATATCTTAGGCTACAACCGAACAACGACATTGCCTCGTATCGTATCATTCGCTCATGGTAAGGGAAATAATGACTAAACCTCACATCCAATACCAGACTTTTCTGACGATTCAACATAAAAGATGTACTAAGTTCAACCTTTCCACTCCAACCGCTATCATCGTCATCCCCATAATCCGCTAATTTTGATTTGGCATAAGTATGAAACACCTCTCCTCCCAAATTCAGGTTCCACCATCCGAATAAAGAACGGTAATAGGATGCGTACAATCCCGTTTTATTGCTGTTGATATGATTCTCAGGTATCGTGAATTGGGAACCATCTGTATTGAAACGGGTGATATAACCGATAGCGTCATTATTGTAAGAATTATACAATACGGCATATATTCCCTTGAAACTATAGCTAATCTCCGCATTATGAGCAATACTTGGCTGCAAATCGGGATTACCGGACACATAATCGCTTGTCGTGGTATAGTATTTATAAGGATTCAAATCATTAAAGTTCGGTCTTGTTATTCCCATGGAATAAGAAGCAGAGAGACGTCCTGCATTCTGACTGTTCCAACTGAAATTAAGAGTGGGAAAAAGATGGTTGTAACTATCGCTGTTTCTTTCTCCGCTGACACGCTGATAACCCTTGGTACGGGTTGATTCATAACGCAGCCCCAATTTGCCGAAAAGAGAATTTGTAAAATTCCTTTCCACACTCATATACGCAACAGCCGAATTTTCATCATAGTCAAAAGCATTGCTTTGCTGAGCATCGAGTATCCAAGAATTATTTTCCCGACGATGCACGTCCAAAGTGGCGTTGTTTCCGATGCTTGTAAAAGCTAACCCCGCTTCCATACGGAATGAACGGAATGGCAAAATTGCATCTAATTTTGCAGAATGGATATGATACTTATTGTCACCCGTATTTGTCAACCAAACATCTACATAATTATCAGATGTCGTTACATCGGAGAAACTCTGCGCCCTTTTGTCAAAATAATTGTAAGTAAAGCTAAGCATTTTGCCTTTCGAATCAAGCATCCAGTCAGCAAAAGCAGTGACCGTCAAAGCGTTATTCGGACGAGATGGCGACCAATTAGTTGACTTGAAAACAACTCCACGGTCAGTAGTGACATCAACCAGATTGCTGTTTAGTCTGTTCGCATAGTAATTGAGGATGACACCGGCGTTCAAATTTTCTGTGAACTTATATTTGAACAACCCATTGGCACCAATATTCCGGTTCGTGAAATCGGTCGAACGGTTGGAAGTTTTGATATGGTCGGCAAATGTATAAGTTCGGTCCAAATCATTGATACCCTTTGAATCATTCCAACTTGCATCGGCCGACAATTCCACCTTTCGTGTCGAATGTGACACATTTCCTCCAACCTGATAGCAAAAAGACTCCCGATAACTTCCGTTTGCCCAGACATTTCCGCGCGTACCCAGCGACTCATTCCGGGATGTTATGCTGATATAGGCCACATTGTTGCCTGCGGCATACTTTGCCGGTGGAGTCGTCAGCACCTCAATTTTCTCTATACCGCTTGCCTGAAGGTTTTTCAAACGCATAGCCATTGCCTCGTCTGATATTTCCATCAGGCGTCCGTCAATGATATACCGCACAGAATTCTTGCCTGCGACTGTAACCAAATCATTTACCACTGACACACGAGGTATACGGTCAAGTACTTCCATGCCATTCATTCCTTTGGCATACTGGTCGTTTTTCGTCAGGTATATTATCCTGTCAGGAGCCTGTTTTACAACCGGACGTGATGCCACTACGACAATCTCTTCCAGTTCAAGCCGTCTTTCCCAATCCATTGCAGTAGAGTCTGCCACATTTTGGGCTGAGAGGGGGATAGCAAAAAGCACAGCCCCCAATGTAAAATAATGCAGTTTCATATATCATAATTTTATCGTCTACTCAAAAGCCTTTTCCTTTCCCTGGATGAAAAAGAATGCACCGTCCGATTTGTCACGCTGCAGGCCAATGTAAATGGTCTCACCATTATTGACAATCTGAAGTGAAGTATATCGGCCATCCTCTCCCTGATAGTCAGAATAGCCCTCTGACCGAGGTCTGTCCTTCTCAATTGCATCAGCAATGGCCTTGATTATTCTCGAGTTGTTCTTCACTGTTATACCCCGATAATAATTACCATTGTTCTTATAGATGGAAATGGTTACATTTTTACTGTTGTTATACCTTCCATCAAACAAATTCTCCACATTCAACTTGGGAGGCTTGGCATAGGCTACGATAGCCATGACTGCCATGCAGAAAAAAATCAGAAAACGTTTCATTTTTTATTATTTTGATAGTTTATAAATTGTCTTACCTTATCTTGCTCTTCGGTCTTTTGCTTTTCGACAGACTGCATGAAAGCAGCCACTTTAGCGGCTTCCGCTTCGGCCATCTTACGTGCCGCTTCCTCATTCAGCCGCTCCCCCTCGACATAAGCGATATAATAGTTTCCGTCCGTAGAAGTTATCGTATCGGATTCCACCTGCAGGAAACGACTTCCAATCAACACAATGGCTACACTTGCCGCGGCGGCCAATGTCCAACCGATAATTTTTCGGTAGGCTGTACGTTTCGGACGTATCTGCACATTCTGAAATTTCATCTGATGCGACACGCCCATCAGTTTTCTTGTCTCATTGATGAGGTCTGAGCTGAATGTCGTACAGAGCAATATATACTCCAATTCGGCTTCTTCCTGTACAGACAATCGACACTCATTATAAAGCCGACATAACGTCTCCACTTCTTTTATGCTTAAATTCTCTACCTGTTTCATCTGTTTAATTTGTTGTAAGTTTCACGTATTTTCTTGCGAGTACGACTCATGTTCATTCTCACAGCCTCCACCGACATGGAAAGTTCCTCGGCAATCTGTTCATAATCCAACCCTTCATGTGTCACAAGGTTGAATATCTGCTGTTGCAGAGGCGTCAATCCCTCCTGCAACAGATTTTCCAAGGTCTTGATGTCCTCCACTTCCATTTCATATTGCAGCGGAACGGGAATTTGAATTTCATCTATAGCCTGCATATTTGTCTTTCTCAATCTGTCGATACACACATTACGCAGGACACAGACAAGTTTATTTTTCGCCTCATCCGAATCAGACACAGGATTTTTTAATTTGAGCCTTAGCCATGTATCCTGAAGCACATCTTTAGCATCCTCATCGTTTTGCAGATATCTCAAAGCGATGCGGTGCAACTTGTTGCGCAAGTTCAGGAATGTTGATGTCAATATATCTTGTTCCATATACTACAGATACGAATAGACACAGAAAACATAACAGCAGATTGTTTTTTTTGACAAAATAAAAAAATAAAATCAGCAGCCCCCTGCTATTTACGTTATATAACAAATGCGGCAGCCGTCAGTGTGACAGTTGCCGCATTTGTTATTAGGATTCAATTGTAAGATTAACGAACAATCAGTTTTGCAGTTTTAACGCTGCCTTCAGCTTTCACGGTCACTACATATACACCTGCTGACAGGTTTTCAGTAGCGATAGCCTCAACAGCCTTCTGGCTGCTTACGAGAGCACCGTTCAAGTTGTAGACTTCCACGTCGGCAGTTGTGCCAAGCTGTACCGGTGTTCCGGTTGCTACCGGGTTAGGATACAGTTTCACTGTACCGTTGTTTACCACTTCATTCACACCGCTCGGGTCTGTATAGAGAGCTGAATAAGCCGGTACCTGAATTTCGTAGGCAGTGCCCTTAGCCGATGTGCCAAGGTCGAAACGGAGTGTAGTGATAGTGATAGGATAGATAGCTACATCACTGAGGTCCCAAATGTCCTTGAACGACAGGCTGAATGTAGACAATTCATTCTTCGGAAGTTCAGTTTCCGTGAATGCCCATGAAGAAGCCAGTTCGCCGAGGGCGTTCATCGCTGTTACGCTCACTTTCTTCACCGGAACTTCACCCGGATTTACGCTGATACGCAAGCCTTCCGGCAAACTCCAAACGTCTACACGGCGGTCAACCGAGATATAGGCACCGCGAGAAGAACCATTACCGACATAGTTCAGTTTGAAACCTTCACCGAGTTGTGAAATAGCCAAATCCGTACCACCTACCTGACGGAAAGTCCAGTCTTCGGCTGTACCAAATTCACGGTAAACCGGCATTACATCGGCTTCCGGAATTTCAACCGATACATTCAGCGTTCCAGTAAAGTCGCCCACCTTACCCGTTACAACAGCGGCACCATTGCTCACACCTTTCAGCAAGCCTGTTCCGGCTTCTACAGTTGCCACAGCTTCATTGTCAGAGCTCCATGCCAAAGCAGAAGAATTCATCGGCATTTCTGTTTCATTGACCAATGCGTTTACTTCTACCGTATATTCGCGTTTGTTGTCGAGCAACACCTTTTCCAAACGGAATGCAACATTGTCGCTCGGAGCAACGGTTACAGGAATATCAGCAGTCAGACCGTTGTACTGAGCCTTCAAAGCGCCGATACCGTCACCAGTACCATAGAAAGTTGTGCCGTCGTTGATAACTTCGCCGATTTTCGGGTCGCATGACAAGGTTACGCCCTGAACATCCGTATCAACCAACATACCATACTGGTTGTAGCCGTAGAATTTCGGTGTATAGATACCATATTTCGGGAAATTCATTGCCCAATCCACGAAACGAATTTCAGCGATTTCCTTATCCTCCGGAGCATTGGCTACTGCGAAAATTGCGCTACCAACGGCACGTTCGTGGCCGTCGCTGGTTGCATTACGTACGCCCAACGGCAACGTGTAGAGTGTTGACGAACCGCCACCGTCAATATTGATGGCATCCGTAGCTTTTGCGTAGCGCATTACATCGGCAAGTTCGGAAGTACGAACACCTGAAGATATGGCTGAACGTCCGTCGATAACCATCATGATAAGCGTGTCGGCATCTGCCGTGTAGCCGATACCACTACGAGGGTGCAAAGCAGAAGCGTCGCCACGTTCGCCTTCAGTGTCAAGCGTTTCGCCGTTGCCGAGAATTCGTGGGTTTCCGGATGTCAGCTGTTCCGGTATAAGCTGCTGTCCGTCGATAGAAACTACGGAATTGACAGTTACCACATCACCGACTTTCAAACCGTTTACAAAGTCCATAGCTGTACCGCGTGCCAGCAAAACATATTCGCCAGACGGAATTTCGCGGTCACCTGTAGAAGTCACCTCGCCTGTCACTTCAAATTTGGTTGTCTTACCGGCAGCCAGGAAGTCGCCTTCCACCAATTTTGCAGTTACTTCTGCACATTTTCCTGCCAAACTCGGTTGGTTGGCACGTCCGTAATAGCGCGGAGTATAAATACTCAAGGCATTGTCGGCAGCTGTATTGTTTACTACCTGGAAGGAAACAGACTTGCCGCCGCATTCAGCCGTACCGGCAGCAAACGAAGCAAGACCTACCACAGGTACTCCGTCGGCATCCATGGCAAACTGTTTCCATCTTTCTGATGTTCTGTAAATTTCACCGTCGACAACTGCCGCATTTGTCGGAGTTCCGACAATGGAGCCGCCGGTAGTGGATGTACCGCTTGTTGCAAAAAAGTCAGTATTGATACCGGCAAAATAGGAAACGCCCTCCTTGCTGTGGCTGGTAGCCATGCTTGAAGTTGTTGCACCGCCGGCAAGTTTGTCCTGTGCCACAACGGCACGGATATCCAACGCCGGATTTTTCAAATCAACTGTCAAATAGAATACACGCAAGTTGCGGGACTCTGAAGAGAAATGCAATGATGTCTGGGTAGTTCCCGGGCCTACATTGGCATGAAACAAAGTATCGACGTTATACTCGATGTCGCCGACTTTCCAAACATCAGAAGCTGCCATGGAAGCACATGCCGCCAAAGCAAATCCTGTTAAAAGTAAATTTTTCATAGTAAATGTTTTTATAGTTACTTTATTATCAATTTAGTTGTTGCAATTTTATCACCGTCAACGATTCTTACCACATAGATGCCGGCTGTGAGACCTTCCGTTGCGATAGCGTCAACAGCCTTCTGGTTGCTTACCAACGCTCCGTTCAAGTTATAGACTTCTACGTTAGCAGTTGTACCAAGCTGTACCGGCATTCCGGCTGCTACCGGGTTAGGATACAGTTTCACTGTACCGTTGCTTACTACCTCATTTACACCGCTTGGATCTGTGTAAACGGCTGCATAAGTCGGCACCTGAATTTCGAACGGCGTGCCCTTTGCCGATGCACCGAGGTCGAAACGCAAAGTTGTGATGGTGATAGGATAAATAGCAATCTCGTTGAGGTCCCAAATGTCCTCGAACGACAGGTTGAATGTAGAAACCTGATTTTTCGGAAGCTCCGTTTCCGTGAATGCCCATGAGGAAGCCAATTCGCCGAGAGCGTTCATGGCTGTCACGCTCACCTTCTTCATCGAAACTTCACCCGGATTCACACTGATGCGCAAACCTTCCGGCAAGCTCCATACGTCTACACGGCGGTCAACAGAAATATAGGCACCGCGAGAAGAACCATTACCCACATAGTTCAATTTGAAACCTTCGCCGAGTTGGGAAATAGCCAAATCCGTACCACCTATCTGACGGAAAGTCCAGTCTTCGGCTGTACCAAATTCACGGTAAACCGGCATTACATCACCTTCCGGAATTTCAACCGATACATTCAGCGTTCCGGTAAAGTCGCCCACCTTACCTGTCACAACAGCGGCACCGTTACTAACACCTTTCAGCAAGCCTGTACCGGCTTCAACAGTTGCCACAGCCTCGTTGTCTGAGCTCCATGCCAAAGCTGACGGATTCATCGGCATTTCCGATTCGTTCACAAGAGCATTCACTTCCACCGTGTATTCACGCTTGTTGTCGAGCACTACGTTCGACAGACGAAGTTTCACGTTGTCGCTCGGTGCAACGGTTACAGGAATGTCAGCCGTCAGGCCATTGTATTCAGCCTTCAAGGCACCGATGCCGTCGCCTGTTCCATAGAAAGTAGCACCATCGTTAATAATTTCACCGATTTTCGGGTCACACGACAAGGTAACGCCCTGCACATCCGTATCAATCAGCATGCCGTATTGGTTATAGCCGTAGAACTTCGGCGTATAGATACCATATTGCGGGAAATTCATTGCCCAGTCAACGAAACGTATTTCTGCAATTTCATTGTCTTCCGGAGCTTCCAGCACTGCATAGATTCCATTAGAAACGGCTCTTTCTTTACCGTCGCTCGGCGTATTCACGATGCCCAAATTCTGGATATACATACCCGACGAACCACCGCCGTCAACATTCACAGCATCGAAACATCCGGCATAGCGCATGATAGATGCTCCCTGCGGGTAAGTGCTTCCGCTCGACTCGCTCGAACGGCCGTCAATCAACCCCCAAACCATTTTCGAACGATCCTCGGAATATCCCAGCATCGTACGCGGATTGAAGGCATCGCGGGAATTAATCCAACGACCGGCTTCGTAAACAACCTCACCGCGTTGAAGGATAACTACGTCACCGCCACACACTTCCTTGATATTTGGAGGAGTCAGATTGTAATCGCCCAAACGCGTTTCAAAATATACGGTCAGCACCTCGCCGTCCTTCAAGTCCAGGACATCAGCTTCACGGCTTCCAGAAGCCGACAAAACTGCTTCGTTAGGAAGAATAGGCATATTTCCACCGGAAACGGCTTCGCCAACGACTTCTACCTTGAAAGGCCTGTTGATGCCCCACTCTTCGCCTTCCACCAAACGGACACGGCGCTCAACGCCACCGGTCGTTTTCGTATAGCGGCCGGTCTTGTCGTTATACAGCACCAATTCGTTGTCAAGGCGGTCATAATTGATATGGCTAAGCGAAATCACGCTGTTGTCGGCCCTTGTCATCGTCCACTTCTGATAAATATGGTCGCACCACATGTTTTTGCTGTCGTCCATCACGAAGTGGCCGTATTTCGTAGCCTCGTCACGGTCATACATGGCTATCTGTCCGTCAACATAGCAGGCCATATTCGGGTTACCGATATAGGGGTCCCAAGTGATGTAGAAATCGCCGTTGACACCGGCAAAATAATAGTTGCCGGAAGTGGTTTTCCGCTTTGCCACGTCAGAAATACGCTCAACGGTCAGCAGCGTGTCGTTGCCCAATTCCATTTTGTATTTCACATTGTCGTGCCTTTTCATGTCCATTGTCAGAAAATGAACACGCATGTGGGTGGATGTCGACTGCGATTTCAGATAAAGACGCGTGTACATCGTGCCCGGTCCGACCTTCTCATGGCGGAGCGTATCGACGGTAAACACTTCATCTTCTACCGTCCATTCAGTAGCGGCATTCATGCCAAAAGGCAACAGCATGAATGCCGCGATTATTGCTTTATTAAGTTTCATCACTACTACTTGATAATTAATTTACCGGTGTAGACATTTCCTTCTGTCCTGACTTTTGCCACATAAATGCCGGCAGAAAGACTTTCGGTTGCAATAGCATCAACAGCTTTCTGACTGCTTACCAACGCTCCATTCAAGTTATAGACTTCTACGTCGGCAGTTGTACCAAGCTGTACCGGTGTGCCGGCTGCGGCAGGGTTAGGATACAATTTCACTGTACCGTTGTTTACTACCTCGTTCACACCGCTCGGGTCAGTGTAAACGGCTGCATAAGTCGGCACCTGAATTTCAAACGGCGTGCCCTTTGCCGATGCCCCAAGGTCAAAACGCAAGGTTGTGATGGTAATAGGATAAATGGCGATATCGTTAATATCCCAAATGTCTTTGAACGACAGGTTGAATGTGGAAACCTGATTCTTCGGAAGTTCTGTTTCTGTAAATGCCCATGAAGAAGCCAGTTCGCCGAGAGCGTTCATGGCTGTTACGCTCACCTTCTTCATCTGAACTTCACCCGGATTAACGCTGATGCGCAAGCCTTCCGGCAAGCTCCATACGTCTACACGGCGGTCAACCGAGATATAGGCACCGCGAGAAGAACCATTACCCACATAGTTCAATTTGAATCCTTCGCCGAGTTGGGAAACGGTCAAGTCTGTACCGCCCACCTGACGGAAGGTCCAGTCTTCGGCTGTTCCGAATTCACGATAAACCGGCATTACATCACCTTCCGGAATTTCAACTGATACGTTGAGATTGCCAACGAAATCACCGACCTTACCAGTTACAACAGCAGTACCGTTGCTAACACCTTTCAACAAACCTGTACCGGCTTCAACAGTTGCCACGGCTTCGTTGTCTGAGCTCCATGCCAAAGCTGACGGATTCATCGGCATTTCCGATTCGTTCACAAGTGCATTCACTTCTACCGTATATTCACGCTTGTTGTCGAGCACGACATTCGACAGACGGAGTTTCACGTTGTCGCTTGCTGCTACCGTTACAGGAATGTCTGCTGTCAGGCCATTGTATTCAGCCTTCAAGGCACCGATACCGTCGCCTGTTCCATAGAAAGTTGTGCCGTCGTTGATAATTTCACCGATTTTCGGGTCACACGACAAGGTAACGCCCTGCACATCCGTATCAATCAACATGCCGTATTGGTTATAGCCGTAGAATTTCGGTGTATAGATACCGTATTTCGGGAAGTTCATAGCCCAATCCACGAAACGGATTTCTGTAATCTCTTTGTCTTGCGGAGCTTTCAATACGCAATAAACGCCATTACCAACAGAGCGTTCCTTACCGTCGCTCGGAACATTCATTGTGCCCAGCGGTTGCAGGAAGAGTGAAGAAGAACCTCCACCGTCAATATTGATACCCCATGTACCGCCAACCCACTTCATCATGTCGGCAAGTTCCACATAAGTTGCGCCGGAAGAAATGGCAGAACGGCCGTCGACAACGGCAAAAATCATTTTCGACTTGTCGCTGTTGTAGCCCAACATTGTGCGCGGGTGACGGGAATAGTCGCCTTGCGGAACTGTTTCTCCGTTCATCAGGAAGATGGTGTTACCGCCCACCATTTGAGTAATATTGGGAGCAATGCCTCCGTATTGGTCCAAAGTCTGCGTAAATACCAATTCTATTTCGTCGCCTTCCTTCAAGGCAGTCAGCTCAGCCGCACGGGAGCCCGATGCACTCAGCACAGCCTGTCCCTCGGCAATGACGCGGTTACCGGTAGTCGATACAGCACCCGTTACCTTTGCCTTGATCGGTGCATTCACCTTCCAGGTCTCACCCGGAAGCAGTTCCAATGCCACTTCTGTCGTACCGGCAGGAGTATGCGTAAACTTACCGTTCAGGCTGTTGAACACAATCAGCTCATTGTCGCCCAAACGTTCGTTGACACGGGTAAGCGCAACCGGAGCTGCACCATTCACGCTATAAGTATAGGAAGCGGTAATATTGGAAGTCCAAGGAGTAGTGGCACCTTCAAAAACAAAATGCGGACCACCCACGGCAACAGTTCCCACCATTCCATTCTGCACGGAACCGTTCACCGGCGCACCGACATCCACTTGAGTTTCAAAAAAGTCGCCGTTCACTGCGGCATAATAGATTTCCGAATCCGTTGTCTTACGGAGAGCATGAGCAGAAATATCCTCTGTACCGATAACGGAGTCACGTCCCAGTTCCGTACGGAATTCAAGGTTTTGCTGGGCTGTCGCAACTTCCAGATAGAAAGTGCGGAAAGTAAGCGAAGGTCCGGTAAACTTGATAGCCGTATAATAACTCTCCGGTCCTACTTTTGAGTGTTGAAGCGTATCAACCGAGTAGGTGTTTCCATCGATAACCGTAGTCGTCAAAGCATGGCTCATTGACACTGACAGCATCATGGTAGCGATTAAAAGTAATGGTTTTTTCATAGACAAAATGTATTAGGTTGTAAAAATAATCTTCCTCAAAATTAGCGATATAAATCAAACCGAGAAAGGAATATTGTTGAATCTTTGTATTTAATGGTTAAATTATGCAAACCCAAAGTGTTATTCACAAACAAGAGCACTCCAAATAAATTATTCTGCTTACCTTAGCCCTATAAACTTTAACATAACCCATACAAATTTCAAATCAGTTGTAATATGAGAAACATTATTACACCTTTATTACTTTTATCGACAGCTCTGACTTTCAACAGTTTTGCTACTACATGGCAAATTCGCGACACAGAGTACACGGTCGACACGCTGCAACATGTGAAAATAGGCCCGGGAACAACGGCCACACAGTTGAAACTGAACGGAGCCAAGAAGTTCCGCGTATTCTACACAACCACCAATCTGGACAACTCAAAAGTAGATGTACGCACTGTTAAGGCCAACAACAAGTACGCCAGTTGCGCCACCGTTCCGGCAATGGCACAGGCTGCCACCACAGCTTCCGGCGAGACCTACTTTGCCGGTGTCAACGCTGACTTCTTCGGCAACTCCGCCCCTATCGGCTATGCAGTAGTTGACGGCGATGTCTACCGCTCTCCGATGAGTGCCGGTTGGGCATCATTCGGTTTCGGAACCGAACGCAAACCCGTTATCGGCGCAAGTGCAGCCATCTCGGCTACGGCTACCATCAACGGCACTGTCACCACCATCAACGGTATCAACGTAACGCGCGGTGAAAACAACCTTATCCTCTATTCTCCGCAAAACGGCAGCGACACAGGTACAAACCCTTACGGTACTGAAGTACTTTTAGAACCGGTAGACGGCAAAATGGGAATCCTCGGCAGAACGACAAAAATGAAAGTAGTCGGTGCGCCGGTTTCCAATGAAGGCAAAATGAATATTCCGGCAAACGGCTATGTGCTCTCCGGCCACGGAACAGCAGCAACACTGCTGAACGGACTGACCGAAGGTACGGAAATCGAAATAAAAGCGTGGGCAAGCTATGACGGTGTCGACGTAATGGACATCACCCAAATGGCAGGCGGACAACCGGTAATCCTTAAAGACGGCGTTGTTCTCGACACAGAAGGCGCTATCGACCACCTCGTTGCCAACAACCCACGTACTGCCGTAGGCTACAACGACAAGAACGAACTTGTCATGCTGGTTGTAGACGGCCGTTCGGCAATTTCTGACGGATGTGTATCCAAAGAATTGGCCGACATCATGAAGAACGTAGGCTGCTCCGATGCTCTGAACTTCGACGGCGGCGGTTCTTCTACAATGTACTGCGGTCCGAAACTGGGCATTATCAACAACCCGAGCGACGGTAACCCGCGTTCAGTGACCAATGGTCTGTTCCTGGTAGCAACCGGCGACGAAACGAACAACGAAATTGCCGCTATTGAATTTAAAGATGCCGACAGCCAGCGCACTGTCAACCTACCGCAATACGGCATCTACACTCCGGAATTCTACGGCTTCAACAACGATGAAATCCTTGTGGACACCAAAGTGGAAGGCGTAACCCTTACTCTTGAAGGCGACAACGCTGCTTACGGAGAAGTGACAAACGACGGCAAGAGCCTGTATATCACTGCGGCAGAAGGCAATTTCGCACTGACAGCCAACTACAACGGAATCAAAAAATCCGTTCCGGTAGCCATCAAGCCGGGCGAAATTTCATTCCGACTTCCGAAAGTGCTTATAAGCAATCGTAAAGGCTACACAGTAGAAGCCATTTCTACGAATCTTGCAGGAAGCATGCCGCTTGACAACCGTGCCTTTACATGGACAACCAACGACGATGCAATCGCCACTATCGACAATACGGGCTTTGTAAAAGGCGTAGCCAACGGTACGACAACCGTTTCCGGAGAAGTCGACAGCAAGGCTTATACTTTGGAAGTGGTAGTCGAAAATCCTGAAAGCGACGTGATGCCGATATACCGCGAATTCGGAACAGCCGAAGACTGGACTTTCCGTCAGGTGGGCGGTACAGATTTGACCGTTTCACAACTCGGCGACGGCTTTAAACTGAACTATGTGGGTAATGGTTCTTCTCGCGGTGCCTATATTTCGGTTGACCGCCGTGTTGACGTTTGGAGCTTGCCGGAAGGCTTGCGCATCAGCGTTAATCCGGGTGAAGTTTCAATGAAAAAAGTGAGCGTGACAGCCATGAACGCTCTTGGCGAACTGGCCTCCGCATGGGCATTCACGGAAACAGAGCTTCCGAAAAATCAGGTTTCTACATTCAACCTGTCGTTCAAGGACGTATGGAACATTGATGACATTGCCATTTATCCTATCACCATCACTACACTCCGTTTCGACTTGGGAACATCGGCTAAAGGCACAGCCTACGAAATTCAGGTGCCGACGTATGCCGCCGTTTATACCGACCCGAGCGGTGTTGAAAACATTGAAGGCAACAATACAATAAAATTGTATCCTAACCCGGTAGCCGCCGGAACACCGGTACAGCTTGGCACGACTGCCGATGTGGAAGTCTACAACTTGAACGGTGCGCTCGTCAGCAGCCAAACAGCTGTTGATGCGATTGCAACCGAAGGACTTGCAGCCGGTATCTATGTTGTGAAAGTGAACGCCGAAGGCAATATCCGGACAGCCAAACTGATTATCCGATAAAAATTCTACAAATCATAAAAACAGGGCTGACTTCATTCGCGAGGTCAGCCCATTTTTATTACCACTATAGCAAAACAATTGACCGGCTAATTCCCCTGTTTCCGAATATACAACGAACCAACTGTATTTTATCAAATTATCAAATTGGTATTACAGAAAACCTTATTGGTATCTGAACAATTTTGAGTGTTTCCGATATTTGCATCCACAAAAACACAACGCCAATGACCGTATGCATCAAATCCCTCATTAAGAACATGAACCTTGTGATAGGTTGCACCATTGGATGCAATTATTGCTATGCAAGAAATAACTGCAAACGGTTTCACATGACCGATAACTTCGCCGTTCCTGAATATATGAGCCGGAAACTACATCTTATAGACAATCCTAAACCACATGTCTGGCTGCTCACAGGAATGAGCGACTTCTCTGATTGGCAACCTGCCTGGAGGGAGGAAATATTTAACCGCATGAGCGTGAATCCTCAACATTCATACATTTTTCTGACGAAACGCCCCGAACGAATCGACTTCCAGACAGACGACGGAAACGTATGGATGGGAGTTACGGTGACCCGAGCGTCTGAAAAGAAACGGTTAAGCGATTTGAAAAAATACATTCGCGCCCGACATTATCATGCCACCTTTGAACCTCTCTTCGAAGATATCGGCGAAATAAATCTGGAGGGATTCGAATGGATTGTCGTTGGAACGGAAACCGGCAAAAGAAAAGGGAAAGTGGATGCAAAACCCGAATGGGTGCTTCACATTGTGGAACAGGCAAAAAAGCATCACATACCGGTTTTTATGAAAGAAGACCTTCTACCCATCATGGGAGAAGAACGGATGATACAGGAATTACCGAAACAATTTACCGATAGAATATGGAACAGGAAATAATTAAAGACATTGATGTGCAAAGCGTAATGACGAAATCTTCATTACCCGTTGGCGGCTATTCGGTAAATCCCTACGTGGGCTGTCCGCATGCTTGCAGATACTGCTACGCTTCGTTCATGAAACGCTTTACCGGACATGCAGAACCATGGGGTACGTTTCTCGATGTGAAGCATTGGAAGCCAATAGGCAATCCGCACAAGTTCGACGGGCAACGGATAGTTATCGGTTCGGTGACCGACGGATATAATCCGTATGAGGAAGAATTTCTCCGCACACGCAAGCTATTGGAAGAACTGAAAGGAACGACTGCTGAAATCATGATTTGCACAAAGTCCGACCTGGTGTTGCGCGACCTTGATTTGCTGAAAAGCTTTCCGAAAGTAACGGTTTCCTGGTCAGTCAACACGCTCGACGAACAGTTCAGACTCGACATGGACCGTGCCGTAAGCATAGAACGCAGACTCTACGCCATGAAGCAAGTCTACGATGCCGGCATACGCACCGTTTGTTTTATCTCTCCGATTTTTCCCGGCATTACAGATGTAAAAGCGATTATTAATCAAGTAAAAGATTTTACAGATTTAATATGGTTGGAAAATCTGAACCTTCGCGGACAATTTAAGGGTGACATCATGAACTACATACACGAAAAGCATCCGGAACTTGCTCCTCTGTATGATGAAATCTACAACAAGAAACGGATGGATTACTGGAAGACACTGGAACAGGAAATCTCCACGTTCGCCCGTGAAGAAGGTTATCCTTATAGAATAAACGATTTGCCTTACGGGCGATCTTTACATGGGAAACCCGTCATAGTCAATTATTTCTATCATGAAAAAATCAGACTGCGCAAATAGTCTCATCTGATTGACCTGACAAATTCACTAATCGTCTGTCCAGTCATCTGCTTGAAAAAGCGCATCAGATGATTAGGTTCGGAAAAGTGCAGGCGGTAGGCTATCTCCTTTACCGACAAGCCGGAAAACAGCAAATCGTTCTTTACCTCCTGCAACAGGCGCTGCTTCAGCAAATGTACGGCCGACAGACCAAACTCCCGCATAACAGCCTTATTGAGCGTCACCCGGCTGATATTCATCAACTCTGCATAATCAGCCACATGCGTTTTCTCGGCAATATGCTTTTCAAGAAGTTCTTTATAGTGATAGGCATAGTTATTGAGAGGTGGAGTAAACGGCAGGTTAAAACGCCGGGCATAAAATCGGTTCAACTCCAACAGGAACTGATACAGATAAGCAACAATCATATGATAACTGTCGGCTACAGGCTCGCGCAATTCCCTTTTCATCTGCCGTAACAAGCCAAGAAAATACGACATTTCCGCCTCTTGCATGTCAAAACAGGTAGGATAGTCATGCTGATAACAATACAGCAGCCTATACATGAAATATTTATCCGACAAGAAATTGTTGATAAACTCTTCCTGAAAGACAAGGAAAGTATAATCCAGTTTGTCCAAATCCACATGCCACTCCTGCAACTGAAAAGGAGAAATGACAAGCACCATGTTGGAATGCAGTTCGATTCTTTTACCACCCAGCAGCATATAGCCTTCTGCCCGACGGAAGAAATAGAATTCAAAAAAATCAGTCTTATACTGTTTGCTGAGGTCAAACCATCCCCTTTTTTCCGAACTGTCGGCAGTATTCAGCAAGAAATCCACCCCACAGGAACTTTTGGAATATTTCAGCAGGGATATATGCCTGGTTGAGCTGCCCGGATAAATACCATATGAATCTTTACGCGCCATATAAAAAAGCGGAACTACTCTTCGTCATTCTTTTCAAGACGCTCTACCCGCACCAGTTCGATTTTCGTGGCGCTCTGTTTCAGAACGGTGAAGCGATAGCCGTCCAGTTCAAACGATTCGCCCTGCTGTGGCAGTTTTTCAAGGTTATACAGGATATAGCCCGCAAGTGTCTGATATTCATCGTTCTCCGGCAAATCCAGGTCGTAGAGTTCGTTCATGGTCTCCACCTCTATTCTTCCCGAGAATTCAAAGGTATTGTCATCCACCTTTTCCGACACAATGGTGCGACGGTCGTGTTCATCCTCGAAATCGCCCAAAATCTCTTCTACAAGGTCCTCAAGGGTTACCAGTCCGCCTGTACCGCCAAACTCGTCCACAATGACGGCAATGCTCTTCTTTTCGGCAAGCATCTTACGCATCATGTTGCTGGCAAGCATTGACTCGGGCGCATATTCCACAGGCTTGATGCGCGTTTTCCAATCGGCCTCGCGATCAAACATCTCATTCACATGAATATAGCCCACTACATTGTCGATGTCGCCCCGATAGACGATAATCTTCGAAAAGCCTGTCGCCGTAAAGCGTCGGCGAAGGCGGACAGAATCGGTGTGGTCGATGTCAACACCCACGATTTCATTTCGCGGAGTCATGCAGTCGCGCAAATAGGTAGTGGAAAAGTCAAGTGCGTTACGGAATATCTTCACCTCATGGTCAATCTCCGCCGGCTCCTCTTCATGCTTCTTGTCGTCGATAGTCTGCTGAATATAGTCGTCGAGTTCTCCCACCGTCAGCAGTCCGGGCCGCGAAGAGTCGACACGCCCGCCCATCATGCGGATAATCAGTTTGGAAATGGCGGAAGAAAGCAGCGAAATAGGATAAAGCAACAGATAAATCAGGAACACCGGCAGGGCGAAATAGCGCATGGTGCCGTTGGGATTGATGCGGAATACGGTTTTCGGCAGAAATTCGCCGGTGACCAGAATGATGCAGGTGGAAATGAGTGTCTGCATAGTCAGGACAAAAGCACTGTTGTCGGAAACCAGTTCCAGTACAGGCTGCAACAGAACCGCCATGCCCATACCGTAGACTACAAGCATAATGTTGTTGCCCACCAGCATCGTGGAAATAAACATATCCTGATGGCTGTAGAAGATGTTGATAAGCGAACTTGTCAGTCCTTTCTTCTGCACATCCAAACCCACACGCACCCGATTGGAAGTGATGAAAGCAATCTCCATTCCGGAAAAGAATGCAGAAAACACCATTGACACAATGGTTACTATCAAAGCAGAATTAAAGTCCATAATACAAATATTGACTACGCAGTCTGTTTATTGCGCCGAAGCGGCCCCTGCCCTTTCCTCTTCGACAGGGAATATGCCCGAAGGCTTGTTGATTTGATAAATTGTCATTCTTTCATTCGACTCGAAACCGTAGCCTTCAATGATACGGTCGTCCTTCTCGATGTGGATAAATGAATCGGAATAGACCTTGTGGTCCCTCTGCGACCAGAAAATCTGCTCCGTAAGGAACAGTTCCTTTTTCACGTTTCGGATTTCCACACTTCCGTCCAAGCGCCAAAGCTGCTTGTCCTTAAAGTAGGTGGCTGAATCCGAACGGATATAGGCCTCCACATTGAAAAGCGTGTCAAATTTTTCGATATACAGTTCGTAAGGGAACTTCCAGTACGGGTCTTTCACCTCGTCGTAGACAAGCCATAGCTTGGAAGTGATGCGATAGCGTGTCATACCGGAGTCGCTGATCAGCGTCTTTACGTCGCGGGTCATCATCGTCGGCATCACCTTAGCGTCGACACCCGTTGCAACTGCGGTTTTTGCATCCTTTTTGCACGCCGGCAGCACCAGCGTCAGCAAAAGGAGCAGCAATAGTATGTTTCCGGCTTTTCTCATCCGTCAGCCTGTCGCTATGATTTGACTATCGAATCTTGTTCTGCCAGAACGCAAACTCGTTGAAATTCACGCCCAATGTGATGTTGAAATAGTTTTCTGTGATAAGGGCTGTCGGAGTTGTTGTTCTATGCTTGTATTCAAAACCAAGGTTAATGACGGTCTTTGTACCCAAGGTCGGGAAACCGAAACCGCAAGCCAGGCCGTATTCACGCACATTGTTGGAACGCACCGTGATATAGTCGTTCGTATAATTTCCACCCAAGCGGTAGGACATGCGTTGGAAATAGTTGCCACGGGGATTAGGCGTGTACTGCATACCGAGAGCCACTTTCCAGCGGTCGTCGAATTTTGTCGGTTCAAACACGTAGGAACCGTCCTCCGACTTCACACCTTCAAAACTGGCCTTCGACCATTCCTGCCAAGAGAAATCGCCCATCACCGTGAAGCGGTCGTTATAGGTGTAGGCAAGACCCACGCCATAGGCATTAGGCTTGCTGTAGCCGCCCTTAAGGCTTGTATAGCCGATTGTATCGGGTTTGGAATCGGCATTAATGTCGTAATAAGTACCCCAGGTATGTCCGTGGAAATCCTTTTTGGGAGAATAAGTGGCACCGAGTGTCACTTTGTGCAACTGGCGGAACTCCATCGTATATTGTGCACCGATAAGCACATTCCAGTCGCGCACTTCCATCACCTGTTCGTAAAGCGCACTTGTCGTAGCATCCGAACTTGTCAGATAAGAGCTGTTGGTCACATTACCGAACTGATAGGCAACGTTTGCACCCACAGAAAAGCCCTTGAACGGACGGATACTCAAACCGACATACAATTCGTTGATACCGCCGGCACCCAAGAAGCTGGAAGAACTGTTCACATTGCCTTCCGAATCCTTTACCTCGCCACCGAACGAATAACCGACAGATGAATACGGCACCAAACCGATGCTACCGCCCATAATCTTGCCGATAGGGAACTGCAGCGTAAGGTTGTCGAGACCGCCGCCAAACGATTTTCCAGTCTGGCCGTTTTCCGTCGACCAAAGACGAGTAAGGTCAAGGCCTATGTCCCAAAGAAGGGTCAGGGAGTCGATAGCTGCATACGAAGCAGGGTTCATCACGTTAATCTGACGGCCGCCCTGCATGGCGATACCCACACCGCCCATGTTGCGCTGCATACTTGTAGCATAGTCACCCAGTTTGCCATATCCGAATTTTGAATAAGGCGACTGTTCTTTTTGTGCCGATACGACACCCGTAGAAACCAGAATCAAGGCCAGTGCCAAGACAATTTTGCTATATACTTTCATTATGTTCCAATATTCTGTTTAATCCAATTGTTACCAAATTTTCATTCACCTCCATTTCTTCGAGGTTCAACCGCTTTGCTATGATATTGCAATCGCCGCCGGTCAGCACCACCAGCAACCGCGGATAGTCGGCCTTCAGCTCGGCATACATTTGCTTAACATGAGCCACCACGCCCATCACTACTCCGGACCGGATAGCCGTTGCCGTGTCGTAGCCCACCAATGGGATATCGCCTTCCGCGTCCAGCAATGGCAACCGTGCACAATGCTCCGACAACGAAGCGAAACGGGTTGCAATACCCGGGGCTATGTTTCCGCCGCGGAAACAACCGTCGGCAGTCACTAAATCCAGCGTTATGGCTGTACCGGAATCCACCACCAGCAAATCCCTGCCGGGATAGGCGGCCAATGCCCCCACTGCCACCGCCATCCGGTCGGCACCCAGCGTATGGGGCGTTGCATAATCGATGGACAAAGGCATCGGAAGACTTGAATTCAGCACCAGACACCGGTCGAATACACTTTCCAGCAATGCTATTTCTTCAGTGTCGTTTCCGGCCACCGACGAATAGATGACTCCGCCAATGTCGAACCGCTTTCCGTAGGCCGATACGACGTCAGCCGTCAGCCGTTCAAATCGCTCGGTCAGCACCACCTTGCCGCTCTCCAGCACCGAGAGCTTCACCGATGTGTTTCCTCGGTCTATAGCTAAATTGTATTCCATTTATTTGGCAAAAATACTAAATACTCACCAATTTGCTCACGTTTTCCGCTACGTTTTGCATATTAGCTTATTATTTAAGCTTTTTTATCGACAAGTCGACGGGTTTTTACTTCTTTTTTGCCGGCTTGTTTTCCGATTTTCCGGCAGCCAGGTCCTTCTTCATCTGATAGGGAATCATAAACGAAGTATAGATTTGGAGCACAGCGCCTGCCATCAGGAATGCCAACCAGTCGGAACGGTAAGGATAGGCAATCAGGAAATAGGCCGAAACCAGATAGCACAGCGCCGACCAGAACTCAATGTTCATCAGTCTGCGCACACGCAGTCCGAGACTTTTGTCCTTGCGGTGGAGCATACGCTGCAGAATACGGACCACTACAGCCAGAAATGCGCCGAAAGTATAGACATATTGAAAATAAATTTCATTGATATGCAGCAACGGCAGGAATGCCGTCACAAACATCAGCAGCATGGCCAATGCCAGAAGAAGATTCAGTTTTTTATCGTTCATAACGTATCATTAATTGTGCGCTATCTTTCCTTGACAATATACACATCCTCATGCGGACGCTTCATGTGATACTCCTCGCGGACAATCTTTTCCAACGCTTCGGGGTCGGTGTTGAGCGACTCCACACGCTGGCGGATTACGAGGAACGAATCTTCCGACTGCTTGATTTCCGCCTTCAGTTCGCGGATTTCGCGGTCGTACTTGAGCACCATCATGTAGTTATAGTCATGGAAAAATAACAAATAAACGGCAAAACCAACGAATGCTACAATATACAGGTTGATTTTGTTCATCCTTTTCAGTGTTTCTTTCAATTTCATACGCTTATTCCATTTTAGTCCAAATTTTTCCGTTATTCGTCCAGCAGTCCGGGACGCAGCAGCCGCGTGCGTTCCACTGCCTGTTCATGCTTCCATGCATCAATCTTTGCCTGATGTCCCGACAGCAGAATATCGGGCACTTTCCAGCCCTTGTAGTCGGCCGGACGGGTATAGATAGGCGGAGCCAGCAGGTCGTCCTGGAAAGAGTCGCTCAACGCCGACTGTTCGTCGCCGATAGCCCCGGGAATCAGCCGCACCACCGCGTCAGTCAGGATAATGGCAGGCAGTTCGCCGCCCGTCAGCACATAGTCGCCGATCGTGATTTCCTTCGTCACCAGATGTTCACGGATACGGTAGTCAATGCCCTTGTAATGTCCGCAAAGAATAATGAGGTTCTCCGACAGCGAAAGCGTGTTGGCCATACGCTGGGTGAGCTGTTCGCCGTCAGGTGTCATGAAAATGACATCATCATAGTCGCGCTGCGACTTCAGATGGCTGATACAGCGGTCAATCGGCTCTATCATCATCACCATTCCCGCTTCGCCTCCAAACGGATAGTCGTCCACCTTGCGGTGCTTGTCGAGGGTATAGTCGCGAAGATTGTGAACCACAATTTCGGCAAGCCCCTTGTTCTGGGCACGCTTGAGAATCGAGCAGTTGAGCGGAGACTCGAACATTTCGGGAAGCACTGTTATGATATCTATGCGCATGGTCAATTCATTTCAATTTATTGCAAAATTAGAAAAAACTTTTGGTCCGAAAAAACTGACGTGCACCTCAGTTTGATTTTTTAACCCAAATCAGCCATTAAGCTTTAGGCCGAAGCCTACCGGCGGACCACAAGCAGCAAAAAGGGGCTTCTGCCGTCACTCGTTCCGGCAAAAGCCCCTTTTCAGGATTGGCAGCCTCCCTTCCAGCCGCCGATAATTATCTATTTATACGACTCTGCATAGATTTTGATGATTTCCTGGTTGGTCAGTTGTCTGGAATCATAAACAAACAAGCCTCCCATTGTGTTCACCGCATTGTCGGCAAAGCGCGGGAAATCCTCCGGAGTAATGCCGTAATCGCTCAACTTAATGTCGTCGACACCGCATTCCTTCTGCAAAAATCCCAATGCATCCACGAAATCCGACGGACGCGCGCTCTTCTTTTCCGTCATCACCTCATACATCTTCATGTAGCGCTTCATACGGTCGTTCTTGAACGTCGTAAAATAAGCCTTTGAAATAGCGATAAGACCGGCTCCGTGAGGCAATTCAGGATAGTAGGCACTCATGGCGTGCTCCATTGAATGTTCCGAAGTGCAGGATGACGTGCTTTCCACCATACCTGCCAATGTTGACGCCCAAGCCACTTTGGCACGAGCCTTCAAGTTGCGGCCGTCCTTCACGGCAATCGGAAGATATTTGTAAAGCAAGCGCAATGCTTCCAGCGCATACAGGTCGCTGATTGGCGAAGCAATGGATGCAATGTAGCCTTCGGCAGCGTGGAAGAATGCATCAAATCCTTGATAAGCAGTAAACTTTGGAGGAACCGACAACATCATTTCCGGGTCAACGACCGACAATGCCGGGAATGTAGCCGGACAACCGAAACCGATTTTTTCCTTCGTTTCCTCGTTGGTGATGACAGCCCACGGGTCCATTTCCGTACCCGTACCAGCCGTTGTCGGAATGGCAACAACGGGCAAAGCTTCCTTCACGGCCTTTCCCTTACCGGTACCGCCACTGATGTAATCCCAGAAATCACCTTCATTGACAGCCATCACGGCAATGCACTTGGCAGAATCAATCGTACTGCCGCCGCCCAAGCCGACAACGAAATCGCAGCCCTTTTCCTTGCAGAGGGCCGCACCTTCCATCACATGGCTTTTCACCGGATTGGCGAGAATCTTGTCGTAGATCACGGTCTGCACCTCATTCTTGTGGAGCATTTCCAACACGCGGTCAAGATAGCCGTACTTGCGCATCGACGTACCCGCCGAAATCACTACAAGTGCTTTTTTACCGGGGAGCGGAGTTTCAGCCAGTTTTGCCACTTCCCCTGTTCCGAAAATCAATTTTGTCGGAATATATGCAGAAAAAATCATTTCACTCATAAGCATCAAATTTTACAGGTTAATATTGAGATTTAGTTGTATTTCAAAATAGGAACAAGTGAACGTAGCGTCAGACGAAAACACTGTTTTCAACGTTGGCTATATCAACCTCATTCTATTTTATCCAAAAATACGAATAAGAACTGAAAAATGCAAACTTCCGACGCTTATTTTGTGAAAATTTGAAAAGTTTAAAGACTTTAAAATTACAAAATGCCACAAAAACAAGATAATCGCAAATACATCAGACAGATACAAAAAGCCGCAGGCAAACAGCGGTTGCGCCATTTGCTGCGGCTATGCTTTTTCCAACAGAAATCAAATTATTTCTGAGCGGCCGGAGCCTGAGCAGGAGCCTGCTGTGCCGGTGCCTGTTGAGCTGCCGGTTGTTGTGCAGCCGGTGCTTCAGTCTGGAACGGAGCAGCCTGTTGTTCTTGCGGAGTAGCTTCTACGCGAGAGCCCGTTACCATTGACGGAGCGAAGAATGAAGACAAGATGCTCAACACACAGATAACGATTGCCAACACCCAAGTTGCCTTTTCTACGAAGTTAGTAGTTTTGCGCACACCCATGATTTGGTTGGAGCTCGCAAAGTTGGATGCAAGACCGCCGCCTTTTGATTTCTGAATCAATACGATGCCAATCATCAAGATTGAAGCAATCAATATCAAAATGATTATTCCTGTGAACATTTTTATTTATTGTTTTTTTGTTTATAATTTTCGTTGACTATCAGTTTCTTCAGGAAACGTATTTGGTCTGCAAAGTAAATACTTTTTTCCGGAAAATTCAAACTTAACGACTGAATTATTTCCAATGCCTTTTCATAACGGCGCTGTTTGATATAAATTTTCGCCAAACTTTCCGACAAAAGCGAGTCACCGGCCTGTTCTGCAGCAGCTACAGGCTCCGGAGCGGCGACTACTTCCGCCGGAACTTCCTCGGCAGCCTCTTCGCCGGTCGGGAAACGTCCGCTCTGCTTTTTGCTGAGAGCGATGAAGCGGTTAATGCGCTGTTCGTTTTCGCTCAAGTTTTCGCCGTCGGTGTCAGGCATGCTGCTCTCTTCCTCCTTCGCCAGCAATTGGGCATAGTCGGGCACAGGATTGAATATCCGCTGCTCGAGCGCCTTGATTTCAGCCTCATCATCGCTGCCGAAAGCATCCAGAAAACGGTCGATGGTGTCGATAGTCGATGTGGTTGTACCCACATTCTCCTCCTGAGGATAAAAGTCCCTGAATTTTTCCGCATCGTCGCCCACCATGTCGTACAAGTCGGTACGGTCGGCCACGAAAGCCGTCAGACGGGCAATGCGTTTCCGCCGCTCGTCGGCAGAAAGCGAAGCGTCGCGCTGCAACTGAAGCACTGCAACCGGCAGAAAATAAGGATACTGCTCCAGCAGCTCGTCGGCCAACACCGACGAAAATTCAGAACCGTCGGCAGCCATTGCCGCATCGAAAGCGCGGGCTCTTTCCGATTTTTCACTCATATCCGTCATCGTCGTCAGTTTCCTCCTTTACCAGTTACCAGCCGTAGCATTAAATATCAGCATCACGATTTCTTCCGAAATCTCATCACAAAGACTGTCCTGCACATCAGTAAGCATCAGCGTAGAGTCGAAGTCACGGAAGGCCGAGAACGACTGGTCGATGCTGTTCGACGGGTTGCGGTTGTCGGTATATTTTACACGCACAGTGATTGTCAGACGCGTTTTTGAAGCCAACGCGTCTTCCGTAACAGCCTGAGGTGTAAGGGTAAATCCTGTAATCTCGCCCTCGAGAATCAGGTCGGCGTTCGAGCTTTCCGTTATCTGCAGGCGGGTCTGCTTCGTGAAGGAGTCCATCAGCTTGTTTTCAAACATCGGCTGCAAAGGAGCATAGACCATGGCCGCACGAATCGGGAAACTCATGATATTGATGGTCTTGTAGACATTGTAGTCCAATGCCGCGCCGTTGAACTTATAGCTGATTGTGCATGCCTGAAGCGTCACCATCAGCATAACGATTGATAATATCTTTTTCCACATAGTGTCAATCCTTGTTTTCGAGTCCGTATTCCTTTATTTTCCGATAGAGCGTACGTTCGGAAATCTGCAGTTCTTCCGCCGTTTTCTTGCGGTTGCCCACGTTGCGCTCCAGCGAACGGCGTATGGTTTCCCGCTCCGTATCCTCAAGGGTCATAGCCGTAGCCGGTTCGGGGTCGGTATTTTCCACCACAGCCACTGCAGTGTTCGGCTCATGATGACGCGGCAAGAGCGGCTGCTGTCCGCCGTCGCGTTTCCAACCCTGCAACGGATTTGCCACAGTTTCCGCCGGCTTGACGCCCGAGAGCGAGGCGACGGTCTCCTTCAAATCGTTGATATCCTTTCGCATCTCGAAAAGAATCTTGAACAAGCCTTCGCGTTCCTGGTCATAGGAATACATCTGCGGTCCTGATGCAACAGCAGGCGAATATTCACTGCCGGCATCCGGGAAATAAGAAGCCACTTCCTCAGCCGACACTTTTTTTCCGGCGTCGAACAGGGAAATCTGCTCTATCACGTTTTTCAACTGGCGTACGTTACCCGGCCAGCGATAGGTAAGAATTGCCTTTTTTGCATCATCGTCGAACTCCACCAACGGCATACGGTACTTTTCGGCAAAATCACTGCTGAATTTCCGCGTCAGCAACAGGATATCATTACCACGGTCACGCAATGGCGGAACGGCAATACGTACCGTCGACAGACGGTAATACAAATCCTCACGAAAACGGCCTTCGGCTATGGCTTTCTGCATATTGACATTCGTAGCCGCTACGACACGGATATTGGTTTTCTGCACCGTCGACGAACCGACTTTGATAAACTCTCCGTTTTCGAGCACGCGCAGCAAACGGGCTTGAGTGGTCAACGGAAGTTCCGCTACCTCATCAAGGAAAATCGTACCGCCGTCAGCTTCCTCAAAATATCCCTTACGGGCACCGGCAGCACCCGTATAGGCACCCTTTTCGTGACCGAACAGCTCGGAATCAATGGTTCCTTCCGGAATAGCTCCACAGTTGACAGCTATATAGTTCTTGTGCTTTCGCGGACTGAAAGCGTGGATTACCTTTGGAAAAAACTCCTTTCCCGCACCACTTTCTCCGTTAATGAGCACAGAAAAATCAGTAGGCGCAACCTGCAAGGCACGCCCTATCGCCGCCAGCAATGCAGGTGAATTGCCCACAATGCCGAACCTCAATTTCGCTTGCTGTACTTCAGGTGATATATCTATTGGCATAATGCTTCTTTTCTCGTTATTAACCAAACAATCAGTGACAGCCAGGAGCAAAACCACAAGCTGCCAACTACAAAGGTACAGATTTTTCCACACATTCAACATTTCTCCCACCGACAGAAACATTATTTCACATTTACAACGGGACAAATTCCCTACTGCCGATGTATATGCAAACAAAAAGAGAGCGGCCCGTGGGTCGCTCTCTTCACTTATTTCAGAATTATCTTACTATTAAAGAATAACTTTCTTTACAACCGGAGCACCGTTTACAACAGCCTTAACGATGTACAAGCCATTAGCCGGAGCAGCTACTTCAGAAGCATTGTGAACTTCAGCAACCTTTTGACCAGCTACGTTGTAAACTTCGATTGATTCAGCAACTTCGCTAACTGCGATAACGTCACCGTTAACGCGGATAGTAGCGTTGGCAACTACATTGTCAGCTACGCTTGCGTTAGGATTGTAACCTTCTTCAGCGATGCGGTAAACACCCATACCGTTGTAGCACTTGAATGTTACCAAAAGCATAGCGTTCTTGCCGTTAGCATCCGGATCAAGAGCAATAGTGCTCAAACCGTGAAAACGTGTACCAGTATCTGGTTCATGTCCAAGTCCGTCGGCAGGAACCAACCACAATTGTTTCATTGAAGGCATTGAGAATGATTCGTCAACCAATGTTACAACTGCCTGACAAGAGTGAGGTGCATCGTATTGACCTTCAGAGAATACAAAAATGTTCTGATCGCCTACATGACCTTCAGCAACACCATTTGTCCCAGAAGCAGGAATAGTTATCCCCTCGACAAGAACTTCACCGGTATCCGGATCCTTCTGCTCTGGCAGTACTTTTGCAAAAGAATCCACCATTGCACCGTCTGAGCTATATGTAGTCGGAAGAGTTGTAAAGCCATCGATATAGTACATAAACACTTCACCATTTGCACTGCCGTCCTTCACTTGTTTCAAAACCGTACCATAGCTGAAATTAAGAGTACTACCTTCAGCTGGCATAGGATAAGCCTCAGTCATTGCTTGGAATGGCATACCTGATGCCCACGCAGCTCTCCATGCTGTTTCACCTTGACTACGAGTCCACGCAAACACATGAGCATTATCTTGTGCAGAAGATGCCGCCATAATAGTGGCACCAGCATTAACACCTGTCAAGTCACCTACAACGTCGCAGTAGTCAACACGACCCGTACCTCCTAAAAACAACAAATCACCGACAGAAGTCAATTCTCCTGTCTCAAGGTTACAAGTGTAAAGAGCCAAGCCTCCGGCACCGTCGCTGTTTGCGCTATAAGAAGCAACATAGAAGTTTCCGTATTCATCGAAACCTACCTGGTTGGCAGCCAATGTTCCGGCATAAGCTTCGCCGTTCAACTTCAAATCCAAAGAGCCAAGATATTCTCCTGTTTCAACCGAGTATTTCTCAATTGTTGCTACATCACCTGACAAACCAACATATACAACTTTACCGTCAGTTGTCGCTGTACGAGCACTGGTTGAAGCAATCTTGCTTGCAAGATATTCGTCCGTAGTGTGGAAACGGTCAAACACCCAAAGGTTTTCACAAGTGTAGCCATTCTTAGGTTCGTAAGTCTGACCATCAGTTGCTGCGAAAGCCGTAGAAGCGAGCATCAAAACTGATGCAGAAAGTAAAAATTTCTTCATAGTCAAAATAGTTTTAAGTTAATTATTTGTTTGGGATATTTTTCATATCCACCGTAAAGTTACGCAGTTTTTATTCTCACGCAAAATTTTCGTGTAAAAATATTGTTTAAAACATTAAAAATATATTTCACCAAATTATTATCTGCCCTACAGCAGAATTTATAGGCAGGTTCACCACTTTGAAAGCCTTCTGCCACTGAAAAAAGAATACAGGCTGAAGAATCCGAAGCGGTATGCCGCCTGCAAATTCATCAGCCTGCTACATATTATATATACCAGAAGGGCAGTATCAACAAGTCATTTTCAAGGTCTTCACGGAACCGTCGGAAAGGCGCACTGAAACCAGGTAGACACCCGTACTCAAATCCGAGAACCGCACTTCGCCGGCAGCATCCGTAGTCGTTGTCAGCAGCAGTTTGCCATCCACTGAATACAGGCTGACCTCCAAACCGGCCTGACCGGCAACCAAAGTCGGCACTTCGCCTCCGCGGATATAAATGGATTCGGCAGCCACGTCAGTCACTCCCGCCTCAGCACTGTAGACAAACGAAGAAACGATCCAGTCGGATGTTGCCGTCTTACCGTCATCACCGATATAGGAAACATTGGCACGCACGTAATAGGTTGTGCCGTCTTTCATATAGGAAGAACCGACTTTCAGTTCAGACAATTCTCGAGTCTCAAACTGGAAGCCCGAGAAAGAACCGGCGTATGACGTACGAGCCGGGAAAGAACTGGAAGCACTGATCCAAACCGTACACAAGGTCACACCCGGCTGCGGCTTCACCTGAATTTTCGAATTGCTGTAGAGCGTTACGCCTTCGGTAGCCGGATTGACAAATTCGGGAGCAGCGGCAGGCATTACCTTTACCGTAAACTCGACAACGGAACTTTTGAAAGCAATGCCATCCACTTCAGCCGACACCTGTAAATAGTAGGTTGTACCGCCACACAATACATATTGAGGAATCTGGAAGGAAGAAGCGGTAGCATCCGTTTCATAAACCACATCCGACATGTCAATTTGGGAAGACACCTGAACATGATAGGTAACATCACCCAAGGCCGTCCATTCTACCGTCAGATTGTCGTCACAGCCCGTAGCACCGTTTTCCGGAGAAATCACACGGAACGCGTCTACCGAAAATGAATTAATGTCAGAAGCCACATCCTCCGAATTGTTCTGACGGGCAATCACCTTCCAATAGTAGGTCTTGTCGGCCTCGAAGGCATACACGTCGACCGACGGGATGTAATTGGCTTCCACTTCCTTTCGGGCCAAAACATTTTTCATTTCGGCATCGTCGGAAACGACGATTTCATAAACCGACGACGAACCGTCCCAACGGAAGTTGAATACGCCCGGAGCCTTTTCGCCCTGAACCGGGAATGTCGGAGTCGGCTTCACAGCTGTTTCTACCGGCTGGCCTACGAAGAAGGCACTGTACTCGTTACCGTAACGGTCGAGAATAGCCACGGCATAATTGTAGTTGTCCAAATCAGCCTCGGCGATGCCGAAACCGGGGTAATCGGCCTCAGCGTCAGGAATTTCATACATATTATCGTAGCATACAATGTGCAGATATTCCGCTTCCTTCCGGAAAGTATTTGTGTCGACCGACTTCGGAACGAAATAAATGGCATAGCGCACGTTTTCCGGTCCGTCCCACGACAATGTTCTGCCGTTACGCTGCAAATTGCTGACAGCGCCGGGACATTCTGCCGGCATCCAAGTAACAGCCGGAGTCAACGAATTCGATTGAAACACATAATTACGCAAATAATTCATCAGGTACAGGTATTTATAATCTCCAGGGACAGACAAATCGTATCCACGACGCGTACTCAATGATTTCCAAGGAAAATATACCGTACCCGGAGCACCCATCGTGTCAGAAGTTCGAGTCAAATCAATTTGGTCAAGGAACTCTGAAAACAAAGCCTGAGTACTAGCTGTATTGGAGAGATCCTGACTGATATAGCAATGACGATTGTATTTGGCCGTCACTTCGTACCACCACGGTGTAATCAGTCCGTAGTCAGCGTTCGTATTACCAATCCGCCAATACACCTGTGGCGAAATGAAGTCAATCGAGCCTTCGCTGATCCACGCCATCGGGTCAGAACAAATTCCATTGTACTGCCAGTCGCTGCCCGGACAGGGAGTGACCCCGTATTTTGCAGCTACGTCCGCGTTGCTACAAGCCACACCGGCAGGACTGATACCGAAACGCACCCAAGGTTTTGTCGACTTGATATAGTTGTTCACCTTGCGCACCATATCGTTGACATGCTCGCGACGCCAGTCAAGCTGGCTCAATGTTCCGCCCTCTTCCTTGTAGGCGGCATAATCCTCCGCATCATACGATTCAGGCAGACCGTTCTGATAGAAATAGTCGTCGAACACGATGCCGTCCACATCATACTTGTCCATGATGTCGGCAATCACATCCACGATACGCTGTTTCACTTCCGGAAGTGCCGGATTGAGGATCGTCCAGGTGCGTTCCGAGGTTGTCCATTTGAGCAACCATTCCGGGTGGCTGTTTTCATAGTTCTTGTCACCACCATTCTGTCCCCAGCCTTCATAGTAGGCGGAGTTCTGATAGCGGTAAGGGTTCAGCCACGCATAAACTTCCAGACCACGCTTGTGAGCCTCTTCCAGCAAGAAGGCAAACGGGTCGAAAGCCGGAGCTACACCGCGAGTTCCCGAAACATAGCTCGACCATGGCTCGTATTTGGAATCATACATGGCATCGCACATGGTACGAACATGATAATAGATTGTAGTGAAATTATTTCGCTGCAATGAATCAAGATTAGTGCAACAAAGTCGTTTCATTGCTTCAGCATTTGATGCAGTAATCTTACCCGAAGGCCAGTCGGCAACATAGGCCGACATCCACACCGCACGGTGTTCGCGCTTTTGCGCTGCCGCCTGCGGCAAGCAGCAAAACATCAGCATTGCGATAATCGAAAGTTGGAATATTTTTCTCATAATTTGATTTTCTAAAATGACAATAGCTGTCCCCATCTGCATGAACAAACAAGAAACAGCTATTGATTTTAACAATTATCTTACTATCTAAGCGTCACGTTTAGAAAAGTTTGGATTTAGCATCATTAATTGTGATACCCAAAATCTTGTCCGCACAGTTTTCAACATTGACAATCGTCTTGGAAGTCGGGTCGTAGTATTTCAAACCAGTCTGGTAAGAAGATGAATCCTTAGCATCCTTGTTGAAACCGAAATATACATAACCGGTTTCCTCATCAACTGCCATCTGTGTTACATAAACACCTTCCGCATCAGTTGCATTGATTGGGTCAGCATCCATCTTGATTTGTTTTGTAAAGGCAGTACCCGAAAGAGCTACACCGTCAGCCGGCAGCGGATATTCATAGAAACCGGCGTCAGTCTTCGTACGCCATACGTAGAGGGCATTGCGAGATTCGTCCAAAGTAAAGCCCTTCAAGTCGACGGAATTCAGCACGATTTCGTTAGGAATACCCGGAGCATCGTTGTAGGAAGAATAGATGTCTGTTGCCTTAAAGCGGAAGATACCCTTACCGTTGTAGCACTTGCCCCACCAGTAAGTATCCTTGGAATCCTTGAGTATTGTTGTGCTGATAGCACCGTAGGCAAGACCCTTATTGAAATAGCCCAGGTTATCGTTCTTCACCAGATAGTCGCTCTTTTCAGTAGCACCGCGAGTTGACAAAGCCATCTTGCGGATACCGGTGTTACGGTCAGTGTAAATCAAGTTGCTGCCGTCGACAGTTCCGAAGAACGGGTCGTTGAAGGCTGTCTGGCCGACATTGGTTACGAACAAGTTGGTTGACTTGCCGTCAGCGCTCATTACATTAATCTCACCATCGCCGTTCACACCGTTTTCATCGTTGATGTAAGTGTACTGCTTGCCGGCATCGAGAATGTAAATCCATCCTTCGTTCTCGCCTTCAGCATTAGGAATGGAAGCAAATACCAAATTGAAAGGCATTGTACCGCTCTTGACACCCATATCGAACGGAAGGTTCTTTGTTCCGGCAGGAACTTTTGTCGGGTCGATAAGTTTCAACGCCTTGATGTTGCCGTCCAATGCAGCATAGTAAAGCGTCTTGCACTCGTAAGGAGCACCTACTTGAACATTTACGTAAGAATCCTCCAACTGACGGTTTTCACCATCTGTGTCAAACCATGTCTGGAGAGTGATGCGCTGAGAACCGATATTGCGGAATTTCAGCTTACCCGGATATTCCACATTACCGTTTTCATCGGCATAACCGACAAACTGAGTCATTTCCTCACCGGCTTCGTTGGTAGTTCCTTCCGGGAATGTCCATACGTATTTCACTTTCAAGTTTTCAGGATTCGGCAGGAAGATGTCGAAATCAACCGTCACATCATTGATAGTCAACACATCGGCACTTTGAGATTTTACAGAAAGCACCGGAGCGATATCGTAGATCATGATGGGATATGTGCATGAACCAACACCTTCAACGGTCAGTTTCACCTGATAAGTACCGGCTTTTGCATACTTGTGAATAGGATTGGCTTCGTTAGAAGTTATTCCGTCACCAAAATCCCAAGTCACATTACCGGTTTTGGCAGAAGTGTTGGTAAACTGAATTTCAGAAACGACATAATAGTCGAGAATGTATTCATCGCCTGCAACAGCATAAATGAAGTCAACATCTTTCGACGGGAAATCCACATAGTCAGGATCCTTCTCGATACAAGATGTAAACAACACAACCAATGTTGCAATAAGACCTATATTTCTTAGTAGTTTCATTTGAGTTAGCATTATTAGTTAAGTGTCACTTCCATTTTGTCTGTAGTATAGCCCACATTGCCGACAGTATCAACCACCTTGAAGGTTACACCAAGAGTGTAAGAACGTGAGTAGTTGACAGTGTAGACTTTCTCAGCAGAATCGTAAATCCATGCCGTAAACGGAATCAAAGAAATCAAGTCCTTGAACAACGGCATATAGTTGGAACGAACAGCCGTCACAGGGCCACCGACATTGTCATCATAACGGCAGAACACCCATGGTGAAGATTCGTACACATCGTAGAGCGTTACTCCTTCCGGTGCCTGGTCGTTCAAACCGATTTCATGATAGACTGTCACACCGTTCTCAATTGTCACATAATACTTACCGACAACATTGAATTGAGTAGTAGGATTACCGGCACCGTCCATCTTGTAGATTTTAGTATACCAGACATCACTCTTTTCTGCCACATCGGCCGTTGCCAGCCCGTTCAATTCGCCGTTGGTGTTCAACTGCGGATATTTGGCAATCACGCTGTTGATCTGGTCAACCGTAAAATCGTAATTTACATAAACGTGACGGAGGTCATTGTAGTAGAGACTGTCCTTTGTCAGATAGTCGATAACCTTGTTCGTAAATTCCTCTTCAAAACCATCAGGGAAATACTGATCGAATTTTGCCTGATCCCATGTTCCGATGTTTGACCACGTAAGGGATTTCAATGTCTGAGAAGTCGGGAACTTGGCATTGATTTCAAATTCATAGCCGTTGAACACAGCCTGCTCGTGAGGGAATGTAGCGATCACCTGCGAAGCACGTACAGTATCAACATTTGCCACTGTCTGCGTGTAGGCGAGACTCGAAGTAAGCTTCAATGTCACTGCCGCTGACTCCGACTGAGAAACAAGCGCCCAAACTTCCGACTGCTTCGGAGTGTGCTCCTTGTCCGTATAATATTTTCCTTTGAAAGAAACACTGTCGCCGGCATTTGCTACGGTACTACCCAATTCCCATGACACTGTCGGTACTGCCTGCCCCGGAGTCATAATTTCATTGAACGGGTCATGGACAGCACATGACGACATTGCCAACATTGCCACAGCTACTGTTCCTAATTTATATTGCAATTTCATAACTTTTTTCTTTGTTTAAAATTATTCTTGAGTCAATGAAGTACGTACACCGGCCTCTTCAGCCCAAATCATCGGTTTGCGCAACCATTCGTGGTTTTTGTAAGCACCGAGACGTTCCAACTCAGCACGGTTGTATTTTTCTTCCGTTTCAGGGTCGTAATTGATACGTTGAATCCAAGTATTTTCCTTCTGAGCGTCGGTCAGACCGTCAACCCAATACGGAGCATACAAGTTGTACGGACGGCGGAGACCCGGATAGATGATTTCCTTGTTAGCACCGATACCGTAGTTGTTGCGGTTGTTGCTGTAGTGGTAGCGACGCATGTCAGTCCACTGTTCCGGCTGCATGTACATGGCCACATACTTCTGCATCATCAGGTCGCTCAACGTATATTCGGATTCGTTAAAGAACCAATGGTGATTACCCGGAGTTGACGGATCGGTCACTCCTTTAACTGGCATAGCCAATTCATTTTCCTGATCTTTGTCATCAAGAAAGGCATCTACGATAGCGTTCCAACGAGCCTGAGAATAGGTGAACACACCTTCCTGACTGTCGCGAGTATCGATTTTCTGGAAATTGCCTGTAGCCAATACGTTACCCGGATACATGACATTAGGATATTTCTTCTGGAAGGCTTCCAAGTGACGCTGAATGTTGGCACGTGTAGCCTCTTTTGCCAAACGGCAAGCTTCTGACTTGTTACCCATCCAATATTGTGCTTCAGCCTGAATGAAGTAAAGTTCTTCCATTGTAAAGATAGGCACGTAAGCGTCAACTGAACCTGCGTAGGCACCTGAATACAAATCAGGATAGTCGGAAGTCTTGTAAGATGTACCGGCACCGATATTGTTTTCCAACCAGCGGAGTTTTACAATCGAAGCAGAACTTGTTGCAGAAGTAGGACCCGTACGAGGTTTGAAAAGCAAAATGGCACGAGGGTCATCGGCATAACCACGCAGAAGCACAAAACTTCCAGATTTAGCTGCATCATTTTTGTTAAACACACCGAAGCAGTTTTCCATCAAGAATTTTGAAGGAACAGCGTCTGTCAGCAAGTTAGCACGTGATTCCCATGCATTGATAACCGGCTGAGCGTCGCTCCAAGGAGAGTTCTGCTGCATTGTACCGCCATCGAAATTGTAACGCGGTTCGCTGCCAAAGAATGTTCCGTACATCGGGTCAGCCTGCCAGATTTCAATTGCCTTACCTGCAGCATCGTAGATAGCCTTACAAGTTTCTGATGAAGTGTTCACGTTAGGAATATTACGGAGAAGGATACGAGCCTTCACAGCATAAACCAAACCTTTCCACTTGTTCAAGTCACCGGCATACACACGGTCTTGCTTGATAGTGATATTCTGGTTACCAGGAGCCTGTGTATAAGCAGGATTTTCGAAATCCTTAATTAAAAGGTCTGCTTCTTCGAGCATCCACTTGTAGATACTTGCCTGAGTATCGTATGTCGGAGAATTTGACTTATAGGCATTTGAACGAGGCATATCGCCGAATGCATCAGTAGTCATCTGAGTAGACAACAGACGGATAGCACGGGCAATCAATGTATAGTTCGGAGAATTTACCTCTTCGGCATTCTTGATCAATTCATTGATGTTTGCACCAATATCATAGAAGTGACGGCGCCATTGCGGGTGACGGTTCATTGTCAGGAATTCCCAACCACTCTTATAAGCGTAGGAACCAGTCTGTGACTTACCTGTTGTAGTCAAACACTGCGATAGGTAAATGTAATATTCAGCATGGTCATAATTTGTCTGCGCAGCATAGTAAACAATGACCGGCAATCCCACTTCAGCCGTGATGCTGGCTGCCTTGTCGGGATTTTCATTATCATCGAGCATATCAACGCAACTGGTACCAGTGATACCCAGCAGCAATGACATCGCTATTAATTTCAATTTGTTCATACGTTTTCCAGTTTTTTAGAATGTAGCACTAAGTGAGAAGTTAAAGCTGCGTGTAGTCGGTACGCTGTAGTTATCGATACCGGCAGAACCTGTACCACCACCTGTACCTGCGAGGATTTGCGGGTCAGAACCGGTGTACTTAGTCAACAAGAACAGGTTACGACCTGTGGCTGAAACTTTCAAGCCCTTGATAGGACATTTCTTCGACAACAGACGAGACAAGTCATATCCTAAAGTAACATAGCTCAAGCGGATATAAGAACCGTCTTCGATAAAGTTGGAAGAAACAGCATTGTAGTAGTTGGTGATGAAGTTGCTGTCGACGATGACAGGAGTCGTGTTAGGAACATATGTTCCGTCGGCCTGTTTCACCACACCCTTGATTACCACTTCGTGGCTACGATATTTCGTCAACAGATTTTCCATGCCGTTACCGTTCAAGCCACGGCGAGTTACGTTGACAACGTCACCGCCCATACGGCCGTCAAACAAGAATGATACGGAAAGGTCTTTCCAGCTGAAGTTGGAACCCAAGCCGAGCAACCAGTCCGGTTCACGGTTACCGATCAAGTTATTCTTAATGGCGCTGATGACAGGATAGCCTTGTTCGTTACAGATGATTTGTCCGTCAGGAGTACGCTCGTAATCCTTACCGGAGATAGCTGTAGTAGAACCATTCAAATAAGCTGTCGGGAAGATATCGCCGTACTGTGTACCAGTAATTTCGATAACGTCATCCGGCAAGTAAAGCACTTTACCACGGTTGAATGAGTAGTTGGCAGTTACGCTCCAGTTGAAGTCCTTCGAACGCAAGATGTCTTGAGTCAATGTCAATTCAAGACCTTTGTTCTCGATAGAACCTTCGTTACGTGTCTGGAGAATAGTACCTGATGTAGGAGATACACGTACTGTCACAATCTGATTGTCGACTGTTGTTGAATACCAGGCAACATCCAAACGAGTGCGGGAATCGAAGAAGCGCAAATCTGCACCGATTTCCCATGAACTTGTCATTTCCGGTTCAAGTTGGTTAGCAACGGCTGTGGTTGCATCAATACCCCAACCTCCGTCAGGGAATACTTCCCAGTTCTTATAAGAAGTAGTGAAGCGGTATGCAGGAGCATCCTTACCTACCTTCGCCCAGTTACCACGGATTTTACCGTAAGAGAACCAGTCGTTCTGGAGTTTGAACAATTCAGAGAAAATCACACCGGCAGTAACTGACGGATAGAAATATGTACAGTCAACCTGCTTCAATGTTGAAGAACCGTCGTAACGACCGGTTACTGACAATTGAGCCATACCTTTATAGTCGAAGCGCAATTCACCGAAATAGCCGAACTTGTTTTTGCGAGTGTGAGCCAACGACATGTAGTAGTCAGAACCCGTACTTGTTGTGAATGTGTTCGGGTCAGTGTTCATAAAGCTGTAGAAGTCACCGGCCAATTGGAAATCCTGACCTGCCATCTGTGCAGAAATGCTGTTGTTTTCCTTATATTCAGCACCGGCCAAAAGATTAATACCGAAATCTTCAGCAATATCAAAATTATATGTACCAACGATTTGAGCTGTAAACTGGTCGCTGTTTGAAGGCTGGAATGTGTAAGAACCGAATTTGTAACGGTAGTCAGCCAATGCGCTGCTTTCAGGATCAGTAAAGTCGCTGTCTACGAAACGGGAAACTGTATAAGAGTCATAAGTTGAATAGCCCTTATCGTAACCAATCTTACCGGTGAACACCAAGTTCTCAACCGGTTCGTAGCTGATTTGACCGTTGATAATCGTACGGGTTGCATCCGTTTCGCTCTTATCCATATAACGTCCGAAATATGGAGAAACTGTTGCACCGATCTTTTCTTCGTCTGTAAGGATATCCCAGTTGTCGTAACGGTTGCTCCAGTTAGGACGGCCTTCAAGAGTTGCATAGTCGGCCATGTTTCTGTTGATTGACCAACCGTAAACTGTTGACATGCTGTTACCGAAACCACGGCTCTTGCTGTTAACGAAGTTAGTTGACAATTGGATTGTCACATACTTCGACGGCTTGAACTCACCTTTCAAGAAGATGTTCAAACGATTTTTGTAGTCATTTGGAACCACACCTTCATTGTTCATGTAGCTGGCAGATGCATATGCATTGAACTTTTCATTACCGCCAGAAATTGACATATCGTATTTCTGAAGGAAACCTGTTCCAAGGAAATCACCGACATTGTCATATACACGGTCTTCTGAAGTCAAATACGGACCCCAACCACCTGTAGCATTTTCCTTATAGAAACCTTGGCTACCGGCAATGAACCGATCCTGGATATTCGGCACACGCATACAGTTGGAAAGTTCCCAGCTACCTTGAGCTGTTACTTTCAACTGACCTTCCTTACCCTTCTTGGTTGTAATCATGATTACACCGTTGGCAGCTTCCTGACCATAAAGGGCAGATGCAGCAGCACCCTTCAACACGCTCATGTTTTCGATATCGTTCGGGTTCAAGTCACCGAGTGAAGAACCGCTACCACGAATCGGCATACCGTCGACAATTACCAACGGTTCGTTGCTTTGAGAAGTGTTGATAGAAGAGATGGCACGAATCACCACCTGAGTGGATGAGTTAGGAGAACTACCGCCTGTTGAAACCTGCAAGCCGGCTACCTTACCCTGCAAAGAGTTGGCGAAGTTGGCAGACTGACCGGCAGTCACATCGTCGGCATCCAACGACTGAACGGCGAAGTTCAGTTTCTTCTTTTCTTGAGTCTGGCCCATGGCTGTTACCACAACCTCTTCAAGAACCTGAGAATTTTCTTTTAACACTACATTAATTACGCTCTGATTACCGACTTTCACCTTCTCGGTATTCATACCCACGTAACTAAAAACCAGGACGTCAGAGTCCTTTGCATCAATTGTAAATTTTCCATCAAAATCGGTAGCTGTACCGGTGGTCGTTCCGTCAATCATAACCGTTGCACCGATAACCGGCAACTGGTCGGATTGAGCAGTAACTACACCCGTAACAGTGCGGGCATAACCCACAACCGCCATAAGGGAAAATAACAGAAGCAATAACTGTTTTCTCATAATTACTTTTTGTTTGTTTTTATTGTATGGTTTCTCTAATGTCAAGTTTGTAATAGCACATTTGGTTAAATACACGCGAATTTTAACAATTTAAGGCGTACCGCACAACAAAAAAGCAAAAGTTAGGCAACGAATCTGTTAAAAAGCGCTTCTTTTATCTGCAACTATGCTACTCAGTTTTAAATAGTTTGTACATGATTTGACTACAAATCTACAATCTTTTTTTGATTATCATTCATTATTTCAGAACTAAAATAAGGCAATCAAGTGTATTTTATGTTTTATATACAGATTTTCACATTCATTGACTCACATTTGCAGATTTTTAGTTCTATGCGGCAGTATAAAGCCATTCGACTGTTTTTAGTAAAATTTACAAAAAACCAAACACGAAAGACATAATCTTTTAAGCGACAAGCCATTAAAGGTACTCAACCTTTTTTCTGTCGACAAAATTGACTGATTCGAAGCAAAAATTACCGCAGAAAATTTGCCAATTCAAAAAAAGTCCTTACCTTTGCATCACATTTGCGCATGTGGCGTAATTGGTAGCCGCGCTAGACTTAGGATCTAGTGTCGTGAGACGTGGGGGTTCGAGTCCCTTCATGCGCACAGAAGGAGTAAGCCGACAGGTTTGCTCCTTTTTTATTTCTCCAAAACACCTTATTTTATAAAGATTTTTCAGTCCAACTGCTCCAAAATTCCCAAAAATTAGTACTTTTGTCTGCGAAGCGGAACATTCGTCCTCGTTTCGCCGGAATTTAAACACAAAAGCAGATGACCGAAATTCTGACACCGCTCACCGAACTTGACACCGACGCGCTGCTTGCCGTCAACGGCTGGAAGCACGTCTGGGCCGACCAATTCATGTATGCCTATAGCGGCAAATGGGTATGGGTGCCGTTTTACGCCTCCATCCTTTATGTGCTGTTTAAGAACTATAACTGGAAATATGTAATAGGATGCCTGTTTGCCATCGGACTGACAATAACGTTTGCCGACCAGATTGGGGCATCTGTCATCCGTCCGCTGGTCGAAAGACTGCGCCCGTCGAACCCGGCAAATCCCATATCTCATATGGTGGAAGTGGTGAACGGCTACCGGGGCGGACGCTACGGTTTCCCTTCCTGCCATGCGGCCAACACCGCCGGCCTTGCATTCTTCCTGCTGTTTTTATGGAAAAACCGCGTCATCGGCATATTCATTTCAGCCTGGGCTTTGCTCACCTGCTACTCGCGTTCGTATCTGGGCGTCCATTATCCGGGTGACCTCCTTGCCGGCATCCTGCTCGGCTTCATTTCGGCCGCCATTTTCTACACCTTATTTAAAAGGGTATTCCACCACGACCGCAACAAGGAAGTGAAAATGGGCTATCTCATCCCGGCAACCGGCTTAGCTACGATTTTGGGCATAAGCGTTTATGCCACCATCGTATTCTAAAGAAGTTTAGCGAGCGTATACCCCAAATACAAAAGGGCAAAACCGCCCAACACGCTCAACGAAAGATAGCCGAACATGCAAATGACATTGTCGTTCTTCAACAAATGAAAATTTTCGTTGACAAAAGTGGAAAACGTGGTAAAACCTCCACAGATACCCACCGTCAGGAACAGACGAAGATGAGGGTTCAGCAGTTGCCCCCGCTCAAAAAGCCCGTAGAAAAAGCCAATCAGCAGACAACCGACAAGATTGACAGCCAAAGTGGCGTACGGAAACCCGTGTCCGGTAAACGCCGGAAGCCAACGTCCGACAACATAACGCAACGAACCGCCCACAAAACTTCCCAAACCTACAAACAAAATAGACTTCAACATTCTCGCTTATATTTTAATTTGTTCTTTATTTTTATTTTACAGATTGCAGACAGGCGAACCAATAGGAATAGGTTTTCACCGTACCGTCGTCGAGACGGATGTCATAGCTTCTTTCTTCAGGCTCACCCAATGAAAACGCCACAGGAGAACGGAAAATCGGACCGTCGAAACAAAACGTATGGTACTCGCCCTGCTCTCCGTTAAGGTCGACACCGGCAGGCAAAGACGCTACAAATCCACGGTCAACGAGTTGCCCGACATACTGCCGTCCCAATTCGGCCATTGTCGTCACGACCACCGTCTGAAGTCCCGTAGCCAGAAATTCTTCCATCACCTGCTCTGTCGACATATCCCACAACGGCTCAACCACTTCTATCCCACAAGGAGAAAGCTGCGCCTCACGGTAGCTACGCACATCATGCAGATAGATGTCGCCGAAAATAAAATGCGTCACTCCCTGCTCTTTGAAATGCTCAACAGCGGCAGTCATCGCCTTTCCGTAATCCTCCATATTACCTTTCGGAGTCAAATCGACGGCATAAAGAGGAATACCGATGCTTTCCGCCTGTGCTGCAAGCAGACTGAAAGGTATGTCGTGCATTGTCGAACGTCGCGTATCACAATTAAGCGTCGTAAGCAATGCCACTATCTCATATTCCCCCGACTGCATCACCCTATAAAGCGCATGGGCGGAATCCTTTCCCCCACTCCAATTGAACACCGCTTTTATTTTTTCCATTCGATTTCCTTTTGATTATGAAACAGGCAACCGACCAGTACCAGATAAGCCGGCACAAAACCGTCATCGCCCCACACCATCGGCACACCCAGCACCTCTTCACTTGTCTGCGCCACATTGAATCCGCATGCTTCCAACGAAGGCCGTACCAGTTCCGGATGACGACACGGTTCGCCCGAAGGTCGCGTACAGGTTCCCTCCGGACAGAACGAGCAAACGCCCGTAAAGCCGAACATCCGGCCGCCGCTCTCCTTTTCCAGTTCCAGCAGGCGACGCTCCAACCGCTTCCGCTCGGGCAAGAGCAACGCTCCCGCCTCCTTGAGAGGAATCCGTTCGTCGGGCTTTATTTTGACAGCGACAAAGAATGCCGACTCATAGCCGGCAATTGTCCCGTCGACATCATAGTCATAAGGCGGACACGCCCAGCTCTTTCCAAAATTGCGGCACTGACGGCAGCATTCAAGAAAGCGGGGCACATCACGAAAACGCGCCATATAGTCGGCCACCGGAAGTGAAGCCGTAAAATATTCAGCCGTGTAAGGATAAGTTTTTTCCATACGGCAAAAGTAATGCTTTTTCTCCACACCCATTTCCCGCAACACGACAAAAAAACCGCACCTCGGAAAAGAGATGCGGTTTCTGTGATATAATCAATGTTTAGATTATTCAGCCTTACCTTCGCTACCAAGAACGTATTTGATCTTGTGGATGTAAAGTTTCTTCATGTTGTCGCGAGCCGGACCGAGGTACTTACGTGGGTCGAATTCAGCCGGTTTTTCAGCGAACACTTTACGGATAGCAGCAGTCATGGCAAGACGGCTGTCAGAGTCGATGTTGATTTTGCAGACTGCAGAAGTAGCTGCCTTACGCAACCATTCTTCCGGAATACCGATAGCAGCCTTCAAAGCACCGCCGTATTTGTTGATAGTTTCAACTTCTTCTTGAGGAACTGAAGAAGATCCGTGGAGTACGATTGGGAATCCAGGAAGTTTCTCCATAACTGCATCCAAAACGTCGAATGCCAATGGAGGCGGAACCATGCGGCCAGTCTGAGGATCGATTGTGCACTGTTCCGGAGTGAACTTGTAAGCACCGTGAGAAGTACCGATTGAAATAGCCAAAGAGTCGCAACCTGTACGAGTAGCGAAATCGATCACTTCTTCAGGGTCTGTATAAGTGTGGTGCTCTGCAGAAACTTCGTCTTCTACACCAGCCAATACACCAAGTTCGCCTTCAACTGTTACGTCGAACTGATGAGCGTATTCCACTACTTTCTTTGTCAATGCTACGTTTTCTTCGTAAGGAAGGTGTGAACCGTCGATCATTACAGAAGAGAAACCGTGGTCGATACAAGACTTGCAAGTTTCGAAAGTATCACCGTGGTCGAGGTGAAGAACGATTTGCGGGTGTTCCCAGCCAAGTTCTTTTGCATATTCTACAGCGCCTTCTGCCATGTAACGGAGCAATGTACCGTTTGCATATTGACGTGCACCTTTAGAAACTTGAAGGATAACCGGAGATTTTGTTTCGGCAGCAGCTTGTACGATAGCCTGAAGCTGTTCCATATTGTTGAAGTTGAATGCAGGGATTGCATAACCTCCTTTGATTGCCTTTGCAAACATCTCGCGAGTGTTTACAAGACCAAGATCTTTATAACTTACCATAGCTATAGTTATTAAAATGTGAACAAATAGTTTCTAATAGAAATTTTCTGCAAAATTAATGCAAGTTGATTGAAAACAAAATAGTTTGCCTATTTTTTTTATTTTCCCCGCCGGACGACATCCGACAGAAACGCATAAAAAATCCGGCACGACTGAACATCACAGGCGTCTGCAATGTTGAAAATATATTAACAGGTGAATACCGACCAAAACAAGTTGAACGCCCGCCAACACCGGGCACAAAACAAAACGACAGACAATGACAACAGACTCCAACCTCTTACTGGCTTTTGGCCTGACCCTGATTGCCGGACTTTCCACCGGTATAGGCAGCCTGATTGCCTTTCTTGCAAAAAAGACAAACACCCGATTTCTGTCGGCAGCCCTCGGTCTGTCGGCGGGTGTGATGATTTATGTTTCGTTCATGGAACTCATGCCGGAATCCGTAGCCCATCTGCAAACGCTTTATTCCGAAAAGACAGCAACGGCATTCATGCTGACGGCGTTTTTCCTGGGCATCGGATTCATTGCCCTTATCGACAAGCTCGTGCCGGAGGACGAGAACCCGCACGAAATGCACAGTTCGCAGGACGCCCATCCGCAACGGCTGAAACGCACCGGAGTGATGATGGCACTTGCCATCGGCATTCACAATTTTCCGGAAGGGCTTGCCACTTTCACTTCGGCTCTTGCCAACATTGAGGTGGCACTTCCGATTGTTTTCGCCATCGCCATCCACAACATTCCGGAAGGGATTGCCGTATCCGTTCCAATCTACCACGCTACCAACAGTCGGGAAAAGGCTTTTGCCTATTCTTTCCTGTCAGGCATGGCCGAACCTGTCGGAGCATTGCTCGGCTTCCTGTTCCTCGCCCCGTTCTGGAGCGACACGCTCAATGCCTATCTACTGGCCTTCGTGTCGGGTATCATGGTCTACATCTCGTTTGACGAGCTGCTGCCGGGCACGGAAAAATACGGGCACCACCACTGGGGCATCGGCGGCGTAATTGCGGGAATGGCTGTTATGGCCGGAAGCCTGCTGCTTTTATAAGCGACACTGCCGTTTGATTTTTGCATTGCGGTTGCATTCTCGTTTCCCTATCTTTGCAAAAGAATTTTTGCAACAATATGGCACACCATCATCACCATCACGAACATCACCACATTGCACCGCAGTCGCTGAACGGCATTTTCATCTGGTGCATCGCCCTCAACCTCGCCTTTGTGTTCATCGAGGCCGGGGTGGGATTCTACTATAATTCGCTGGGACTGCTGTCCGATGCCGGACACAACCTGAGCGACGTATTCTCGCTGTTGCTTGCCATGCTGGCATTCCGCATGGCAAAAATCCACAGCAACCGCCACTTCACCTACGGATTCAAGAAAAGCACTATTCTTGTGTCGCTGATAAATTCCGTGATACTGCTGGTAGCCGTGGGAGCCATCGTAATAGAAAGCATCAACAAGTTCCGCCATCCGGCAGAAGTCTCGGGCGCGGCCGTATCATGGACGGCAGGCGCAGGCATCGTAGTCAACGGAGTCACAGCTTGGTTGTTGATGCGACAGCAGAAAAACGACCTGAACGTGCGCGGAGCTTTCCTGCACATGGCCATGGATACGCTGGTTTCGGTGGGCGTTGTGATTTCCGGCATTGCCATCAGCCTGACCGGCTGGAACGCCATCGACAATTTCATCAGCCTGCTCATTGCCGCCATCATTCTGGTATCTACCATCAACCTGCTGAAAGAAAGTCTTTTCCTTTCGCTGGATGCCGTACCGTCGTCGGTCGACATTGACGAGGTAGAGAAAGCCATCAGCGGGATTCCGGGTATAGAAAGCTGGCACCACCTTCATGTGTGGGCGGTGAGCACCACCGAAAATGCCGCCACACTCCACGCTGTCATCTCCGACCTCTCCCAACTGGAAGCAACCAAACGCGCCATCAAACACGCCTTGCGCGAAAAAGGCATCCAACACAGCACCGTAGAAATCGAACTCTCAGGCTGTGAATGTTGCGACCACCACTGCGGGTAAATGTTGGAAAAATGGCGAAATTACCGTAATTTTGTACGATTAATTTTAACAGATACACTATGTCAAGAAGCGACAACGAACTACAGGGCGTTACCCTTTTGGGCAACACCGCTACAAAATATCCCGACAAGTATGCGCCGGAAGTGTTGGAAACTTTCAAGAACAAGCACCCGGAAAACGAATATCTTGTTACTTTCACTTGTCCAGAATTCACAAGTCTCTGCCCGAAAACCGGACAACCGGACTTCGCAAAAATTGTCATCAACTACATTCCGCGCGAGGACATGGTGGAAAGCAAGAGCCTGAAGCTCTACCTTTTCAGTTTCCGCAACCACGGAGATTTTCATGAAGACTGCGTGAACATCATCATGAAGGACCTCGTGCGCCTGATGAACCCCCGCTATCTGGAAGTAAGAGGCATTTTCACTCCGCGCGGAGGAATCGCCATTCTTCCGTTTGCCAACTACGGCGACGACGAACATCAGGACATGGTACGCCAACGCCTGCTGGCCAATTTCACCAACAACTTCTAAACGGCTATGGAAAAGGACGCAATCATCGTACTGTCGGGCGGTATGGACTCTGTCACTCTGCTTTATGAATACAAGGACTGCATTGCACTGGCTGTGACATTCGACTACGGTTCAAACCACAACCGCCGCGAAGCGGAATATGCCCGCATGCACTGTGAACGACTGGGCATCAAGCATCTGCTCATACCGCTGTCGTTCATGGGACAATACTTCAAAAGCTCGCTTCTCGAAGGTGCCGACGCCATTCCAGAAGGCAACTACGACGACGAAAACATGAAGTCGACCGTCGTGCCGTTCCGCAACGGCATCATGCTTGCCGTGGCCTGCGGTCTGGCCGAAAGCTACGGACTGAAACGCGTAATGCTGGCCAACCATTTCGGCGACCACGCCATCTATCCCGACTGCCGCAAGGCATTTGTCGATGCCATGTCGGAAGCCATGCGTGCCGGAACCTACGACGGCATCACCGTTTTCGCTCCCTACACGGGTATCACGAAAACCGACATTGCCCGCCACGGCAAAGAACTCGGTTTGAACTACGCCGAAACCTACTCCTGCTATAAAGGCGGAGAAAAGCACTGCGGAAAGTGCGGCACCTGCCGCGAACGCATCGAGGCACTCCGCGATGCCGGCATTCCCGACCCGACGGAATACGAAGAATAGGTAACGATATAAAAATAACGGCCCGCTTTTGGCGAGCCGTTATTTTTTATCTGCATCCTTTCGGAAAATTATTTCAAAAGTGTTTCCGGGTCGAGGTTCTTTGACTCGATATCCATGAAGTAGCGGTAAGTACCTACTTTCAATTCCATTGTAGCAGCTTCGTCGGCAACGATGATAGCTTTCGGGTGAGTCTGCAATGCAGTGATAGTCCACATTTGAGAAACAGCACCTTCAACACCCTGCTGCAAAGCGCGTGCCTTGTTGTAGCCGTTAACGATGATAAGTACGCTCTTGGCATCCATCACTGTGCCCACACCTACTGTCAAAGCAGTTTCAGGAACTTGGTTGATGTCACCGCCAAAGAAACGGGAGTTGGCAATCTTAGTGTCGAGTGTCAATGTTTTCATTCTTGTACGAGAAGCCAAAGAAGAGCCCGGTTCGTTGAAAGCAATGTGTCCGTCAGGACCTACACCGCCCAAGAACAAGTCGATACCGCCGTAAGAAGCGATTTTTTCTTCATAGCGTTTGCATTCTGCAACAGGATCTTCAGCGTTACCGTTCAGGATGTTCACATTTTCCTTTTTGATATTAATGTGGCTGAAGAAGTTGTTCCACATGAAAGAGTGGTAGCTTTCCGGGTGTTCTTCCGGCAGACCGCAATACTCGTCCATATTGAACGTTACAACATTTTCAAAAGAAACTTTACCGGCTTTGTTCAATTCAATAAGTTTCTTGTACATTCCAAGTGGAGAACTTCCGGTAGGACAGCCCAATACAAATGGTTTTTCAGCTGTCGGTTTAGCCTCATTGATGCGTGATGCCACATAGTTGGCAGCCCATTGAGACACTTTGTCATAGTCAGGTTCGATAATTAAACGCATAGTCGTAAAATATGTAAGGTTGTATTTTTGCACAAAAGTACCACATTTTTTTGGATAACATAGAAATAATTACTACTTTTGACACAGAAAATAATCGCAGTGTTTAAATTTTAGATATTAAAGATTAATTTTCGTTAATTGCTTTCGCAAGACGAAATATACCATTACCTTTGCACTATCTGAAAAGATAAACAAAATGAAAACAAACCTAAGCTCTCAAATCAAATTAGACCGCATTCCGAAAAAATACTATGCTCCGGAAAGCGAAATCGAATCCGCAGCACTCTGCCGCGAGGAAAAAGTCTATACTCAAATACTTGAAACAAGCGAAGAAGGTGCACGCTACATCGCTAACGAAGTAGCTGAAACCATCAACAAGACAGTAACCAAGAAAGGTTCTTGCGTCATCACACTGGGTGCCGGCAACAGCGTAGTTCCGGTTTACACAGAGCTTGTCAAGCTTTACAATGAAAAGAAAGTTGACTTTGCCAACGTAATCGTGTTCAACTTCTCTGAATTCTGCTCGACTGAAGAAGGCGCACCAAGCACTCTTGCTCGCTTGAAAGACCTGTTGCTCGACCATGTAAACATCAAAGCCGAAAACATCCACTCTTTCAACGGCGAAACCGCCAAAGAAGACGCTTACGAAACTTGCCGTGCCTACGAAGCTGAAATCGACGCTTGCGGAGGTCTTGACTTGGCAATGTGCGAAGTGGGTGAAGTTGGCAATCTGGCATACAACGAACCGGGCTCGCAAGCCACTTCTGTTTGCCGCCTGATGCTTCTCGGAAGCCAGACACGCCGTGCCGCAGCCGCTATCTACGGCACAGATACAGTTCCGACAACTGCCCTTACACTGGGTATTTCAAATATTTTGAATGCGAAGAAAGTAATCTGCATGGCATGGGGTGAAAACCGTGCGAAAATCGTACGCGCCGCCGTTGAAGGTCCGACTACGGAAACAGTTCCGGCATCATTCCTTCAAATGCACCGCAACGCTGAAATCGTTGTTGACCTTTCAGCAGCAGAATCACTGACTCGTATCAGCCATCCATGGCTTGTAACTTCCTGCGAATGGAATGACAAGCTTATCCGCCGTGCCATTGCTTGGTTGTGCAACAAGACAGGCAAACCTATCTTGAAACTCACAAACAAGGATTTCAACGACAACGGCTTGGACGAACTCGTAGCCCTCTACGGTTCAGCTTACAACGTAAACATTAAGATTTTCAACGACATACAACACACAATCACAGGATGGCCGGGTGGCAAGCCTAACGCTGACGACACAAACCGTCCGGAACGCGCCAACCCATATCCAAAACGCGTGATTGTATTCAGCCCGCACCCTGATGACGACGTTATCTCAATGGGCGGTACGCTGAAACGCCTTGTTGACCAGAAACACGATGTACACGTGGCTTACGAAACTTCAGGCAACATTGCCGTAGGCGACGAAGACATGTTCCGCTACATCATGGTTATGGACTTGATTGAAAAGGAATTCGGCTTGGATTCTGAAACTTACAAACAGAAGAGCAAGGAAATCAAGGAATTCTTGGCAACCAAGAAACCGGGCGACATCGACACTCTCGACATTCGCTTCTTGAAAGGACGCATCCGCCGCGCCGAAGCTAAGACAGCTTGCAACCATATTGGCGTGAAACCGGAAAACGTTCACCATCTTGACCTTCCGTTCTACGAAACAGGAGCCATCAAGAAAGGCGATTTGACAGAAAAAGACGTGAAAATCATCAAGGACCTCCTTACTTCAGTGAAGCCTCACCAAATCTTTGTGGCAGGCGACCTCGCTGACCCTCACGGAACTCACCGCGTATGTACAGACGCCGTTTTCGCAGCAATCGACGAATTGCTCGACGAAGACTGGATGAAGGACTGTCGCATTTGGATGTACCGTGGCGCATGGGCAGAATGGGAAATCGACCACATCGAAATGGCAGTGCCTATCAGCCCGGAAGAATTGAGATTCAAACGCAATTCTATCCTCAAGCACCAGTCACAAATGGAAAATGCACCGTTCCTCGGCGACGACGACCGTTTGTTCTGGCAGCGTGCTGAAGACCGCAACCGTGCAACAGCACAACTTTACAACAGCCTTGGTTTGGCATCCTATGAAGCAATGGAAGCATTTGTTGAATATCATCCAATACGATAATATATAAAAATAGAAAGCAACAACAACAAATAAGTGAATCATAGGTTAAGGAATCCGACGGATCGTGAGATTAGTCGGATTTATTTTTTATAGTCGCTTTCAAAAAAACTGCTGCATTTTTTAGTCTACAGTAAGCGGAAAAATCCATTTTTTTGTAAATTTGCAAAATATTCAAACAGCACTATGGAGAAGGTAGTAATCGACGACAAGACGTTTGTGCCATATATCACAAACGAAACCATTCAAAAAAGAATAAAAGAAGTTGCCCAACAGATCAAAGCCGACTGCGGAGACAAGTATCCTTTGTTTGTATGCGTACTCAAAGGTGCATTCATATTTGCCGCCGACCTCTACAGAGCAATTGATTTTGAAGCCGAAATAGCATTTATACGCTTCAAATCGTACTGCGGCACTGAGACATCGGGCAAAGTCAACCAGCTCATGGGACTCGACTGCGACATCACTGGCAGAACCGTAGTCATCATCGAAGACATCGTCGACACCGGCTATACAGCCGTAAAAATGATGGATGAACTCCGAAAAATGAATCCGGCCGACATCAAGTTTGCTACGCTCCTCCAGAAACCCGACTCACTGAAAGTGGACGTGAAAGTGGACTACTGCTGTTTCAACATTCCTTCAAAATTCATTCTCGGCTACGGACTTGACCTCGACGAGAAGGCTCGCAACTTGAAGGACATCTATATCCTCGAAGAAAACAAATAAACTAAATAAGCCCGCCATTCTGAGGAATGGACTAATCTACAATTTAAGGTATAAAGATATGTTTAACATCGTAATTTTTGGCGCTCCGGGTTCTGGAAAAGGAACTCAAAGCGAAAACTTGATTGCAAACTACGGTTTGTTTCACATCTCAACCGGCGAAGTGCTTCGCTCACACATCGCTCGTGGAACTGAACTCGGCAAAACTGCCGAAACATACATTTCGGAAGGCAAGCTTATTCCGGACGAACTGATGATCAGCATCCTTGCCGACATCCTCGACAACACACCGGAAGCAAAGAAAGGCGTAATTTTCGACGGTTTCCCACGTACTATCAACCAGGCAAAAGCATTGAAAACCATGCTTGCTGAACGTGGCGCACAAGTTGACGCAGTAGTAGGCCTTGAAGTGGAAGATGCAGAATTGGTTGAACGCCTGCTCAAACGCGGACAGGAATCAGGCCGCAGCGACGACAACCTGGAAACAATCCAGAAACGTCTGGAAGTTTACCACAGCCAAACTCAGCCACTCCACGACTTCTACGTTGAAGAAGGCAACTACCTCGCAATCAAAGGTACAGGCTCAATCGAAGAAATCTTCGACAACATCAAAGCCGCCATCAAAGCAAAATGCGGAAAGTAATTTTATTACTTCAACAAATACAAAACGGGCTGTTCTCGACATTGAGAACAGCCCATTTTCTTTAACTGTTATTTCCCCCCCCATAACCGACAGCACGAAATGGAAATTTGTAACACGTAACAGAATAAATGAAAAACCAAACGACATAAAAAGAGTAAGGAATCCCGACATCAATGATTCTTCTACCAACAAACAAAACGGTATTGAAGAAACTCACACTTTGTTGCCAAAAGTTGAAAATCCCTATCGGATGAAATGAGTCGGAGTCCACGGCTCACTTGGCGGTATAGGTTCTCCTCCCTGCTTCAGGTTTTTCAGCAACCACGCCATATTGCGCCCCAGCGTGCGCATGGTCTGCAATCCTTCTATATCCTGACTTGCTTCGCCGAGCAATCTGCCGTGGACGCTATTCCAATACTGCGACGAAACCACCGGCATGTTGCTGATAGTAAAATATTTGTTCAGGCGGTCAAATGTCGCACTGGCTCCTCCGCGACGACACACGGCCACCGATGCAGCAGGCTTGTAAACCAACAAGTTTTTAGCAGAATAGAACAAACGGTCAAGCAAGGCGCAAAGAGAGCCGTTCGGACCGGCGTAATACACAGGCGACCCAATGACAATTCCGTCGGCTGTTTCCAGTTCTTTTCTGATTTTCTGATACAGTTCATCGTTGAACACGCAGTGTCCCAACTCAGCACAACGGCCACAGGCAATGCAACCCTGAACGGCTTTAGTTCCGATGGACACAATTTCCGTTTCCACCCCATTATCATTCAAAGCTTTAGCCACCTCCGACAAAGCGACGAATGTATTTCCTTCTCTGCGAGGGCTACCGTTAATAAGCAAAACCTTCATATCTTAGATTCCTATTTTCTTACAAAGATAGCGAAAGTCGAAGGCAGAAAACCAAACTTGTTTGAGTTTTATACAGAGACGCATCCTATCTTATGCAAAGATAGCCAAAGGTCAATATTAGACAGAAGGACAAAAGAACAAAATTTTCACGCCTGTCAGTTTAAAATCTGTTCTTTTGTTCTTCTGTCAAAATATAGTGAGACACACAAAAACAAAAAACTATCGTCAACCTTACACAAAAAGGGTGGAACCGACGGACGGCCCCACCCGGGAATATTACAAAAACAACTGTTCGCTAAAAGAGACTCCATGAAACGGTGAGACCTGCCATGACGATGGCCACCATGCTCATGAGCTTAATGAGGATGTTAAGGCTCGGGCCGGAAGTGTCCTTGAACGGGTCGCCCACGGTGTCGCCGACAACGGTTGCCTTATGCACATCGCTGCCTTTTCCGCCGAAGTTGCCTTCTTCCACGTATTTCTTGGCGTTGTCCCAAGCACCGCCGGAGTTGGCCATAAACACTGCCAACACGAAACCGGCTGCCAAACCGCCAACGAGCAGGCCAATCACACCGGCTACGCCGAAAATCAAGCCCGTCACAATCGGTGCGGCAATGGCAAGCAACGACGGGAACACCATTTCGCGCTGTGCGCCACGAGTAGAAATCTGAACGCAACGTGCATAGTCGGGTTCTGCCTTTCCTTCGAGAATACCCTTGATTTCACGGAACTGACGGCGCACTTCCTCTACCATGTGGGCTGCGGCACGACCTACGGCATTCATTGTCAAACCGCAGAACAGGAAGGCCATCATACTGCCGATAAACATACCGGAAAGCACTTTCGGGTTCATCAGCGTAACGTCGTAGTAGGTCATAAAGTCGGTAAACGAAGCGTCGTGCAACGCCACTTCCTGTCCGCCGGGCATTTGCAGCACGGTGGTACCGAGGCGTTGGAGACCGATACGGATTTCCTCAACAAACGAAGCCAACAGAGCCAAACCCGTCAAGGCAGCCGAACCGATGGCAAATCCCTTGCCGGTTGCAGCCGTAGTGTTGCCAAGCGAGTCGAGAGCGTCGGTACGCTTGCGCACTTCCGCACCCAGTCCGCTCATTTCTGCGTTACCGCCGGCATTGTCGGCAATCGGACCGTAGGCATCGGTAGCCAACGTGATGCCCAATGTAGAGAGCATACCCACGGCAGCGATACTGATACCGTAAAGTCCCATGCTGACATTTGTCAAGTCGAATCCCGAAGCCAGCCAATAAGAAAGAATAATACCGGCCACTACGGAGATAACGGGAATAGTAGTGGAAATCATACCCAGACCGATACCCGAAATAATCACCGTTGCCGGGCCGGTCTTTCCGCTTTCCGACAGCTTTTGCGTCGGGCGATAGGACTGTGAAGTATAATATTCCGTTGAACGGCCGATGACAATGCCCACCAACAAACCGACAACAACAGCAAACGAAAGGTTCAGCCAGTTGGTAATGTCGAGCGCCCAAAGGATAAGGAACGTAGCCACGGTAATCAGCACGGAACTGATGTTCGTACCTTTTGAAAGCGAGCTCAGCAACTGTTTTACGCCGGCATTCTCATCAGTGCGCACCATAAAGATACCGATAATCGACAGGATAATGCCCACGGCGGCAATCAGCATCGGAGCAATGACAGCCTTATACTGCATCACCACGTCGCCGCTACCCATAAAGGCAGCCGCGCCCAATGCGGCAGTTGCGAGAATAGAACCGCAGTAGGATTCATAGAGGTCGGCGCCCATACCTGCCACGTCGCCCACGTTGTCACCCACATTGTCGGCAATCGTAGCCGGGTTACGCGGGTCGTCTTCCGGAATTCCGGCTTCCACCTTACCCACGAGGTCGGCGCCCACGTCGGCAGCTTTCGTATAGATACCGCCACCCACACGGGCAAACAACGCCTGCGTAGAAGCACCCATACCGAAGGTCAGCATCGTGGTGGTTATCACGCAGAGTTTCGCAGTCGGGTTAAGCGTATCGGCATCAATGAAATAATCAAGCAACAGATACCAGAAAGAAATGTCGAACAGGCCAAGACCGACAACGACAAGTCCCATCACGGCACCGCTTCGGAACGCCACGCGCAAGCCCTTGTTGAGCGACGTGCGTGCCGCGTTGGCCGTACGTGCCGAAGCATAGGTAGCGGTCTTCATTCCCAAGAATCCGGCAAGACCGGAGAAGAAACCGCCGGTAAGAAATGCCACCGGTACCCAGTGATTCTGGAGATTGAAGCCATAGGCCATAATCGAGAACAGAATAACCAATCCGACAAACACCATCGTCACTACCTTATATTGCTGTTTCAAGTAGGACATGGCGCCCTGACGGACATACAGTGCGATTTTCTTCATCGTCGGAGTTCCTTCGTCCTCCTTCTTCATCTGATGATAGAAAAACCACGCCAAAGCTAATGCCACAATCGAGGATAGCGGCACTATCCAAAACAAGTGTGTTTCCATAAATACGAGTACTTTTTGTTTGTTTGTGATTATGTTAGATTTCTGACTATAAATTTAAGAAAGAACTTTTTAATTATGAAATTTCGCGCTACACAAAAAACGGGAAACTGCTGTAAAACAGCATATCTGCAACGCTGAAGCAATAAAAACAAAGCACCACAGCAATGATTCGCCAATAAATGCGTACTTATGAAGATAATATGCGGTTCGGAATAAAACTTAAACAAGTTTGGTTCTCTGCATTCGACTTTCGCTATATTGGACAGAAGAACAAAAGAACAGACTTAAAATTGACAGGCATGAAAAATTTGTCCTTTTGTTCTTTTGTCCAATATCGACCTTTTATTATCTTTGAAGAAGATAGGAGACGGTTCGGGATAAAAAATATCTGAAACATGTTTCAATATTTTATTCTCCTCTCGCCTTTCGCTATCTTTGAAAAAGACAAAAGAGCAGACTTAAAATTGACAGGCATGAAAAATTTGTCCTTTTGTTCTTCTGTCCAATATTGACCTTTTATGACGAAAACTCTATGAAGCGAAAAATATGTATTGTGACAGGCACGCGTGCCGACTGGGGGCTGCTGAGCGGAATTGCCCGCGAGCTGAACAGCCGTGAGGATGTATGCCTGCAAATTGTGGCCACCAACATGCACCTGTCGGAAAAATACGGAAACACCTATCAGGAAATCGAACGCGACGGACTGACCATTGACCGCCGTGTGCCGATGACGGTCGACACGGATACGCCCGCCGGAACGGTAACCGCCATGAGCGAATGTATGGCAGGCATGGCAAAAGCCTTTGAAGAGCTGCGCCCCGACCTGCTGCTGATTCTCGGCGACCGCTACGAAATGCTTGCCGTGGCAAGTGCTGCGCTGATTTTCCGCATTCCCATCGCCCATATCGCCGGCGGTGCTGTCAGTCAGGGCGCATACGACGAAAGCATACGGCATGCGATTACGAAAATGAGCCATATCCATCTGACGGAAACGGAAGAATACCGCCGTCGTGTCATCCAGTTGGGTGAGAATCCGGAACGGGTGTTCAACACGGGTGCCATTGGCATCTACAACATTCTGCACACCGACTACATGAGCCGCGAGGAGCTGGAAGAAAGTTTGGGTACACCGATTCCTGGAAAATCGCTGCTCATCACGTTCCACCCCGCCACGCTCGACCGCATTCCGCCGCGCCAGCAATGCGAAAACCTGCTGGCAGCTCTTGACGAGCATCCCGACTATAAGGTGATTTTCACCTATCCGAACAACGATACGAACGGAAAAATCATCATCGAACTGATTGAGGACTACGCCCGCCGGCATCCGGAACGCTGCGCCGTCTATCCGTCGCTCGGCATGCGCCGCTATCTTTCTGCCCTGCGCTGCGTGGCAGCCGTAGCAGGTAACTCGTCGAGCGGCATCGTTGAAGTGCCGTCGATGGGCATTCCTACCCTCAACATCGGCATCCGCCAGGATGGTCGCCTTGCCGCCGACTCGGTGGTAAACTGTGGCGTCAGCAAAGAGGAAATCAGTGCCGGACTCGACAATGTGCTTTCCGAAGCCACCCGCGCCAAAGCGCGCACTACGGTGAACCCCTACGCTCAGCCTGACACGCTGCAAAAAATCGTCGATGCCGTATGCAACACGCCGCTCGACAACATTATCATCAAACCATTTTACGACCTACCGCAATGAAAACTCTCTATGTCATACCTGCCCGGGGAGGCAGCAAAGGAATTCCCCACAAAAACATCCGTCCGCTTGCGGGCCTTCCGCTCATCGGCTATTCCATCCAAGTAGCACGCGCGCTTGCCGACGATGCCGACATCTGCGTGTCGACCGACGACCCGGAAATTGCCGCCGTGGCCGAAGGAATGGGACTGCACGTGCCGTTCCTCCGCCCTGCCGAACTTGCCACAGACAAAAGCGGCACCTACGAAGTGCTACTCCATGCACTCGATTTCTACAAGGAACAAGGCCGTGACTACGACGTGCTCGTTCTGCTCCAACCTACATCTCCGTTCCGACGCGCCGACGATGTGAAACGCGCTTTGGAACTGTACACACCCGACATCGACATGGTAGTGACCGTTAAGGAAGCCGCCAGCAACCCCTACTACAACTGCTACGAAGTGGACCCCGACGGCTATCTGCACATTTCAAAAGGCGACGGCACTTTCACGCGTCGGCAGGATGCGCCGAAGGTGTGGGAATACAACGGCGCCGTTTATGTCATCAATGTGACCTCGTTGCGCCAAATGCCGCTCGGAGCATTCCGCCGCCGCGTGATGTGCGAAATGGATGCGGCACGCTCTGTGGACCTCGACACGGAAATCGACTGGCTGATTGCAGAAAAAATGATTGAATCGGGAATACTGAAATAACACCCCATAAAAACTCTCTACAAAATGAAGAAAACACTTGCCGCGATTGCCCTGCTGACTGCATTCTCAGCCGGAGCGCAGAACGACACCGTGCGCGTATGGAAAACACAGGTACCGCTATTGATTGAGCGCACCGACAATCCGGTGTACTACCTGAAAATCGATGCCCAGACAGGCGACAAAATGAACGAAATCACGATGGAATGGAGCGACACGAAAGCGCTTCCATACGTCGAAAGTTTGAAACTCTACTACGGCGGCACACGCCGTACGGCCTCTATCGGCAAAAACGTGATGAAACCGCTGGAATATCTGTCGTCTACCACCAAAGGCGAAACGCTCTCCGCCGTGCCGGGCTATTCGCTGCTGAAAGCCGAAGACCGCAACGGGAAAAAGAAAGTGACGTTCCGACTGGACCAAGACCTGACGGAAGGTACGCATTTCTACTGGGTCAGCCTTGAAATGAAACCGACGACTCCGCTCGGCACTACCCTGCACCTGAACTGCACAAGTGCGACCGTCAACGGACAGAATGCCGTGCTCCATTACGTTTCGGGAAAAGGCGCGGCGCAACGCACTGCCGTGGGCGTGCGCAAAGCAGGCGATGACAATGTGGCGGCCTACCGTATTCCGGGAATCGTCACTACGGACCGCGGTACTCTGCTCGCCACCTACGACGTGCGCTACAACAACAGTGCCGACCTTCAGGAACACATCGACGTGGGACTGAGCCGAAGCACCGACGGCGGGAAAACATGGGAAAAGATGCGCATACCGCTTGCTTTCGGCAACTACGGCGGACTGCCAGCCGCACAGAACGGCGTGGGCGACCCCTGCATTCTGTTTGACCCGACAACACGCACCACATGGATAGCAGCCGCATGGACACACGGAATGGCCGGACAACGGGCATGGAACGCCTCGAAACCAGGAATGGACATCGAACAGACAGCACAGCTCGTGCTGACAAAAAGCACGGACGACGGCAAGACCTGGTCGGAACCCATCAACATCACCTCACAGGTAAAACAACCTGAATGGCATTTCCTGCTGCAAGGTCCGGGACGCGGCATCACAATGGAAAACGGCACACTCGTCTTCCCTATCCAGTTCATCGGCAAGGACCGCATACCGTGTGCCGGCATCATGTACAGCACTGACAAGGGAGAAACGTGGACCATCCACCGGCCGGCACGCACCAACACAACGGAAGCACAAGTAGCGGAAATCGAACCGGGAGTGCTGATGCTCAACATGCGCGACAACCGTGGCGGAAGCCGTGCCGTGTCGACCACCACAAACTTGGGAAAAACATGGGTGCAGCATTCATCCTCGCGCAACGCGCTGCAAGAGCCCGTATGCATGGCGAGTCTGCTCCATGTGAAGGCTGACGACAACACACTGAAGCGCGACATCCTGCTGTTTTCCAATCCGAATACTACGGCAAAACGCCATCACATTACCATCAAGGCAAGTCTTGACGGAGGCAAGACCTGGCACGAATCCAACCAGTTGCTTCTCGACGAAGCCATCGGCTGGGGCTACTCCTGCCTGACGATGATTGACCGCAAAACCGTAGGTATTCTCTACGAAAGCAGTTCCGCCAACATCACCTTCCAGGCCATTCCTCTGAAAGACATCGTAAAGGATTTGAAATAACACCAAGCCCGCCAACGACATCCAACGTCAAGGCGGGCTTTTATATTCTTGACCTAACGGTACAAATTCTTCAGAAAAAGCACTCCCGTTACAGGAATTTTCCGTAACTTTATAATCTATAATCCTCACAATTGACTCAAGCTTTTTATGACTGATTTTGATGAATACATCCGACAAGGCGAACCTCACAAACGAGAGAAAGGATTGGCATGGCAGACGGCAATCGGCCTTCAGGCCGTTGACGGCTTACAACCATCCGATTATCTTATCGAAACCGCCCGTAAAGACATTGAAGGAGAAATTAATATTGATGAAGTAGAACAGCTTATAAAAAGCTACTATCAGTCAAAAGGTGTCCGCACTGAACAAGATCTGAAAAACAGAGAAGCCGACACTGCTTCTACAAATATCAGAAGAATCCTCACTGAAAAAACATTTGCATTTTCGCTTGTCGGCCTGACATCTATCCATCAGCGTATTTTCACCGGCATATATAAATTTGCCGGTAAAATCAGAGATTATAACATTACAAAAAAAGAATGGGTATTGCGTGGAGACACGGTACTATATGTTTCTGCACCCGATATTCATAAAGCTATTGAATACGATTTGGAACAAGAGAAACGGTTTGACTACTCAACAGTGGACAGAACCGGATTTGTCAACCATATAGCAAATTTTGTTTCCGGACTTTGGCAAATTCATCCTTTTGGAGAAGGAAACACACGAACAACAGCCGTGTTCACCATAATGTATTTACGCTCGTTGGGGTTTAACGTAGAAAACGATATGTTCTATAAGCATTCCTGGTATTTCCGCAACGCACTTGTCCGTGCCAATTACCAGAATGTAAAGAACGGCATTATGCGCAACACTGAATACTTGGAGTTGTTTTTCCGCAATCTGCTGTTAGGCGAGACCAACGAATTAAAAAACCGGTACATGCTCATTAATGCTCCCGACAATTGGGAAGACAAAGAAACCCGACAAGCACCCGACAAGTACCCGACAAGCACCCGACAAGTACCCGACAAGTTCACCTTAGAGAATGAAAACATCTCGCTGATTGTCAGAACAATGGGAAATCTCGAGTGGAAAATAAAAGATCTCATGGCCGAATTTGGATTGAAAGACCGAGAAAACTTCATGAAGCTTTATATTACTCCGGCTGTCAATGAAGGCTATGTACGCATGCTTTATCCGGAATCACCCCGACATCCACGTCAAAAATACCTGCTGACAGCCAAAGGTCTTGCAGCCTACAACGAGATAAAAGAATAACAGACAGCACATCTGTATTCTTTTCTTAATAAAGCCAATGCAGCCAGTTCTTTTTGCGTTTTGGTGTGGCCAGTAACATAGTGTCACCGTCGCCCCGATAGTAAAGAATCGGAAGTAGTTCTACCGGTATTTCTTCGTGTACCATACAAAAGTTACATCCCGAAGCAATCATTTTATCGGCCTCCGTCATGTTGTCCGACGTGACAGGTGAGCGACGGAAAATATAATTCTGATAAGTACGACCGTCGCAAGAGTCATAGATGTCAAAAGTCGGATACGACTCATACAACTCCCCTATATCGACATCCTTGTATGTATTCGCATCTTGCGGTACGTAGCAATCGACACCACGACCGTTACAGTATCCGGCAATACACCTGTGGCCGGAAATGTCTTTCAATCCTTTGAATTTACGTCCTAAAATTGTCACTGTGTCATTAATGCCGTAACACTGAATATCATAGTCCGCAAGTTTCCCCGCCTTTTCCCACCAAATGCGTAATTCGTCCAACGCCTTTTGGTCTGCATTCAAATCCGGCGCTTCACGGAGCAGCCGTTCCATAAGCGAGTCCAGCCCGTACTGACGCAAATGGTCACGATAGCACACGTTATACTCCACAGTATCTATCAAATCGTAGTATTTAAATCCTGAACGCTGCTTCTTGAGCGTTACAACTGCCTCCTCAAGCGAGGAGAACCGATACGGCACTCTGTTCGGAACATATATTTTTGTCTTCATGATGTTTCCCTTCTATTAATTGTTTATCTAAACTTCACCTCCAAATTTAATACATAATTCGACACAATCCTACTCGAGACAGCAATATTAACAACAGAAAACCCCGGCAGCCATGCGGACAACCGGGGGAACAGGATATATAAAAAAATCATGAGGTCAGAACATCAGTTTTGCTCCTGCGAAATAGCTGCGGGGCAACGACGGGCCGTAAACATAGCCGCTGTCGCGGTTCCAGCCGGTGTCGAAGTCTTTTTGATAGGCATTGAAAATGTTTTTCACACCGGCATGCACCTGCAGCGTCATCACCTCGCAGAGGGGAATATCATAGGCCAAGCGCAGACCGAGGTCAAAGAAATCCGGTGTCTTTACGGCAATGTCATTTTCCACGCCCGAGCCTGCCACATGCTGAACAAGCATCGAGCCGGTATAGGTTCCGTTCAGCGAAGCCGTAAGCCGCTTAATCGGGCTATAGTTCAACGTTACGTAACCGTAGAAATCCGGCGTGCGGAACATACGTTTTTCCGATGCTGCCGTTTCGCTCCATTCCACGGCTTCCTTATGTTCGCTCTTCTGGTAGGTCCATCCCGTCTGCAATTGCAAATCAGGCGTAAAGGCAATACGACCTTCAAGCGTCGCTCCGTAGACACGCGCTCCGGATGCATTGTAGCGTTCCCACACCACGTTGCTGAATTCGTCCTGCTCGCTCTTCTTGCGCAAGTCGAACACGTTGTTCAATTCCGTATAGAAACCTTCAATAAGGAAGTTAGTCATTACCGATCCGAAGTTCTGATAAATGTCGGCCGAAAGACTGAAGCTGTTGGAACGTTCTTCACGCAAATCATCAGCCAAAACAATCACGTTGCGCTCGCCGGAAGCAATCGTAATGTGCAAGTCTTCATCGAATGCCTGCGGCGCACGGAAACCGCTGCCGTAGCTCAAACGCAAGTTGATGTTTTCCGTCGGATTATAGCGCAGGTTGGCACGCGGACTGAAAATCACGTTTTTCACCAGATTGTGCTTGTCGACACGTGCGCCAATCAGGAAACTCCATTGCTTGTTTTTCCATTCATTCTGGAAGAAACCGCTATAATTCTGCACAATCTGGTGCGTTCTCAACTTCAAGCCAAGCGAACGGTCGTCAAGATTGTCATAGTTGAATTCCGCTCCAACCATCAAATCGGCCGGCATGAACAACAGTTTGTCGAACGCATAGGAATAGTGTCCGCCCGCCGTTACTACGAGGTCGGTCGTCGTTCCATAGGCTTTCTCTGCTGTTGCAAGGCTTTCTTCCGACTCGTCGCCCGAACCGCCGTAATAGCTGTCGCGGTCCGTATTCTGGAACGATGAGTAGATTTTCAGTCGTTGGCGCAGGTCGTCGGTATACCAGTCATAGCTCAAGCCTCCGCCGTTGATATAGTGTTCCGTCATTTCTGTGATGTTTGCCAAATGCGGCAGGTCACCCAGGCGATTACCGCCACGGCGTTCTTCATGGATACCATGGTATTCCAACGTAAATTTTGAATTGTCGTTCACGCGCAGGAATGAGCGGAGTCCCACAGTCTGGCTCTTGATTAACGGCACTTCCGTATATCCGTCGCCGTTGTGGTCATATCCTTCACGGTTGCGGTTCTGTCCGAAAACATAGGCTCCCGCCTTATTGTTGCCGCTAACGAGCGAAGCGTTCAGCATCGTCACATTTTCAAAGCTGTTTGTACCGCCAATCGACATCAGCGAGTGGGAAACATCGGCCGTATTGCGCACCGGTGTCTTGGTGATAATGTTCACCGTTCCTCCGATGGCCGAAGCGCCGAAAAGAGCCGAGCCGCCACCGCGAACCACCTCTACCCGCTCAATCATGTTGGCAGGAATCTGTTCCAAACCGTAAACGCCCGTAAGTGAAGAGAAAATCGGACGCGAGTCCACAAGAATCTGCGAATAATGTCCGTCAAGTCCGTTGATACGCAACCTGCATGAAGCCGCAGTTCTGACAGTTGTCCTCCACGCGTACGCCCGGCTGCAACGAAAGTCCGTCAGCAAGGCAGGCCGAGCCCGAAAGTTCAAAAGCCTTTGCATCCACCACATTCACCAATGACGGCGCAAGGCGACGGTTGGTTTCGTTCTTGTTGGCCGAAACCACCACTTCATTCAGCATCAGGTTGTCGGGTTTCAAATTAAAATTCACTTCCTGTGAACTGCCTTTTTTCACATCGACAGTCACTTCTTCGGTCTGATAACCGACGTAACGCACGACAAGAACCGTCTTGCCTTCCTTCAAGTTTTTCAAGAAATAGTGGCCGGTGACATCGGTTGTCGTTCCTACCGACGAACCTTTTACCATAATTGTGACAAATGGAATGTGCTCACCGGTTTCATCGTCTACAATGTGACCGAAAACGTGGGCATCCGTGTTGGCAAATGCTGAACCCGTCAACAGGCAGAGCATTGCAAAGAGTAGAAATAATCGCTTCATTATGAGTTCTTTTGGTTTAACAATTCGCATGCGAAGTTACACCCGCGAACCCGCTTCCACAATCACCATTTATTGGTATTTTCCATTAATAATACCCTCAAAAATAAACAATTTAGGTATTCCCATCAGCTTGACAGCAGCGCAAATCCACCACAGCATTTAATGACCGATTCGGGTAAAACAGAAAGCGCGGAAGAAAATCACTTTTCCTCCGCGCCGTTAATGGTTTTATATTAGCTTGAAAAAAATCTATTTTTTATTGAATACGAAGTTGTAGATTCGCTCGGTTGCTCCCAGATTGCCTTCGATGTAACGTCCGGCAATCTTGCCGCATTTTGCAAGATAAGGACGGTCGTCGAGCATCCGTGTCATAATCTGCGCGTAATCCTCACCGCTGTTGACCGAGAATGCTCCGCCAAGGGCTATCAAGTCGCGAGCTTCCTTGAACTTGTCATATTTCGGACCGAAAACAACCGGTATGCCATACACAGCCGCCTCATTGATATTGTGAATTCCTACACCGAAACCGCCGCCCACATACGCCACCGTAGCATAGCGGTAGCTTTTCGACAACAGTCCGAAGCAGTCAATAATCAGGCAGTCGGCATCGGCAGCTTCCTCAACGGTCGCCTTGCTGTAGCGCACAGCCAGACGTTTCAGCTTCGACAAAATACCTTCCACACGCGCTTCCGACAGTTCGTGAGGTGCAAGCACCAGCTTCATCGAAGGCGTACGGTTGAAGAACGAAATGAGAAACTCTTCGTCAGGTTCCCACGAGCTGCCGGCAATCACCGTAAACGAACCGCGGGCGAAAGTTTCCACAATCGGAAGGTCCACCTTGTTGTCGAGAATATCGGACACGCGGTCGAAACGCGTATCGCCGAACACCTCCACATTCGTCACCCCGATAGTGGCAAGCAAATCCTTCGAATCCTTGTCCTGTACGAACAGATGCGTATAGCATTTCAGCATCTTTCGGAACATGCCTCCATAACCCTTGAAAAAGGCCTGTGTCGGTCGGAAAATCGCAGAAATGATATAGGTCGGGATATTGCGACGGCGAAGCTCCTGCAGATAGTTGCCCCAAAATTCATATTTGACGAAAATCGCGGTTTCCACATCGACAGCATCCAAGAAACGGCGCACATTCGACGGACAGTCAAACGGAAGATAGCAGATGACATCGGCCAACTGATAGTTCTTGCACACCTCATAGCCCGACGGCGAGAAAAAGGTAAGCAGAATCTTCTTTTCCGGATGACGGCGTTTCAGCATTTCAATCAGCGGACGCCCCTGTTCGAATTCGCCCAACGACGAGACGTGAATCCAAACATATTTTGCATTGCGGTCGATATATTTCCCCAGTATATCAAACGTACACGCCTGTCCCGCAACCATCAGTTTCGCCTTTCTGTTGCGCACGGACGCCACACGTACAGCCGTTGCATAGAGCGCTATCGCAGCATTATAGATGATGTTCATTTCGCGATAATTGAATTAATATAAAAAAGCCTTGTGCAACGCTCTTTCAGGTTGCACAAGGATATATTTCAATGTATGAATCAGCAAGCCTTGATGTTCTCGATTCCGGCTTTGACACGTCGGATGGTTTCTTCCTTACCGAGCAGTTCTGTAATGTCGAACATGTGAGGGCCCTTACATTCGCCGACAACAGTCAGACGGAAAGCGTTCATCACATTACCCATATGATAGCCCTTGTCGGTAATCCAGCCCAACACAACAGGTTCTGCAGCTGCCGATGAAAAATCTTCAATACCTTCAAGCACACCGATAAGTTCTGTCATCAGTTCCGGCATGCCTTCTTTCCAGCGCTTGCGCACATCCTTTTCCGCATATTCCACCGGAGCTTCGAAGAAGAAGCGTGACTGTTCCCAAAGGTCGCGCACAAAGTTGATACGTCCCTTCACCAGTGACACGATACGGGTAACGGTAGCCTTGTCGGCATCGGCATGGCCGTGTTCGGCAAGAATAGGCATGAACATTTCTGCCAGTTTCTCGTCGGCCATTTCCTGCAAATATTTATGGTTGAACCATTTGCCTTTTTCGAAATCGAATTTTGCGCCGCTCTTCGAGCAGTGTTCGAAAGAGAAGAGCTGAATGAGTTCGTCCATCGACATGATTTCCTGGTCGTTGCCCGGATTCCATCCGAGGAGAGCAAGGAAGTTGATAACGGCTTCAGGCAGATAGCCGGATTCACGGTAGCCTGACGAAATTTCGCCGCTCTTCGGGTCGTGCCATTCCAACGGGAATACAGGGAAACCGAGACGGTCGCCGTCGCGCTTGCTCAGTTTGCCTTTTCCGTCCGGCTTGAGCAGCAACGGAAGATGAACGAAAGCCGGCATTGTGTCCGCCCAACCGAATGCTTCGTAAAGCAGCACGTGAAGCGGAGCTGAAGGCAACCATTCCTCACCGCGGATCACGTGGGTGATTTCCATCAAATGGTCGTCGACGATGTTAGCCAAGTGATATGTAGGAAGGTCGTCGGCCGATTTATAGAGCACCTTATCGTCGAGAATAGACGAATTGATGACAACTTCGCCGCGAACAAGGTCGTTGACCACTACATCGCGGTTCGGTTCCACCAAGAAACGAACTACATACTTTTCACCGTTGTCAATCAATGCCTTCACTTCGTCGGCACTCATTGTCAACGAGTTGCGCATTCCGCCACGAGTCTTTGCATCGTATTGGAAATTAGCTATTTCAGAGCGTTTTGCTTCCAGTTCTTCCGGAGTGTCGAAAGCGATGTAAGCCTTGCCGTTGTCGAGCAACTGCTTCACATAAGTGCGATAGATGTCGCGGCGTTCCGACTGGCGGTAAGGACCAAAGTTTCCGCCTTCGCGTACACCTTCGTCAAATTTGATGCCCAACCAGGCGAATGCTTCGTTGATATAGTCTTCGGCTCCAGGCACAAAGCGGTTGGAGTCGGTATCTTCAATACGGAGAATGATTTCACCGCCATGACGGCGTGCAAACAAGTAGTTGAACAAAGCTGTGCGCACCCCACCAATATGCAGAGGACCAGTAGGCGACGGTGCAAAGCGTACTCTAACTTTTCTTTCCATCTTTTCGATTTATTAACATATAGCACGCAAAGGTAGCAATTATTTTTTAATTTTCTTCACTATTCCCAAGAAACTGCTTCCTAACTCCTCCATTTGCAACGATTTCTATAAAAAACGCCGGCAAACTGAAAAAATAACAGTTTGCCGGCGGCTCTATTTTCTATGTTCTTTTCACTCAAAGGGTGCCAACAAGTCAAGCGGTCCGCTAAAGTCACGGTCAGGAACAGACGGCACAATCGAGATGTAGCCTTGCGAAAGCCAATACAGGTCAGTGTCCATGCTGAACGGCTCACTGTTGACATACGTACCCGTCAGCATATAGAACATCCGCCCGAACGGGTCTTTATAGGGAGCGTATTCTTCCGTCCAGCGGCCCTTGCAGGCACGTGCCCGTTTCATTCCCTTAATGATGCCTCCCGAAGGCATATTCACATTCAGGCAAACGCCTTCCGGCAATCCTTCGCGCAACACTTTTCCCGTCAGTTCGCGCATGAAAGGCAGGCAGGCTTCGAAATCCTCCGGACGGGGAGTGTGCGACACCAGCGAATAGCCGATAGCCGGAACACCCTGCATACAGGCTTCGAGCGTGGCTCCCATCGTACCTGAATAGACAATGCTGTTGCCCGTATTCGCGCCATGATTGATGCCCGAAAGAACAAGCGACGGACGGCGGGGAACAAGAGCATTCAACGCCAGTTTCACACAGTCGACCGGTGTACCGTTCAATGCCGTCATCCGGGCACCGTTGTAGTCTTCACGCTGTTTCGGGCGCAAAATCGTTTCGCAGGTAATGGATGCCGAGCCGCCGGAACGCGGACCGTCGGGCGCAACGACCATGATGTCACCCATACCGGCAACGCTGTCCACCAGATAGCGGATACCTGCCGATGTGATGCCGTCGTCGTTGGTTATCAATATCAAAGGTTTTTCGTTTTCTGCCATCGTCGGATATGTTTTTATAGTTTGGAAAGCTGCTTGTGCTTGATAATTTCCTGTGCGTGACGGAAATCGTCGGGCGAACCGATGTCAAGCCAAGTGCCGTTGATAGGATGATAGACCACTTTCTTACCTTCGTTGACGAGCAGTTCAATCAAGTCGGTGGCATCGAAAACGGTGTCAGCCGGAATCCTGTCGAGATGCTCACGGCGGATTATGTAGATGCCCGCATTGGCGTAATAGTTGTAGGTCGGTTTTTCCTCCAATCCCAGCACGCGTGCTCCGTCGCAACGGAAAATGGCAAACGGCACGGACACCATATAGGGAATGGCGGCAATAGTCATGTCGGCATCCTGCTCAAGATGATACATGAACATGTCTTCGTAGCTGATAGTGGTAAGCAAGTCGGAATTCATCACCAGTACGTTGTCGGACACAAGACCGTCGACAAGTTTCACAGAGCCAATCGTTCCGAGCTTCTTCGGTTCACGCACACAACGTACGCTGACACCGCCCACCGGCTGCGCGAAATGTTCTTCCAACTGTTCGGCCAGATAGTTGACCGTCACCGCAATATTGTCGATTCCGTTTCGGGCAAGTTCCTCCACGTTGTAGTCGATAATGCTTTTGTCGCCGATTTTCAGCAAAGGTTTCGGCGTAGTCAGCGTCAGCGGACGCAAACGCTCGCCCCTGCCCCCAGCCATAAGCACTGCATCCAACGGAAGAATGGAATGACACTCCGAGAAGTTGAACACCTGGCGGATTTTCCCGCAACTGTCAAGACAGGGCACAAGTGTGATTTCCTGACGGCGCAGCTCGCGGACTTTCGCCAAATCAATGCTCTCCGCATCAAGGAAACGGAACGCACGGTGCATGATATCGCCCACCGCCACATCAAGACGACTGTCGCGAATCAAAAACCGCCTTACATCGCCGTCGGTCAGCGTACCGGTCATTTTTCCCTCGGCATCAACGGCAAAAAGCACCATCGTCTGCCCCGACAAGCCGTTGAGCTGCCTCAACGCGTCGACAAGCGAAGCCTTCTCGCTGATTATATGTTTTGCATAGTCATACATCTTCTGTTCGCAATTTGTTTCTGTGTGTAAAGATAGTGCAAGGTGAGTGGAGAGACAAACGAAAGCCTGTTTTCAGTTTGGCTATCCCAAACCGTAGCCTATCTTATACAAAGATAGTGCAAGTTGTCAAAAACAGCAAACAGACAGCGGCAAATTACCCGCATCCTGAAAATGCAACAACAATTATTCACGATTGCCGGCAAAGGCTTCTGCCGTTTTTTTCCTACTTTTGAAAACTTATCATAAAACCATACGCTATGAAAACGATTTTCCACAAATGCGGCTTGATGCTTGCCGGACTGGCTCTGCCTGTCATGGCCTACGCCAACCGCCCGACAAACTTTGTCGTCATACTGATGGACGACATGGGACTGGGCGACATCGAAGCCAATGGAGCCATTGGATACTCCACTCCCAACATCAACCGCCTTCAAAGCCAGTCACTGACATTCACACGCTACTACGCCCCACAAGCTGTCAGCGGTGCATCAAGAGCCGGCCTGCTCACAGGCTGCTATCCCAATCGTATAGGAATGCACGGTGCTCCCGGACCGAACAGCGAAAGAGGCATTTCGGCAGAAGAAATGACAATTGCAGAAGTACTGAAACAAAAAGACTATCAATGTGCAGCCTTCGGGAAATGGCATCTGGGCGACCACCGTTCGTTCCTGCCGCTTCAGCACGGATTTGACGAATTCTACGGCATTCCCTACTCCAACGACATGTGGCCGAACCACCCTACGGTAAAATTCCCCGACCTGCCGCTGATTGAAGGAAACGACATCGTGGAATACAATCCCGACCAGACACAATTCACAAAAAATTTCACACAACGTGCCGTGAATTTCATAAAAACAAACCGAAACCGTCCGTTCTTTGTCTATCTTGCCCACCCAATGCCACATGTCCCGCTGTTCGTGTCCGACGATTTTAAAGGAAAAAGCGAACAAGGTCTGTACGGCGATGTCATGATGGAAATTGACTGGAGTATCGGCACCATTTTTGACACACTGAAAGAGCTGAAACTCGATGACAACACCGTAATTGTCGTAACATCGGACAACGGTCCGTGGCTCAACTATGGAAACCATGCCGGCAATACCGCCGGACTTCGTGAAGGCAAGGGAGTCAGTTTCGAGGGTGGACAACGTGTACCCTGCATCGTCTACTGGAAAGGACATACACCGGAAGGCGGCATTTGCCACCAGATGGTATCGGGCATCGACCTCCTTGCCACATTTGCCGACATTGCCGACGCACCGATGCCTCCGTTGAAAACCGACGGTGTCAGTCTGGTTCCCTATCTGAACGGTGACTATTCGAAGAACCTGCGGACACACTTTGCCTACTACTATCGTGCCAATGATCTTGAGGCCGTCACCGACGGACATTATAAGCTCATCTACCCACACAAACACCGTACCTACGAAGGATTTGAGCCTGGAAACGACGGCAAACCGGGGAAAGTGGACGAATGGCACCAGCTCACGGACACACTACTCTACGATCTGCGCCGTGACCCGGGAGAACGCTATAACATCATCCGCCAATACCCGGAAGTGGTAAAACGCCTCAACCAATATGCCGACAGTGTTAAAGCCGACCTCGGCGACAATCTCAGCAGGACTGCAGGAAAAGGCTGCCGACAACCGGGACAAAGACCACAGAAATAAACAACCCTTCACAACTACTGTAAAAACAAGACGAGCCGCATCTCCTCGATGCGGCTCGCTTGTTAATGAGTGAAAATTCTATATTCACACTATTCTTCCCAACCCGGGTTTTGTCCAAGATTCTTATTCAAATTAATCTGGCCACTTGGAATAGGATACCAATAGTGTTTATATTCATAAGTACGTGTACGGCCCATATAACCGTCAATATATCCATCCTTCACAGTAATGTCAGGATTTGAAGCAGCTTCTGGGTCATTAGCAACATTCGCACCGAAAGTGATGTCCTTGTTGACAGAAGAGTCCAACTTGTCAAGCTGATGCCAACGAATCAAGTCCCAATAACGGAAATCATTGTCAAACATCAATTCACAACGACGTTCACGACGGATTTCGAAAATCAACGGGGAAACGTTCATATCATTGTCGCCCATATCCTCAACAGTAGTTTTGATAATCGGTAGACCTGCACGTTGTTTCAGCTTGTTGATGGAATTGTTCAAATCTTCATCCGTAATCGAACCTTGACCCATATCTGCCAATTCGGCTTTAGCTTCGGCAAAGTTCAAATAGATGACAGACAGCCAATACAACGGAGCAGAAGTATAGTTCTTTCCACCTGTTACACGATAAGTTGACTCAATGTTCACATTATCATATTTCGATACAGTGTAACCTGAAGAAGAAACCATTGCACTACCACCGTTCAAACGAGGCCATTCACGTTTTGAGTAACAAACAATACTATCAATAGTAGCAGCCAAACGTTTGTCGCGAACATCCAACAACGCCTTAATGTTCAAATGTTCCTTCATATCAGTTGTTGAAACTTTCAACACACCTGCATCAGAATTGTCATAAGTAGTGTTTGCCTTTGTTTTTCCATCAAGGAACAGATAAGAATCAAACGCATCTTTTGTCATACCGCTAATCGGTGTTGACATACAAGTGAAGTTAATCAATGAGTGTCCAAACAAGTCTTTCTTATACTCCTTATAGAAGATCACTTCCGGGTTGCCGGCAAGTGTTTCTGAATTATAGATTGACTGATAGGATTCGCACAATGAATAATCAGGCATAATTTGTTCACAGGCTTTGACACACAAGTCAAGGAAACGTTTTGCACCGTCTAAGTCAGCTGCTTTCTGATGATCGGCTTCAGAACGATATTTACGATATGTTCCTTCCCACAAGGCTATATGAGATGTCATGGCATATGCCAAATCACGCGACCATGTTGTCTGAGATTTTTCATCCAACACATTATTGCAGGCAAATTCCAGATCTTCGTAAACATAGTCCATAATCTCATCACGATCTGTTCTTTCAGCATAAAGAACCGGGTCGTCAATATCAGGTACATGATCCAACCATGGGCAATCACCAAATTTCCTAACAAGGTCCCAATATTGCCAAGCACGCATTAAACGGGCAACTCCCAACCAATGTTTTTTAGTAGTTTCTTCCATAGTTGTGGAAGGAGAATTAAGGGCCTCAATCATCGCATTGGCACGACGGATTTCATCCCATGTGTCAGCCCAGTCAGCACTTTCAGCCGGAACATTCACAAATTTCCAGTTTTGATAACTTGCACCAATCTGGTCGTCTGACAAATATTTGAAATAATAGTCTCCAGAGCCACCGCCATTTCCATAACCCGTAAACAGATTGTAGAATGAAGCGGCATAACCTTCCACACTTGATGGATTGTTCCAGAACAACGGATTGTTGGTAAATTTATCCAAAGGCTCTTTTTCCAGCATATCCGTACAGCTTATAAAAGATGTAGAGCCAAGGAGTAGCAAACTATATAATAATGTTTTCTTTTTCATAGCAATAAATTTTTAGAAAGATACTTGCAAACCACAAGAAATAGTACGCATCATCGGAGCAACACGTCCCCAAGTTCCATTTGAATGACCGCTTACTTCACTGTCGTCAATTTCAGGGTCAACCGGAACATAACTGTTGTTAATCAATTCACAAAGGTTTTCAGCTGTGAAATAAACACGCAGTTTTTGGATATACCATTTCTTTGTCAAATTCTGAGGCAATGTATAGCCGACAGTCAAGTTCTTGAAACGCAAGTATGAACGGTCAATCAAATATTTAGACTGCGGATAGAAGTTGTTCGCCCCGTCAGCAATACCGGAAACTGTACCACCTGAGATATTACCCGGGAACACTCTCGGATAGAAAGCATCTGTATTATCTTCACTCCAATAATCCAACTGATGAGCATAAATACCGTCAGCACCACGAGAGAAAGGAATAGCAAATGCACCTGTTGACCACTGATCCCATTTGCCTACGCCTTGGAAATACATGTCAAGGTCAAAACCTTTCCAAGCACCACCTAAACGGAAACCGTATTGGAAACGTGGAGTCGAGTTACCGATAACCTTCAAGTCACCCATATCGTCCTTTGTACCTTGACCGCCGCTAATAACGCCGTCGCCGTTCAAATCCTTATATTTCACGTCGCCAGGACCATAAATAAAGTTACCGCTACCGACAAGTTTGTCCTGATTGGCTACACCTTCCGCATACCCCGTACGATTGCCTTCTGCATCGTAAACGAAGTCATCTTTTGTAAAGAATCTGTCTGTTTCGAAACCGTAGATATCACCGTAAACCTTACCAGTGAAATATTCGCTCAAAATATTTTTCGGGTTATTCCATTTTGTTACGACAGTCTTGAAATCACTTACATTACCGTTTACATATACTTCTACATCACCAAAACGATGATTCCAGCCAAGATTCAATTCCCAACCGCGAGTGCGGAGAGAACCGGCATTTGTATAAGGTTCTGTTGTACCCAATACATCAGGAAGGACCTGACCAGGAGCCAACATGTCAAGAGTATTACGCTGATACCAGTCAAAACCGATATTCACTTCATTGTTGAACAAACCAAGATCAAGACCAATGTCAAGCGTACGGATACGTTCCCAAGTCAAAGTACTTGAAACAAGTTTTGGAGTATCATACATTGTCATCTTGTCACCGTTAGCAGTCAGCCAATAAACATAATCGGAATCCAACATATCAATTGTAGACACAAACATATCATCACCGACAGCTTCATTACCGATTTCACCGAATGAAGCACGCAACTTACCGTTGCTGATAACATCGGTCAACGGTTCGAAGTATTTTTCCTGACTGAAACGATAACCAAGTGAAGCTGATGGGAAGAATCCCCAACGGCTGTGTGACGGGAAACGGGAAGAACCGTCCAAACGACCGTTCAATTCAAGCAACCAGATTTCATTCCAGTTATAGTTGATACGTCCGAAATAGCCTGCACTTGCATTGTGGTTATGGCTACCTTCTACATAATATTGTCCGTTAGCCAAATTGAATTCAGGAAGATCCGGATTCAACAAATTTTTACGCTGTGACAAATGCGAAAGATTTTCTTCGCCTTCAGCATTACCACCTAACATGAAATTAAAATTATGCTTCTGATTGATAGAAAGTTCATAGTTAGCATAAACGTTCAATGCATATGAAGTTTTCTTTGTACTTTGTTGAATCAAATATGAATCAGATGCAATATACATAGGTTCGGCGATTGAACCCCAAGAGTTGTATGCATAAACCGGCAGACCTGCTCTGTCTTGCAAACGGTTTCTAACGTTATATGTGTAGTCAGCATTCAAAGTCAGACCCTTTGTCAAATTTGCTTTGATAAAACCGGTTAAGCGAACAAAATTCGTACTTGTCTCATTGTCACCCGCCTGTTTCAAATAGCTGACAGTATTTCTTAAGTCAGTTCCATTAATCGTACCAAGAGGTTCAAAGAAGCTACCCCAACGCCACAGATACTGATACGGAGTTCTGCGAGTTTCAGGTTGTGTATATGTTCTATCAGAGAACGAAAAACGTCCGCCAACTTGCAACCAATCAGTAACATTCGAAGAAATGTTTGCGCTGACATTGTAGCGTTTCAGCTTATCGGTATTGAATTCAAATACACCTTCTTTGCTGGCATATCCGACAGACAAATAATATGTTGTTCGACCGCTTGTACCATTGATATTCACATTATGAGTTTGTGAAGGTGCCCAATCCTGGAACAAAATGTCCTCCACATCCCAGTCAGCATAATACAATGTTTTACCGGTAGCTGCATCATATAGGTAGTCACCGACATTGTTATCATCAACATACGGACGCATCTCACGATAACCGGCCTTTTTACCTCCATTCTGTTGCTGCCATTTCTGTGCATAAGGCAACAATTCCTTTAAGTTCATACCGAACAGTACCGGTAATTCCTTATTTCGGTCAAAGGCATCAATCAAAGCTTCAATCTGAGAAGGAGCATCGGAATATTCAGGCAAAATTGTTGGAGTACTCCATGCGAAATTGTTCGTATAGTTTACTGCAATCTTTTCTGTTTTAGAACCGCCCTTTGTTGTAATCAAAATCACACCGAAAGCAGCCCGAGAACCGTAAATAGATGTAGATGCAGCATCTTTCAGAACTGAAACAGAAGCGATATCCTGCGGATTGACCATTGAGAGGTCATCAATAGGTACACCATCGACTATAATCAACGGGTCACTCTTTTCGCTATTACTCAATGTTCCGACACCACGAATTGAAATGGACGGCTGGGCATCAATTCCACCCTGAGTATTCAGAATTGTCAAACCAGGAACAACTCCCTGCAAAGCCTTGGCGACATCCATCTCCGGTCTTCCTTCCAAAGCCTTGTCCACATCTACGACAGACACAGCACCTGTCAAATTCGCTTTTTTCTGTTGACCGTAACCTACAACGACTACTTCATCAAGAAGGGCATTGTCTTCCTTCAATACCACATCCATACTTGAAGTTGCCTTCAGCGTTTGTGTACCATATCCAAGATATGAAACAACAATTGTCGCACCAGGAGCAACTTTCAAAGTGAATTTACCGTCAAGGTCCGTTACGATACCACGAGTGGTACCTTTCTCCATCACGTTAGCGCCAATAATCGGATTACCGTTGGCATCCTTCACAACACCCGAAATAGTGTTGGTGGCCTTTGACGCTGCTACTACTTGCGGAACCGGAGCTGCCTGAGAGCTGAAGCCGCCCGCGCCGCACAACATACACATCGCAACTGATGCAGTCGCAATTAATCTACGATTCTTCGTAAATTTTCGTCCAGCAAATTTGTCCATATTAAATTTAAGATTAAAACCTCCGCTTTTATGTTAAGGTTTGTTTTAATATTTGTTTCACTACGAAATTACATTAGTGTCCACTAAAAAATCATAGAAGTTCTTTGAAATTATTGAAATTCAATTTGTTATATGCAATTATAGATTCCCGAGACTTGAATTTAACTTTGCGGTCAAAATCAGACCGTTATGTTTAAAGACGAGTACGTTTTCTCTCAATTAGTTAAATTCCTTGATTACGAGAAATTCAAATACATTGTGAAGAAATACAATGGCAACAAGTATATCAAAAGCTATACCTGTTGGAATCAGTTGCTTACGATGATGTTCGGTCAGCTATCCAATCGGGAGAGCCTCCGGGATCTGGTTGTGGCTATGGAAGCACACGCTGGGAAACTCTACCATCTCGGAATCGGGAAATCTGTAACACGAAGCAATCTCAGTAAAGCTAATGAGCAACGTGATTACCGTATTTTCGAGGAGTATGCAACATTCATGATTGCCGAGGCCCGCAAGCGTAGAATCAATAAAATATTCGAACTTGACGGTCATGTTTACGCATTTGACTCTACAACGGTTGATTTGTGCCTGTCGGTGTTTGAATGGGCCAGATTTCGCAAACACAAAGGCGGAATAAAGTTGCATACGCTCTATGATGTTGAAGCGGAAGTACCTGCATTTGTGCATATTACACCTGCCAACATTCACGATTCAAAGGCTATGCCTGAGATACCATACGAATCTGGAGCGCACTACATATTCGACCGCGGATA
>UQUV01000003.1 GCA_900544305.1 uncultured Porphyromonadaceae bacterium
GTTTTCTGAGACTGTTTTTTGCAGATGTCGACAATCACGTTTTAGAGAAAAGATAAGAAAAATAATTTGAATTTCATATTTATAAGTTTTTAAATGTTACTACTTTCAGCCCATTTATATCGTAGCCCGCTCTGGAGCTACGCTGAGAAAGGGGGCTATATCCTTTCTGTTTCAGTTCACTTAGCTAAGGTGGTTTTGACCTTATAACGCCATCCCCCCCTAAAAAACCCTACGCAAAAATCTCAAAAAAATTCACTTTTTATGCAAATCATTGAAATTCAGCACAAAAAAAATGTCGCAATTCTTCAAAAAAAGAATTACGACATTCCTATTCGATAACTTGACTATCAATCAGTCGGCTATTTTCTAACTCATCAGCTTATAAATTCCAACACCAAGGAGCATAATCAAAAGCACTACCAGGATTCCAAACAGCAACAGAATCCACTTCACGGTCTTCATCATTTTTGACAACGACGGATTCTTATCAACTGATTTCTGCTGGATAAGGTTGGCAATCGTGACAACAAGAAAAACAATATCGTCTACCCAACCGACACCCGGCACATCGGGCAGTATATCGACGGGGCTGATTCCGTAAATCACAGCCAGTACAACCAACACCCACGCCCATTTTCCTTTCAACTGTTCGTTCTTTTCCATGTGTTCAGTATTTATTCCATGAAATTACAAAAAATCAGTGACATATCCAACAGTTCGGCCTACAAAAGCTTCAAAGCAATGGCTGCACAGGCTTCAGCATCGGCAAGGGCATGATGATGACATTCCAATTCATAGCCGCAATAGGAAGATACGGTATGCAACTGATGATTGGGCAACTCCTTTCCCAACACCCGCCGCGCCGCCCGGCAGGTACAGAAAAACTGGTAACCGGGATATTCCATGCCATAAGCGGCAAAAACCGCCTTTAGGCATCCCTCATCAAAAGGACAGTTGTGAGCCACCAACGGCAAATTGACCAACAGCGGGGCTATTTCTCCCCATACTTCAGGAAAAGCTGGAGAGTCAGCCGTATCGGCCATCGTCATGCCATGCACTTGCGTATTGAAAAAAGAATAGGAATTGGGCAATGGCCGAATTGTGCGATAAATTTTATCGACAACCTGACCGTTGCGAACAATCACAACTCCGACACTGCACACACTGGAGCGCTGCCGATTGGCAGTCTCAAAGTCAATCGCTGCAAAATCTTTCATCCGAAAATATGAATTTCAATATATACGTTTCACATCCTCGACTCGTCACATATCCGTTCCCGAGTCACATTATCATAAACAAAAGTACGAATTTCCATATCATCTTTCCACATCCGCGGCATATAAAAATTCTTATGCACCATAAAGCATTAGGGAGAAATGCTCCCAAATGCTTTATTTACAACAACCCCAATCACGTACCCTTCCACCAATAGAAAAACGATAAATCAAAAAGCAGTGTCATATTCCCTTGTCGTTTCTGTTGGCAAATTTCGCCGCAACATGCACCATTTTCTGTGACATCCATGATTTTTTTGAAAAAAAGTACCGCAAAAGAAATTCAGTCTAAATTAATTGATACCTTTGTAAAATAGAGGAATATGGCTTACTAACAAAAAACCGACCAAGCCAAGACTTTCACTGTTCCTCTTTTTAGAAACAGACAAAAAAACAATTGTTGCTATGCTATCATCACGCCCCTACACGTTCGACCGAGTAATACGTATAGTTTTTTCCGCGATTATCATTATCGGCATTTTCTGGCTGCTGAAAATACTCTACAACGCACTGTTGCCATTTTTCATAGCCTGTCTGCTTGCCTATATGTTCAAACCGTTTGTAGAATTCAACAAAAAACTATTGAGATGCAAACGGAACATCATACCGATTATTCTATTCCTGATAGAGCTGTGCGTTGCCCTCACACTCATCGTACTGCTGGTGCTTCCAAGCATCATCGAGGAATCAGTTGTTGTGGCCAATCTGTTTAAAGATTATGCAACATCAAACGACAGCCCGTTCCTGCCCCAGGCCGTACACGACTTTATCCGCGAAAATATTGACCTTGAATATCTGTCGTCCCTCCTTACCCGAGAACAATGGATTGAAATTATCAAACGTGGTATCGACGGAACCTGGACTGTTGTCAGCGGAAGTATCTCTGTAATTCTGACAATCGCCGGATGGTTCATCGTCCTTCTCTACTTTATTTTCATCCTTATGGACTACGACCGATTTGTTACGGGAATACGCCAGCTTGTGCCACAAAAATACAAAAAGACCGTTTTTGGCATTGCCAACGATGTGAAAGACAGCATGAACTGTTACTTCCGCGGTCAGGCCACAGTAGCCTTTCTTGTCGGCATACTGTTCAGCATCGGATTTCTTATCATCGACATGCCGATGGCCATCGTCCTTGGCCTGTTTATCGGCGTACTGAATCTTGTCCCCTATTTGCAGCTCATATCCCTGCTCCCTACCACCCTGCTATGCATTGTCTACGCAGCCGAAACGGGTACAAGTTTCTGGTGGATGTTTGCTCAGGCAATGATTGTTTATGGTGTAGTACAAAGCATTCAGGACCTCTATCTTGTCCCGAAAATCATGGGTAAGGCAATGGGGTTGAATCCGGCAATCATCCTTCTCTCCCTTTCCATTTGGGGCACACTGTTAGGCTTCATGGGACTCATCATCGCCCTGCCGATGACCACCCTGTTGCTCTCCTACTACAACCGCTATGTTATCAACTACACACCACAGCCGGAAGAAACAAAGAAAATAGAAAATTAAAACCGCACTTTTTTACAAAAAAAGTTGCTTCACGAGGCAAAATTGTATATCTTAGCAGAAGACATGCTTAAATCAACAAAAGGGAATAACAAATCAATATAAAACCTTATATTTTATGGAACCTAAATATTGTCCTCAATGCGGACAGCCCGTCAGTGCTGACGCAAAATTCTGCCCAAAATGCGGATGTGAATTTCAACCTCAACGGCAATGGCAACAAACGCCGCCACCAAACCAGCAACAGTGGCAACAGCCAAATCTGGGCTACACAACTGCACCCAACGGTATGCGGATGCGTAATCTTGACATGATGGAAGCCTGCAAGATGTATTGGCAAAAATATGCGGAATTCGAAGGTCGTTCGCGCCGTGCCGAATACTGGTGGGCATATCTGATGACATTTGTCATTGGATTAATACTCGGATGGATTCCAGTTGTAGGCTGGCTCGCATCCCTAGCGATGATACCACCATCAATTGCCATCGGTGTTCGCCGTCTACATGACATCAACAAATCGGGCTGGTTTATGCTACTTAACCTCATCCCTATCATCGGTCAGATTATTCTCATCATCTGGTTCTGCCAAGAAGGAACCATCGGACCGAACCAATACGGCGAAGACCCGAAATATATCCGATAATTCAAGCAAAGAAATCATAGCAACAGCGAACACCTCAGCAACGAAAGGTGTCCGCTGTTTTTTATATAGAAAAGGTTGCACAGCGAATGCCATGCAACCTTTCTCCTCCTTAATATGTATTTGCTATTCTTTTACAATCAACACTGTGGCATAAGCGGAAATACCTTCTTTTCGGCCCGTAAAGCCAAGTTTTTCTGTGGTTGTCGCCTTGATTGATACGTCTTCCGGCTCAACACCCATACATGCCGCCATTGCAGTTTGCATAGCCGGAATATGCGGATTTAGTTTAGGTGCCTCTGCACATATCGTAATGTCGGCATTACCCAATCGGTATCCTTTTTCAGCCAAGAGTCTTGTTACCTCAACCAACAGCTTTTTGCTGTCGATTCCCTTGTAACGGGGATCAGTATCCGGAAAATGGAAACCAATATCACGCAAAGCAGCAGCACCGAGCAAGGCATCGCAAAGCGCATGAATAACGACATCGGCATCGCTGTGGCCCAACAAACCAACCGTATGCTCGATTTTGATGCCACCCAGCCACAATTCACGGCCTTCGACAAGACGGTGAACATCAAAACCCATTCCTACACGAATATTCAATCCCATAGTATCGTCCGTTTTTTATCTGCCCATCAAAGCTTTAAGACCATCCATATCGAATGTCAGCGAAAAACGCAACGTCTGGTCGAGCGGACTGCTCGGAGCCGTAGCAATCATATAGGCTGCATCCAACTGCACCACATTTAGAGAGAAACCTGCACCAAACGAGAAATACTGCAAGTTACCCTTATCGGCATTCTGATGATAGTAACCGGTACGCAGGAAAAACTGATGGTTGTAGTTGTATTCAGCACCAACCGAGAACATGATTTCCTTCAACTCTTCCGAGAATCCGTTAGGAGCATCGGTAAATGATTTGAAGATACCGGAAATTGACGAAGTATTTCGCCAATCCTCCAATGCGGCTTCATATGCTTCTGAATCATAATCACCATCAGCATTCAGATAGTCGGACTGACGCGGACGAGTCGGAACCAACAGTTTGTTTACGTCCAACGACAGAGCCAACGTGTTATATGCAGCTATCGGGAAAGTGAATGTTGTTCCCAAACGAAGATTCGTAGGCAAGAATGCAGGATCATTACCATCATTATAGGAAACCTTTGAACCGATATTGGAGATATTGAAACCCCAAGACCACTGACACTCGTTTCTTCCGATAATCGGATAAGTCGTCAGATAACCGGAAATATCGGCAGCGAAGGCCGAAGCACCCGACTGCTGTTCTGCCGAATAAGCATCGCTAAAGGCAAGGTCGGAGTAAATATAGCGCAAAGCCACACCCATAGAAAAGCTTTCCGAAAGTTTGCGGGAGTAACCCAAATCGAAAGCCATTTCATAAGGGTTCACAGAATTGATTTCCACGCCGCTGTCATCAGTCAGCTTCACTTCACCCAACGAGAAATAGCGCAACGAAGCACTCACCGCCTGATTGTCGCCACCGCCGATTTTCCAATATCCGGCAAGATTGGCAAGATTGATATCGTTGACCAACTTACGCAACCATGGAGTATAGGACAAACTGACAGCCGCCGTACTGTAGGCAAACGCATATTTCGACGGGTTCCAATATTGAGAATAAGCATCCGGTTCTGTCGCAACACCCAAATCACCCATAGATGCACCGCGCGCATCCGGAGCAATACCTAAAGAAGTTACACCCGTCTGCACCGGGTTAAACTGATTTTTTCCATCTTGCGCAGCAACATAGGGCACTGCCATGAAAGCTGCCAAAACCAGTGATATATATTTTCTCTTGTTCATTCGGTAATGAGTTTATAGTATTATAAACTAAATAATTGCCGTTTTATTGCTTCAAAACAACTATTTTTTTGACCGCTGTAGTCTTTCCATCGACAACTGCCGACATGTTATAGACACCTGGTGTCAGGCGGTTTCCTTCGTTGTCAACGCCATGCCATTCATAAGGGAACGACACGTTCGTCTGTCTGAACAGCAGATTGTTGCGATTGTCTGTCACCAAAAAGTCCCCATTTCCGGCAGCTCCGTCAGTCAGACTGACAACTGCGACATCACGCACCGCCGGTTCCTGAAGTTCCAGACCGATTTCTGATGCTGAATCCTCAACAACAAAACTGACCGACTTGCGGCTTACGTTTCCGGAAAGGTCCGTTACCGTCAGTTCTACCACATGACGTCCGACCGACATGTCATAAACAGGCATTTCCACGTGCAGAACATTTTGCTCATCAGGATAGCAACCATATACAGCCATCGTCTGCTTACCGCCGTCGAACGACAGATTCATGGACGTATTGATACCTTCCGTGCTGACATTCACTGCAACATTGTCCTTCACAACTGCATAAACGGTAAAATCTTTTTCCACCGTTCCACCATCGGCAAACGTATTCGAAGAATTCAAATACAGTTCTTCAATGACAGGAGCCTCGGTATCATTGTTTCCAGCACTACCCTCTCTCGTAAAACTTAACTGCGTATTGCAACCCGAAAGGATGTTGCCGTCGCCATCAGCAACAAACACTCTTAACGGCATTGCATCCCCGTCCGAAGCGACAAAGGAAGGAACGACCATATTGCCTTCAAATTTTCCGTTCGAAACTTTACACTTGACAGCGTTCAGTTCCTCCCCACGGTTCTTTACCATTACCAATTCTCCGGAAGGTACTGAAGATGAAGATATTTTCGTTTTCACATAGTCGCGTTCGGCATCGTAAAGCTTCACCAGTGCATAGCCGTTGAAACTGCTGTCCACATTGCCTTCCGAATCATTAACAACACCGGCAAACGAAACATTTTGATTGCCGGAGACAGTCACCGTTCCCTCAGTCACCCCGTTCAACTCGGAAACCTTCACTTGATTTCGAGGCATCGTAACCGGCATGGATGGGTCGCCGAGCAAGTGATATTTCATACGGTTAATGGAATTTTCTCCCGAATGATTTTTCGCATCCCGCAAAACGAGTCCGATAGTCTTTTTACCGCCATAATATTCTTCCGGCTTAGCCAAATATGTGCCAAAACTATTGGTCAAAACTCCGTTCAAACTTGTATAGGCTATACGCGTCGAAGTAATGCCAGCAATAATTCCGCCATCGGGATTCTCCAGCAACTTTTCAAACAAATTGGAATTTCCGCTGTCAAAACGGCCCGCATCGCACGACGAAACATAGAATATCGGCAAATGAGGATATTTCGTATCCGTCGCTTTAGCAAAGTCCATCAACACCTGACTCATCGACATGGACGACGGATTGCTATGTCCTACAAACATGGCAAAGTTCTGCCCTTGCTCCAACATTTCCACAAATTTGGCACGAACATCCGTAGGCTGCTTGTAGGCCGCCATATATATTTTCGTAAAATTCATGTCGTAGTTTCCTTCCTGGTTGAAATTAAGCAGAAAGGTTTCGCAATTGTCCGTATGAACATAATCGTCACCGTCCTCCCCAATAAGCAGCATATTGTTTTTCCAGGATGAAGTGTAATCGAAACGTTCTGTAGAATAGGCTATCAGTTTGTCAACGTATGTCGCTGCATTCTTCGTTGAAGTAAACGGCAAACGGCCGACTGCAATTTGCATCTGCATACCGACCAGCGAACTCGACACATTGTCACCCAATATACCGAAGAAATCGTCCGAGCAATAGGAACGCACTTCCGAATAGCTTTCTTCCGACTGATATGTCAGCAACAAATCAGCTTCAGCACCAATACCCATCATACGGTTGTCATACGTACCGGAACCGAACAGCAGCAAATATTTGAACTTCTCGGGATTACGGTCATACAGCATTTTACACATGCGGCGATAAGCCATGGCATCGCGCACACCCGATGAAAATTCATTGAACACCTTGTCCTGTGTTACCACAAGCACATCAAGTCCGTCATAACTACGACGGAACTCGGCAAGACGCTCTGCCTGTTCCAAGAGAGCCTTGTTGGTGATTATCAACATATCGGGCACTTGCTCTGCATGAAGGTTCTGATTGTCGACTACTTCAGAAAACTCCGGCTGCATCTGCGGTTGAGCGATATCGAAAAAGATAAACTTGCCCCAGTTTTTATCCATTTTCTTGCCAAGTACAAATACCGATGTTCCGTCACCGTCCGATGTCAACGTATAATTAACTACCGGATAGGCTGTATCCCAACCGGCTTTGTTGTCGGAAACTTGCCAAACTCTGACAGACGGACTGTCACCCAAAAACCGCACTCCCGCGATTTTCGATGAACTCCAATCGTCCAGCATATAAAAACGCTCTATCGATTTCTCACCGGTAGCAAAGCTGTTATATGCCGGATAAGAAACCGTCACATAATCCAACCAACATTTCAGCAAATTCACGGCTGAGGTACATTGGATACCCAATTCCACATGATTGCCCGTCACTGCGGCACTGCTGACAGGAAGATAGCCGTACAACGACAAATTGCCATATACCACATAGTCCAGCCCATAATTGCTGGAAAGCGAATTTCCGCGGTTATAGTTCAACTTTGTGCCGTTGAGCGTGATGTCCTTTTTCATCGTTCCGTTGGTATAGGCGGCAACCGATGAATATACATAAAACGTACCTTCGTCGGCCAACGAAGGCAAATTCAAATCAAAAGAAATTTTACCACCAAGAGCCTTGATGTTTTCACCCAGAAAATTCTTTCCCGACAATGTCGGATTCAACAGTTCCTGTTCATGACGCCAAAAAGCCGTTCCCACTTCCTTCCATTCTTCCACTTCCGGAATCTGGTCCGAATTGTCAACAGTCGTCACATAGGAAGGAGCTTCTGCCTCTGAGTCTGTAAGAAAATAAAAACTTTCGCTGGAATACGGATTCGGCTCCGTTATGCTATAAAGATATCCACTGGTTTGGCCGTAACGCGATATTTTTTCACCAAGCACACCAACACCATAAAAATAAAGTTTGTCGCCCTCATGCATCACTGGCATCTGCACCATATCGTCGGCATAGGCTGCGACAAATCCTTCCGGACTGACGTTGCCGCCCCATCCGTAGACTTTCACATTCGAAGGATCCGAAAATCCGAACGACTTCAATTTTTCATACGAAAGTTCGTAAATTCCGGTCTCCCCTACCTTCACTTTAACCCAATAGCCGGATGACAATAGAGAATTACTCTTAAAAGATACCGCTGCAACAACCGACTGAGAGAATAAAGCTACTGACAAAAAAAACAATAAAAATTTCTTCATATTCACTGTCAAACATTTACTACTTCACCTTGATGTTCACGGACTCGCGTCCCTGAATCTCGGCTTTGATGTGGCTGTCAATTGTCATTTTCGTCGACTTGCCACTCGCTTCTATTAAAATATAGTCACCAATTTTCAATGTGAAATACTTGCTTACATATTCTATGATACCGTCCACGTCCAATGTTTCGGCTACAGTAATGTGTTCCAATTCATTACCGTCAACACTCACCGTGATTTCAGCCGACTGCAAACCGACCTCTTCAGCCGGAAACCCGTCACCAAGAATAATGGCTCCGTCGAAGGCCGTAGCCAAGGCCCAGGGAGCACCCGACTTCTGCAACGCTTCACGAAGATCCGTAGCCTCAATGGCCAGACACAAGCCCACTTCATTGTAATAACGTCCGGCAAACCGACGGGCAATGTTCTTTCCAAGACGGTTGATATGGACTGCTACCGCCGTTTTAAACTCAAAATTTTTCGCAAACTCCGGAATAAAAAAAGGCTTTCCGCTTTTTTGCAAGGCAGAATCCGGCATCACGTCAACCGCGGGACCTTCTGCTGCATGAATATTGGTAATCTTTATAACTTTCACTTTTTCCCGTTTAAACGATTATACATAACTGCCAAATGTGCATAAATCGACGTATTCTGTATCACCACATCATCGCCGACCTTAATACGATAAGGCGTAAAGTTCCATATTGCCTTGACACCGGCGTCGACAAGCAAATCGGCCGACTGCTGTGCATATTCAACAGGAACGGCAACAATGCCAATTTCCGCATTATAGACCTGCTGTTTCCCACGCAGTTCCGAAATATGGAAAATAGGCACACCACATATATCTTTTCCTACTATTTTTTCGTCTACATCAAACCCCGCAACGATATGCAGTCCGTACTGCATAAGTCCGGAATCCTGAATCAACGCCGAACCCAAACTGCCGACTCCAACCATAAAGGCACTGTGGCTTTTATAGAAATCCAAAAACACCGACAGTTCGTTGGCGAGATGCTCCACCTGATAGCCAATACGGGTTTTGCCCTTGATATTGAGAAACGACAGGTCTTTGGAAATCTGCGAAGCATCAACATTCAGTTTCTTCGATATTTGAGTAGAGGAAACATACTCGATGTGCTGCGAACGCAACATATTCACATAAGCCAGATACCACGGCAAACGCCGCAGTGTCGGTTCAGGCAATTGAATACTCTTGATTTCCTCATTCATAGCAAGTTACACTTTTTCAAAATCAGCCCATAAAAGTACATATAATTCTTGACACCAGCAAAAAAAGTTATTCTGCCGCTACCGCCAGTTTCTGAACCTTCGATGATGAGCTAACACCGTCGGCCGTTACAGTTGCGCGATACAGATAAATGCCGCGTCCTACCCGACATCCGGAACCGTCAGTCAGATTCCACGTCACAGGCATAGTGGTAAACATGTCGCTGCGTCCCGTATGCGATTCGCTCCATACTTGTCGTCCGAGCATGTCGTAGACTGAGATTGTCACGGTCAGCATAGCATCCGGACGGTTATGCTCGAGATAGAAATTAGCCTCAGTCTTAGCCGGATTGGCATCTGTATAGACACGGTACAGTTCCGGTTGCTGTCCCGGCTGAACAAAGAAGGAAATGGTCTTTTCGGAAGCGTTTCCAAAAATATCCCATACCCGCAGACGGAGCGTATGGTTTCCGGCCGACATTTCGTCAAGCTGGCAATACACGCGTCCCAGTTTGTCAGTGTCCTGCGTATAGTATTCCTCCAGTCCGCTGATTGTTTCCTTTCCGTCCAGTAACAGCGTGATGCCGTGGCCTATGCCTGCCGACGACAGGTTGATACCGCTTTCGTCATATACTTCAACAAGCAAATAGGGTGTTTCGTTCACTACCGAACCGTCAACAAAACCGCTGTTGTTAAGTGCAAACAGTCGAATTTCCGGCCCGATTGTATCGGCTTCGGCAGTTTCGTCAAAACCATATACATAAAAGTTTTCACACGAACCGTTGGCGTCGACATTGTCAACCGCAGAATAGGCATAAGTGCTTATCTGTGCCGGAGTATAGTTATTGTTGATTTCTTTCGGAATCCGGAAAGTAAGTTCAAACGTACCGTTCTTTACGGAGTCTGTTCCCGTGTACAGACGGTTGGAACGTTCCTGATAGGTAAACGGCGTGCTGTCTTCCCCTGCATCATAATATCCGTGAGTGGTTACCGACATTTCCGCATCATAGACCGTTGTGTTTACAAGTCCCTGAAAATCGTTCATCGGCATCCCGTCAGCATCGGTCACCTGCCCTTTCACGCTGACCTGCTGCAAAGCCTGAACTTCCGGATAAATTTCTGAATCCGTCGGCGTACCATTGATTTCGATAATCTTCGTACGATATTTCGGATATTTCATGCGCAAAGCAGGGTCGCCAATCAAAGCATACTTCAAACGGTGGTCGCCGCTCGAACTTCTCTCGTTTTTCGCATAGCGGAGAATATCGCCGGTTCGGGGCATAGTTCCGTCCTTTTCAGGCTGGAAGAGGAAACGGCAGATGGAATTCGACAAATCACCGTTACGGCTGATACTTGTTACGCGCGACGATGTTATCATGGAAACGACACCGCCAGCTTCGTTCAGATACAGCAACTCACCGCCCGATACATCCGGCGCATCCCAACGCGTAAATTCGCACGTTCCGGTAAACATCACCGGATAATTTTTATAATAAAATTCGTTCTGTATGTCGGTCCAACGCAAAAGTCCGTCGTGCGTCCAGGAAGTCGGATTGGCATGGCCGAGGAAGTTGGCAAAAAGCACGCCGTCGCGAAACGACTGGAACATTTTCTTGCGCGCATCAGGATAGAAACGGCCGGAACCGCTCGACTCCGCCTCAAATGCATCCAGATAAATACGGGTATATACATATTCCGAACCACCGTTAGCCTTCATCTGTTCGATACTTTTTTCCGACTGCGACATGTGAACAGCGGCATTGGCATCATCGGCTATTACCAGCACATTGTTGCGCCAAGCTCCCATTGCGGAATTGTTCACATAAGAATAGACCTTGTCCACCATCTTCCCGGCTTCCGCGAGGCTCTTGACAGGCATACGGCCGATAGAAATGTCAATATTGTGATTGTGGCCGGAAACAGAAACATCCGACCCGTCGGCAAGGATGCCACACACATCGTCGGTATTGAAACTGGTTGATTCGGAAGTGCAGAGATATGACTCCCATGTCAGCAACAGCGGATAAGTGATGCTGCGGGCATCGGATGTCAGACGACGGTTGTCAAACAGGCTTCGTCCGAAAAGAAGCAGATAGCGGAAATCAGCTTCCGCACCTTCGACTTTCGAACGCTCCCAAAACAGTTTCGCCAATTTACGGTAAGCCATAATGTCGCGCGTACCGGAAGAAAATTCATTGAAAATAGAAGTCTCGTCGATAACGGCTACCTTCATGCCGTCAACCGTCTTGTGGAGTTCGGCAAGGCGTTGTGCCTCCGAACGGAATTCGCCCGGCGTAATAATCACCATGTCGGGAGTTTCCAATCCGTGCAGATTCTGATTGGACACCGTTCCGCCATAAGCCGGAGCTGGGAAAGTGGATGCCGGATTGAATGCTACATATTCCCGCTTGCCCGTTTCCGTCTGACGGAAATAGGCATTGCCGCCCGCTACGGTCACATTAACAGCCTTCGGGCTGTAATGAGTGGTAATATCCCACACCTGAAGCCCGTCAGTGGCTCCGGATATGGAAAACACACTGTCGCGGCATGCCGACGTGTGGCTGCGGAATGCCAGCGAAGTACCGTCCATTGCAAGACGACGGAAATAAGATATTTCAAAATAATCAAGGCGGGCAAAAGAAAGCGAGCCTGTATTGCTATAGCTCATACCCAGCAGCAGTTTCTCGCCGGGAGCCTTGATGGTATAGTCAAAATACCCCTGCTCACCAATACCGTAGGAATCTGAAGCAGTTGCCGAAACTCGACCTACGTAATCGTCACCGGTTCCGCCGCTGAATGTGATTTCGCTGCTTCCGCCCTGGGTTTTGGTCATAAAGGCGATATAGGCTTTTGCATCCGAACCGTCGACAATACCCGGCAGATTGACAGTAAACACCTGATTGCGGCTATAGGTAAAATCCTCGCCCAACAGCGTACGTCCGGTCGTTCCCGGTGCAAAAGTTTCTTTTTCGTGAACGAGCCGCTCCTCGAAATCGGTTATCTGCGGTCCGGATTGAGCCGTAGCCGCTTCGCCTGTTGCCGCCAGCTCGGCAATTGTCAAGTCGTCACGGTCGGTAATGAAATAATAGCCTTCGTTGGCATAAGGATTCAGCACATGGTGATAGGCCACGCCTCTCGACGTGTTGTCCTTCCAACTGACAAGTCCCTGTGCATAAAATATAATTTTCGAATCACTGCGATAAACAGGTACCTGAGGCAGGTCATCGACATATCCATCGCCCATTTTCTCCGAAATCATGGCTCCACCATATCCATAGACCTTCACCTTCGAAATATCGGAAAATCCCCAACCGGAAAGAGTGCTGCGCGTCAACTGGTACAGTCCTGAATCCGTCACTTTTACCTTCACCCACCGTCCGGTGGCAAGCACCGACTCCGAGGCATATTCGGCAGAAGCGGCTGAGAACGACACAGCAACCAAAATTGCCGCCAACAGCTTCCGAAATATATTTATCGTGTTTGTTCCGTCAAAATGCATATTCTTTGCTTTTCATATAAATTCCGACACCAGCAACGGCTGCTGCCTATCAATATTTATAACGCAGTTTTTGCCGTTTTATTGCCATGTCTGACGTCATCACAAACCCGCCATTCATCAGCGAATCCATTGAATCCACTGTTCTTCGTCGCCATAAAACACATTCAGGTCCACATCGCCCTTTATGCCGTCCACCTCGCCGCTGTGGCTATACTGCCACAAGGTCCATTCGATGGTTTCCGGCGGGTCGCTGAACGTGCACAGCCACAACGGATAGTCGTCGAAATTTCCGCGTACAAACTTGGCATAACCGTCTTTGTTCGTATAAATCATTACAGGATATTCATTGACGGTCAATTCGTCAATCATATCGCGCAGACGGCGAACCACCTTTTCCGTAGAGAAAAAAATCGGATTTCCATATTCCTCCACATCAATCACCAGCGGAACCGACAGGTCCTTCCCATCGACTGCTCCCATAAAATTCCGGGCCTGCACCACTCCGTCAACATCAAAACGAAAAAAATGATAAGCGCCGACATACAGACGGCTGTCCATTGCCATCCGGTAGTTCTCGTCGAAACGGGAATCGCGGAAACGGCTGCCCTCGCTCGCCTTCAAAATAACGAAATCGATACCGGCATCCGACACCTGTCCGAAATCCACCTTACCATTATGCGCCGAAAGGTCTATGCCTCTCAACTGATACTCGTTTTCGTCGATATCGGCACTGTAGGAAATCACCCGTTCGGGCACATGAAACCAGATAATGACTCCAAGCAACAGCAAACCTGCCGCTATCCACAAGAGCCATTGCCACCGCCCTTTACCGGTCTTTTTCCTACGCTTCGCCATCGCTCCGAAATCAAAGATTTATCTATTTGACAAGTTTGAACTTATTACCGGCATAGCGATAGTGCAGCGAATCAAGCAGGCAAGGTTTCAGTTTTTCCTGTTCGTTCTTTCCAAGTGTTTCCAAAACAGTCGGCGTTGCCGTTATACCACCGTCGGCAGCAAACTCCAGCTTGACAAGAGGAAATTCCACATACGAAAGCGCCTCCTTTTTCTGGTTCTTGTTTAAATTCTTCACCAGAAAATCCTCCATTTGAGGCATTTTAAAAACAGATTTCAGCTCCAGCTCGTTCCAATTGGTATCGAACACACGAATCTTGCTGTCGGGTACTTCCACCTTAAAAGTTTCAATCACCACAATCAGCGTATCGGATTTCCCCTCCGGATACAGGCGCATCGCCACTTCGTGGGCATCCGCTATTTTCACCTTCATGAAATCGGTGGTCAACGTGTCGATTGACGATTTCCCGTCCATAACATTCGATACATTCACCTTCTGACCGCTCTCGTAGTAGTCAACCATATCCATGCGGTCCGACTGCTCAAGCAAAGTGAACACGTTTCCGGTTTCACTAACAAAAAAGTCACCGATGGTTCTCGCCGAAGCCAAAAGCGGAAGAACCGAAAACAACAGAATACTGACAAGCTTGTTCATATCGTTTGCCTCCTATTTCTTTCTTTTTTTATCTTTTCTGAATTTCGAGAAATTATCGTCATCTCCTTCATGGCGGCCCTTGCTGTTCGATTTTCGGGCTGAAGCCTTCGCATAGTCACGGTCAGGGTCGGCAATCTCGGCATACAGACGTTTTCCAAAGTAGCGGGCATTTTTCAGTGCAGCCACCACCTTCTTGCCGTCACCTTTACGAACATCGAACAGGGCGTAATTGTTCAGCAGGTCAATGCGTCCAACCTCTACCCGTCCGTCCATATTCTGATTGAGCGTTTCAATCAACCGTGTCGGGAAAAATCCGTCAGCCTTTCCGGCATTAACATAAATGCGCTCAAAACCCTTTTCAGCCGTGCGGCGGTCCTTGTCTTTTGCCGAAGGACGACGGCGTTCCGCCTTTTCCCCGTCTTCACCCTTACCGCTCTTTCGACGGTCACGCGGCTTGCGTTCCTCATAATCGACCACTTCGGGTGCATCCTTATAATACTCCAACAGTCGGTTGAATTCCAGCGACACGACACGCTTCAGCAAGTCGTTTTCGGACAGCCATTCGAGTTTGCGCACAATGCCGGGCAGATATTTTTCAATCTCCTCGTCGTTCACCTTCACCTTTTCCAGACGGTCGGCAAGATTATAAAGCTGCTTTTCAATAATCCGTTGCGGAGTCGGCACCAATTCACGCTCAAAACTCTTTCCGATGCGTTTCTCAATTTCCTTCACTTTCGATTTCTCGCGCGAATGGATGATTGCGACCGAAACACCGGTCTTTCCGGCACGGCCCGTACGGCCGCTTCGGTGAGTATAGGTAGCCACATCATCGGGCAGACCGTAATTGATGACATGAGTAAGATTGTCCACATCCAGACCACGGGCGGCCACGTCGGTAGCCACAAGCAGCTGCAACGTGTGTTCGCGGAACTTCTTCATTACCGTGTCGCGCTGCATCTGCGAAAGGTCGCCGTGAAGGGCATCGACATTATAGCCGTCACCGATAAGATTGTCGGCAATCTCCTGCGTTTCGCGGCGCGTACGGCAGAAAATAATACCGTAGATATTCGGATTCGAATCCGCAATGCGTTTCAATGCGAGGTATTTGTCCTTTGCATTGACCATATAATAGACATGCTTCACATTCTGTGCCGCCTCGTTCTTCGTACCGAGAACGAACTCCACAGGATTGTGCATGTAGTTTTTGGCAATTTTTGCTATCTCGTCGGGCATTGTAGCCGAGAAGAGCAGCATTTTGCGCTCCTCGGGAACGTTTTCAAGAATTGCGTTGATTTCATCAAGGAAACCCATATTCAGCATCTCGTCGGCCTCATCAAGAATTACGGTGTGAACATGCGACAAATCAACCGTGCCGCGGTTAATCAAATCGAGCAGACGGCCCGGAGTAGCCACAATAATCTGCACACCCTGACGCAGTGCGCGAATCTGACTTTCGATGCTTGAACCGCCATAAACCGGCAGCACCTTCAAATCCGACGTATACTTGGAAAAATCGGCAAGGTCACCGCCGATTTGCAGACAAAGTTCACGGGTAGGCGACAAAATCAAGGCCTGCGGCGAACGCAAGCCAATGTCTATACGCTGTATTACAGGCAAGCCGAATGCGGCTGTTTTACCTGTTCCCGTCTGTGCCAAGGCGACAACGTCGCCATCCTCGTGGAGTAAATGGGGGATTACTTTTTCCTGTACCGGCATAGGACTTTCAAAACCCATCTCGCCTATCGCCTTCAATAAATCCTCTCGTACTCCTAATTCTTCAAATGTCATAAAATTTTGTTTGATTGTTAATACTAACGGCAGCACCTCACGGCGAACCGCTTGCTACATCCACAGAAAGAACGTCATCACATTCTCCCCATTTATCTCACACTACAGCCGGACATCACTACATTCCGGCTAATTTTTTGCAAAGATACTGCAAGGTGAGCGGAATGGCAAATGAAAACGCAGTTTTCAAATTTGACATTCCCGAACCGCAGCCCATCTTATTCAAAGATACTGCAAGGTGAGCGGAATGACAAATGAAAACGTAGTTTTCAAATTTGACATTTCCGAACCGCAGCCCATTTTGTTCAAAGATACAGCAAAGGATGCGTTCCATAAGCATGTTAACTCTTTTTTAACCCTCTCAACACAGGACCAAAAGACGCCCCCGAAAAAAACAAAAAGCACCCCGGCAAACGCCGGAGTGCCTAAACAGTATTCTAAAGACCAATTGTCTGTTATGGTTGAGTTGAATCCCACCAAACATTCAAAGTCTTAATTTGCTCTGACTTATACCAAGTGTCACCACCAGGAAGTTCTTTTGCTCCAGGAATTTCTTCACCGATTGCCGTTAAATTAATTGAATTATAGTTTTGTTCAATTGTCGGCATATCCCAACGACGCGGACCCTTGTCAAGCGGACAGTATGTACGATAGTTCGGGTTGTACTTGAATTCATAAGAGCGATCCCAGTTCATGAATACGTTTGTATCGAAATCATGACGACGGATATCGTTCCATGTTTCAATCATAAACTGTTCTGTCAACAGTTTTTGAGTCATAATCTTACCCATTGTCACGTCAGCAGCTGTTCCGAGTGCTTCGTTAAGGAATTTGTCGATATCAGCTTGTTCCATCGGAGTAAATGAAGGACAGTTAGCCAATGAACCGTCTTCAGCAATCCATGTTCTCAACTGATCGTTTACAGCTTCGATATGAGCCTTAACACCAGCCTTCATTGCTTCGAATGCACCGTTCTTATCGCCTTTGCGCATCAACACTTCAGCCTTGATGAAGCATGCTTCCCAATAAGCGCCCATGTAAGTAGGACTTGACGGACGAACTTGGAAAATACTGCTCATTGCAGAAGCATCGTTACCGCTTTCAGCACGATAAAGCAAATCTACATTGGAGTTATAACCCTTACTGCTTGAACGAGCCTGAACATAGATAGTATCACCCTTACGTTCAGCGTTGTCTGTATTACAGAACCAAATATCCTTTTCAGCATCCCAGCTTGTTGCAAACGGACCAGAGTTGCTGATAATGTTTGTCTGAAGGTCTACACCCATTGAACGACGCCACTTACCGTCGCTTGTCCATTTGATTTCAGCCGGAGTATTGGCAGACTTAGTAGAACGTACCCAAGGAATGAATTTGTCAGCACGTGGGTCTTCAATACCCTTGTTGTCAAAGTTAGTAAGGTTGTCATAGTAAGTCTTGGTGATGTAGTAGTTTGAGTTCATACCTACGCAAGAGAATACTGTAGAATAATCCACTGTTTCATTCCAACCAAGAACGTCGTGAGTGTTACCGTTAGTATCTGTGTGACGAATTACAGTGTTGTCGGCATTGCTCTGTTGAGCTTTTTCCAAACATGCAAGAATTTCAGCTTCGTCATACTTACCTTCCTTGTAGCTACCCGGTTCCTTCTTGCTCAAGTGATTCAACCAACGAGCTTTCAACAAATAGGCAAATTTCAACCATTTGTTTACATCACCGCCGTTCCAGCTATCACCTTCAGCCAACGGACGTGCTGTCGGAGACTGTTGTTTCTGGAATAATTCAATAGCTTCATCAATATCATTCAAACAGCCCAAGAAGATAGTCTTGCCTGTATCGAATTTCGGAGTATTCTTATCGCCGAATGCTTCCGTATAAGGCATTTCACCGAATATATCCGTCATAATCATAAAGCCATAAGCCTTGAACAGACGGGATGCAGCTGCATAGTGATATGCGCCGTCGGCCATTGCCTTGTCATAAAGGTTACCCAAGTTGGGGCCTACTCCGACGAAGAACCACTGATAAGTGTTACCACCACGAGTCGTTGCTCCAAGGTTCCAAGTAGATGCACCTTGGTCACGGGCGTTACTTCCTGATACGAAGTTACCTGCATAATAGGAAGCATTACAGCCTGTATTCAAATAGTCATGACTCATATAGAACTGACACCAGGGCAATAGTGTCTGATATTCGACCGACTCAGCCGTTGGCGAGTTCGGGTCAGTGTTAATATCAAGCCAGTCGCTGCATGATGTGAGGGACAATGCACAAACACCGGCAAATATAAATGATTTAAATAATTTCATTTTTCTGTGTTTTAGTGTGTTAGAATGTCAAATTTACGCCAAAAGCAAAGCTTGCAGTTGCAGGAACACCACAATAGTCAATACCTACTGAAGATGAACCTACAGCACCTGAACCGGCTGCTGCAACTTCCGGGTCACCGTCATAGTTTGTGAACAACAGAACGTTGTTGGCTGTTGCTGTCAAACTTGCACGCTTAATGAATTTGATTTTTTCCAACAAAGACTTCGGCAATTCATAAGAGAGCGAAATATTACGCAAACGCAAAGAATTTACTTCAGTCATAAAGTTGGCACTTTCACGAGGATAATAAGTTCCGTAGTAGTTAGCAATAATCACATCACCGCTGGCCTTTTGACCGTTGAAGTCATATGTCTTGCCTGATTCAAATGTAAATGTCTTGTCTGTATAGATAGGAGCGCCATTTGCATCTGTACCTGATTCCACAACACCACTGATGACCAGTTTATCACGGTTTTCAGTCATTTTGCTTGTACCGGCAACTGTCATGGCATATTGTGTACCGTTATATACGTGACCGCCAATACGGAATTCCCACAACATGTTGAATGACCAGTTTTTCCAAGTTACAGTATTGTTCCAACCACCTTGTACTTTCGGTTCACGGTTACCGATTTCATAAGTTGTACTATTGTCCCATGTCGGCATACCGTTGTCGTCCAAAATAACCTTTCCATCCGGAGTACGGCTCCATTGAGAACCGGAAATTGCCATGAAGTTACCATTGTTGAAAGAAGCAGCCTTGGCATTACCAACTTGTACGTCTGTTACATACAGAATTTCTACACCATCAAGCAAGTTACCTACTGTACCACGGTTTCCATACAGGTTCAAGTTAGTTTCCCATGTCCAATCCTTTGTCTGAACAGGAATACCACCGATAGCAAGTTCCATACCCTTGTTGTAAACGTCACCTGCATTTACAGAGTAAAGGATGTAACCTGATGCATTTGACAATCGCGGAGTAAGGATTTGGTTGTATGAGTTGTTTGTATAGTATGCATAGTCAAATTTCAAACGGTTGTTGAAGAAACGAAGTTCAAGACCCAACTCAGTTGACTCTGTGATTTCCGGTTTCAAATATGGATTACCACGTTGCCAGTTGTTACCTACACCTGTTACGCCACCGATAAATGTACCTACCGGCCACAAATATGTATTAGTTACATACGGGTTGGTATCCTTACCTACTCTTGCCCAAGATGCGCGGATCTTACCGAATGAGAAGATGTTATTGTCAATCAGACCTTTGTCTTGCAAGAATTGTGAGAATACAACTGCACCACTCACTGAAGGATAGAAGTAAGAGCGGTTTTCAACAGGAAGAGTTGAAGACCAGTCGTTACGTCCTGTAACCGTCAAGAACAATGTGTTTCTCCAGTCTGCACGGAATTCACCGAATACACCCAGCAAACGTTTCTGGCTCTTTGAATTTGAGAAGTCACGGTCGGTATCAAGAGCGTTGTCGAAAGAATAGAATCCAGGAACTTGGAAATTCCATGCCATTCTATAGTTGCGATCTGTCTTAGTGTCATCTGTTGATGTACCGAGCATGAGGTTCAAGTTAAAGTCGCCGAACTGCTTGTTGAAGTTCATCATCAAGTTAGTTGACAAGTAGCGGTAGCGCAATGAGTTTTCACTCAACATACCCTTCTGCCATGCTTCCTTGTAAACACCACCAGCACCAATCTGGTTTCTGTTTTCTGTAGTATAGCTATCGATACCCATACGATAAGAAATCCACCACCAGTCTGTAATGTCAGCCTTGATTGAGAAGTTACCTGTGAAACGTTCAGTAGCGTCTTCAAGTTTGTTCTTGTTGATAATCCAATATGGGTTATCGCGTTCGTCAACAACATCCAGACGATCGCCGAACATACGGTAACGAGAACCGTCTTCGTTCAAGTAGTGAGTCATGTCGTCTGTCGGTGACCACTTGTAAACACCTTCCATAGTACCTGTACCTGATGAACCGTACAATGCGGCAGATGTCAAAGTCTTGTCAGTATTTGCCTGAGAATAAGCGGCATTTGCACCGAATGTAAACATCTTGAACTTTTGTTCACCGTTGAAACGGAATGTTGCTTTCTGATAGCCGGTAGTCGGAATGATACCTTCCTGGTCATAATATGAACCTGACAAGAAGAAAGAACCATTCTTTGAACCACCAGATACGCTCAGGTTAGTATCCCAAGCACCGCCCTGCTGGAAGAAGTCGCCAATATTATCGTAAATCGGAGTATTGGCATCAACCGGGCTACCCCAAGAGTTGTAAGAGAAATCATCGAATGTGGTATTGATGTAGTTACCAGCATTGTCATAATTGTCTTTCATGAAACCTCTACGGTAACGTTTTTGAGTTTCCGGAAGGTCTTTCACCCAAGAAGTAAGATATTTGGCAGAAAGATTAACCTCAACAGCACCTTCCTGACCTTTCTTTGTTGTGATGATTACAACACCTGCAGAAGCACGCGAACCATAAAGAGCGGCAGCAGCCGGACCCTTCAATACTGACATGTTCTCAATATCTTCCGGGTTGATATCCATCACACGGTTTGAGTTGGTAGTAGCGGTAGTTGTCATACCGTCGAACGCAGAGTTACCAACTGAAGAAGTCGAGTTATCATAGATAACACCATCGACTACGAACAACGGCTGGTTATCACGTTCCAAGGATGTACCACCACGAAGAATAATTTGTGAACCGGAACCGGCTGCACCTGAACCCTGTGTAATGCTGACACCCGCCATCTTACCGGAAAGTGAGTTCAACACGTTAACGGATTTATTCTTCATAAGTTCTTCGCTGTCGATATCTTCCACAGCGTAAGCCAAAGATTTCTTCTCGCGAGTAATACCCAAAGCGGTAACAACTACTTCGTCCAAATTAGTTGTGCTCGACAAGCTTACATCATAGACACTATTGCCGGAAGCAACACGAACTTCACGTTGTCCCAATCCCACATAAGACACCACAAGCGTCTGTCCGGGCTTTGCCGACAATACATATCGTCCGTTCACATCTGTAACGACTCCGGTGTTCGTACCTTTAACCATAACAGAAGCTCCAATCACGGGATCTCCATTGTTGTCGGTCACAACACCACTGACTTTTCCAGTCTGTGTTTGAGATGCCGTAGTCTGTGCAGCCAGCTGACTGCCTGACCATGTAGGACAACCCAACGCAAGGAAAAGTGCGACGCATAATACATGTTTTTTTCTCATAAGCGTTAAAATAAAGTGTTTTTTTAGACAGGTTATTATAATTTTAACATTCTATTTAATATTTCCAATTGAAATAAGAGTTTTCTCAGCATTATTCACTGCCTATTTTAAGACAAAGTAAATGTTTTTTCAGGAAATAAACAACACTTTTTTATAGTTTTTTACTGTCATTTCGTTGACAAAATAATCAAGACTCTAAAATATGCTACATAACATACTTATATAATAACAATTCGTAACATGCTTTCGACATAGTTTTCAATCCAGCCTCCATCTCCACACCTACAAACTTACAACCCGTAACCACCCAAAGAAGCAACCCAACACCACACATCCAACGACAAAAGAGCTGAAAGCCGGCAACAAACTTTATATCCAATTGTAAACAAACCTGTTATCTGCTTGTTTTTCTAATTATTTTTACATATTTTCGCAAGACAACCGAAAACCCCAATCACTGAAAAATCATGAAATTCCCCAAAGTACTTTCAATTTTATATACATTATTAATATATGCATGCACTGACAGCACCCCTGTCAGTCCGACACCCGAGCCAGTAAAACACAGGCCAGAAATCCCCGTCGTAAAACCGTTGGAACCAAAAGACATCACACTCAGCAAAAATCTCGAATACGACAAATACACCCTCGACGACGTTTATCCGTACCGCGACACGACGCGTTCGTTCAAATGGGAAACAATCAAGCAGCACCTTGCCGACATTGAAAACATGCAGAGCGACAAAATGCGATGGGCCGTCATGACCAACTACAAGAACCGAAACGGCGAGGCTCCGCTCGTAAAGACATTCGTCCGCAATGAATACACACGCGTTTCCGACACCCTCGGCGTGGAACGCTACCAGTCAGTTCCCGTTTACGAACTGACCGACACCGTCACGCCGTTACGCTATGGCCGCGACGGCTCAATAGTATGGCTTAACGACACCACCGGAAACTTCTGGCGGATACAGCCTGTCAATTCCGGGAAAGAATGGCTCGTCCCACGCCGCTACCTGAAGCACCTGTCAGGGAAAGTGGAATTTTCGCATGTAATCGTTGTGGACCGGGGCGACCAGAACATCGCGACACTGGAAAGAAGGTCACGCGGAAAGTGGGACATCCTCAGCATGAATCCGGCCACCACGGGCCGCCATGCCCCACCCTATGCACAGGAGACTCCACTGGGCGTTTTCCTGCTGCAAGAAAAGAAAAAGAGAATGCTGTTCCTCAAAGACGGTTCTACGGAACTTGGCGGAGAAGCCCCGTTTGCCAGCCGCTTCACCAACGGAGCATACATTCATGGCATCCCGACAAACCTGCCTCAAACCGGAATCATAGAATACAGCTGGTCGCTGGGCACTGTTCCGAAATCACATATGTGCGTACGCAATGCCACGTCGCACGCACAGTTCATCTACGAATGGGCTCCGACCGAACGGACGCTGATTGTCGTGATTGAATAAATCAATCTTTTTTGTTGATTTTTAACGATATAACATATTCCATCCAAGAAAAATTGGCCGTAACTTTGCAGCGTTTTCAGGATACGAAAAAATGCGGTCAATTTTTCTTACCATATTTACATTACTTTTGCCACTTGCATGGCTCATTGAAGGCAAGGCGGAAACCGTCGTTGCAGAAACTTCGTGCGACTCTACGGCAATGAGCCGCCACGAACAGCTTTTTCACGAAATGCACCTCGACAGCATCGTGAACTATACCGCATTCGAGCAGGCCGTAGTGGGATACGAAAGAATTCAGGAAAAGAAACGCCCAGTGCTGACACTTATCGACTTTTCAAAACCGTCGACCGAAAAACGCCTGTATGTATTCGACATGAACGCAAAAAAACTGCTCTTTTCATCAGTCGTAGCCCATGGCAAGAACAGCGGTGACAAATACGCCACCTCTTTTTCCAACAAAAACGGTTCCCACAAAAGTTCCTTAGGCTTTTACCTCACAGGGGGTACCTATCAGGGAAGCAACGGCTATTCGCTTATCCTCGACGGATTGGAAAAAGGCGTCAACGACCAGGCCCGGCGCCGCGCCATCGTGGTACACGGAGCCGACTACGCCAATCCGGAAGTGGCGAAATGCGGCCGTCTGGGCAGAAGTTTCGGCTGTCCGGCTCTGCCACGTGCACTGACCCGCCCGATTATCGATGCCATCAAGGGCGGCAGTGTCCTGTTTATCTACGCCGAAAAGCAGGACTACCTCGCCCAGAGCAGCATCCTGCAAAATCACGACATTTTATAATCACACATTGCGTTTACCACCAAAACGCATCCGTTCGTCCTTAAATTTACCGCAACCGTCGTCACGAATCATATTTTTTCGTATATTAGCAGTGAACAACTAAAACGAAAATTATGAAAACACCTGCATTTCTGACCTGCGCCATCCTTTTATTGGCAAGCTGCATGCCGTTGCAGGCAGGTACAAGAATCACGCCATCTCCGGCACCGTCATCAACCAAGTTCGTCATCGTGACGGACTCCCACAAAAACGACAAAAAGCACAAGAAACATAAAAAAGCGAAAAAAGACAAAAAGGAAAAGACTGTCGTAATAAAAGTCGGAACAAAAGTAAAGAAACGCCCGGCCAACGCCGTGGTGATAAAATATGACAAGCACGACTACTGGTACGACAACGGCGTGTACTACATCGAGTGTTCCCCATCCGTCTACGAAGTCATCCGCCCGCGTGTAGGCATGATCGTTCCGGTTCTTCCCCGCTATGCCGAGAAAGTAATCATCAAAGGCGAACCGTTCTTCAAATTTGAAACAACGCTTTACAAGCAAATTTCAGGAAAAGGCGGCATCCAATTCCAGGTATCCGGCTTTCTCGACTAAGAATTAAACAGAAAAAACGGCGTCGGTTTGCAGACTGTTGCAACCCGGCGCCGTTCGCATATCAAATTTCGCAACTTTTCTGTTACTCATCTAAAACTTGGATCTGATTTGAAAATCCCTCAGATTTTTGCGTTGACCCTTCTTATGGTGCTCCGAATACACCCAAGCGCGCAAAATGAAAAAAGGCCGCAATCAACTTGCGACCTCTCTTTCGTGGGCGTTGACGGATTCGAACCGCCGACCCTCTGCTTGTAAGGCAGATGCTCTGAACCAGCTGAGCTAAACGCCCGATTCTTTGTTTTTGTGCTATCGTTTTCCCGATTGCGTTGCAAAGGTACGACGATTTTTTGAATCTGCAAATTTTTGCGGCACATTTTTTCAATAAATTTTTCGTACATTTCAGCAAAAGCCTAATTAGCAAATCATTAAACTCAACAAAAAATATCAACTTTTTTGAGAAAAAACAAACTCTTTTTATTTCCATGCCGTAAAGCCCCGTTTCCATCATATTTTTCATACAAGAAGAAAGTACGACACAGCCCAACCTGAAAACTGCGTTTTCATTTGTCTCTCCGCTCACCTTTCACTATCTTTATAGAAAATAGGATGCGGTTCGGCATACCCAAATTTGAAAACTGCGTTTTCATTTGTCTCTCCGCTCACCTTTCACTATCTTTGCAAAAAATTTCAGGCCAACGGCTTTTTGACCGAAAACAAACAGAATTTAATAAACCCAATAAAAAATCCAGCAATGGCACTTAGCACATTAACTGCAATCTCACCGATCGACGGACGCTACCGCAGCAAAGCGGAAGTGCTCGAAAACTATTATTCGGAATACGCCCTTATCCGCTACCGCGTTAAAGTGGAAATTGAATATTTCATCGCACTTTGCGAACTTCCACTTCCACAACTCGCAGGAATCGACAAGGCAATCTTCCCGACATTGCGCGAAATCTACACTAATTTTTCAGTAGAGGACGCGCAAAAGGTAAAAGACATTGAAAGCGTGACAAACCACGACGTAAAAGCTGTGGAATACTTCATTAAGGAAAAGTTCGACGCTCTCAAACTTGATGCCTACAAGGAATTCATCCATTTCGGACTTACTTCGCAGGACATCAACAACACCTCTGTTCCGATGCTTATCCGCGATTCCATCCACGAAGCCTATCTGCCGCTTCTCGATGAAATGGTGAACAAGCTGAACGCATTTGCTGAAGAATGGAAAGACATTCCTATGCTTGCAAAAACTCACGGACAACCGGCCTCTCCTACTCGCCTGGGTAAAGAAATCCGTGTGTTCGCCTACCGCATCGAACGTCAGCGCGAATTGCTGAAGCAAGTGCCTGTAAGCGGAAAATTCGGCGGTGCAACAGGTAACTTCAACGCACACCGCGTTGCCTATCCTAACATTGACTGGCGCAGCTTCGCCAAGTCGTTCCTCAACGAAAAACTCGGCATCGAACGTGAAGAATGGACAACACAGATTTCCAACTACGACAATCTCGCCGCACTTTTCGACGCTATGGCGCGCATCAACACCATCATGATAGACCTCGACCGCGACATGTGGCAATACATCTCGATGGAATACTTCAAACAGAAAATCAAAGCCGGTGAAGTCGGTTCTTCAGCAATGCCTCACAAAGTCAACCCGATTGACTTCGAAAACTCGGAAGGCAACCTCGGAATCGCCAACGCCATTCTGCAACACCTCGCAGGCAAGCTGCCGATTTCACGTCTGCAACGCGACTTGACCGACTCTACAGTGCTCCGCAACGTGGGTGTTCCTTTGGCACACATGCTCATTGCTCTTCACAGCACATTGAAAGGCTTGGGCAAGCTGCTCCTCAACGAAGCTGCCATCAACCGCGACCTCGACAATATGTGGAATGTCGTAGCCGAAGCCATCCAGACAATCCTGCGCCGCGAAGGCTATGAAAAGCCCTATGAAACGCTGAAAGCCCTTACCCGTACAAACTCTGTGGTAAACGCTGAAAGCATCGCCAATTTCATCGACACGCTCAACGTCAGCGACGAAGTGAAAAGCGAGCTTAAAGCCATCACACCTCACAATTATACAGGATTTTAAGCACTAATTAATCCAAAAGAGACACATAGCTAAAAAGATTGTTAAAAATACGACAGGCAACAACATCTTTTTAACTATGTGTTTCTTTTTTCCAAAAAATAAGACTTATATTTGCACGTGAAAAAGTCAGGTTTCAAGCATATACTTGACGAGAAAGTCAACAATTGCAATTAACGATAACTTTAAACAACAAATAGCATATTATTCACGCCGCGAGGCTTGTTAAAAATTTAATTTTTTGAATTTATGATGGAAGTCAGCAAAAAGCCAAAAAGACCACGGATTGGAGAAAGTCAAGAGATGAATGCGGAGAACGCGCATTTCGAAAAAGTAACCTACAACCCTAATTCCACTTACAGCTCTGACCAGCAGAAGTCAGAGTCAGGTACTGCTACCGACTATAAAGAAAAAAGCTACAGCCAAAACAGCTACGGAAACAGAGGAGGTTACAACAACTACAATCGAAACAACTACAACAACCGCCAGGGCGGATACAACAACTACAATAACCGTCAGGGTGGATATAACAACTACAACAATCGTCAAGGAGGATACAACAACCGTCAACAGGGCGGATACAACCAACAGAACGATTACAACCAGCCGAACGAATACCGTCAACAAGGCGGATACAACAATTATCGCCAGGGCGGATACAACAACAATCGTCAGCAAGGCGGATACAACAACCGTCAGCAAGGCGGATATAACAATAACCGTCAACAGGGCGGATACAACAACCGTCAGCAAGGCGGATATAACAACAACCGTCAACAAGGCGGATACAACAACCGTCAGCAAGGCGGATACAACAACCGTCAACAGGGCGGATACAACAACCGTCAGCAAGGCGGATACAACAACCGTCAAGGTGGATACAACAACCGCCAGCAAGGCAACTTCAACAACAACCGTCGCGGCGGCAATTTCAACCGCCAGGGTGGACAACGCTTCACTCCGCGTCCTCAACCGGTTATCTACGATATGCCGATCATGGACCCGAACGAAGAAATCCGATTGAACAAGTTCATGGCAAATGCCGGCATCTGCTCACGCCGCGAAGCCGACGAACTGATTCAGCAAGGTCTTGTTAAGGTCAACGGTGTTGCCATCACTGAATTGGGTACAAAAATCAAACACGACGACGTTGTGGAATACAACGACAAGGTGGTTACACTTGAAAACAAGTGCTACATCCTGCTCAACAAACCGAAGGATTGCGTGACTACAAGCGACGACCCGGACGGACGTCTGACTGTTATGGATTTGGTGAAGAATGCCTGCAAGGAACGCATCTATCCGGTAGGCCGTCTTGACAGAAACACTACCGGCGTATTGCTTCTCACCAACGACGGTGACCTCGCTTCCAAGCTGACTCACCCGAAATACGTGAAGAAGAAAATCTACCAGGTTTGGACCGACAAGGACATCGCTGAAGAAGACATGCAGCGTCTGGCCGACGGCATCGAACTGGAAGACGGACCAATCCACGCCGACGCTATCAGCTATGTCAACGACCACGACAAGAATCAGGCTGGTATCGAAATCCACTCAGGCCGCAACCGTATCGTTCGCCGTATGTTCGAATCGCTCGGCTACCGCGTGACAAAACTCGACCGCGTGTACTTTGCCGGTTTGACGAAAAAGAACCTTCCGAGAGGCCGCTGGCGTTACCTCACTCAGGAAGAAGTAAACTTCTTGAAACAAGGTTCATTCGAATAGTGTGAATTAACAAAACCTAAATAATCCTCCTGCTCCGCTCCTTGCGGAGAAGGAGGTTACCATTTATAATATACTTAATATGAAAAGAACAAAAATAGCGGAAATCTGGAATCCGGAACTCCTCAACACAGACGTATGCGTGAAAGGTTGGGTTAGAACCCGCAGAGGTAACAAACACGTTCAGTTCGTTGCCCTCAACGACGGCTCGACTATCAAGAACATACAGATTGTGTTCGACATGCAGAAGTTCACGGAAGAGGAACTGAAGCCTATCACTACCGGCGCGAGCATCCATGTTGAAGGTAAGCTGGTAGAATCGCAGGGAAAAGGACAGACTGCAGAAATACAGGCAGAAACACTTGAAATCTACGGTACTGCAGATGCCAACGAATATCCGTTGCAGAAGAAAGGCCACACGCTCGAATTCTTGCGCGAAAAAGCACACTTGCGCCCGCGTACAAACACATTCGGAGCTGTGTTGCGCATTCGCCACACTTTGGCTTTTGCCATCCACAAATTCTTCAACGAACGCGGATTCTTCTACCTCAATACTCCGCTCATCACAGCCAGTGACTGCGAAGGTGCAGGAGCTATGTTCCAGGTAACTACGCTCAACCTCAACGACCTTCCTAAGACTGAAGACGGTGCAGTGGACTATTCACTGGACTTCTTCGGCAAACCGGCAAGCCTTACTGTTTCCGGACAGCTGGAAGGCGAACTCGGAGCAACAGCTCTCGGAGCCATCTACACATTCGGCCCGACATTCCGTGCTGAAAACTCCAACACTCCGCGCCACTTGTCAGAATTCTGGATGGTTGAACCGGAAGTTGCGTTCAACGACATCAACGACAACATGGAGCTGGCTGAGGATTTCATCAAATATTGTATCAACTACGCACTCGAAAATGCAGCCGACGATATCGAATTCCTTGCCAAGATGTACGACGAAGAACTTATCGACCGTCTGAAATTCGTTGTCAACAACGATTTCGTTCGCCTTACATACACAGAAGGTGTGAAAATCTTGGAAGAATCAGGCCATAAATTCGAGTTCCCGGTATTCTGGGGTGCTGACCTGCAAAGCGAACACGAACGCTACCTGGTAGAAGAGCATTTCAAGAAGCCGGTTATCCTGACCGACTATCCGAAGGAAATCAAGGCCTTCTACATGAAGCAGAACGAAGACGGAAAGACAGTACGCGCAATGGACGTACTCTTCCCGAAAATCGGCGAAATCATCGGTGGTTCAGAACGTGAAGAAAACTACGAAAAGTTGGCAAAACGCATCGAAGAACTGGGTATTCCGATGAAGGATATGTGGTGGTATCTCGACACACGCCGCTTCGGTACAGTACCTCACGCAGGTTTCGGTCTGGGCTTCGAACGCCTCATCCTGTTCGTAACAGGCATGACCAATATCCGCGACGTGATTCCTTTCCCACGTACTCCGAACAACTGCGAATTCTAATCTATCCGCATATAGAAAACCCAAACTAAACAGGTATGCCGCCCGGTCGGTGTACCTGTTTTTTTATAGACAAAAAGCCCCGGCCGCCTGATGCAACCGGGACTTCCTTCCGTCTAAATACAATTTATTTCACCGCTACTTTTTTCACCATCGACTGGCCATCGACTGTAACTTTAACAATGTAAAGTCCAGCAGACAAGCCCTCAGTTCCCGTTTCCATTCCGGAAGCGTTGAACACCTTTACAGTGTCGTAATCACCTTCCACCACGATACGGCTGTCAGTGCCATACACATTCACGCCGGCAAGTTCCACTTCTGCAACAGATGCACCTACCGTCGCAGCTTCCTTCGTTGCCGAATTCAGTACATAGCGGTCGTTGTCCGCACCGTCCCAACTATCGGAAATAAAGGCCACGATGCGAAGTTCATCAAGATTGATCGTGACTTTGTTTCCCGTCACAATCGTACCGTTACCATTGTTATATGACACGGGCACAACACCTTTGAATGTCATATCATAGCTTCCGTCCGTATTTACCTGCAAATCATCACCGCCCGCAGCTGTCAGATACAGAATCGGGAAATGGTCATGCATATAGTTCTGAGCATTTTTCTGAAAAGACGAATAATTACTGTGAGTTACAGCTACCGTTATTTTTTTGTTATCGGGAGTCACAATACAATTTCCGCTGACATTGACCGTGAGTTCACGCGTTTCTACATCATAAGAATCCGAAATCTTCAATGAAGCCAAACCGTCCTGCTGCAAGAAATCAGCAATCAGGTCACCAGTCCACTGCATGGCGTTGAAAGCATTACTTCCTAAAGCATCAAACCACATACGGTCGCCCATCGTACCCGGAGAGTAGTTCACTCCAAATTCTGCAGCAGTTTCAACACTCTCATCAATTGTAAACAAGTCGGCACGATAACCGGCATGATGATAAATACGTGCCACACGGTCCTCATAACCGACAATAGCTTCATCTATCGCTTCTTTTCCTTGGGGACTATAACCACAGAACTGGCTATAGAATTTTTCCATCAGCAATGTACGCTCTACAGCCTCCTGCTTGTCATAAGCATAAAACTTATAGCTTTCTTCCGATTGTAAAATCGGCTTGTCATTTACATGTGTCACCACATACGAGAAATCCACATCGTCCGTAATCGTAATAGCCGGCAGTGGCATGCTCATGATATTGAGTGAATTCGGACCGACAGGCGTAGAGAACTCTAATTTTTCGGTATCCGTAACACCGTTAACCGAATAGTCAACCGTCACACTCTCTACCGATCCGAATGAATTGTTTACAAATTGAATGTTAGGAATTACCTCACTACCCTTCGGCCAATATTTAAATATCGAAGAAGAAAGGAAGGTAACTGTCTCTAACTTACTTTCATCTCCACCGACCAATACCTGAATCATCGGATGACCCAAATCACTAAAATCAGGTTCAGTAGCCAAATCAATATACTCACCATTCAGATAAGCAAATGACATTTCCGTTTCAGAATCATCCAATCCGGAAGCATCGAACATCGCAGGATAACTTGACTCCTGAACATCCATTTTATAGCCGACATACAAATTCTCCGAAGCATCAATTGTCAAAGGAGCATCCAGTTTCACATAATTCCAACCCCCGGAAAGAGCATCGACTTTTTTTGAGGCCACCTCTGTCGCCGTAGCTGCAGAACTGCCCTTCATTACAAAAATCGTAACATCCGACACAGTTTCGGATACAGCAACACCGATCACAGATACTTGCAACCCGTCGTAATCAAACAATTTGTCGGTCTGCAATCCTGCAACTGCGCCAAAACTGGCCTTCTGTCCGGCTCCAAACGAATAATAACGGCCGCTTTCAACAGCATTTGTCAGCCATTTCAACTCGTCGGATTCTGATGCCTGTGCCATTTTCGACATTTCACGGGACGGCATTTCTCGGGACAACATTTTTTTGAACTCCTGACCATAAAGGCCCGTTGCAACAAAGCACAACGACAAAACTGATAGTAAAAGTTTTTTCATCGGTATAATTTATTTGTTAGTTTTTCCTCTATTTCAGCGAATAAGCCAATAACATAATTACCCTACTCCTATTATATAACAAAAGCATTAAATCATACTTGTTTAAGTTTTATGCAAAGGCTCATTCTAATGATACAAATATAGCGAAAGGCGAAAGCAGAAAACCAAACTTGATTGAGTTTTATGCTAAGCCGCATCCTATATTTTACAAATATAGAGAAATCCGATTTAAACTACAATTTTTAACTAAAAAACTTCATTTACTATAAACATTTAAATTAAAATTCAGAATTAATTCAGAATCTGACATAAAATTTGCAACGACAACTTTAATATATTACTACTATGGATACAAAACATTTGTCAAAATTGGCACTGATAGCGGGCGTTTTTACACTCTTTGCTTGCAACGAAACGGGAAATGAACCTACCATCAGCATCCTACCAGAGGCTGTTGTAAACAATTTCAACCAAATGTACCCGAATGCAACCAACATTTCTTGGGAACAAAAAGGTGAATATGCAGTGGCGTCGTTCAGCCAGCCGCAAACGAAGGCTGCCGAACACAACACGAAAGCCTGGTTTCACATGACAAGTGCGGAATGGGGAATGACTGATATGGATATTCCGTTCAATATGCTTCCACAGGCAGTTCTCTCAGCGTTCAATGAAAGCGAATATTCCAAAACGCCGTGGACACATGACGATGAAGCCGACAAAATACAGCGTAAGAACGCTGAAACACTTTATGTGATTGATGTGGAAAAAACAGAAAACGGCACTGAAACGGATATCGACCTCTACTACTCGGAAGACGGTATTCTTGTAAAAACCGTGGTTGATGCTGAAAAGGACAATGACTACGAAAACATGCTGCCGCAAACTCCGACATCGGGAATAGATGCATGGCTCAAGGAAAACTATTCGGAAGCACGTATCATCGACATTGACAAGGAAGACGGTTTGACGGAAGTGGAAATCATCGACAACCGCTTGGTTCGCGAAATTCTGTTTACGGCTTCCGGCGAATGGCTGTTGACAAAAACAGAGTTACATGCATCCAATGTTCCGGCGTTGGTGATGGACGCTCTGAAAGCCACGGAGCAGTTTGCAAAATATCCAAAAATTGACGACATCGACGAATACATCACCAAGGCAAACGGCACTTACTATAAATTTGAACTCGAATCAAACTACGGCAGTACGGATGTATATATTGCCGCCGACGGCAATGTCATCGACAAACCGGCACTGCCCGAAAACACTCCGTCCATCACTGTCGACAAGGTCCTTCAAGATGCTGTCGAGAAACTTTATCCGGGCGCAGTAATTGTCGGCAAGGAATATGACGACGGCTACCTTTGCCTGGAAGTACGCCACGAAGGCTATGAAAAGGAAATCCGCTTTAACGGAAAAATGGAATGGACTGGCAGCAGCTGGGATATGAATTGGACCGCTGTTCCGGAAATAATCAAAAACGCCGTCAACAACGAGTTCGCCAATGCCAAAGTGGACGACGACATTGAATATCATCATCTTCCGGCCAACAGTTTCTACGAAGTGGAAGTAGAACAGGGAGGAAAAGATTGGGTGCTGCATATCAGCGACAACGGAACCATCACCAAACGCTATGAGGACTAACCCACTACGCCCCAACTGAACACAACGGCAACCGCACTCGCGGCTGCCGTTCTTTTTTGCTTTCTTTTTTATCGGAGGCCGAATCTTGAACACTTTTTTTCTGTAACTTTGCACCGCTAAAAAAGGACTGTTCCCCGAAAGAAAGATTTGTTTTAGTTACTGCCGTATGATGGAAAAAGGAATTGAAACCACCGACAAACGTTCGCTCCGCAAGAAACTGGCAAAACTTGCGCTGCCTATCTTTATAGAAACGCTCCTGATTATGATGTTGGGAACCGTCGACACCGTAATGCTTTCGCAGCACAGCGACGAAAGTGTGGCTGCCGTAGGAGTCGTCAACCAAATCGTAATGCTCTGTTTTCTGATTTTTGAAGTCATCAACCTGGGAACATCAGTGCTTTGTTCGCAATACATCGGAGCGGGCATGAAAAAACGCATGGTGACAGTGGTTGGAATTTCGCTCATCGTAAACCTTGTGGTAGGACTGGCAGTCAGCGCCTTCCTGTTTCTCGATGCACATACCATTCTCGGCTGGATGGGTCTTAACGAACAGCTTATGCCTGACGGTCTTGCCTATATGCGCATTGTCGGTGCCTTCGCTTTTTTTCAGGCCATTTCGCTCACCGCTTCCGCTACGCTACGAGCCGCCAACAAGGCAGTCTACCCGATGGCAGTTACACTCGTTGTCAACATCATGAACATCATCGGCAACTACTCGCTGATTTTCGGTAAATTCGGACTGCCGACACTGGGAGTGGAAGGAGCCGCCATCTCTACAGCACTTAGCCGCGGAGTGGCGATGATTATCCTGCTGACCATCATGCACCGCCGACTGATTCCAAGTTTCCCGCTCTCCTATTTCCGCCCGTTCCCATGGCACGAATTCCGCAACCTGATGAAAATCGGTCTGCCCTCGGCTGGTGAACAGATTTCCTACAATTCCTCGCAGCTCATCATCACCTATTTCATCAATATGCTAGGTGTAGAAGCACTGGCTACGCGAACCTACTGCGTGAACATCATCATGTTCGTATTTCTGTTCAGTATTGCCATTGCCCAAGGTGGAGCTATCTGTATCGGCCACCTCGTCGGCGAAGGGAAAAAGCATGCGGCATACATTCTCGGAAACTATGTGATGAAAAAAGCGGCCAGCATCACGCTGCTGCTGTCCGTATGCATAGCCATCAGCGGACCGTATATTGTCAACCTGTTGACCGACAATCCGACGATCATCAGTCTATGCACCACTATTCTATGGATTGATGTCGTACTTGAAATTGGCCGTCCAATCAACATCTACGCCACCAATGCCCTGCGTGCCGCCGGCGATGTCAATTTCCCGTTCATTATCGGTGTCATTGTCATGTGGAGTGTAGCCGTGGCTTTCGGCTATGTGCTGGGCATCACGCTCGGACTCGGTATCATCGGTATGTGGTGGGCATTTGTGCTCGACGAGAATATCCGCGGCATTCTGTTTACCATCCGCTGGCGAAGCAAAAAATGGCAGACAAAAGGATTTGTCAACAACTAAAAATAACGAGCCGCCGCAACGTCATTCCAGACATTGCGGCGGCTAGGTTTATGTATCATACTGCTATCTTAGCGTGGCAAGATATTTTCTCAACGTTTTGCCCCCGTCAATCGAAGCGATGCCTTCTTCATAGATAGTCGGATGCAAAGGTTGCAGGTTTTTCAGCGTTTCCAATACGCAATAGTCGCCGGCAAGACCACAGACAATGATTTCACCGTTTTTGGGGAACGTACAGCTATCCGTAGCCGTATGAGCCACTATCCCGTCTGCGGTTTCTTCCAGACGAGAAAACGCACCGTATTCCTCTTCTTCATCCCGTTCACCCTTACGCACTACCTGATACGGCATGCCGCGACGTTCTACGACCGCCAACATATCGGGATGGATTTCCGACCCGCGCTCGCCCTGAACGCAATGCACCGGCCACGGGCCTCCGTTTTCACGAAACGAGCAGTGACGGCGTGAATGCCAGTCGACCGTAAACACCACCTTGTCGAAACTTTCCGTTTCAAGCAAACGCAGCACCCCTTCGGCCACCTTATCCGCACCCGGCACCTGCAACGGCGCCCCTTCTTCGTAAAAATCACGTTGAAAATCAACGATTACCAAAGTCTTAGTCATTGTATTCTGTTCTGTCTTTATGTTCCTTTTCGTATATCTCCTGAGCATAACGCACGACAACAGGTAATGCCCTGCATATCATCAGGTCGTTCTCTTTCATACCGCCACCCAATTCTTCATACGGACAAATGGCATGGTGAACGAAATAAAGATTTTTCAAATTACTCTTATATTTTCCGCGGCTATCCATGTCAAGTTCTTCCAGCTTTTTCTGCTCTTCCGCATTCATCGCCCGAAAGCCTAACAAAAGTTTCTCCATCATCCAGCGATTGTGTTCCACACGAGCCATCTGTTGCAAGTCATGCTCGGCAATACTCGTTGCATGCTTGAAGTCAAGGCGGAACGAACGTTCTTTTATTCCTATCGACTGTGCATTATAAGTGTTCGACCACTGCAAAGCTACATCCAGTCCCTTCCACTTCGCCACAACATCATCCCAACTCGAGAAAAACGACAATTCACAACAGTTGTTGGCATAATAATAGTCGTAAACATAGTTTACCAACTGCGCCTGAATTTGAGTCAAACGGTTAAGCGTATAGCAGTTCTCCATCATGCCGAACGGATAGACATGGGAAAATTTACGATAATTCTTGTCATCGTCTTTCCGCAAAAGTGTAAGCAATGAGTCGGAAGCTTCCTGACGGACAAATACAGGTATATTGTTCCGATAGATAATTTCAGGCAAATACAGACCGGCAGCAATCGCATCCGGCGGACAGTTCAAACATACAGCTACCGTCAGCAACTGGTTGTCGCTGTCGGCTGCCCATTTCTCCAGCAGACGGCGCACGGCAGGTTGCTCCACACAGCCTTTCACAAAACCGAAATCAATGTCGAGAAAATCCCGACCGTTTTTCCGGCTTCGGCGTTCCATGTCGTCAGCACCAGATTCCGCATCATAATAACGATAGCTGTTTATATCGAAATACCCCTCATAACGGCCTTGGAAATAGTTGATTTCCTCATCCATATTCTTATCGATAAAAGTAATGCGGGTTTTCAACCGGTTATCTCTAACAAAGTTGGGGAAATGCAACAGATGCGCCGCCTGCACGCCAAGTGCCACACCCATACGACTCATGCCGACAATGACAAGATGCACCACCTTGTCACTTGCTTCGTCAATGACTTCGCGGTCAAGCAATGGCAGTTCCACTTTCACATTCTTTTTCGGATCATCGTTATTCTCACGATAGTAGCAATGGTCTACCACAATACGCTTCGCCCACTCCTCATAAAAATTTATCGGATTGAACTCCAAATGCCATCGTAATGTCAATCACTTGAAAAGGTGTGAAAGTCGACTGATAGTCAAACATCACACAGCAGGGAATAGGTTTGACAACCTTATTTCTCAACCGTTGGGAATTCACTTTATAGATACGGCGCATGCAGTCGATGTTCATCGAATCGTGGTCGCTTTCGTCAGCTTCGCCAACAATGTAAATTTCATGAGCTTTCCAAATCGACAGATTCTCCAAATCTTCCTGTGCATTACGCCGCCCGTGAATAATGACAATACGCTGACCGTCGGCATCCGATACGTCGGTCATAATCCGCCGCCTGACATCAACGGCTGGATTCATCGTCTGCACCAATATATAGCGATGCTTGTGGCGTTTGTCCATGCACAGCTGACGTATCAATGAAAGCACCACAAAATCAAAACCAATGATGACAAGGTGGTCTTTCATTGGATAAACCACTTCCCCATTCCGGAAACGTTCCACCCGGCGCTCCAACAAATTGGATACCACCGAAACAAGAACACCGCCGAAAAACACGACACCGCACAAAGAAAAAAGAAAAGCAAAGAGCTGCCACTGCGTAGGAACATTAATCAAATTTCCCGTGTCAATAAACACATTCCATAACAGATAGAGTCGTGACATTGACGGCTCATCGCCAACCGCCGAGGTACTTTCCTCAATAATGGTTCCACCCAACGGCAACAACCAACTAAAGATAGCACCTAAAAAGAACAGTATGGCAACACCGCTTGTCAACCACAACAACTGCTTGCGGCCTTTACCGGAAAAAGAACGGTCGAAATGAAATATGAGCTTATAAAACAGATTCATACTCCACCACTAATTTTATTTATCAGCATTTTTCGCCAATTCTTTTTCCAACTGTTTTTGACGATAGTCGAGGTACTTGTGATAAACCGTATCTTTCAATTTTTGGTCGAAATCAAAAATCTTTTCGTCAAACGTTGCTTTCATTTTCGATAAACGTAGCAAAACGAAGAGGCAACTCAAATCCACCACAACCGAGACAGCAACTCCTACCAAAATTCGCCATAAGTCGAAATCGCTGTACAACACAATTCCCCAACCAACAAGAGTACAGACAAAAACGGCTGCCGTCACCCATAGCACAAAGTGAAATGATTTGTCAAACGGATTTTCTTTCGATTCACAGCGATTTGTTAAGAAATTTTCTGCCCACTCACTGAAATTTTTAATCTTATTTTCTGTGTTATCCATAGCGTTATAAATAATTTTATGACTACTTATTTTTCTATCTTAAACCCTAATTTCAGGATTAGTTTCAACGTTTCCACCGATGTATTGCGGTCATATTCCTTTTCCGTTTCCGGCAGGTCGTCATACGCCACAAGACAAGGATGCTGCTTGGCAGCATCGTTGCGTACCGGACCATAGGTCCAGCCTTCTTTCATGCGGCCCTCAGCCCACACCTCATGCACGTTGCGAGCCATCTGCTCGATAAGTTCGGTCAATTCCGCCGGCAACTCCACATTGGATGTGTCAAGCGGTTTGGGTATATATTCTCCTGTCATATCTTCTATGCATTTATCAATGCTCTAAGATACAACAAAATATTTTAACAGATGTAGATTGGAAGGATTATAATTCTTTTTTGGATGTTTTTCCTTCTACAAAGCGGCGGGAAAGCCATTTGCGGATCGGCTCGTCGTAGAATTTCAGGCAGAGCCATGCACACACCACAAATCCGATAAACAATATTACGGCTACCGGCCAAACCTGAGAAAACGCCAGTCCGTTTGTCCATACCCAGGAATAGAACAGATAAAGCACTGGATAATGTATCAGATAAACGGGATAGGAAATGTCGCCCATAAACTTGCAGATACGCGATGTATAGCTGTCTGTAGCCTTTCCCGATGCACCGATATGCACCAATAGCGGGAAGATGATAATGACACAGACGGCATCATAGATTCCATTCGTAAGTTTAGTACCGACATAAGGAACGGAAAGAAGAGCTATCACCGCCAACGAGCATATCCAAAACGCACCTCGCACAGGACGTGGCTTGAAATTACGCGACATCAACAAACCGACAGAAAAAGCAAACAGCAAACGGAGAAAACCACCCGGCAGATTGTTGCCCGACAACGACCATCCCACACCCAAATGTCCAAAACCCGACATATCGGTCACGGCAAAGGCAGCCAACAATGCTCCTGCCACCACTACCAGCACGCGCATGGCCGGAGTAGACAGACGGCGTAACACAAAAGCATACAGCAAATTGCCGATATACTCAAAAAACAACGACCAGCTCGGGCCATTCAGTGGAAACATCTCTCCGTTACCACGTACTTCCGGACCGCTTCCGGGCAAAGCCGGCAACAAGAACAGATGAAGCAGCAGTGCCACCATCAGCATCGACACGGCAACCGGCGAACCGTCCCACTTTTCACACCCCTGCAAACAGAATGTCAAAGCGCCCAACACTGCGCCAAGCACGACCATCGGATGCAGGCGCACCAGTCGCCGCTTGATGAAATTACCGGTAGTGAGCGTAGTTTTCCATCGGTCATCATAGGCATAGCCAACCACAAACCCCGAAAGGATAAAGAAAAAATCGACGGCAAGATAACCGTGATTGAAATTCTGGTCGAAAGGACTCGTACAGAACCCTTCGAAAATATGATACCAGATAACGACGAGCGCAGCCACTCCGCGCAGTCCGTCGAGCAGTTCGTAATGAGGTTTGGAATCGGAAAAAGCCGATGATGATTTTGCTTGCATTATACTCCTGTTTTTCGTAAATCAGGGGCAAAAATAGGCAATATCCAACGGCTAAAATTTGTCCTACATCAAAAAAGGCACGATAGGCACCTTCACTTTTGGCTACGAATACGGCTTAGTGTAGGCAAGGTAACACCCACGTAAGAGGCAATAAACCCCAATTGTGCACGCTGACACACTTCCGGGAACTGCTCCTGAAACTGTTCGTAGCGTTCTTTGGCGGGTAAGGTGAGCCGCTCTTTGTGCGAACGGTGCAATCGGCGGTATTCTATCTGATGAATGACCCTACCCCAGTTTGCCAGTTCAAGGTTTGTTTCAAACAGGTGGAGCAAGTCCGTCAGCAGAATCCGATAGGCCACCACATCCTCAAGCGTCTCCACAAATTCTTCGCTTTCCTTATTGAAATAAAGTTCGTCCATGCTGAACACGATACCGCCTTCAGTAGAAAATGAAGTAGTGATTTCTTCGCCATTGACCAGCCAGAACGAGCGGGTCATGCCCTGTTCCAGAAAATAGGCATACTTGCAGAATCGTCCGGCACTGACGAGTAATGTCCGCTTCGGGAAACGGCACAGTTCCACTTTCTCCAACAGCAAACGGACAGCATCGTCAGACAACGGATACTGCGAACGCATTTTTGCGATGACTGTTTTCATTGTCGACTCCTTCCCATCACCAGTCACCGGAAGCACCTCCACCACCGGTCATACCGCCACCAAAGCTACCACCGCCAAAACCACCGAAACCGTCTCCGCCGCGACCGCCTCCAAATCCACCGATAAACGGAACAATAACAGGCGCCTCATCCTTTGGAACTACATAAGTGAGATTGGTCATGTTTCCGCAGTTACGGCATTTGAACGTTTTCACTCCGCGACCTTCACGATAAGCCGTCGACGACTGAATCAGACGGTCGGCCACCAGCATGCTCGCCTTGGCATGACACACCGGACATTCCTGGAACGGAGTATTGCGGTTGATGAACGGGAACACATCCACTTCACCACATTTCTTACACAGCCACACATCATAATCCACGGAATTGAGCCGTTCTTCCATATCCTGCGCAGGAGTAAGATATTTATTGTCTTCCGCTTCCGAAAGCTTGTGCATCTTTGCCTTGCAGTTGGGGCACACACGCTTTTTGTTGCGGCAACGGTAAAGCAACAGGCGCAACAGCCCGTAAGCAAAAACGCCGGCTCCCAATGAAAGGAACGTAACCACCAACAGCGGCAGGTCGAATTGCTTCAGACGGTAATAACGCTCATAGGCATCCTTCTTTGCCATCGATATCGAGGAAAACAGCACGAACAAAAATGCCAGCACTCCCAACAGAACGGCAAACTGGGAATATACCTTCCATGACATTCCCGTTTTCTTTCCCGCAGCGGCATCGTTGGCATACTTTGACTGCAACTCCTCAATGGCACCGGGAGTCGTAACAATGCTGTGAATTTGAGCCACGGCGTTAATCATGCCGGTATCATAGTCACCCTTTTTGAACGATGGTGCCATCACATCGCGGATAATTCGTCCGCAAATCACGTCCGGCAGCAGCCCTTCAGCTCCGTAACCCGTACGCAATACGGCTTTTCGCTGACCTTCCACAACAAGAATCAGCAAACCGTTGCTGGTGTCTTTCTTACCGATGCCCCAGTATTCAAAAAGCCGCGTGGCAAAATCGTTGATTTCAGCATCACCAATTGACCGAACAACAACCGCAACAACTTCCGCCGACGACTGCGCCCAAATATCAGCCAACTGGGCATTCAGTTGTCCGACGGCTTCCTGCGAAAGGATTCCGTCGGGATTGGTCACATACTGCGTTTTGTCGGCCACGTGCACATTTGGAATCTGCTCCACCGTATAGTCGACAGCACCTGCGGACAAACCCGCAACAAACAAGACAAGGGATACAAGAATATATCGTAGCATAAGAAATAATTTTAAAGGTTAAACAGCCGGCAGGCTCAATCCGTTGAGCTTGCGGAAAAGGTCGAGGGCATAAACGTCGGTCATGCCGGAAATATGGTCGAGCACCGACTGGATTTTGCCATAGAGCGTCGGGCTCGCCGTGTCGTACTGGCTCGGAACACGGCTCAACAGCAATTGAGAATAGTTCTTTTCAGGATGAAGCACCGCATCGAGCAGACGGTCGAGCAGGAAAGTGATAATCTGATTACCTGCCAACTCAATGTCGACAACATCCGACGAATTGTAAATCTTGTCCCATGCCGTTTTCGAGCAACGCTGGTAGCCTTCCAGCGGTAATGAAGAAATATGGTCAATCAGACAGCCGTCGAATTCTCCCGACAAAATGGCATCCTCATTCTCCACAAACACACGGGCACATTCTCCCACCAGTTCACCGATAACACAAGAGCGCATATAGGCCACCTTCTCATTGTTGTCGGCAATCATATCAATGACGCGCTGCATCTTCTGCTTCTTTTCATCGGAAAAGAAACTGAAAAACAGTTCCGTCACGTTGCGGCTGGTCAGAATCTTCAGTTTGTGGGCATCCTCGATGTCCATCACCTGATAGCAGATATCGTCGGCCGCTTCCATCAGATAGACGAGCGGATGGCGCGCATATACCCCGGGGCGCTTTTCAATCATTCCCAATTCATCGGCCACCGTACGGAAGCATTCCGCTTCCGAAAGGAAAAAGCCGAACTTGCCCTTTTTCACGGAATCAATCGAACGGTAAGGATACTTCACGATAGCAGCAAGCGAAGAATAAGTCATCGCCAACCCACCCTCTCGACGTCCGCGAAACTGATGAGCGAGCAGACGGAAAGAATTGGCGTTGCCGTCGAAATTCACCAGGTCGCTCCATTCCTCTTCTGTGAGGCGGTCCTTAATGGCGAGTCCGCGTCCTTCGGAAAAATAGGTGGCAATGGTGCGTTCTCCCGAATGTCCGAACGGAGGATTACCCAAATCATGGGCAAGACAGGCAGCACCCACGATTTCCACCATGTGCGGTAACCGCTCTTCCGCCGGAGTGCCCTTATAGCGCGGCAACAGCTGCATCGACACCTCGTTGGCCAACGAGCGTCCTACACTCGACACCTCCAAACTATGCGTCAGACGGTTGTGCACAAAAATGCTACCCGGCAACGGAAACACCTGTGTCTTGTTCTGCAACCGCCGGAACGGAGATGAAAACACCAGACGGTCGAAGTCGCGCTGAAAATCGCTGCGCGACTGAATCGTACCGCTACGATAGCGTTCCATTCCCAAACGCTTATTGCAAATAAGCCGTTCCCAGCTCATCTTTTTAGCCTCGTTCATCATGTTTTTCTTTACTGATTTTACAAAGATAGTGCAAGGCGAGCGCAGAGGCCAGCGAAAACGCAGTTTTCAGCCAAGACTATGCAGAGCCGCATCCTATCTTCTACAAAGATAAAAAAAGACAAGCAGAGAATAAAACCGTCAGCCAGTTATAATTCAACAAAAACTTTGAAAAGCCAACTAATTTTTCTAAATTTGAGTAATATAAAATTCTGCTAACCAACATTTAGAAGCGATATGGCATCAGGCAATGTTTTAAGCGAATCGGAAATTAAGGCTATTATCGACCAATTGTTCGCAACAATTGGCATTCGCATGAACGTTTCTACCCCAATACCAACAGAAAGGCCGAATAATTTCAACTTCCTTTCGTACTGCAATATCATCACGCAGCAGCTCGAATTGCCCATTCGGGTAATTCCTGATTTCAGCTCCAGTTTTCAAACCTCCGGATTGACGAAAAACAATGCCAACAGCGTTTCGGAAGTCAGTGCCCAAATTTGCGTTCCGTCCGATTTGCCTTGGTATGGCACACCGTCGATGGTTGGTTTTCCCATAAAAATATATGTGGGTTCTTTAGAGCATCAGACTCCCGAAAAACTGCTGACACAATTGAGTCACGAATTTTCGCACATTTACCTGCACAGCCGCAAAGACCCGCAAAAAGACAGCGAATATGCTACAGACATCTGTGCCCTTATGATGGGATTCGTACCTTTCTGGAAAAAAGGAAGGACTTCAACCCACCAAAACTATATCACGACATTCGGCTACCTAAGCGACAACGAGTACCACTATGCCGTCAACTACATCAACCAGCTTCGTGAACCGTTGTTCTATCTTCGTCTGTCGCTGAAACGTAAAATTAAAGATATTCAAGAAGCGACAGGTACCGCTCAACAGTGCCTGACACAACTGTTCGAACTCTTTGACTTCCACTACCGCCATCCCGACAGATGCAGAATAAAGAATACCGACGGCTTTCTGTTCAGCCAACTGTCGCAACCTCACTACCGAAACGAAAAAGAAGAATTCATCGAGTCCTACAAGAAATCGGCCAATGACATTATTCACGAATTGAACAGCAACCGGGTATATTCCAAAAACTCGGAAGCCCGTCTAACTGAACTGGAGAAACGTTTGGACAACATTTTGCAAAACATCACCAGTTGCAAAAACGAGCTCGAGAAAAACGTTCAAACCATTAAGGACAATATCGACATTGAATTTTATCGGAACGATTTCATTAAGAAAAGTTCCCTTCTAACAAAAGCTCATGGTCTTCTCGAAAAAGCCATTCATGAGATTCAAGAAAAATTGAATGAACTTCAGCTCATGGCTTCATTTTTTGCAAATAACAAAGCAAAGCATCCGACAGAAAGCCTGCCGGCTGAAATCCGACAACTGGTCAACGGTTCATTTGACAACGAATTTCAATCATATATACGGCAATTCCGCGCCTGCCAGGAGGAACTCACCAAAAACACGGACGGTGTAGATTGGTACAACTACAGCGAAACGGCCATGGAGAAAAGCTATCAGCAGGCCACAACGATGCTGCAACACAAAGAATCCTACCTGAAACGGATTTCCGACCTTAAGAAAACAGCAAAAGACAACTTGTCGGTAACGGAACGGCTCAGCTTGTTTATCAAGAAAACGAACAAGTAAACGACATCAGTTCCCTACCATTGTAATCGTCTTGTCGACAACGGCAGGACACATCTCTTCTGTCAATTCGCAACAAATAAACAACCCACATAAACGCAACAAGAGGCGCACCGTTCGGTACGCCTCTTGCGTTGATATTGAGTTTTAATTCAAATCAGATTCGAATTATTTACCACCCTTAGCCAACTTTTCTTTCAAAGCAGCCAATTCAGAGATGTCACCCAGAGTAGTTTTTTCGATAGTCGGAGTAACTACTGTTTCTTCGCTCTTGTTAGCTTTCTTTGCAGCTTTCTTAGCTTCTGCCTTTTCAGCTTTAGCTTCATCTTCGAAGATGCGGCTGTGAGAAAGGATGATGCGTTTTGATTCCTTGTTGAATTCGATTACCTTGAAGTTGAGTTTTTCGTCAACTTGAGCTTGAGTACCGTCTTCTTTTACAAGGTGTTTCGGAGTTGCGAAACCTTCAACGCCATAAGGCAATGCGATTACAGCACCCTTTTCTACCATTTCGATGATAGTACCTTCGTGAACGCTACCTACTGTAAATACAGTTTCGAATACATCCCAAGGATTTTCTTCCAATTGCTTGTGGCCGAGGCTCAAGCGACGGTTTTCCTTGTCGATTTCCAAAACTTGAACGTCGATGTCAGCACCAATCTGAGTGAATTCGCTCGGGTGTTTGATTTTCTTAGTCCAAGAAAGGTCAGAGATGTGGATCAAGCCGTCAACGCCTTCTTCCAATTCAACGAATACGCCGAAGTTAGTGAAGTTGCGTACTTTAGCTGAGTGCTTAGAACCAACAGGATATTTAGCTTCGATGTTTTCCCATGGGTCAGCCTTCAATTGCTTGATACCCAAAGACATCTTACGTTCCTTGCGATCGAGAGTCAAGATAACTGCTTCTACTTCGTCGCCAACCTTCATGAAGTCCTGAGCAGAACGCAAGTGTTGTGACCAAGACATTTCAGAAACGTGGATCAAGCCTTCTACGCCCGGAGCGATTTCAACGAATGCACCGTAGTCAGCCATAACGACAACTTTACCCTTAACCTTGTCGCCAACCTTCAAGTTCGGGTCAAGAGCATCCCATGGATGAGGTTGAAGTTGCTTCAAGCCGAGAGCGATACGCTTCTTTTCGTCGTCGAAGTCAAGGATAACGACATTGAGTTTCTGGTCGAGAGATACAACTTCGTTCGGATCGTTTACGCGGCCCCATGACAAGTCTGTGATGTGGATAAGACCGTCAACACCACCGAGGTCGATGAACACACCGTAAGAAGTGATGTTCTTAACTGTACCTTCAAGAACTTGACCTTTTTCAAGTTTAGCGATGATATCTTTCTTCTGTTGTTCCAATTCAGCTTCGATAAGAGCCTTGTGAGAAACAACAACGTTCTTGTATTCTTGATTGATTTTAACCACTTTGAATTCCATTGTCTTACCAACGAATACATCGTAGTCACGGATAGGCTTAACATCGATTTGAGAACCCGGCAAGAATGCTTCGATACCGAATACGTCAACAATCATACCACCCTTAGTGCGGCACTTGATGTAACCCTTAATGATTTCGTCATTTTCAAGAGCTTCGTTAACACGATCCCAGCTGCGAGTTGCGCGAGCTTTCTTGTGAGAAAGAAGCAATTGACCTTTTTTGTCTTCCTGATTTTCGATGAACACTTCTACCTTGTCACCTACTTTCAAGTCAGGATTGTAACGGAATTCACTCATCGGAATGATACCGTCTGATTTGTAACCGATGTTTACTACAGCTTCACGCTTGTTCAATGCGATTACAGTACCTTCGATTACATCTTTGTCCTTGATAGTGTTCAAAGATTCATCGTAAGTCTTTTCCAACTCTTCACGAGTCTTGCCTGCTGCTACCTGTCCATGCTCGTAAGCATCCCAGTCGAAGTCAGCGATTGGTGAATTTTTTAATTCGCTCATTTAAATAAATTGTTAATACTAAAGTTAATTTAATAAGTTAGACATTATATTGCTATATAGTCGGCTGCAAAGTTACGACTTATTTTATTCTCACGCAACAACTTCGGTGCATTTTTCTGCTTTTTTATCATACTATCAGCGTTTCGCCTCCATCCGGGCAAGTTCGGCCACCGCCGCAGTATCGCCCGATGCGGCAGCCTTTCGAAGAAACCGTACTGCCAGTTCCTGCAAATCCGCCTCAAGGGTGTCGCGGTCGGCAAGCGTGCGGTACACCCAATAACCTGCCGGAGCATACTCATAGCGTTCTGCCATCAGCCGGGCATAGGGATAAAAATTGAAATTCCGCTCACGGCTGTAAATGCCGGCAAGTTCGCCAAACGCCGCCGTATCTCCGTCCTCTACCACCGCCAGTTTGGTCTGCTCCAACAGTACATTTCCCATTGTTTTGGGTGTGTGTTTCGTAGGAACAAAAGCAATAATACACCCCACTACGATTAACAGAATTACGCCACCGATATAACCGGCGAGATATGCCAGCACCGTTTTTTTTATCTATCATCCTTCTCTTCTATTTTCCATGATTAAACATACCGTTCTGCTACCGACGCTTTGTTTCCAGCCGTGCAAGTTCCGCCACAGCCGCAGTGTCGCCCAATGCAGCCCCCTTACGGAGAACCCAAAGGGCCACATCCCGCTGCTCCGCCTCCAGGGTGTCGCAGTCGGTCAACGTGCGGTACACCCAATAGTTCGCCGGAGCATATTCATAACGCACCGCCATCAATCGGGCATAAGGATAAAAATTGAAATCATGCCCGCGGCTGTAAATGTCCGCCAATTCGCCGAATGCCGCCGTATCACCGTTTTCCACCACCGCCAACTTCATCCGTTGCAGCGGTGTCATTTCAACAGCCTCCACCGGCACTTCCGATGCATTCTTTTTATCCTGAACATATTCGACATGGGCCATTACCACATTCATCGCGAAAAAGGTGACGATGGCACCCGTAAATACTCCTAAACAAGCGGCTATGATTGTCTTTTTCCTTGCCATGATTTGTCAATTTTGTTTTCCTGCAATATAATCCAAACCTTCCAGTTTCGTGGAATAGTAGTGTCCGTATGACAGCAAATAATAGCCATACGCACGGTCAACCACCTGTGGCCGACCGTAAACATTCGCCATTATCCAACAATAGGCCTGGCTGTTCGGATGAGCCATAAGGCCGTCGAATCTCAAGGCAAACAAGGCGGTGTCTCCCGTTTCCACCAGTTCGACATAATGGCGGCGGTTCAAATAGTCCTTACAAGGTTCCTCCCGTTTTAACGGAATGTTCTCCAGCGAATCAGCCAGCAATTTATGCCGGTAAGCATCACAGTATTTCCGGCGGTAATCGGCTTTGCGTCTGTCATCTTCCGTCTCCTCTTCCAAGTTGGAAAAGAGCCACCAATTGCCATACACCTCTGCCATCACTTCCATATAGGCTGGAAAGCCATCATTATTCTTACTCCAATAATAATCACCCACCAACCTGAACAAGGAATCATTCCCGCATTCAATAACGCCGATTTTTTCATCGACAATATCCGTACCGTAATAAGAGCCGCCCGATACCGTATCCTTTTCCTTGAATTTTTCCTGCCTTGACTTTTTTGCCACTTGGCAGACCGTGAACAGCAAAACAACCAATGCCGCCACTGTCAATGTTTCAGTTCTCCACAACATCCTTCTGTCCACATCCGAAACAAGAAGATACCCACGCTCGCACAACAGCACGAACGTCGCAACGATAATTCCGACAATGTCCCAAATGTAATTATATGCCCAGCCGTTACCCAGCAAGAAAAAAAGAAGCCCCCGACAAAATACATAATCAGGAAAGGAGTAGGCATCAGCAGTTTTTACTGAAAATCTTTTTTCATAGTACCTATTTCATTCAGGTCAACCGACCACCTCTAAGGCTATGCAAGATAAGAAAAATATTGAAACCTACAAAATAAAAAAGGTTTACGGCCAACAGATTCTTGAGATATACAATGATGAATCTGCAAACCGTAAACCGTAAACTGTAAACCAACTAAATTACTCCAAATTTCCGGAGAGCGTTGCTGATGCCGTTGTCGTCGACAGTGGTCGTCACGTAGTCGGCTTCCCGCTGCACGTCGTCGGCCGCGTTGCCCATGGCCACACCGACTCCCGCCCGACGCAACATCGGCACATCGTTTCCGCCGTCGCCGAACGCCATCGTTTCACTGATGTCAATTCCCAAACGACGGGCGATAGCTTCCGCTGCTGACCCCTTGTCGGCACCTTCAGCCGTAATATCGGTAAACGCCGGATACCAGCGGCTCGATACGCATTTTTCCGTATTCTTCATCACTTGCCGTTCTTCCTCGGCGGTAACAAACACCGTCATCTGCACAATGCCCTGACGAAGCATTTCTTCCATCGGAATATTGGTAGGCAAATCACTTACGTTCAGCATTTTCTTAAAAGTATCGACAACGTTCCGGTCAGGGTTGCGCACCAGTAAATCACGTGTGCCCACCACGATATACATCCAATTGCCGGCATCGGATGCTTCGGCCAGCGCACGCACGTCGTGTTCGCTAATCATGCGGTCGTAAACCACCGAATCACCTATATAGCAGTATGCCCCGTTCGAAGTAAGATAGCCGTCAATCAAATGGGAAATTGCGCTCAAATTATTGATTAACGCCACCGGTCGGCCGGTGGAAATGAAAATCTTCACTCCGGCAGCCTTAGCTGCTTCGAGAGCCTCGACCGTTGAAACGGGTATCTCGTGAGTATTGAAACTGACGAGCGTTCCGTCTATATCAAAAAACAAAGCTTTAATCATAGTTCTTCACATTACTTATTTGTCGCCCTTCAACTTGTTCCTGTAATAGGATGTCGACGTATAGAGTACAGCGGCAGGATTATGCCCTGTCACGCGGTCCTTCGTCACAAGAGTTGTGGCATAGGCATCGGAATATTTGTAAAACAGACTGTCGTGGCCTACGCAAAGACCGATAACCACATTCAGTTGTGTACCCGCCTGATTCAGCAAACGGGCCTGCAAAATCGGATTACACATCGCCGCTCCGATGCTTTCACACTCCTTCGGTATGCCCATCGACGATTTCGCCTTGCCGCCGGCCTTGCAGATAACGGAAAACACTTCAAAGCCGTTGTCGCGAAGGATGCGGGCAAAAATCCGCGCCTCGTTCTGCAACCCGATGCAGTTGGCTATACCAATACGGTGGTAACCCATTTTCCGGGCGAAAGTCATGATTTCCTCCACACGGGTCAGCCGACAGTAGCCTTCGTATTCCACCTCGGCAGAAGCCACCATCACCCGATGGTTCTCGCCTTCGTCATAACGCTCCACCGCCCATTGCCAGTCGGCATCGTCGAGTCCAGTAGTCAGACAAAATTCAGGATATGTGCGGTCCTTGTATTTACAGTTCTGCGTGCCGCAGTCCACGCAACTCAATTCTTTTTCCATAATGCTTTAGCCTGTCGGATGCGTTTATTTCAAGTAATTCTACTACGTATTTTTCACTATTCCGGCAACAAATGAAGCCACTTTCACCGAAATGCAGTATTTTTACACAAACAAATAACAGATATGACACCACAGCAAAACGAACGCTATAAACGCCATATTCTGCTGCCGGAAATCGGCAAAGCCGGACAGCAGCGCCTGCTCGACAGCCGTGTACTGATTGTCGGAGCGGGAGGACTCGGTTCGCCGGTAGCCCTCTATCTGGCAGCGGCAGGAGTCGGACACATCGGCATTGCCGATTTCGACACCGTGGACCTCTCCAATCTCCAACGGCAAATCATTCACACCACCCACGATATCGGCCGACCGAAAACCCTGTCGGCCCAGGAAAAAATCGCAGCACTGAATCCGGATGTGAAAGTGACGGCCATTCCGTCACGTTTCGACAGCGGTAATGCCGCTGCCATGATTGCCAACTACGACATCGTGGTCGATGCCACGGATTCGCTCGACATCAAATATCTTATCAACGATACCTGCGTGAAAGCGGGAAAGCCATTCGTTCACGGAGCCATCAACCAATACACGGGCAACGTGATGACCGTTCTGCCCGGCACGGCCTGCTACCGTTGTGTGTTTCCGCAGGCACAGTCACTGAAACCCAGTTCGGAGTACGGCGTGTTCGGAGCCATTGCCGGCATTGCCGGAACGCTTCAGGCCGCTGAAGTAATCAAATACCTCACCGGCACAGGCGAACTGCTCACCAACCGGCTGCTGTCGTTCGACGCGCGCACGATGCAGTTCTTCGTACTCGACACCGCACCGTCGCCCGCCTGCCCCAACCACCGCTAAGGGTTATTCCATTTCTATATCGTCGTATTTCTGGAAAAGGAAATCGTTGTAAGGGAAACGCTTCATGTGGATTTCCTTTGCCATTTCATACAGTTTGTTCTTCAGTTCGTCGATATTGATTTTCTGCTTGGCTGAAATGAAGATGCAGTTGTCGTTCATCTTCGCCATCCATGTCGACTTCAGTTCTTCCAGCGGAATATTCTCGCGTGTACGCGGAGTGAGATCGTCCTCGTCCTTTTTCTTATAAGTAAAGGCATCCACCTTGTTGAACACCAGAATCATCGGCTTGTCGGTAGAGTCGCACACCTCCTGCAATGTCTTGTTGACCACTTCCACCTGCTCCTCAAACTGCGGATGGGAAATGTCCACCACATGCACCAGAATGTCGGCATCGCGCACCTCGTCGAGCGTCGACTTGAACGAGTCGACCAAGTGAGTAGGCAACTTGCGGATAAAGCCGATAGTGTCGGTGAGCAGGAACGGAAGGTTGTCGATAATCACCTTGCGCACGGTCGTGTCGAGCGTAGCAAAGAGCTTGTTTTCGGCAAACACGTCCGACTTGCTCAGCAGGTTCATCAAAGTTGACTTGCCCACGTTCGTATAGCCCACCAAGGCAATACGCGTCAGTTTGCCGCGGTTCTTGCGTTGGATGGATTTCTGACGGTCGATGTCCTTCAGTTCCGCCTTCAATCGGGAAATCTTGTCGAGAATGATACGGCGGTCGGTTTCAATCTGTGTTTCACCCGGACCACGCATACCGATACCGCCTCGCTGACGCTCCAAGTGTGTCCACATTCGTGTCAGTCGCGGCAACAGATACTGGTACTGCGCCAGTTCCACCTGCGTGCGGGCCGTAGCCGTCTGCGCACGTTTGGCAAAAATATCGAGAATCAGGTTGGTGCGGTCGAGAATCTTCACCTTCAGCTCGTTCTCGATGTTCTGCACCTGTTTCGACGTCAGGTCATCGTCGAAAATCACCAGTTCAATATCGTTTTCCTCTACATATTGGCGAATTTCGTCCAACTTTCCTTTACCCACAAACGTGCGGGAATTCGGATAGTCCATACGTTGGAGAAAAGTTTTCACCGTTGTCGCACCGGCCGTTTCCGCAAGGAAAGCCAGCTCGGCAAGATACTCATTCGCCTTCGTTTCATTCTGCGTCTGTGTAATCAATCCGACCAGCACAGCACGCTCGTTTTCATATTCTATAGGTTTCTTATCAATCATACTGCAAACTTACTAAAATTCTGTAGAATAACAGAGTTAAAATCCATTTTGTTTTCAAACCAATCAATCACCCCATAAACTGTAAACTGTAAACCGAAAACTCCCCTCCCCTAACCATAATAAAAAACCTGCGGAAACATCCAAGGATGCTCCGCAGGCTTCTGTACTGTCGTTAAACAACTGTATTATTTCTTAGTGTCAACTTTTACATAACGTTCGTTAAGGCCCTTGATAATATCGGCAGTCACATCGTCCACATCACCGACATACCAGGTAGCTGCCTTGCGGAGAATCATTGAATAGCCCTTAGCCTTTGCATATTCTGCAATATATTTGTCGACAGAGTCATTCAACTGTTGCGTGTTCATCAAAAGTTCATTTTCCACCGAGCGTTGCAGATTTGCCATATAGTTCTGGGCGTCACCCTGCATTTTCTGGAGCTTCTGCTGGTCAGCATTGAAGCTGGCTTCTGTCAAATAGCCGTTGCTCTTGTACTTACGTTCGATTTCGCCGGCAAAACGTTGGATTTCATTTGCTTTCTGACGTTGTGCCGATTCCAGTTTGCTTTGTCCGCGAAGCATTGCTTCATTCACGTCCTTTGCAAAATTGTAGCCGTTCATCAACGAGTCGCCATCGACATAAGCTATCTTCAGTGTAGTCGAAGTTCCGTTGGACGCTGCTGCCGCCGGAGCCTCAGCTTCCTTCGCTCCTTGACCTGCGCATTGAGCAAACAATACAGAGATTAAAACCAGTGTAGCTGCCTTAGCAACTCTTTTAAATTTATTCATGATTGATTAAGTTTGTTAATTATTTTCCTGCTCTTCGCGTGCACAATGTATGTTCATCTTTCTCATGGCAGGATTGTCGTGCACATGTCCGGAGGGGAACTTCCCGCCCTTCACAAAAAACACTTTCACTCCCAACAACACTACGCACAGGGCGAGTATGCCAACAGAAATAATGATTGTCCACACGTCTTTATCAAATTTGACTGCAAATATATGAAAAGGGCGGTAATTTTATCGATATACTCAAATTAAATTTGTATCTTAGAGGGCGAATTAGATTGAATTTAACAATAATTTTCAAATACTCATAACTAATTTTAAATTATAAACATCTATGACTATTACAGACCTGAAACCTGAATTGATTTGGGGCATCTTCCACGAGATCACCCAAGTGCCACGTCCTTCAAAGAAGGAAGAAAAAATCCGCGAATATTTGCTGGATTTCGCAAAGAAGCATGGCATTGAGGCTAAGACCGATGCAATCGGCAACGTGGCGATGCGCGTTCCTGCCACTCCGGGCAAGGAAAACATTCCGACTGTTGTCATGCAAAGCCATATGGACATGGTTCCGAACCAGACCAAACCGGAAACACATAATTTTGAAACTGACCCGATTATGACGGAAGTGGACGGCGAATGGCTCCACTCTGCCGGCTACAAAACTACGCTGGGTGCCGACAACGGTATCGGTATGGCTGCTTCTTTGGCAGCCCTCGTCGACAAGTCGTTCGTTCACGGTCCGCTGGAAGCCCTCTTCACAGTTGACGAAGAAACAGGCTTGACCGGTGCAAAGAATCTGGGCAAGGACATGATTACAGGCGAAACTCTGCTAAACCTCGACTCTGAAGACGACGGACAGATTTTCTTGGGTTGTGCCGGCGGTATTGACACCATCAACACATTCACTTATACCCGCGAAGCTGTTCCGGCAGGATACCAGTTCTTCAAAGTTTCAATGCTTCAGTTCAAGGGCGGCCACTCCGGTGCTGATATCCACCTCGGACGTGCCAACACCAACAAATTGCTGGTTCGCTTCCTCAACGACTGCTACAAGGCCTACGGCAACATCGTCATTGCCGACATCAACGGCGGTGAGCTGCGTAACGTAATCCCGGGCAACGCTTATGCTGTCATCGGTATTCCGGCCGACAAGAAGGAAGACCTCCGCACACGCCTCAACCACTTCGCCGCTACTATCGAAGAAGAATACAAGGGCATCGAAGGCAACCAGATTATCAAACTCGAATCGGCTGAAACTCCGGAATACGTTATCGACGGCGACACTGCAAAACGCATCGTTCTCGCCATCCACTCTTGTCCGAATGCCGTTATTGCCATGAGCAAGAGCATCGAAGGCATGGTCAGCACTTCTACCAACCTTGCATTGATCCGCATGAACCGCGAAAAGAACGAAGTGGTTGTCACTACTTCTCAACGCAGCGAAGAGGAATCACGCAAATTCGACATCGGCAGCCAGATTGTGGCTCACTTCACATTGGCAGGTGCAAAAGTAGAACAAGGCGACGGTTATCCGGGCTGGACTCCGAACATGGATTCAAAGATTTTGAAGGTGGCTGTGAAGGCCTACGAAGACCTCTACGGCGTAACCCCTATCTGCACATCACTCCACGCCGGTTTGGAATGCGGTAACTTCTTGGTAAACAACCCGAAACTTGACATGATTTCTTTCGGTCCGACTTTGCGCGACGTTCACACTCCGAAGGAATCCATGCACATCCCGGCTGTTGAAAAATTCTGGAACCACTTGGTGAAGATTTTGGAAATGGTGGCTGAAAAATAACCGCTTTTTCCCACACACTGAATATCTGCAACCGGGAGTGTGGCCCTGCTTCAGCAGGGCACCGCTTCCGGTTGTGTTATTATATAGGTATATGAAAAACATCATTCTCATCGGAACACTGGCATTGGCGGCCCTGCATACACCCGCTCTCTGTGCACAGGAACTTGAGTTTCCACATTCCTGGGTATTGCCGGGCGACTCACTGATAATCAATATTCCCGACTTTGCCGACATCTATCCACGCTCTCTCCGGCTGACCGAAGAGGACTATCAGCGTGTGGCTGAAGAAATGGGCATTGATGTAGCCACCATGAAGGCAGTGGTGGAAATTGAGGCAGGCAGCAGCCATAAGGGATTTGTAGAAAAAGGCATTCCGATTGTGAATTTCGATGCTTCCATTTTCCGCAGCCGGATGCGAAAGGCCGGGAAAAGCTATGCAAAATATTCGAAATCCATTGCCTTCCAACGCCCCAACACCCGAAAATACGGCAGTTTTGGAGCGGCACAATGGGCACGGCTGGAAAGCGCCCGACAAATTGACTGGCAAATCGCCGAAGAATCGACATTTTGGGGAATGTTTCAGATTGGAGGCTTCAACTACCAACGCTGCGGCTGCAAGACATTGGAAGAATTTGTGGAACGGATGTGCCGGTCGGAAGCAGAACAGCTCGAACTGTTTGCGCAGTTCTGCATTAACGGCGACCTGGTGAAATACCTGAGAGAAAAGAATTGGGCACAATTTGCCTACCACTACAACGGTCCGGGTTACCGCCGGCAGAACTACCATGTACGGCTGAAAAACGCCTATCGAAAACACGCCCGATAGCAAAATTCAGGGCAAATACCGACCGAAAAACAAAAAAAATTGCTTTCCACCTGCAAATTTTTCCTGTTTTATTTGCATATATCATTTTTTCATTATAATTTTGTAACGATTTCAAAAACGAAATAATCACAGAAATGACAAGAGAAGCAATAAAGAGGTTAGAAGCCCACAATATCCGGCCGTCGGCACAGCGGATTTCCATCATGGAATATCTGCTTACCCACAGAACCCATCCAACTGTGGACACTATCTACAATGATCTTGTCGAGAAAATGCCGACACTCTCCAAAACGACCATCTACAACACACTGAAGTTGTTGGAAGAACAAAAGGCCATCATGGAGTTGACTATCGACAAAAAGACCGCCCACTACGACGGCATGACGATGCCCCATTCGCACTTCATGTGCAAGAAATGCGGAAAAATCATCGACATTCCACTTCCAGAAATGGATTGTGAACAAAAAGACTGTGATTTTGTTGTAGATGAAGCGGAGGTTTACTACCGCGGCTACTGCAAAGACTGCATGGAATCAGAAAATCAGTAGAACAAAATAATTAACAAAAATATTAACGAATTAAATCCTTAAGAATTATGGCAAAGAAATTTATCTGCACAGTTTGCGGTTATGTACATGAAGGTGATGCTGCTCCGGAAAAATGCCCACAATGCGGTGTTCCAGCAAGCAAGTTCAAAGAATTGGTTGAATCTGAAGCTCTTCAGTTTGTAACTGAACACGTTATCGGTGTAGCTAAGGGTTGCGACGATGAAATGATCAAAGACCTCAACGCACACTTCAACGGCGAATGTACTGAAGTTGGTATGTACTTGGCAATGTCTCGCCAGGCTGATCGCGAAGGCTATCCTGAAATCGCAGAAGCTTACAAACGCTACGCTTGGGAAGAAGCTGAACACGCTGCTAAGTTCGCTGAATTGCTCGGCGACATGGTTTGGGACACTAAGACAAACCTCGAAAAGCGTATGGCAGCTGAAGCAGGTGCTAACGCTGACAAGATGCGCATCGCTAAACGTGCTAAAGAATTGAATTTGGACGCTATCCACGATACAGTTCACGAAATGGCTAAGGACGAAGCTCGTCACGGACAAGGCTTCGAAGGTCTTTACAACCGTTTCTTCAAGAAATAATCGTCCTTGAAAAAACACGAAACCCCGATTGTGACTGACACAATCGGGGTTTTATTTTTTATCTTCTACACAGCACTGCCACAAATCAAAGACAAAGCCCAAACGCCATTATTTCAAAATGCCTTCCAACGAAAGGAGAAAGCGTTTGCGGTCGAGGCCGCAGGAGAAACCGGTCAGGCTGCCGTCAGCGCCCACAACCCGATGACAGGGCACCAGTATCGGCAATGGATTTCGTCCGCAGGCTCCACCCACAGCACGCACGGCTTTCGGACAGCCAATCATGTGGGCAATCTGCCCATAGGTTCGTGTCTCACCATAGGGAATGGTCAGCAACGCCTTCCACACTTCCTGCTGAAAGAGCGTGCCTTCTGCCCGCAACGGCACCAGAGAGAAATCAGGCTGTCCGCCACAAAAATACTCGTCCAGCAAGCCACACACCTGCTCCAACAACGGACTCCCGTCACCAATCTCACATCCCGTTGGCGGTGTAAAATCTATCGAAACGACAGCTCCGTCAGCTTCCGTTACATAAATTTTTCCTATCGGAGAATCACAACACCTGGTTTTCATTTTTTTCAATCGTTGGAATTTTACAGACTCCGCCCTACTCGCATTCCGTTTTCATGTAATGGTGTGCCGCATGACATTCGTGCAACGTATGGTCGACTACCCAGTGACGGTTCGACATTTCGGAAATCACATTCATTTCATGCGAAACAAGAAGCACGGTGGCTGATTTGGCTATATCTTCCACTATACGGTAAATCTGTTCTACAAAACGACGGTCGACATACGACAGCGGTTCGTCGAGCACAACAATTTCGGGGTCGGCAATCACGGCACGTCCCAACAGCGTACGCTGCAACTGTCCGCCGGAAAGCGTTCCGATAGGCTGACGGCGCAACTGTTCGATGCCCATTGTTTGTAATGTATTCTCAATTTTTTCCTGCACCTCCGCCGTGTAGCGCCCCCGCCAGTTCTTGCGGATGCCAAACAGTCCCGAAGCCACCACTTCCTCCACCGAAATGGGAAAACGGCTGTCAATGTTGCTTTTTTGCGGCAGATAGCCGAAACGCAGTCGGTCGGTCTCCACACCCTCGGAATAGTAGCTGACACGCCCTTCCGTCGGAACCACCAGCCGCAACAGCGTTTTCAGCAGCGTACTTTTACCGCCGCCGTTCGGCCCGGTAATCGCCACGAAGTCACCCTTGGCCACTTCCAGCGAGATATCGTCAAGCACTCTCCCGTTTCCGTAATCCATAGAGAGATGCTCACCGCGAATCAGTATGTCATTTTGTGAGTGCATCGGCAATATGGCGCATTTCTTTCTCCCAGTCATAACCGAGAGGATTGATTTCTACAAGTTTCGTTCCGAGCTGACTGTTGATGGTTTCCACCTGCGAAGTGCCGGTTTCCTTCTGATAGAGAAAAACCCGTGCGCCCCGCTTTTTCGCATAGCTCACGCGCTCTTCCAGATACTTGATAGGCGCTTCCTTTCCGTTGTATTCCATACTGATTTGCTCCAAGCCATAGTCATGGGCAAAATAGCTCAACGCCGGATGCCAGACAATAAAGGCAGAACCGCGCAGACTGTCCAACTGTTCGGAAAACTGCTCGTGAAGTGCCACCAGTTCCTGGTCGAAACGACGGTAGTTTTCTTTATAATATGCCTCGTTTTTAGGGTCAAGGGCCACAACGGCATCATACATATTCCGGGCAATCACCCGTACATTCGGCACGGATGTCCACACATGAGGGTCAGCCTCGGGGTGACCGTTATGAGAATGATGCTCGTCAACGAAAAGTTCCAGACCGTCGGAAGTGTCAAACATCTTGATAGTCGGATTAAACTGCTTCACCTTTCCCTTAATGGCCGACTCAAAACCGAGATTGCCCATAAAGAAGTAGGCCGTGCTTTTTTCCAGCAGCATCATGCTCGACATCGCCGGGTCGTAGTTTTCAGGACTGCTTCCCTTGGAAAGCATGCACGTCACCTGAAACTTGTCGCCGGTAATCTTTTCCAAAAAATATTTCTGCGGCAGGATGCTCACCGTGATAGTGGCCGCTTCAACGGCCTGTCGCTTCGTACAACCGCCTACCGTTAATATCAGTGATAAAAGAACTGCAAAAAGGGCTACCTTTTTCATATACTCGTCAATTACGATTTGATTTCTATTTTATACAAAGATAAATAATCCATTTGATTTCGGAAAAAATATTTTCCGTTCCGGCCTTTTTGCCTTACCTTTATGCTTGAATCAATATTCCGTTATTCTATGAAAATACTCCCTGCATTACTTTTAGCCACGGCAGCCTGCTGTGTTTCGGCATCGGCTGCGGAAAACAAAGCAACATTCGTCATTCTGCCCGACACGCAAACCTATTTCGAACAGTGTCCGGAGGTATTGGAATCACAAATCGACTGGATTGTAGAAAACCATAACGACATTGACGCCGTGCTTCAAGTCGGCGACCTTACACAGGAAAACTATCCGGCAGAATGGTATCTTGCCCGCAAAATGATGGCGCGCATCGACAGCGTCGGCCTGCCCCTGTCGCTCAACTTGGGCAACCATGACATCGGAAGCCGTCCGTTCCAATATTCCGACACCTATAAAACGGATGTGGCCAACCACTATTTTCCGCTCAGCGAGCGTGCCGAAAAGCCCTATTGGGGAGGAAATCTTCATGAAGGCCGTATCGATGCCCACTACATCGACGTGAATGCAGGCGGAGCCAACTGGAAAATCATCAGCCTGCCGTTCGGACCGACCGACAAGGAACTGGAATGGGCCGGACAAATTGCCGACAAATATCCCGACAGCTATATTGTGCTGAACACGCATGCCTATCTATACTGCGACAGCACGCTGATTGACGGAAAGGACTCCTGGAAACCGACCAACTACGGATATGCCAACGACTCGCTACGCGGACGCCCCAATGACGGCGACGGCATTTGGGAAAAATTCGTATCACGCCACAAAAATGTGATTGCCGTATTCTGCGGACATATTCTTAAAACCGGAGTCGGCACCCGTGTAGGCAAAGGCGTGAACGGAAACGCGGTCTACGAAATGCTTGCCAATTTCCAACGTGGTGTGACAGGTTCCAAAATGGGCGGAGAAGGCTATCTCCGCATCGCTACGTTCCATTTCGACACGAAGGAACTGGAAGTGAAAACTTATTCGCCATGGCTCAAACGTTACCACGAATCGCCTGCCCACAATTTTATTTTCAAAAATGTAGCATATCCCCAATACATTACACATGAATAATTACGACAACAGCCAGGTGCGCCGTCAAGACCGTCTTTTGGACGAAGAACGCGCAGAGGAACTGCTGGCGGAAGCCGAATACGGTATTCTTTCGATGGTGGAACAGCGCGACGGCAAGACCGCCGGCTATGGAATTCCCATCAACTTTATATGGGACGGCGGAACGGCTGTCTACATACACTGTGCACCGGACGGGCACAAACTAAAATGCCTCGACAGTTGTGCCGAGGTATCGCTGACCGTTGTTGGACGCACCAACGTCGTGCCGAACAAGTTTACGACGGGATATGAAAGTATCGTCGTGAGAGGCCGCATCGAGCGCGGACTTCCTGCCGAAGAACGCCACCATGCACTTGAGCTGCTGCTCGACAAGTTTTCACCCAACGATAAGGCCGTCGGACTGAAATATGCTGAAAAATCATTCTACCGCACCGAAATACTGAAGCTTCATATCCAAAGCATTTCCGGCAAGGCAAAACACGTGCAATAAAAAGTGGCGGAACTTTATTCCGCCACTCCATATACCTCACGCTTGATGCGCCTTATCTTTTCATCGTTTTCTCCGTCGAACGTAATATCGCCCGCCGTCATCAGACACAAAGGAACAGGCTCGCGCCCTTCACCATAGGACGGCTGCAAATAAGAAACATTGTCCCACAAATGGAAACCGTTGCGACGATAGAATCCAATGCGGCGTACAGCCATTTCATCTTCCGGAAGTTCTACTTCCAACACCACCGGTGTACTTGCGTTTTCCACCATCATACGAAGGAACGCGCCGCCTTTTCCACCGTTGCGTTTTTCCGGGGCTACGGCAAAATGCTCGAAATAGCGGAAATCATCCCATGCCCAGTAAGTAAGGAAACCGGCAAACTCGCCGTCCTCTTCAAGAACAGACACGGAAAACGGAACACTTTTATCATCCAACAGACGGAGAAACTCATCGAAGTCCCGACGTTCATTTGAAGGGAAAGCGTCGAGATAAAGTTCCTTCACCTTATTAATTAAATAATTTTCACTATTAATTTCTTTAGAATTTATCATTTCTCGATTTTTCTCTTTATATTTGTTACACGAAAAAAATATACGTATCTAAGGTAACAAAAATTTATTTAAATGGCAAATTCTCAATTAGATTCTTTAGACTACAAGATTTTGCGGATGCTGTCAATCAATGCACGGAAGCCGTATCTGGAGATTGCTCGGGAATGCAACGTTTCGGGTGCAGCAATCCACCAGCGAATTCAAAAACTAATCAACATGGGAGTGCTTACCGGTTCGGAATCACTCATCGACCCTTCCTCTGTCGGCTATGACACTTGCGCCTATATCGGATTTTTCCTCAAAGACCCTTCTCATTTCGATCAAGTGGTAGAAAAACTCAAGACTATTCCTGAAGTTGTGGAATGTCACTTCACAACCGGACAATACGACTTGTTCATCAAACTTTACGCAAAGAACAACAACCACTTGCTGAGCATCATCCACGGAAAATTGCAGAATTTAGGCCTTGCACGCACTGAATCGCTCATTTCTTTCAAAGAAGTATTCAAACGCCAAATTCCTATCATCGAGGAAAACGAAGATTAATCCATCATTAAGCCGGATTTAATATGTTCACCTATAACGATTTGTTGGCCGATGCTGTCAAATGGGCCAAGGAAGCGGGATGCGTCCAATTGGGCTATTTTAGAGGCGACAACCTCAACATTCAGGCAAAACTCAACGACAGCGACATTGTAACGGCGGCCGACAAGGCTTCGGAAGAAATCATCATTTCTGAAATCCGAAAAAAATATCCCGACCATACTATCCTCTCGGAAGAATCGGGTTTGAACAAGAACATCAGCGAATACCGCTGGGTCATCGACCCGCTCGACGGAACTACCAATTTCAGCAGCGGGCTGCCCTACTTTTCAACATCTATCGGAATCGAGCACAAGGGACAAACGGTAGCAGCTGTAGTATTTGCCCCCTATTTGGGTGAACTTTTTACGGCTATTCGGGGAAACGGGGCTTATCTAAACGGAAAACGCATTCAGGTACGCCACACTGACAGCTTGAACAAGGCGGTAGTCACCACCGGATTTCCGGTTGACAAGGATACGAACCCTGACAACAATCTTGACAATGTTGCAAAAGTATTGCCTACAGTGAGAGGCTTACGCCGGCTTGGCTCTGCAGCCATTGATATCTGCTATGTGGCAGCCGGCAATCTCGACGCCTACTGGGAAATGAACCTGCACGACTGGGATGTCTGTGCCGGACTCCTTATTGCCGAAGAGGCAGGAGCCGTTGCCGACTTTTTCCGTCATGACCGCAACGTGTCGGTCATCGTCGCAAACCCGGAACTGATGAAACAGCTTGCACCGCTCATTACCCACAAAGACTGACACAACCGAACCCGCATACAAACGAAGTCCTGCCCTTCACAGCAAGGCAGGACTTCGCTGTTTTTATCCATAACCGGATTTCTCTACGGTTCTACTTTTTCTTTTTTGGGAAACATTACTTCAACAGAAGCGAACAACACTTTGCGGATTTGGTCAATAAAGATGCTCACGACAAAAATTCCAACAAAAAGTGCGGCGGCATATAGCAGGAACGTGCCTTGCGTTTCAGTGGCTTCCCATGTAGTCAGGAATGTTTTAATCTTTATCCAGACATACGGCGACTTGTGCAGCAGATAAATCATGAATGCGGAAGAAGCCGTCCAATTGATGAACCGATTATAAAACGAAGGCATGACCGCAAACACAAGAAACAGCGACACGGAAGCAAACACTACAGCCGGAGCATTGTAGGCAAATGCCACACGGGATGTAAATATGAACGTCGAACCGAACACGAGCGCACAGCACACCAGATAGCACAGCAGATAGAACCATGAACGGAACTGCTTCAGCAACGGCAGGTAGCGGTTCAATGCCGCTCCCACAACATACATGAATATCATCTGCATTTCGTTATAGCCAAACGGATTGACCTTCCCGCCTTTACACCAGCCGAGATAGACATTGACAAACAGCAGTCCGGACAGGACAAGTACCCACTGACGGTCGGTAAGCGAACGCACACCGTTAAGCACCGGGCTAAGCAGATAAAGTGCCAGATACGCCGGAACAAACCAAAGGTCGGTCTTTGAATAAATCATCACTGCCTCCTGCCACGAATAAGTCGCCCCTCCCTCCATGAACAGATGGAACACATAGACAACCAACGATGCAAAAAGACACAGCAGCGTATAGTGGAGCAAGCCTTTCCAGGATGCACGGATTCCAAAATAACCGGATATCAGCACAAAACAGTTGACACCGACAATAGCCAGCGACTCAAGGGCGTTTTTCCACAACATGGACGCTGTTGGCGATTGAAGTTCTTCAGGCGTAGGCAAGCCGAAAGCCGCCCCTACAAAATGCACAGTCAGCACCATAAGCATGCTGACAATACGCAAAAGTTCAAGGGATGAATCTCGTTTTTTCATTCTTTACAGGTATTAGAACATATTTGACACCCGTTAAAAAGCCTCTCCGATACTGAACACGAAACCGCCCGTACCTTTACCGAAGCCATAGTCAATACGGCCGTTCACATTATGCTTGAGTTCGATACGCAAACCGATACCGTAGTTCGGCAATACATCCTTTATATCAAAACTGCGGAGAGTCGGAAACACAGAAGCTCCGCCCACCCACAAGGCACAACCCAAACGGGAATAGATATGTTGACGATATTCCACCTGCGCCGACAGCATATTGTTGTCAATATAGCGACCGCCGTAATAACCGCGCATTCGGATACCTCCTGCGCCCAGTTTCTGCCTCAACGGCCAGGGAGTGTCAGGATTGTTGTAACAGCCATAGAAATCGAGAGCCAACATACTGCCCTTCCACATAGGGATATAGTAATTATAAATCAGGCTGGCGTTATAAAGCGTCTTTCCGTAAGTGCCGAAAAAGCTCGGACGAATAGAACCACGCAACACCAAGTTCATACCTTTACGGGGATTCGGAATAAAGTCGCGTGTGTCGTACTGCAACGAAACGCCGACTCCCGTAAACAGGAATTCACGGTTCTGACCTTCCAGATAATTCCAGTTATCCATTTTCGTGATATAGCTGTACACGAAATCCAGTGCCGCGCCAACATTAAACGGACCGCGAAGCAGATAGACAAGGTCCGTGTTAAGGTCCACTTGATTACGCGTATAATTAATCATTGGATTCGTAGAACAGGCATCATACGATATACCCCAGAAATTCAACGGCGAATAGGCATATTCCAATTTATGAGAGAACCGCAGACGCCGACCGGGAAAATGAGTGTTGCCATAAGTTTGCAGCGACAACACGCCGTTTATCGTAGCGTTGGCGATAATCGTAATGTCGGACGGCTGCATGATGGAATCAGTTTTGTCCAAACGATACAGTCCGGTAACACCACCGCCAAGTCCGAAACTTCCTTCACGGGTATAAGAAGGCATTACAATAAAATTCAGGTCTATTTTTTTCTCAAACGAACGGTCGACATTTCCTCCCACAAGTCCGTCAAGATAGGACAGGAATTTGTTCTGTCGTCCAAAAAGCTCGCTGAACGGGCCTAATTTGACAGGCTGACGCAGTTCAGCCGGCACAAGACTGTCGACCATTGCCGAATCCGCCGGAATGAAACGCGGCTGGGAAAAATCCTGCAACACCGAATCGGCAGCTACAGCCTTCGCCACCTGCACACTGTCGGCCACGGCATTCTCCTGCGAATGCACGCCGACTGAAAAAAACAAAACAATAAAAAACAGAACCGTCGCCTGTAATCTTTCTAATTTATTCATCAAATTCTTCTACTTTCCGCGAAACCGATACGCCACTCCTACGCTGACAGTATGAGGACGCAACGCGACAACCCGTCGGTCGGCATCCAACAAACTTGACACACTCACTTTATAGCCTGCATTCAACTGTAATCCGCAGGGGAATTCATATCCGACAAGCAAGGCAAAGCCGCTGTTCGAATCTCTGAATATCGGATAGCCGCTCTCCTCGTCAATACTGTACATATCCAATGTCTTCCCATTATAGGCAATAGTCGACTTAAAGCCGAATTCCGTAAACGGACCGCCGCCGACCGACCATTGTCCCTTTAATGGAGCAGACCGAAAATGATAAAGGAAATAAAGCGGAATCTCTCCACCGAAATACACATTGTGCCCCAATGTGGCATTCTGCTCGACGATGGAATTCTTATAATGGAGCAAGAAGTCGGCCTGTACGGAAAGATGGGAGGACACCTGAAGGTTCAGAAAACCTCCCAGCGACAAGCCGGGCCGCATGCCCGTCTCCACTTTTTCAGAACCGGTTCTAATCAGTCCGGACATATTGGCTTCCGCCTTGACTCCACACGAAACCGCAAGCTCTGCCTTTCCGTCGTCGGCACGAGCCGAAGCAACCGGCAGGACGATGCCGGCCACCATGACAAGCAGGGCGAAGAAAACGCGCTTGTGCGCCATTCGTTTCTTTTCTTTCATCATTCAGACAACAAAATTACAAACATTATCAATATGTTGCAACCGACTCTCCCTTTAGCCTCTACAAAAAGCGACTTTCAGAACAGTTGGCGGAAAGGAATCGTCACTGAAGCGAACCGTCGGGATAGACAATCACCTCTCCTGTAGCCTTCAGCGACGGACGCTGTGCATGACAGCGTTTCAGTTCAGCAGTCAGCCGTGCGGCCAATTTGGCCACTTTCTCCGGCTCACGGTCGACAAGATTGTTTTGCTCACCAATGTCTTCACGGATGTTGTAAAGACGCATTTCACGGGTTTCCCAGAAATATATCAGATGATAGTCGCCTTCGATAATGGCGGAATAGGCACCATAGCCTTCATTGCGGTCCTGCGTTTCCCCCCACAGATTCGGGAAATGCCATACGAGTGCACGGCTACGGCGCAATTCCGGATTTTTCAGCACATCCACGAAACTGATACCGTCGACAGTCTGCAACGTATGATAGCCCTTCACACCTGCCATTTCCAGAATTGTCGGGAAAAAATCCTCGATAATTACCGGCTGGTCGCATTCCGTACCGCCCTCGGTCACACCTTTCCAGTAAACCATCATCGGCTCACGCACTCCACCCAGATAGGCCGAGCCTTTACCTGCTCGCGCCGGATAGTTCTGGTCGCGGTTCTGACGCCCCTGACGGCTCGCTCCTCTGCCCTGACCGCCATTATCCGACATAAAGAACACTATCGTATTGTCGGCCACTTCCGGACGGGCTTCAAGGAAATCAAGAATATCGCCCAGACTCTTGTCCATTCCCTCGACCAACGCCGCATAGCGGGCCTCTTTTTCGTTCAGCGGTTCGCCGAGCTGTTTGTCGGGCACGTTCCTGTAATTGGGCGTAAAACGCTCATCTGAATCATAAGGAGCATGCACGGCATAGTGCGACATATAAAGATAGAAGGGCTTGCCTTCGGATATAGGCTTCTTGATGGCATCGAGAGCCTCGAGCGTAAGAGCTTCCGACAGGAAAATGTCATGTCCGTGATATTTCTCCAGACCTTCAACCGCAAAACGGGTTCCCGCACCAAAGTTCTTCGCACCCAGATAACTGCCCGGTCCTCCGTTGGCAGCACCGGCAATATTTACGTCGAATCCCATATTCAACGGATTCTCGCCGGGAGTGGTGCGCGCCCCGAAATGTGCCTTTCCGCAATGGATGGTATAGTATCCGTTTCCGCGAAGCAACTGAGGCAAAGTCGTTGCCGGTGTCGTGTTCCGCGTATTGTGTTCCGAACGGACCGTATCCGGCTGAATGCCGTTAAAACTCCAGTCGGGCACTTGCAGCGTCTGGCTTTTCGCATCCGTCGGACTTCCATATTCCAGTGTCCAGTTGGTAACACGGTGTCGGGCAGCATTCATGCCCGTCATCAGGCTGCACCGTGTCGGTGACGATATGGCACAGGCATAAGCCTGAGTAAACTTCACACCCATTTTAGCCAGGCGTTCCATGTTGGGTGTATGGAAACGCTGATTGAGTGCCGTCGGTTCATTGTTATAGAACGGCACGGAAGTGTCCTGCCAGCCCATATCATCCACCAGAAACATAATTATATTGGGCCGTGTCTGAGCAGTAACGGCCAGCGGCATTGTCAGTCCCGCCGCAAGAAACAGTTTTGTAGTTAGATTTGTAGTTTTCATTGATACATTTATTGATACATGAAGGCTCATTCGCTTACGGACCGGCTGTTCCAATCCATACGCTATATTCCACAAAGTTACTAATTACCAATGAAAAAAGGAAGCGGAGCAGCATCAAATTGACACCGCTCCGCCATTATATATTGCTGACAGATATAAATCAGATTTTCTGCAAAGCCTGTTCAAGGTCGGCAATAATGTCGTCCACGTCCTCAATCCCGACCGAAAGACGAATCAAGTCAGGTGCTACGCCTGCTTCCACCAACTGCTCGTCGGTCAACTGACGGTGCGTATGGCTGGCCGGATGAAGCACACAGGTACGGGCATCGGCAACGTGGGTCACAATGCAGATGAAACGGAAGTTGTCCATCAGTTTGGCCGCATCCTCACGCGTTCCTTTCACACCGAACGAAAGTACGCCACACGAACCGTTTGGCATATATTTCTGTGCCAGTTCGTGATACTTGTCACCCTCAAGTCCGCAATAGCGCACCCAAGCCACTTTCGGATGAGCCTGAAGATATTCCGCCACCTTCTGCGCGTTGGCACAATGCTGCTTTATGCGCAAATGAAGCGTTTCCAGTCCGACATTCAAAAGGAAGGCATTTTGCGGCGACTGAATGGAACCGAGGTCACGCATCAGTTGTGCCGTAGCTTTCGTCAGATAAGCCACATTGCCAAACTTCTTGGTATAGGTCAGTCCGTGATATGACGCGTCGGGAGTTGTCAAGCCGGGGAATTTTTCGGCATGGGCTTCCCAGTCGAATTTACCGCCGTCAACAATCACACCGCCCACACAAAGGGCATGACCGTCCATATATTTTGTTGTAGAATGTACCACGATATCAGCACCCCATTCCAGCGGACGGCAGTTGATTGGAGTGGCAAACGTGTTGTCGACAATCAAAGGTACGCCATGGCTGTGGGCAATGCGTGCAAACTTTTCAATGTCGAGCACGTTCATACCCGGATTGGCAATCGTTTCACCAAAGAGCAGCTTCGTGTTCGGACGGAAAGCCTTCGAAATTTCTTCCTCCGAAACATCGGGATCGACAAACGTACATTCAATACCCAACTTCTTCATCGTTACAGCGAAAAGATTGAAAGTTCCGCCGTAGATGGACGACGATGACACCAGATGGTCGCCGGCCTCACAGATATTGAACACGGCATAGAAGTTGGCCGCTTGTCCGGACGAGGTCAGCATCGCGCCTGCACCACCCTCCAATGCGGCAATTTTAGCGGCAACGGCATCGTTCGTCGGATTCTGAAGACGCGTATAGAAATAGCCGGATTCTTCAAGGTCGAACAGACGTGCCATTTGCTCAGTCGTATCATACTTGAATGTTGTACTCTGGTAGATAGGCAGTACGCGCGGCTCGCCGTTTTTCGGCTGCCACCCTCCCTGCACGCAAATGGTCGCTTCTTTCAATTTTTTCTCCATATGATTGCAATTTTTTAAAATATCCGCCAAAGATATAGCGGATTGTTCAAAATTCAAAAAGAATTAAATCAATTTCACATTTCAAGTTTTACACATTCCGCGAAGTTTAAGTGAAAAAGAAACGGACTTTTCACAAAAAAGCATATCTTTGTTGCGGCATGGCATAAATTACCGGAAAAACCTGACATTTCTGCAATTGCCCTTTTTGCTGTTTATTTATTACAACCTGATATGTTTAACCCGACAAAGAAATCCGTTTTCGCCCTTTTGGGCACATTACTCCTGCTGACAGCCTGCAACAGTCAATCCGACAAACAGGCACAGCATCCGACCTCCAACCGCACGAACGACACGGTTCAAGTGGAAATTCCGGAATGGCTATTGGGAACCTGGTCCGGAAAATTTGATGTTGACACACAAAACTCCGACTACGAGATTCTCATCTCGCTTCTCATCGACGCTTCCGGTACAGTCATCCAAACAAGTTCGGACAACAGCTCTCCCGTGGAAATGCTCATGGGACAATGTACGGACATCGACAGTCGCCTGATGACAGTACAGTTTGACAATGATACGGAAAAGACAGAATATCTGCTCGACTACAAGAACAAACGGATAGCAATCGGCAACAACACTTGGCTCAACAAAAACAATGAATAGACTACTCCTACTGTTTACCTTGCTGCTGGCTTCCATATTGCCGGCAGCGGCACAGCGCACCGTCTCGATTTGTATGGTGGGCGACATCATGCCGGGCACAACCTATCCCGACTCCACCACCCTGGCCTTTCTGAGCAGAACGCCTGAAAAACTGTTCGAAAAAACAAGCCACATTTTTAAGGGAGCCGACCTGACCATTGGCAATCTTGAATCCACGCTATTGGACATCGGCGATGCCTCGCCCCGAAAAAAAGCCGTGGGAAACAACTACATTTTCCGCACGCCTACCCAATATGCAGGCATCATGAAAAAAGCAGGAATCGACGTGCTGACAGTTGCCAACAACCACTTATTTGATTTTGGTGCCAAAGGTCTGAAATCAACTGTCGGCGCACTCGACAAGGCCGGCATCCACTATGCCGGTATCCGCAAGGCACACATGGTGACGACCGTCGTTCGAAACAATCTTACCATCAGCATCTGCGCCTTCGGCCACAGTTCGATGAGCCCGTCCATTTTCGATTTTAACGCTGCCGAGAAACTTATCGACTCGCTGAAACGGAAATCGGACATCGTTGTAGTGTCCTTCCACGGCGGGGCGGAAGGTGTGCAGCACGAACACATTCCTTTCCGGGAAGAAATGTTCCACGGTGAGCGGCGCGGCGATGTTCATGCCTTTGCCCACCGCTGTGTCGATGCCGGTGCCGACATCGTTTTCGGACACGGCCCTCATATCGTAAGGGGGATGGAACTCTACAAAGGCCGTCTGATAGCCTACAGCTTGGGAAATTTCTGCACTCCCTATCGCGTCAGCCTCGAAGGCACAAGCAAGTTTGCCCCGGTGCTGAAAGTGGAAGTGGGCAGCGACGGTGCTTTCCGCATCGGACACATCTACAGCTTCATACAGGAATACGGCAAAGGTCCGCAACCCGATCCACAGAACATGAGTGCAAAACGCATTTCCTACCTGTCGAAATTCGACTTTCCGCTGTCAAAACTTCACATTGCCGACGACGGCTGGATTACGCTCGGCAACACCCAACCTGTCCGCATCCTATTGGAAGAAGCGAAAGCCCAGTTAGGCTGCAAGTACCGCCACGGACATAGCGGCAACGGCTATTTCGACTGCTCCGGCTTTACAAAATACGTCTATGCCCGAATTGGCTATTACCTGAACCCATCATCAAAGGTTCAGTTCACACAGGGAAGACCCGTAAAGAAAAACGAGCTTCGTGCCGGCGACCTTGTATTCTTCGGCGGCAGCAAGGCCATCAACACCGTAGGCCATGTGGGAATCGTGGTCGACGTGTCGAAGGACGGCAAATCGTTCCGATTTATCCATGCCAGCAACCGGGGTGTGGTCATCGACCGTTTCCCCGACATGGAATACTATGTGAAACGCTATATCGGCGCACGGCGGATTCTGCCATAGACGGGAAAAGTTGTTAATAAGTTTTGAAGAAAAATCAGACACCATTACGAGCAATTGAATACCTTTGCAATTCAAACGCAAAAAACTATGCTGGACGAAAACACTTTGAGAAGAGGTAAACTCTATTTCCGATACGGCACCATGGGGTCGGCAAAAACCGCCATGCTGCTGACTACAGCCTATAATTTTGAAGAAAGAGGGATGAATTTCCTCTGCATGAAACCGATTATCGACAACCGTGAGAAGGACAGCATCATCCGTTCACGCATCGGCATCGAGCGTACCTGCCACTGGATTTATCCGGAATCCGACATGTATAAGATGCTGACCGATATTTTCAACGAAGAACAGAAACTGATGGAATGGATTCTCGTCGACGAAGCTCAGTTCCTCACCGCCGAACAGGTCGACCAACTGGCCCGCGTTGTGGACGACTTCGGAGTAAACGTGCTTTGCTACGGACTTCGCACCGACTTCCAGAGCAAAATGTTTGAAGGTTCACGACGGCTTTTTGAAATAGCCGATACCATCGACGAGGTGAAATCCACCTGTACCTGCGGACGAAAAACCATCATCAATGCCCGTATCGATGCCAACGGAAACGTGGTGACCGACGGCGACCAGGTAGAAATCGGAGGAAACGACAAATACATAGCCCTCTGCCGCCGCTGTTGGCACAAACGACGCCGCGAACAGGAACGCACCTCCGCCCTCGACTTCGGCGACGACTTCAAAGGATAGACACATCCGCATATCGACAATAGAAAAACGGACTGGAAACATTGGCATTTTCCAGTCCGTTTTTATTTGGTCCGGCCGTTTTTTCAGGCCTGTGTCTTTTCGTCTTTTGTGTCCTCGGCAATCAGTTTGTCAATTGCCTCAATGCGCTTGCGTGCCTTGACGCGGTTCTGGTCGAACCCTTCACCGTAGACGGTGTTCACGTTGCCCTGCGAAACGAAGGCTTTCGGGTCAAGTTCCTTGATAATGCGGTAAACCTGTAGTGCTTCCATTTTCCGACAGAAAATGATGAGCATTTTCACTTCCTGCTTCGTGTACCAGCCTGTACCTTCCAACACCGTACAGCCACGGTGCATTTCCTTGTTGACTACGGTCGCTATCTTGTCCCATTGCTTGGAAATAATCGTAAACTGAATGGCCTGCCGGTTGTTGTTGACTACCTGGTCGGTCATATAGGAAAGGAATACCAGCACGACAAAACCATAAATCACACGGTCGAGGTCGTGATACAGCAGATAGGAAGACGAAATGATAATCATATCCACATACAGAATCATACGCCCTACGGAAATCTGCCGGTATTTCGACACCATGGCAGCCACAATATCCGTTCCCCCCGTACTTCCGTTATGCGTAAAGGCAATACCTACACCCGTACCGCAAAGCACCGCTCCGATAACGCAGTCGAGGAATGTTTCCTCCAGCACAACCGGGTAGGCTTCGAACAACGGCTGGGCAATTCCCAGGAAGAAACTGAGGAATGTGGCACCAAAAATGGTTTTCAACACGAATTGCAAGCCTACAAGGCGATAGGCAATCGCAAGAAGAATAATATTAAGTGCATAGAAAGAAATGGCAACGGGAACTCCGAACTGGAAATAAATCAGCGAAGCGATACCCGCCAGACCACCGATAACGATACCTTTTGGCAACACAAATCCGCAAAAACCGACCGCATAGAGAATCAACCCAATGATAATCATCAGACAGTCCTTCACGTTCAGCCAAATCTGTTGTTTTGATAGATGCATATTCTGTATTTTTTAAAAACATCGACTGAGACGGGAACCAAGGCTGAGGAGAACACAGATTCGGATTCCACCCCCTGTTCTGCCGCCTGCTGTCTTATGCAAAGATACGTATTTTTATTTCAAATTTTAATATTTTTTGTCTTGTTTTTTCACTTACTTGAAGCGGTTGATTATCAGACAAATTTCATGAATATCTTCCACCGGGGTACCTTCGGTAATCGGCAAACTCACCACCTCGTCCGCCATTTTTACGGTTACAGGCAGATGCAGTCCGGCATATTGGGAATAGCAGGGCTGCAAATGAGGAGGCACGGCATAATGGATGTCGGTTTCCACTCCGTTGTCAAGCAAATAGGCACGGAAACGCTCGCGTTCGGCCACGCGCACCACATACTGATGCCACACGGCTCCCGCATCGGCAAGCGGTTTTCGCACCAATGGATTGGCAATACCCTGTTCATAGGCAGCGGCACGCTCGCGTCGCTGGCGGGTAATGTCGTCGAGATGACGCATTTTCACACACAGCATTGCCGCCTGCAGTTCGTCCATACGGCAATTCACACCTTGATATATATTGTGATAGCGGCGGTCAGAACCGTAGTTGGCAAGCGCTTTCACGGCTTTTGCCAGTTGCTCATCGGAAGTAGTCACCGCTCCGGCATCACCTAATGCTCCCAAGTTTTTCGTCGGATAAAAACTGAAACCGGCAGCATCGCCCAGTCCTCCGGTGATACGGCCACCGTTCAGTCCCTCACACGAAGCCTGTGCACCGATAGCCTGAGCATTGTCCTCTACAATTTTCAGCCCGTAGCGGACAGCAAGGTCGTTCAGTTCCGGCCCCCAACAGGCCGCTCCGTAAAGGTGAACCACCATTACGGCACGTGTACGCGGAGTAATGGCAGCTTCCACACGCTTCACATCGAGGTTCATCGTCTGCTCCGAAGGTTCGACCATCACCGGCACCAGTCCGTTGTCGGTCACTGCCAATACCGAAGCAATATAAGTGTTGGCAGGCACAATCACTTCATCGCCGGGCTTCATTACGCCCAGTTCGATATAAGCACGGAAAATCAATCGCAAGGCATCGAGACCGTTGCTGCACGCCACGGCATAAGGCATGCCGCAACGCAGGCGCAACGCCTCTTCCAACGCCGCCGTATGTTTTCCGTTCAGAAACCAACCCGACTCCACTACCTCACAAGCCGCCTGTTTCAGTTCAGCCTCATAGGGGAGATTGTTGGTTTTCAGCGAGAGAAAGGGATATCTTTTCATTTTCGTTTGTTCGCAGTCAGTTCGAGGAATTCGTCGTATTCACGCACATAGTCCTCTTCAATATATTTGTCGGATGCCAGCACAAGACACACCGAACCGGATGAAAAATTGTTCAGCACGCGCCAGATGCCGGGAGTGACGTGCAGTCCGATGTTCGAGCGGTTGAGCGTCACCACGCGCGACTTCACACCGTCGGAAATTTCAATGTCGAAACTGCCGCTCACGGCGAGAATGAATTCATGGCATTCGCAGTGGGAATGTCCGCCCCGTTCGATACCTCCGGGCACGTCATACAGATAATACACGCGCTTCACATCGTAAGGAAGCTGTTTGCCGTTCTCGACCACCGACAGATTGCCGTTCTCATGATGATGCTTGTCCAGTTCTATCAAGCGGCATTCGTCAATGTCGGAAGTAAGGTGTTTTTCCTTGTTCATTTTCCAACCTCCTTTCTGTATTCTTCAAAGTCCTCGATATAGTCGGCCGGATTGTATTCCGTCGACGAAAGTACCAACGCCACCGAATTGGTGGAGAAATTGTCGAGCTCGCGCCACATCATTTTCGGCACATACAGTCCAAAATACGAGCGTGCCATGTGGTAGCGGCGTTCTTCCTCGCCGTCGTTCAACACAATGTCGAAGCTGCCCGAAAGCGCAATAATCACCTCCTCCTGTTCGCGGAAAGCATGGCCGAAACGTTTTTTTCCGCCCGGCACATCGTACACCCAATAAGTGCGAGCCAATTCAAAAGGAAGACGCCCACCGTTCTCAATAAACGACAAATTTCCACGCGGGTCGCATATCTTTGGCAATTCTATCAGTTTAACTTGTTCAAAGCCCATAATATATGTTTTATGTTAGGCAAACCCCACCGCCCCGCAGCAGGATTCTCTTTTAACAAAGATAGGGAAAGACGAGAGCAGAGGCAAATGAAAACACTGTTTTCAAATTTGACTATGCCGCACCACCTCCTATCTTCTACAAAGATAGAAAAAGTCAGCTCAAAAACAAACAAGCTCCTGCCAAATTATAAAATCAAACAAAAAAGTGGATTTCCAAAACCACGAATCGGTCGTTGGAAATCCACCCCTAACATGCCGGCAGTAAGCATATACCGGCTGTTCTATTTTACCTGTATCGATATTTTTCCTGCTTTCAATCCTTTTCCTTTCACAGTCAGTTCACCTTTGCCTGCCACGTCTTTCGCCTGCACTACGACAACAAGCTGTCCGTTGAAGGTGTGCATCGTCGGCAAGTGGAACTGTTCGAGCGACGTTGCATCGCCGTTGCAGGCGGCACGATAGCTGACAGCACCTGTTGCGGCAAATTCGAGTTTCACATTGGCATCAGGACAAAGGTTGCCTTTACGGTCGACAATGCTGACCGTTACAAATGCCAGGTCCTCACCGTCGGCTGCCAGACTGTCGCGGTCTACATCAAGCAGAACGCGATAAGGCGATGACGCCGTATAGACCGTTTTCTCGGCTACGGCATTCCCCTTTTCATCGTAGGCCACCACGCGGATGTTACCCGGTTCGTAAACCACGTCATCCCAACGCAGACGATAGCGGTGTTCGCGCACCGACGCGTCTTTTTTGCGAACGCCCTGTCTTTTGCCATTGACAAACAGTTCGGCTGACGGATAATCCGTATAGCAGAACACCGGCGTTACTTCGCCTTCACGGCCTTTCCAGTTCCAGTGAGGCAACAGATGAAGGGTATGCTCGTCCTTGTTCCAATGGCTGCGATAGAGGTAATAGCGGTCTTTCGGCAGTCCGGCAAGGTCGCAGATTCCAAAATAGGAACTGCGCGACGGCCAGACTTCATCGTAAGGTGTCGGCTCGCCCAAATAGTCGAAACCGGTCCACACAAACTCACCAATCACCCATGGTTCGTCGTCCTGCAACATCCAGTCGTCTTCCGGAATGTTTGACCAACGGCAGGCCTCCACATCGTACGACGAGCACTGAATATCGTCAAACGGCTGACTTTTCAACTCCTCGACAGGGAAATGGTACACTCCGCGCGAACTGACCGTCGAAGCCGTTTCGGAACCGAGAATAAATCCCTGCGGAACCACCTTGTAGGCATCACGGTATTTATGCGTGCGGTAGTTCAGTCCCGGAATGTCGAACACGGCGGCAAAGTTGTTTTTCAACGCATTGTCGACCTGGTCAAGTCCGCAGGTAACGGGACGTGTCGGGTCGGCACGATGGCAGATTTCCTGCAAACGATGCGCCACACGGTTGCCGTTCGGCGTACTCTGCTCCGGCACTTCGTTGCCCACGCTCCACATCACAATCGAAGGATGATTGCGGAAGCGGCGAATCAGGTTCTGCAAGTCGCGTTCAGCCCACTCGTCAAAGAAGCGGTTGTAGCCGTTCTTGCATTTTGCCTTTCCCCATTCGTCGAAGGATTCGGCCATCACCATCAGCCCCATTTCGTCGCAAAGTTCGATTTGCTCCGGTGCGGGCATGTTGTGAGCCGTACGGATAGCGTTGGCACCCATGTCCTGCATGATAGCCAACTGGCGTTTCACAGCCGCCTTATTGACGGCAGCACCCAACGGTCCCAAATCATGATGCAGGCAAACGCCGCGGAATTTCACCGGTTCGCTGTTGAGCAGCACACCGACGCTGTTTTTCCATTCTATCTTGCGGATACCTACACGGGTGGTATAAGTATCCTTCAATGTTCCGTTTTCATAAATCGAAGTCAAAGCCGAATAAAGCGCAGGCGTTTCGGGTGTCCAAAGCTGAGGATTTTCCACCGTCAGTTCGTCGCGGACAAACGACGACAGCATTTTCTGCTCTTTTACGCAAGCCGCCACTTCCTGCCCGTTGGCATCCAACAGGCGCGTTTCCACTTTCAGCATCCGTCCCTTTGCACCGTCGACTTCCACCTCTACTCCCAAACGGGCGAAACCGTCGCCCAACTCTTCAGTCGTGATAAAAGTTCCCCACGGAGCTACCGACACGGCATCCGATATTTCAAGATGCACATTACGGTACAGTCCGGCACCGGGATACCAGCGCGAAGATTCCGGCACGTTCTCCAATCGTACGGCAAGCAGGTTTTCGCCGGATTTCAAGTACTGCGTAACGTCGAACCAGAAAGAATTGTAGCCGTTCGGCCAAAATCCTACCTCTTTACCGTTGACATAAACGCGCGCCTCGCTCATTGCACCGTCGAAATAAAGCACCGCCCTTTTCGTGGCAGCATCAAAATCGGAAACATTGACCACCGTGCGGTACCAGCCCACCCCGATATAAGGGAGGGCTCCGGTACGGCCGGTTTTTTCCGTCGGCACTGTTTCTCCATTCTGCACAATTGCCACTTTCTGTAAGTCGATAGCCTTGTCAAAAGGTCCGTAAATCGCCCAGTCGTGGGGCACGGTCACCGATTCCCAAGCGCTGTCGTCGAACGCAACAGACGAAGCCTCGGCTACATCACCTTTCGTAAACTTCCAACCCTTTTTCAGCGTATAGCTGACACGTTCGGAAGCATTGGCCGACATCAAGGCGACAATTGCAGTCAACAAAAACAGGCCTATATACTTTTTCATTCGCAATCAATTTTTATTATTTGACAATCAAGCCCAATTCACCCACCGTCACAAAATCACGGTTGTCGATTTCCGACAACGCTTCAAAACGGAAATATCGGGCTTCATAGGTTTTGCCAAACTCTACAATCTGCAAAATCGGATTGTGCATGATATTGCTGAATTCACCGCTGCAACTGCATTCCGTCCAGTTCTTGCCGTCGTTGCTGACATAGAACTTATAGTTGTAGACGGTACCTGCCTTGTCGTCGCCCTGAATCGGGAGATAGCGGAATCCGGCAATTTTCACGGTCTGCTGCAAGTCGACTGTCACCTGTTTCGGGAACTTGCCGCCCTTGCTGCGCCAATGCGTTTCCTTTTTGCCGTCAACAGCCAGACGTGCGTTCTTCACATCCTTGCCCGTAGCTGAAACCACAGTCCATTTGTCGGTCGGAATATCGCTTACCACTTCTTCTGCCGCCTTGTCGGCAAGTACTTCCGTGCAATAGGCCTCCACTGCACGCACATTCACATCGGCTCTTGCCTGCAAGAAGTCCACCTTCACGGCCGAAGCCTTCACCATCGGGAAACGCACGATGCGCTTGTAGCCGACAGTTGTACCCGTAGCCACTTCTTTCCATTTGCCGTCGCACATCACGCTCACGGCAAACTCTTCAACACGCTGACCTTTGGCAATATTTTCACACACGACAACGGTATTCACTTCAGCAGGTTTCGCAAAGTCGTAAGTTACCGACTTACCAGCTTCCACCGTACGCTCGCGCGAACCGTCTTTCACCAGATTGTTGGCAAAATTGCGTTGCAGATATTCATTGAGCAAGCGCATGCGTTCTACATCCGTAGCATGAATCAAACCGCGCTTGTCGGGCGGCACATTCAGCAAAAGTACCGAGTTGCGGCCTACTGAATTATAGTAAATGTCGACCAACTGTGCCAGTGTCTTTACCTTGCCGTCCTCATATTCGTGATAGAACCATCCCGGACGGATAGACACATCCACTTCTGAAGGATACCAGAAAAGCTCGCGAGCATTGGCAAGCAGTTCGCGGCTACCCAGGTCGGCAGCTTTCGGGAAAAGTCCCAACCGCTTGTTCTCGGCATCGGCCCTTTCATAACCACCCGGAACGAGAGCCGTTGCACTCCATTCCGTATCGCGGCCCAAACCTTTTTCGTTGCCTACCCAACGGACATCGTCACCCATAATGGCTGTAACGGCCTTCGGTTGCAGACGATGGATTGTATCGTAGTAGCGTTTCCAGTCGTAGACTTGCTTCTTACCGTTCGGTCCTTCACCGCACGCACCATCAAACCACACTTCATGCACTTCGCCATAGTTGGAAAGCAGTTCCGTAAGCTGTTCGACAAAAAAGTCGTTGTAGCGCGGCGAATCGCCGTAGCATTCCGCATTTCTATCCCACGGAGAAAGGTAAACGCCGAATTTCATGCCCAGTTCGTCGCATGCCTGCTTCAATTCGGCCACGACATCACCCTTTCCGTTTTTCCACGGAGAAGAAGCCACTGAATGGCGAGTAGTTTTTGTAGGCCACAGGCAGAAACCGTCGTGGTGTTTTGCCGTAAGAATCACCATTCGGTAGCCACCGTCCTTCAATGCCTTCACCCATTGGCGGGCATCGAGTTCCGTAGGATTGAACAATTCCGGCGACTCTGTTCCTTCGCCCCACTCACGTCCCGTGAACGTGTTGATACCGAAATGGATAAATGCCGTCATTTCCAACTGCTGCCACGCCAACTGTGTGGAATCCGGCACCAAACGGGATGCCATTTCCACCTTTTCATTAAGCGTCGCATTTTCAGGAAAGGCCACATGCTTCACATAATAGCCGTCACCGGCCGCAGCCGAAAGGCTGCAGACGGTGGCCAGCGAAAGCAATATCGATTTTATGTTCATACGCTTCATTCTTATTTTACAACCGGAATAAACGTAAATTCAAACTTGTAAGTCTTGTCGATCGGCAACCAGTATTTTGGCAATACGCCCGGACCACAGGTAGCAGTACCAACACCTGTCTGTTCTGCATCCACGTGAACCGTTACCGAACCGTCGTCCACCAACTCATTAATGTGGGTAGCGGCATCGATATTGGCATCAGAATACGGAGTTGCGCTGAATTGGAACGGCTTGACGGAAATCACCTTCAATCCGTTGCCTTCTTCGCTGCGCAATGTAGCCCAACGAACATCAATGCGGTTACCGGTAGTCTGCGGAACTACATAGCAGTGGAACATTTCGTCCGGACAAGTTTCATAAATACCGATTCGTCCGGCAGCGCGGTCCACATAGTTTTCCATATCGCCACGACCAAGGTAGCTGACCTTGCGACAGGCATCGTTCGGCATACGGAACACCAAACCTACACGCGGCAAAGATTTCACTACAGCCGTATCAGCTGTAAATTCCGTTTCAACAGTAAGCACGCCGTTTTTAGCCACTTTATAAGTAAATTCAGCCGTACCGATTGTCTGCTGTTTGGCATTGACAAGTTCTACGATCGTTTCAAATCCCTTCGGTGTAAGCTGTGCTTTCACCACTTTCTGCGTATAGTTGTTCAATCCGGCCTTTGTCCAAAGTTTCCAGCCGTTCTTGTCTTTTTTATCATTTTCCGTAGCCGGACGATAGAGTGACAATGTCATCGGAGCCGACAACATCTCAACACCGTTGTACATATAGGATGTCAATGCACCTGTTTCTTTGGAGAACGAAAGCGACACCTTGTCGTTGGACAGCGTATAGTCGCTGATTTCCAGACGAGAACCTGAAGGCAATGTCACTTTTTCTTCCCATTTGGCATTTGCCGACAGCACGAACTGGTCGTAAGCCACTTCATGGTCAACGGACACAAACTCAGTAGCGTTGTTCGGCGTCCAGCTAAGATTCAGATAAGCTTCGCGGATATTTTTCGGCAAGTTCAATTTGCCCAATTCCACATCGACAGTCTGCTGCGGAGCGCAATCTACTACCTTTTCGCCCTGAGCAAGAACAGTGCCGTTGTCGGCAGTCACGTTCCAGTGCAACGTATAGTTCTTCAAATCGGTGAACACGAACCAGTTCTTGACTGTGACTTTCAAGTTGCGGGCATCGACAAGTTTCGACTTGATATTTTGATATACGCGCTTCACTTCATAGAGGTGCGGATGCGGCTGACGGGCTGCATTGACAAGACCGTTGCAGCAGAAACTGCCGAACGACGGAATACCTTCCGGACCGAAGTCGCCACCATAGCTCCAATACCATTTACCGTTTTCGTCAATGCGGAGGAACGACTGGTCTACCCAGTCCCAGATGCAACCGCCCTGTGCCATCGGTTCTGCTTCAAACACATTCCAATAGTCCTGCAAACCTCCTTCGCTGCTACCCATAGCGTGGGCATATTCGCAAAGGATAAACGGACGGTAGATGTCAGGCTGTGCCAAATAAGCGTTGATTTCATCAATGCTGCGGTACATGCGGCAATAAATGTCAGTGTTGAAATTCTGTTCGGCACGTTCGTACTGCACCGGACGGTTGGTTTCCACCGACTTCAACCATTTATAAGTTTCCTCAAAGTTCACACCGTTGCCGGCTTCGTTACCCAATGAGTAGATTGTTACAGAAGGATTATTCTTTGTACGTTCGTACATACGTTTCGTGCGGTCCATGTGAGCCGGCAGCCAAGTAGTATCCTTAGCCAACGAAGCCGGACCGTAGCCCATACCGTGAGATTCGATATTGGCTTCGTCGATCACATACAAACCGTATTTGTCACACAGATAGTACCAGTGAGAGTCATTCGGATAGTGAGCGCAACGCACCGTATTGATATTGTTCTGTTTCATCAGCTTGATGTCGAGAAGCATCAGTTCGTCGCTGACCGTACGGCCCTTTTGCGACGTTTCGTGGCGGTTTACACCCTTCACCAGAATCGGCTTGCCGTTGATGCAAAGTTGTCCGTTCTTGATTTCCGAGGTCTTGAAACCTACCATGCAGCCGGTCGTATGCAGAGCCTTGCCGCTGTTGTCGGCAAGTGTCAGCATCAGCGTATAGAGGTTCGGATGTTCAGCACTCCATGGCTTCACACCGGCGATTGTCTTTTCAAACTTCACATTACCGTCGGCAGCTACCGCTTTCGTTCCCTTAGCCACCACCTTGTTATTGTCGTCAAGCAATTCATAATTGGCAGTAAGACCGTCGGTTTTGCCACCAACTTCCACGTCAAGCGTCAGTTCGCCGTCCTTGTATTCCTTGTCGAGCGGAGAAACGACCTTGAAGTCGGCGATATATTGCTTCGGAGTGCTGTACAGATATACATCACGTTCGATACCGCTCAAACGCCACATGTCCTGACATTCGAGATAAGCACCCGAACTCCAGCGGTACACTTCCAGCGCAAGAACGTTTTCGCCTTTCTTCACCTTGTCTGTAATATCCCATTCTGCCGGAGTCTTTGAATCCTGATTATAACCCAGCAGTTCACCGTTCAGCCAAACATAGTAGAAAGAAATCACGCCTTCCAGACAAAGCACAATGCGGCGGCCGTCCCACGATTCCGGCACTTCAAAAGTGCGGCGGTACGAACCCACTTCATTTTCCTTATAAGGTACATACGGCGGATTTTTCTTGAAGTTAAACATCTTGTCGTCAAACTCATACGTTTCGTTCACGTATATGGGAGTGCCGTAGCCTTGCAGTTCCCAGTTGCCCGGCACTTGAATATTGTTCCAGTTACCTACATAGAAATCCGGACGATAGAAATCCTTCGGACGATTGTCCGGATTCTTCACCCAGTTGAATTTCCACGTTCCGTTCAAATCCATGAAATAGGGAGAGGATTCATAATCCTGCTTTTGGATTGACTCATAATCGCCTGATTTATACGGCCAGACATAAGAATGCGGCTCGATCTTGTTCAGGCCGAAAGCATATTGGCTTTGCCATTCGGGCAGTTGTTCGGCAGCTTGCATACCGCCTGCAGCGAGGAGCAGCAGTCCACACAAGAATTTCAGTTGTTTCTTCATATCGGTTAAAAAAATGATTTTCGTAGTATTATTAATAGTTTCTTTTACAGACAACAGCAGCCCCTACCGCATATTTCGCCACGGCAAGAGCTGCTGTCACCGTTTATTTCACGATGATTTCATCGAAATACATCCACACGTCCTGACCTTCACGGACATCTCCGACAGGACATTTGCCCGGATTCGTGGCATCGATTTTCAAGTAACGCGCTTTAGCCTTGAATCCGTTGAGCAGAATATCCTCAATGGCCCAACGATGACGGAACACTTCTTCAGTTGAAATCGTCAGCTCCTTGACTGTTCGGAATGTCTTGTTGTCGTCCGACACAGACAGGCGTACAACCGCCGGCTGGTGGACACCCATTGCTGAGTTAGTGACATTACCCAACGTAACTGACGACACATCCATGCGCTTGCCCAAATCTACCGTAAACGATGCATCCTGTGCATACCAGCCGGCCCATTCGAAGTCCGAATGACGGTCGCTGCCGCGCAAGCCGTTGGTAAGAGCATACGTCTTGTCGTTTTTAGTGATAACATTTTTACCGGTAGCCTTGTTGAAACGAAGGTCGAGTTTCAATGTCATGCCCTTCTGTTCTCCGCCCATGAATGTAGCAGCTTTCAGCACACCGTCCTTTTTCACGGTTACCGGCGATTTATAGAGCTTCGAACCGGCTGTCGGTTCCGAGCCGTCGGTAGTATAGCGGATTTCCACATCCGGACGGATACATGACATTTCCACCGAAAGTTTTCCGTTATCCGGAGTCACTTTATGGTCGATATTGTACATGGAGCGTGCATAGCCCACTCCCATCGCATCGAGATGAGGCAGCACATTGTCAACCCCCTTAAGGAATCCTTGCCAGTCCTTGGTTTCCTTCGGAGTCCATGCCACATCGGCAAGAGCCATCAGGCGAGGATACAGCAAATAATTTACGTCTTCCGGACTGTTGCAGAATTCTGTCCACAACGAACCCTGCACGCCCATCAGCAAATCGGCATATTCCGGTTTCCAATCGCTCTGCACCGGTTCATAGTTGTAAACATCCTTCAACGTATTATTACCAAAATAAGTCAACGGTTCAAACCACTGCGGTCCTTGATAACGTATCAGATACAACACACGTGCAGGTGTCATCACGAAGCGATGGCCCTGTTCGGCAGCTTTCAAAGCAGCTTTGCCCAGTCCCTGCCATCCAAAGATGATGACATCGTCGGGCAACGTGCTGTTGGTCAATTCATCCCAACCCATCACTTCCTTACCTTTGCTCTGGACATACTTGCTCATGCGACGCATGAAATAGCTCTGCAGTTCTTCAATATGTTCGATGCCTTCCGCTTTCATGCGAGCCTGACATTTCGGACATTTTTCCCAGTAATATTTCGAAGCCTCATCACCACCGAGATGAATGTATTTCGAAGGGAAAAGCTCGATAACTTCATCAATCACATCTTCAAGGAAACTGAAAACGCTGTCGTTTCCGGCACAATAGACAATACGGCTGTTCTTTACTCCTAAACCCGGCAAAACCGTAATCGGAATATCAACTACCGGACAAGCCAATTCCGGATAAGCCGCCAACGAAGAATTTGTATGAGCCGGCATTTCTATTTCAGGAATTACCTCCATCTGGCGATCGGCGGCATAAGCCACAATCTCACGGATATCATCTTTTGTATAATATCCACCCACCGGAGTAAGTTCTCCCTCCTGCTGGCAACGGCGGTCAGGAAACGGTTCGTCACGCTTTACCCGCCATGCTCCCACTTGAGTAAGCAACGGATATTTTTCTATTTCCAAACGCCATCCGGTGTCATCGACAAGATGCAAGTGCAGCTTGTTCAGCTTCAACATTGCAGCCACGTCAATCACCTTCAGCAAATCGGATTTCGGAAGAAAATAGCGCGACACGTCGACCATCACACCGCGATAGCCAAAACGCGGACTGTCGGTAATTTCCATTACCGGCACTTTCATCGGCTCGTCAGTAGCCGTCTTGCCGTCGATTGCAGCAGGCAAAAGCTGACGCAAAGTCTGAAGCGCATAGAAAAAGCCTGAATTGTCGGCAGCCTTTACCGTGATGCCGTCGGCTGTCACTTTCAGAGAATAAGCCTCTGACGACAGCGAAGAGTCAGTCACGAATGTAACATCTGACGAATTGTTGCCGATGCTCACCGCCGGTACAAATCCGGCCGAAGCGCCGAAACGTTCGGCAAACGCACTCACCATTTTCAACTGGGCGGCATTTTCTACTCCGAACGTTGTTGTCGGCTTAAAAAGGAAACTGCCCTCGCCTACCGACATGTTCAACGGACGCGGCACAACGGGCAAATTGTCGGCAGCTGCCGGCTGGAAAATTCCGCCGGCGAGCAACAGACAAAAAGCAGTCAATATATGCTTAAAATTCATCATTCAAAAATTAGTCGTTAATCGGATATTTCTCCAAAATCGGGTCATCATATTTCACTTGCAGTCTCTTCAGTTCCTTCATGAGTTCTGCTGTGGTTTCCTCAGTTCCCGGCTTACCGAAAATGTTGTGCATTTCGTTCGGATCTTCCTGCATGTCGTAGAGTTCCCACACGTCAATGTCGTTGTAGAAATGAATCAGCTTGTAGCGTTCAGTTCTCACACCGTAGTGGCGTTTCACCATGTGCTCGGCAGGGTATTCATAGAAATGATAGTAGAGCGACTTGCGCCAGTCGGCAGGATTCTCGCCTCTCAACAAAGGAAGCAGCGATACGCCCTGAATATCTTCCGGAATCGGAGCTCCGGCCAAATCGAGGAACGTTGGAGCATAGTCGATGTTCTGTACCATCTGCGGAATGTCGCCACGCTTGTCAAAGCCGTTCGGCAAACGCATAATCAACGGCGTACGCATAGATTCTTCATACATGAAACGCTTGTCAAACCAACCGTGCTCACCCATATAGAATCCCTGGTCAGACGTATAGACTACAAGTGTATTTTCGAGCATGCCGTTCTTTTCGAGATAATCGAGCACACGGCCTACATTATCGTCAAGCGATTTCACCGTCTTCGCATAATCGCGCATATAGCGCTGATATTTCCAACGGGCCAAATCCTCTCCCTTCAGGTTCTGAGCATAGAAATCCTCGATAATCGGAGTGTAGAACTTGTCCCATGCAGCACGCTGAGCTGAATCCATTCTGCCATAGAATTTTTCGTAAAGCGGCTTCAATCGGCTGTCCTTGTCAGCACGCAGCATTTTCAAGTCATAGATGAGGTCCATATCCTTGAACACGCTCATTTCCTGAGCGGCAGCAGCCGGACGGCCTTCATAATCGTCGAAGAAGTTTTCAGGCATTGCAAATTCCTTGTCTTCATAGAGAGCAAGATTGCAAGTGTCGGCCATCCAATTTCGGTGAATAGCCTTGTGCTGAATAAACAGACAGAACGGTTTTTCGCGGTCACGCTTGTTTTCCATCCAGTCGATACCTTCATCGGTGATAATGTTGGTAATATATCCGTGTTTCTGGATAGTATCATTGTTCATCGTGATGAAGTCAGGATTGTAGTAGTCGCCCTGTCCCGGAACAACTTCCCAATAGTCAAATCCTGTAGGCAATGACTCCAAGTGCCATTTTCCGACAATCGCAGTCTGATATCCGGCAGCCTGAAGAAGCTTCGGCATAGTCTGCTGAGAGCTGTCGAAACGGCAGGTGGTATTGTCGGTAAATCCGTTCTTGTGGCTGAACTTGCCGGTAAGCATACAGGCACGGCTCGGTCCGCTCAATGAGTTTGCCACGAAACTGTTTGTAAACCGCACTCCGTCATTGGCAATACGGTCGAGGTTCGGAGTCTCAATATAACGCTTGTCATAGCAGCTCATCATCTGTGCCGTATGATCATCGGTCATGATAAACACGATGTTGTAAGGCTTCTGAACCTCTTTTTTTCCTTGACAGGAAACGCCGAGCATAGCTGCACCGACACCCGCCAACGAACAGACAACTGTTGAAGAAATATTTCTCATAATTACTTTATAATTAAAGGTACGAATAACTCGAATTGCATTAAAAAAATTCAGTACCCGTACCTTTATATTGTTTTACAAAATACCAATCACAAATAAATTAGTCACAGTCGTAAGAATAATCCGCAATACCGTCCGACTTCGTCGGCCAACCCGGATTTTGATACAATGTGCTGTTACCTGAACCGTCAACGGTCAACAAGAACTCGGAGATTGGAATTGGCTCCAAGTAGTGCGGTTTCGGGAAGTTGTAACCGTTGTAGGCAACGCTGGTTGATGTCTTCTGCAACGGACGGATGTAATTGCTAACACCTGAAGGAGATACGACACCATTTAAAGCACCATTGTCATACATCTTGTACATTTCATCCCACAGGTTCATACCTTCCACCTGATAATCCTTCATATTGTCGAGTGCACGCCAACGTTTCAAGTCATCCAGACGCATACCTTCGCCCAACAGTTCACAACGACGTTCGCGACGGATGTTGTAAAGAGTCTTGTCAACTTCAATGCCCTTTGAATATACAGCCAAGTCATTTTCTTTTGAAAGGTCAGTAGCTGCAATAGTCTTGTTGTAGTCAGTGTCAACACCTGCACGACGACGAAGTTCTGTCCAGTAGCGGTCGCAGTTGCCACCCAAGTTTCCATGACGTTCGTAATAAGCTTCCAAATAAATCAGGTAAGCTTCAGCGGCTCTAAGAATTGGAGTAGCCGATGTACCTTGTCCCTGTTCCTGTTGACCCGGCTCGTTGCTTACCCATTTTTTCAACTCATAGCCTGTCGGAGAAGCTTCGTTACCAGAAAGAGTCAATTGAGGACGATAGTAGTAAATCGTATCGTTTACAAGAGTTCCATCCGGACCTTGAACCGTTTCAATGTCGCTGCCGGCAATCTTAACAGAATTTACAAGACGTTCGTCACGATCCTTCATTTCATCCAGCATGTAAGTGTCACCACCATAATTGCTGCCGTCAGCATAAATAGGAAGACCGTTCTTCATCAAGAATGTGTTAACCAAAGCACGGGTAAAGCCTGTACCGCCACCTGTTCTGCCAAGGTAGTTGGAAGCACTGTGTGACAGAATACCCATCTGATAGTAACGTGCGAGAATCACCTCATCATTAGAGCTGAACGGAGTCAGACGGTTGAACATTGCGATATAGTCATCGTCCAATGCACGGTGGGATGCTACCAAATCAGCGGCTTCAATAGCCTGATCAAGGAAGTATTCGATTTCCTTTTGGGCATCACCGGCTTTAAACTGGAAGTCAGGATACATGCTCGCACCAACCCATTTCGGATTACCCGGAACAAACGCCGTATTGGCATGATATTTTTCCCAAGTTGCTTCGTAAAGCGCTACGCGGGCTCTCAACAGACGGGCAGCATCCTTTGACAGACGGCCTTCAGCCGGAGCATTTTCCATCATCAGCTCTTCAGCACGTTTCAAGTCTTCGATAATGAAGCGTGCCACTTCGTTACGCGGACGACGTTTGCTGGCCTGTGCCAGAGTCGCTTCATCATCAGGCAACATTACTTCCAGAATAGGAGCATCACCATAGTTGCGAAGCAAACGGAAATGTTCGTATGCACGGAAGAAGAAACCTTCACCCCAATAGTGGTCAATGAATTCCTTTGTACCAGTAATTGCACCGGCATCCATCTGTTCCTTTGTCTTGTTGATAAAGAAGTTGATACCACGCAGATTCACGAATTTCCATTCTGAATTTGCCTGTTGAACAGTCTTCTTGTCACCCGGATAGAACATATTGTTAGGCCAGTTGCCGCATTGGTTGTCGCTGGTATTGTCATCTTCATAAGGACCGCCCCAAAGATATTCCATCTTAGGAAGAATCTGATAGAAGTCGTTTACAGCCAATTCCAAGTCATCGACTGTCTTATAATAAGCATTCTCATCGCCGAAATCCATTGGTTCACGGTCAAGGAAGTTACAGGAAGCAACACTGCCCGCCAACAAGAACGCACCGAATATATACTTAAATTTTTTCATTTTTCTAAATGTTTAGTTTGTCATTAAAATGTAAGTTCCAATCCGACTGACCACACACGATACATCGGATATGTTTTACCCGGTCCGTAAGGGTCAGTTGATGCGCCCAACGCTTCAGGGTCATAAATTCTAAGATTGGTGAATGTGAACAAGTTTTCACCTGATACATACAAACGAGCCTTTTCTACATACTTGGCCAGTTTAGTGTTTTCAGGAAGGCTGAAACCAATTTGAAGGTTCTTCAGACGCAAGTAAGAAGCATCCTGCAAATAACGGTCGCTCACCTGAATGTTGTTTTGGTCTGTACGCAAACGTCCGTAGTAAGGATCATCCATGTTGGCACCCAGCGGAGAACCTGCAAAACGGAAGTAGTCCAAGTGATCCTTGCTGAATGAACGCTGGTAAGGAGAAACGATACCGAAGAAAGTTGCACTGTTCTTGAAGAACACGTCACGCTTACCGATACCCTGGAAGAATGCACGGAAGTCAATGAACTTGTAAGATGCTTCCAATGTGAAGCTATAAGCGAAACGCGGAGTTGCATTACCGATGATAGTCATGTCACCGTGGTCAGTGATTGTTCCGCTACCCGGATCAATGCTGCCGCTCTTGTCCAAGTCGCTGTACATCACGTCACCACCACCCCAATTAGAACCGATGGCCGACTGGTTGACATGTGCCAGATAATCGTTCATTTCCTTGTCGCTCTTTGCAATACCTTCCACTCTGTAACCCCAGATGTCGCCAAGAACTTTTCCTTGATAGTATGCTTCTGCACCATTTGTACCTTCGAGCTTGCCGTCAGGTGAGTCATATTTCGTAACGACTGACTTATAGTCACTCAAGCTTGCAGAAATACCGTAGCTGAAGTCAGCACCGATACGGTCTCTCCAAGAAACTTCCAATTCCCAACCGCGTGTTCTCAACTCGGCGTTGTTTGTTTTAGGAGCGTTACCGCCATATACTGCCGACAATGCTTTAGCCGGACCAACCATGTCAAGAGTACGACGCTGATACCAGTCGAAAGATCCTGTCAAGCGGTTATTCAAGAATCCCCAGTCAACACCGACACCGGCATTCTCAATCTTTTCCCATGTCAAAGATGTTGAGTACGGGTCATACATCGGAAGTACAGATGCCTGTGAGCCGCCGATTACAACATTACCCGGCTGTGCTTCCATTCTCTGATAGAACTGATAGAATGAAGTCGTGTTCTGGTTACCCAGACGACCGTAAGAACCACGGAACTTCAAATATTCGAAACCTGCGTCATACAGTTTTGAGAAGAACTTTTCACGAGCCACGTTCCAACCCAAAGAGAAGGATGGGAAAACACCCCAGCGCTGGTTGGACGGGAAACGGGAAGCACCGTCATAACGGAGGTTCACTTCCGCCATATAGCGGTCATCGTATGCATAGTTCAAACGACCGAAGAAACCCATGTTGGCCCATTCGCCTTTACGTTCCGAAATCATAATGTTGTCAGAAACGGAATTGATAAATGGCTTGTCGTCCAAAAGAACGTTGTCGCTACCTACGCGAACGGTTTCATTGAAATAGTATTCAGTCTGGGCACCCAACAATGCCTTGAAATAGTGAACTTCGTTGAAAGTCTTTTCGTAGTCAGTATAGAAGTTTGTCTGCAAGTAGTTTACGCTACCCTTAGCACGTTCGTAGTAAGAAGTACCTGCTGGCGGCTGACGGTTGAATGTACCGTTTTCACGTATTTCAGTCTTGTCGGCAACACCTTCGAGTACTGGGAAATACTGTGTAGAACCGTCAGGCAATGTATATTGCAGTTTGCTGAAATGACGGGAATAGCTCGGAGATTCCAGACGGCTGTTGATATCAGCATAAATCTTCCAGCCTTTGATCGGCTCAACTACCAAGCTTGCCTGGTTGTAGAGAAGCTGGTTCTTGTCTTCAAAACGTCCACCTTCTGAAATTGAAGGAATCAAAGATTCTTTATTGTATTCGCCGTTAGGCATCGTAACAGGCATCAACGGAGAACGACGGCCAAGGTTGTGGAAGAACAAGTTGTCCATAGCCGAAGGCTTGTTGTTGTCTGTAGTAATCAAACGTGTGCTCCAGTTGAACGATACATAGTCATTGAACTTGATACCGACCTTACCGTTCAAAGCCAAACGAGAATATGTTTCATCTGCATAATTGAACAAACCGGTCTGTCCAAGGTAGTTGGCTGACAAATAGTAAGTCACCTTGTCACCACCGCCGCTCACACTGAAGTTGTGTTCCTGTGAAGTCGTAAAGTTTTTCAAGTAAACGTCATACCAGTCGGTATTTGCAAAGCTTCGTTGTCCCCAAGCCCAGTCGTTCTGACCTTCAGCCTGTTCAATACCGTAAGGAAGTTCACCACGCTGATAAGCAAGAATCTTGTTCAACTGAGCATCGCTGAACTGAGCACTACCTCCGGCGTTGATGAACGCATCGTTCACCATCAAGGCGTATTCATATGAATCAACGCTTTTCGGAACAGAAATCGGCTGTGAAATACGCATGTTGCCCGTATAGTTTACACGCAAGCCGCGTTCACCGCTCTTCGTAGTAACAAGGATTACACCGAACGGAGCACGTGAACCGTAGATAGAAGCAGCAGCGGCATCCTTCAATACTGAAATGTTTTCGATATCGTTAGGGTTCAAGCTTGACAGGTCACCTTCCATACCGTCGATAAGTACCAGCGGAGATGAAGAAGAACCTTCACCGATAGAACCGATACCACGGATGTTGATGTTCATTTCCTGTCCGAGCGCACCACCCTGGTCGTTCGTAATGTTCAAACCGGCAACGGCACCCTGCAAACCCTGTACGGCATTCGAAACCGGACGGGCTTCCAACACGGTGTTGTCGATAGTCTTAACGGCACCGGTCGCATTGATTTTTTTCTGTGTACCGAAGCCGACGATTACCACTTCGTCAATGAGCTGTGTATTGTTGCTCATCTGGATACGGAATTCACGTTTGTCGCCCACTTTTATTTCCTGCGTTTCATAGCCGATATAGGAAACGACAATTACGGAATTGCTGCTTGGCACCGTCAGTGAGAAGTTACCGTCCAAGTCTGTGGCCGTACCCACTTTACCTCCTTTAACGATAATATTTGCACCCGGCAGTCCTAATTCAGTTTCGTCGAGGACTACACCTTTTATCGTAATTTCTTGAGCATATGCCGTTGCCGAAAGGAACGAGAACATACAGCCCAATAAAATAAATATAAATCTCTTATTCATTGCTCGTATATTTTTTATTACTTATCTTTTTCTCCTTTTTGACCGAAAGTCAAACGATAAATCACAGCACTGTCGGCCGTAAGAATGTGTTGGACAGCCTTATTAGGACGGCTCACATTCGTATTACGCGGCACAGCGGCAATCACAGTACCGTCACCGCCGCCAGACAAGTTCTGCGTAACGAACCAACGAATAGGCGGAGTTCCCAATTCCGGCATCGGAGCATTCCACTTCGCATTGCTCTTCAGCTCAATTCTTACAGTGTCGATATTCGGTTCAAGCACGATCTCTGAAATGTCGACAATCTTACATCTGGTATTTGACACATATTCCACTGTGTCAGTAGTAATCGTGTACTTACCGTCAGAGCCGATAACAGGCTTACCTGAAGCATCTTTCAACGTATCATACTCAAAATAAGTACGAACAATGGCAGAATCAACCACACTCACAACCTCCCACGGATACTCGGTTCCGGAAGCGGTTGTAATACCAGTTACTTCTAATGTGGATTTCAGATTGAAATCTCCCGGATTGCCGACTTCTTCCTGACAAGAATAAGTCATTACACCCAGCAGCAATGCGGCAACGGGAAAGAAAATTCTCTTCATAGTATAAAATTTTAATTTTTTCAGTAGAAAGTTTTTAAAGAACGGTGTGTCGGACGGTTCCAGCAGGCATTATCCCACACACCGGTAGTACTATTTTATTTTAACGCTTCATAAATTTGTTCGTATACATCTTTCCTGAAGTTGTCTGTACCGAAAGAACATACATTCCAGAATGAATGGCAGATACATCGAGTATTTTTTCAAAGTTGTCATTGCGAAGAACGCATACGCCGGTTGCATTGAAAACTTCCAGACTCTGACAAGATTCACCATTCGGCAAAAGGATAGTCAACTGATTGTCCACCGGATTCGGATAAACTTTCAAGCAGCCTTTACCGTTTTCATTCGGCAACATTTCTACAGCACCCGGATTCATGTCAACTTCAGTAACCAAAGTGTCTACGTTGCTGTTGATTGCAAAGCTTGCAGCCTTCACCAAACTATATTTATGATTTGTCTTCACGTCGTTACCCATATCCCAATAGAAAATACCGGCAAGTTTGTTGTCGCGGGCATGCTTCGCTCTTTCATACGACTGGTTGTAGCCTGTAAAGTAGCGTGTAAGTCCCTGTTCGTCAAGTGCAGAATCCATGTCTGGAGTATAATTGCCTTCAAGCAGGTTGTTGCGTACACCAATCGGAGCGGCAGATTTGATTTCATTACCGTTTGCATCATAACCTCTTGATGTGGTAGTAGCAAACGACATCAATATCTTGTCATTAGGATAGCCGTGTCCCGTGAAACATCGGAAAGCGTCAAGATAAGTGTTCCATGTGAAATTGTTCTTAGCCGGACCGTAGATCTGGAATGTAAAGTAGTCAACGTTCGGCATATATTTTGTCGGGAACGCATAAGTTACATAGTGAGGAGAAACCGTGAAAATCTTGCCTTCAGGGAGAAGCTTGCGGATTTCTTCGGTGAGCAGACCGTAATTGTTCCAACCTGCGGTTGAATAAGTCCATTCAAAGTCCAAATCCACACCGTCAAACTCCTTGGAGATTTCAGCCAGGTCCTGTGCAATGATTTTGCGCTTGTTGGCATCGGCGAATGTGTTTTCCCAACCCTCATGTCCGCTGACACTCATACGAATCTTGAAACCTCGGTGGTTGGCATACGCGCTTCTCATGATGCTCAAGAAATGCTTATAAGAATAATAGTCATAACCCGGGTCTTCAGCATTGTCGTAACTCCAGTAAGAATTAGCCTTCTGCATGACTCCGGCTGTCAGCACCACATCAAAATCCGGCATCGGCAAGCCTGCACTCATATCGCTCTGCATGTCAAAACGGTTGCGCGACATATGCCAGATTGCCGTGTCGTCCAACTTGGCTTTCAGGTTTTCGCCCACAACTGCATCCACATCATCGACACCGGCAGGAATCCAGCTTTCCTTTTCTGTTCCGCACTGTCCGTTGGCTCCGAAAAATGCAATGCCGTTGAACATGAACTCAAACGTACGTTCAATCTGCATGTCCTGTGAATAAGTTCTCACACCGAAATGTACCCATTGATTCATTGCAAACGGGTTGTTGGCCATTGAAGCATAGTCGTGACCGTTAACACGGACAACAATCTGGCCTGTACCCGGCTTGGATTCGTTTTCCTTGCCCAAACGAATGGAGAAACCGTTCTTTCCGTCGGCTGTTTCTTTTCTAAAGATATAGGCGCCTTCTGTCCATTCTTCCAGATAAATCCAAGTTTGGAAAGTATACTGGTCATTAGGTGTCATGGCATTTTTACCTACAGTCATACCAACACCTTCACCGCTCAAGGACAAAACGCCTTTACGACCGGCAAATTCTGCCAAATATTCTGCATTTTGAAGTACACCGGCATTGTTCGGATAAGGCAATGACAAGTGTCCGGACGATGATGAAGAAATACCGAGAACAATCAGGTCGTTAGTCAAAAGATACTTGTCACGGTCAATTGCACGGTCAAAGAAACGGCTGAAATCTGTATAGGCAGCCGCTATATAATATTTGAATTCAGAGTTATCTGTCACAATTTCCCTTTCAGCGCCGTTTTCAGAGAAAATGCCGTGATGCTTGAATTTGTAGTCTACGACATTTTCACACAAATTCTGGTCAAATTTATAATATGCTACGAGATCATCCCATTGAGGAGCAAACTTATTCAAAGTATTGTTTTGGAAATAATCATAATCGGCAGCGAGTTCTGCCTTCCATACACGAAATTCATCAATACGACCGTTCAGTCCACCGCCAATTACGAACGGAGACAAACTTGCCGGAATAGTCATCACGGCACTATTCTTACCGCACTCAACACCGTTTACAAGCACTCGTGCCGCATTGTCATTGGCAAGGAACGTAAGTTGTGCCCACTTGCCGGCAGCCAAGTCTTTGGATGTTGCTATAAGTTTTTGAGTTCCAACAATAAATATAAGTTCATTTTCTTTTCCCAAAGTAGCTTTGAAATCATCTCCACGGGAATACACGACAGCACCTTCATTCCATTCGGCTACGTTCATCCAAAACTGGACCGTGTACGAAGATATACCGTCAAGCTCAGGCATTACATTAAAAGTGACATTTCCTTCCGATGTCAGTTTCAATGAATAGTTGTCGACTTGAGCGTTCACAGCCAAGACCGATACAACAGCCAGGAACAAAGAGCAAAGAATTTTTTTCATAAGTTCAAACTGAAGTATTTTGTTATAAGAGTAATTTGGTTTTTATCAGGTTGTAATTAGTCTTGTGTGGACCTCTATGCCGGTCCACACAAGACTATATAGGATTTGTTTTTATTTTACAATCAACTTAGAGCTTTCGCCGTTAGCGCGAACAATGTAGAAACCTGCATTGAGTTGAACAGTTTCACCAGCCTTAGCAGTTGCTACCTTCATACCGTTCAAGCCGTAAACTTCACCGGCAGCATTGAATGTTACTTGATCACCGCTAACTGTGAATGCTTTTTCCTTAAACAGATCTGCCACACTTGCATCGTCACCCGGTTTATATGTTACATATTCACGTTCAACCGGTTCACCAACAGGTTCTGTCATAAATTTGAGTTCTTTAATCAATACAGCACCTTCCATCCAAATGCCATTAGAGAATTCCATCTTAACGCGAGTCGGATTACCGGCTTCAGTACCTACCGTACAGTCAAATTCATATACCATCCATTTTGTCGGGTCATATGCAACGTTCCAGTTTTCATCGTAAACAGGATTGCCTTCTTCATCCAACTGTTGGAAATCACCTGCATTGAACAAGCCACCGAAGTTTGTCTGGTTGTTAGCCAATGTAGAAGTAGCAAGTTTGAACATTTCGTCTGTTGATGTCTGTGTATTGTGAACAATGCTGAACACCATACGAACGCGGATAGGTTTCTGATCTGCATCTGAAGTGCTGATCGGAGTCTTAGAATACGGTGAGAAGAAATTGAAGTTAAACCAACCTATATCTGCACCTGAAAGTTTTTCTGCACCGTTTTCGTAGTTAGAGTTCGGGCCTTTAACACAAAGCACCTTACCTACTTCACCACCCAAATCAACGATTGTAGTCATTTTTTGGATTGATTGCCCCATGTTTGAAGTCGGAACTTCTTCTGATTGTCCTAATTTACCAGGAGCACCAGCCAATACCAAATAACCGGCATCGCTATGTTCGATGGGGAGCTGCCAACCTGTAGGGATGTTGGCACCAGAATTGAAATAGTTGATTTTGTATTCACCTTCCGGTTGGTTCGCAAATTTGAAACGATCCGGTGTGATGTCATTCTGTGCATAAGCACCGAAAGCTGTCAGCATCGCAGCAGCTGAAAGAAGTAATGATTTTGCTTTCATAAGATTTTAATTAAGTTAGTATAGGTTTGTTTTTCTATTTTTTTAAGCCGTTACATTTTACTGTTCCGACATGGTTTTTCTTTTGATGTTTCTGAAATGGTCAGGTTTTTCAAACTGAAGTTTTCACGTTTTTCAATTTTAAGGATTCCTGTTGATTTCGAACATTGCAAAAGTCCGTTTTTTATTCCAAATTGATGTTCAATCCCGTCTATAATATGTACAATATTGTCCAATCCTTAAAGAAACATCCTTAAATCACTATCTGTCAGCACATTAATTCAAACCAAGATTTTAGCATTTTAGACAATTCATGCACATCAGACTTGATTGGATTGAACATCAAAACTGCATTTTCAACCGACCGCACCTTACCATACAAACCAAAAAGCAATCTTTTTTGCACAGTCGGTTTGCGTCATGCTCTCATGCATGCCAATGCGTGGAATAAAATCAGTACAGAACTTTTCCGAATCAAACTTTGTCCCCGTACTGAACAGAATGTTTTATAGAGACTAAATTAAATTTTTAACGAATCACAACTTTGGAAGTCTTGTCGGCATAGCGAACCAAATAGAAACCGGTAGACATCGGGACTTCCATGAATGAATCGGAAATTTGCACTGCTTTCACCAAAGAACCGTTCAAGCTGTAAATGTAAACAATGCTTCCAAGTTCCATTTCATTCAAATAAATGTTTTCATTATCCCATGCAACAAATCCACAGCCTTCAGACGGAAGAGTTGTCACACTACTTGAAGTTCCGTCGGGAGTATCCCATCCGTCAGCAGGAACATTTGGAATTTCACTAGTCGGTTCGGCAGTAAATTTAATACGGGCAAAGTAATATGCACGTCCTGCAAAGTTACTGTAACCCGGAATATTGAATTTAACTCTTAATGGGATCGATTCAGCACCATACCCTTCTCTGTTCAAATCGCCAAACACAGGCATCCACTTCGTACATGTAGTAGTATAGGCGTTGGTCGTGGGCAACGGAATATTTTCAGTTGCTCCATTCCTGTTCCATATATCCACGGTAATGTTTTCACCAATCGGTGTTCCTACAATTTTAGTCACCATTTCGAAACGAACAGGGACAGTTGTCGGGAAAGTTTTGTCTGTAAACATATTAAAAGACATAAACCCCACTAAATTATCAGCAGCTTCAAGTTCCGGCATTTCTTCACTACCAAAACCTTTTACAAGCAACATTTTGCCATATTCTGTTTCCACAATATGACAACCTTTGTTAATACCCTCAACAGAAGCATCATCATTTTTCACATTATTACCAACAAGCGTTGCAAATCCGCCTTCTTTCAATTCATCGTCCGAGTAATGTCTAGGATTTGAGCCCTGGTTAGAATACTGAAAAAATTCGTACGGTCCGACCTCTTTTTCAGAGAATTTAAAATGTGATGGGGTTACATCGTCATTTGCAGCGTTAACACTAGAAACTGCAAGCAATGCTGCAGCAGAAAAGAGTAAAGTTTTTGTTTTCATTTTAATTTTATTTTAAGATAAGAAGATTAGGTTTGTGCCACAAAATTACTATCCGGGTAATTTTTCGTTGTTCGATTCTGTTCATAATATGTCCAAAATCGTCTAAACCTATCTTCTATACCTCAAAATAAATTACCAATCAACGACTTACACTTCTTCGTTTATTTCTTCAGCAGAAGCCGTGTTCGTTTTTTTCATCCTGTTTTTGTACGATGTTGGAGTTTCAGAAGTGAATTGTTTGAACAGCGTACTAAAATATCTAGAGCTTGAGAAGCCCGTACGCTCCGAAACTTCCGTTACCGACAAATCGGTAGAGGCCAGCATCTGCATGGCCTGTTCAATTTTCACCCGATTGATATAGTCGTTCACTCCAAGGCCGGTCAGAATTTTCACCTTATTATATAATGACGCACGGCTCATACCTATTTCCACGGTCAGATATTTCACATCCAAATCAGCATTATCAAGATTTTCGACAATCAGCTTATTGAGTTTCTGTAGGAACTTCTCGTCAGCATTACTGAAGGTCTGCTCTTCTGGTGTCTTCACTACGCCTGACACACTACGGTAGTAGGCTTTCACCTGATCACGGTTACGCAAAAGGTTACGGACAATCGTCAACAGCAAGTCAACGTCGAACGGTTTTGGCAAATAGGAATCGGCTCCCAGCTTATAACTGATGGCACGGCTCTCCTGCGAACTGCGTACCGTAAGCAGCACCACCGGAATATGGCTGATTTCAATATCACTCTTCAAACGATGGCAAAGTTCATACCCGTCCATTTTGGGCATCATAATGTCGCTCACCACGATATCCGGCTGATATCTGCGAACCATAGCCAAACCTTCTTCTCCATCAGAAGCCATATAGACGTTTTTGAACACGCCCTTGAAAGCCTCGGCCATGAAAGTGCGCAATTCGCTCTCATCATCTACAACAAGAATCGAATAGTTCTCCATGCTGAAGTCTATGGAATCCGGCACTTGCATATCCTCTTCCGAACGTTCGGGCTCAACATTGTTCAAATAGTCGCCTGATTTCATTGCCACACATCCGTCCATTTGCTCCAACGGAAGCTCAAACCAGAAGGTTGCTCCCTTATCCTCATTATTATAAGCGCCAATTTGCCCACCGTGCTGTTCAAGCAAGGTTTTCGAATAAGAAAGGCCAATGCCGCTTCCGCTGATTTTATGCTCTCCTTGATAGAAACGAGTAAACAAGTGGCTCAAATCTTTTGCCGACAATCCCATGCCTTGGTCTTTCACCGAGATACGCACATTATTGCCCTTTTTCTCCGACATGACAACCACTTCCGTGTTTCCTTCGCTATATTTAAAAGCATTCATCAGCAGGTTGGACACAACGATTTCACACTTTTCTTTATCGAACACCACATTTCCGATCTGCGGGTCCGGCTCAAAGCGCAAGGTCATGTCTTTTGTCTGATATTCTTCCACAAAATCATCGACTACAGTACCCAGCCATGAATTCAAATCGTGCGGGTCGAGATGCAGTTCCTCATACCCGACTTCCATCCGGCGCATATCGAGCACCATATTAATAAGATTCCGCATCTGCCGTGCCTGCTTGAATATTCGGCGCAATTGCTGGTGCAGTCGCTCGCCGTCATTATTATCACTGTTAAGCAGTTGTTTCAGCGGAGCATAAATCAAGGTCAACGGCGTACGCAGCTCATGACTGATATTGATAAGGAAACGTACCTTGTCCTCCGATATCTTCTTTTCCTTCTCCTTCAAATCCAACAGCAACTGATTCTGCTTCTTGCGTAAAGAATAGGAAAATCCCAGATATACAATTGCCGCCAATGCTATTACAACCTGCAATAAAAACCACCATTGCCGCCACCAGGGTGGAACGACTTGCAGACGAATCAAGCATTTCGGCTCGCTCCACTCCCCGTCGCGCGTGCTACACGACACATAGATTTCGTGAGTGCCGGTCGGCAGCGAGTGCAGCATCAGCGTATGGTCGTATGTTTCCAAGAAAGTACGGTCCAAATCCTTTATATAGTAACGGAACATTTTCTTTCTGAATATATCTTTTTCACGCACCATCAATTTGAGTGACAGCGACGTATAGTCCCATGGAATTTTAATTTCCTGAACACCGTCGGCAGCAATATTCCGCACCGAAACTCCGTCAAGCACAACATCTGCAACTTTAAGCGACATGGGAGAAGTGTCGTCACCGGCATACGACGAATAATAATCGCCGTCAATGCGGAGAAGTCCCGTGATTCCTCCCAGATAAATATCACCGTCGCGCGACACTAAAGTTGCCTTGTTGATATATTCATTGCTCATAGCCCCGTCCGACTCCCCATAGATCAAAAAATGCTTGTCTTTTTCCACATAGCGGAACAGCATATTCTGTGCGCCTATCCACAAACCCGATTTTGCATAGACCATCGACGTGACTTCCCTGAACTTATTGGTTTCAATGCGTTCAAGTTTTCTTGTACTCTCATTATAGAAAAGCAATCCCTTATTGGTGCCCAGCCACAGATTTCCATTTTTGTCACGGCTCGCCGAATTAATGACTTCCCCGTCGTCTTCCGGCAGAGTCAGCACCGACACCACCTTGGCAGAATTCTGTACAACCTTCACAACAAACGACTGACTCAACGCATAAGTCTGGATGCTGTCAGCATAAAAAGGCATCATCGCACCTTTATAGTTCACCTTGCTCGGCATTGACAGTTCCACCAGAGAGTTGTCCGTTTTGTCGTAAATACAAATACGGTCCGTAAACAGAAGTATTTTGTCGGGCGAAGACGCACTCAAATTGATGGATGTAGCTGAGCGTGTCACCAATGCTCTCTGCTCTTCCGACAGGAACGGGCGTATCGCTCCGGTCGTGCGATTGAACAGATACAGGCCTTAGGAATAGAAATAAACCAGCAGCTCTTCACGGCTGTAACTCGTTATCGAACCGACTTTCAAATTAAAGGTAAGAGGGAAATGACGGAACTTGTTCTGCCGCGGATCAAGACACGACAAGCCACCTCCGTCCGTTCCTATCCATATATAGCCGTTTTCATCTTCATAGAGGCACTGAACGGAACGGTCGCTCAAACCGTTATCATTTCCGGGCGGCACATCCCGATAGCTGAACATATGCACTTCCTTGATTCCAATCATACCGCCGCGCACCGTACCAGCCCACATATTGTCACTGTCGTCCTTATACAAGCAATAGACAGAGCTGAAAGGAAACGAATTGGCATCGCCGACAACATAACGGATATTCTGGAAAGCCCCAGTCGACATATCATAAACACTGATACCTCCGCCATCGGTTGCGAGCCACAGTTGACCGTCGCGCTCTTCGATGTCAAGGATAATGTTATTGCTTAAATCAGAATTTCCCGTATGAAGCTCAGCGAATTTCGTTCCGTCGGGCAAATACCCTACAAGTCCTTTTCCATAAGGCGATATCCACAGCCGTCCTTTAGAGTCAACAATGGTTGCCATAATCTCCTTTTCGCGGATGAACGGTGTTCTCCGGATATCTCCCGTACGAAAATTGTACAGCCACATACCGTTCCAGCGAGTAGCAAGAATCCACTGCTCGCCACCCCATTTCGCCATAAATGTAAAGGACGAATGCTGCTCCTTAGACTTCATCGGCATCAAGGTAAGTCCACCCGTATTGTACGAACGTTTGAATATATTTCCTGAACCGGCAAAATATATGGCCGTATCGCACACAAGATAAGCCTGTGTTCTGAAACGGGAATTATACCATGCAATATGCTCGAAATCATCCGTTTTTCTTTGATATAAATCCAAACCTCCCGATGTCGACACCCACAAATTGTCCTGAGCATCCTCCACCACATAAAAAATCATATCGGCCGACAAGGAATTCTTATTCTCGGCTTCATTCTGATAGTTTCGGAACTCATACCCGTCAAAACGGCTAAGTCCAGTACGGGTTCCTATCCAATAAAATCCATTATGGTCCAATGTAATGGAACGGACATAATTCTGAACCAGTCCGTCCTGTTGTGACAGCTGTTTGAAATAAAAATTCGGCAATTCATTCGCATTGACAGTATTTGACAGAAGAATGCCAGCAACAAACACAATGATATAGAATATAAGGCTTTTCTTCATAAAGTTAGGTTTTGTTAATCTTCCATAGCAAAATATCAATACACCATAAAACGCTGTATTCATCAGGTGTAATTGCTTATAATTTAGTCATACATGATTCAAAGATAAATTTTTTCTCCGACTTACACAAATTTTCACAGCCTATTCCGAATCTTTTTCCCACAAAAAACGAAAAATGGGCCATGCTGTCAGCAGCATAACCCATTTCAAAAAATACATGTATGACTTATAAAGTACAGTATTTACAGCAACATGATTTTACCAATCCTGTAACCGTTTTCTGTCTGTACTACAACAACATATACGCCATCCGGCAAATCCAATATAGCTCCGTAGCGATTGGTTGACAAACCTCCGACTGCCCACTGACGTGAACCGGAGAGCGAATAAACCGCCACACTGCACACCGTAGCCTCCGAATGTATATTCAATCGGCCCTTGTGGCAGGTAATAACGGCACCGGCATCTTCCTGGGAAGCAACGCCCGAGAGGTAAACAACCGAGAAGTCGTGAGAAGCGTTAGCCAGTCCCGACCAAGCCGTCACAGTGTAATCACCGGGAACAACCGCATCAAAATGCCCGTCTGAACGGATAGCACCGCCGCCAGTGACAGCCCATGTCAAATCCACGTCTGTCAGCACCTGCCCTGCCACATCCTTCACTGCTACCGTAAACTGACTTTCAGAATCGGCAGGAATTTCGGCCGGAGCATCAACAAATACTACTTCACAGGCTTCACCGTCGTGCATCTCACGCCCAAACAGTTGCCATTCCCATACGGAATAGCCGTAAGGCAAAGCACGTTTCGTACACCACAGACGAACGTAACGGGCAATGGCACTAATGGTAGCCTTGTCGGTACGTTCTCCGGAAAGCCCGTTTTCTGAAACTATTGTCTGCCAATGTTCACCATCAAGCGACACCTGCATTTCATAGTTGGCAGCCGAAGCAGCTTCCCACTGGATTTCACTGCGCATCAAGTGGTAAACGCCCTGCAAGTCAAACATCAGCCATTCCGGCCCGTCTACATGGTCGCTTTCCCAACGTGTTCCGGTATTGCCGTCATTGGCAGCCGAGGCTGTTCCAGAAGAAGCCTCAGCAGGACGGTTGAGTGCAATGTTCTCAGTTAAAGCCGAAACCACTTCAACGGTCGCCGTTGCCTTCAAACCGCCCGAAAGGGCTGTCACCTGATAAGTTCCCGGCTCATCGGCGACAAACGCACCGTCGATACATGTTCCTCCGCTACATTCCCAATCACTTATTTCTTTATGCGTATTTCCATATTGGTCGGCCACTACAGCCTCCAATTGCAAGGACACACCGGCTTCAATCTCGGCAACCGGCGGGAATACCTGCAACAAAGTCATTTTCCGTTCGGCCAAAATTCGAAGTTCTACTCTGTCTGTCAGGTTTTCATAACCAACCGTCACCACACATTCGCCTTCGCTGACCGGAGTGAGGATGCCTCCGGCATCGACGGTTGCATTTCCGTTGGAAACATCCCATACGAAGCTGCCTTGCGGAGCAAACTCAAGTCCGTATTGGTCGGTCAGCAGGGCTTTCAGCTGAACCGGCTCACCAATATAGGCTACCGTACCGTCAGGCAGACTGATTTGCACATCGCTTGCTACGGGGTTTTCATAACGGGATTTTCCATATACTTCCACTTCGTCCAGACATGAACCATATTGCAAACTTCTTGCCATACAGTAAATGCGCACATATTGACCGGCTACATTGGCAAACGAAATGTCGCGTGTTCCTCCCGTTGATGCCGATTCCTGATAAACAGTTTTCCAAATCATTTCATCGTCCGACACTTCCACACGATAGTCCGTAGCATAGGCATCCTTATTCCAATGCAGCACAATACGGTTAAGCACATAAGGCATTTCCAAATCAATGGAAACGAACTGATTATCGTCGAAAGCGCTACCCCAACGAGTCGACAAATCACCGTCGTTGACATATTCGGGCAATGTCAGGTCGTTTTCATAGCTGGAAGCCGTCACAGGCTTGTTGAGCGCCAAATTGACATCAGCATAGCTTCCTACTTTCACATAGGCCGTATCGGCAACAGCCCCCTTCGACACAATGATTTCATATTCCCCTTCACGCAGACCATTGAAAACAGCGCCGTCCATCAATTCAGGCGCAGCCTTGCAGGCGTAGACAAACCCGTCGCTACTACATGCCGTCGAGAACTGGTCGAACACTTCAATACTGAACTCGACCGATTCACCTTTCACCAGCTCCACATTCTGAGGATAGATTTCCACCGAACGGGGCTTGATGCTTTCTTCCACCACAAACTGAACCGTGGCTTTCTTGTCACCGACTGTAGCCGTTACTTCAGCAGTTCCATAGCCCACAGGCACATAAATGCCGTCTTCGGAAACTTCGCCTTTCCCGCTTTCTACCGACCATTGCGGCTGAATATCAACTTTCTCACCTCTGCCGTCATAGCCTACGGCCTTCAATTGGACGGATTCTCCTTCCTTGACAAGCAAAGAGGGCGCGGTCACTTCAATACCCATCAGTTCCGAAGGGTCGCTATCCGGGTCAATACCATGCACTTCCAATTCATAAAGCGAATAGCCGTAAGTGGTGGCACGGCCTTTTCCCTGCATTTTCACATATCGGGCGGACCTGCCCACACTTACATTCTCGACACCGCCGCCTCCGCTGACTTCGGCCACAGTTGTCCAGTCGGAAGCATCGTCGGACACTTGAATCTCATAAAGCGATGCATAAGCCGTTTCCCAATAAAGAGTGACATAGCTGACGTATTTCGGAGTGCCAAGGTCTACATATATCCACTCATCATCGGTATGCTGGCTTCCCCAACGTGTCAAATAATCGCCGTCGGTGGCCGATTCGGCTACCGTTCCGACATTTTCATACGAGCTGACCACCACGCGCTTGTGAAGGGCAAGGTTTTCCATCGGCGGTGTCATATATACATCATGTGAATACACCTTTCCGCCATCGGTTACTGCCTCAACCGTATAAATGCCTACACCCTGTATGTCGAGAATAGAGTCGTTTTTCACCACATTGCCATCCTTTTTAATCCGCCATTGGCATACAACCGGAAAAGCATTCCCATACTGGTCTTTGGCGTTGAGTGAGAACGTAAGTGTAGTGCCGGCTTCAGCATATTCCACTTGAGGCTCAATGGCAGCAGAGTGCAGCACCGGTTCGTCGTCAATACGCAACCCCTTTTCAGCACGCAGTCCGCCACAAACAGCTACCACCTTACAAGTCTCACCTTTCTCCTGTCCGGCTGTAAACAATCCGTTACCATCGACTGTACCACCCGAACCTTCCACGCTCCACACAACATCGCCTTCCGTAGTAGCGCCGTATTGGTCAAGCAGTTCCGCTTTCAATTGAAGGCTTTTGCCCGGAGCTACAACAGATTCGCCATTGATAATTTCCACAGTTGCCAACTGAGGTTCATCACTATATACCGTCAGTTTTCCTGCAGGAGCCTTGAAGCTCACCAATTCGGAACCGTCGCGATAGAAAGTCACTTGCCGTTCGTCGTTTTCAGCATTATAGACAACATAGGTATAATGTCCCTCCGCATCGCAATAGGCGCTTGCCGTCGTAATGTCGGCATTTACGGTATAATCCCTGTCGCCATACGTACGGTGGGAATGAGTGATATAATAAGTAATGCCGTTCGTGTCCGTATTCCGAGCAACAGGCATTTCCGCATCCCACATTTCATCAAAAATCTGAGCAGCCTGGTCGGCATCAAACCGTTGCAGATACGACAACACGACATTGCCCAAACCCGACTCCTTGCTGAGAGCGGAACCCGCATAATTTTTATCTGCCACCCAGCCGCCGATTTCCTTGCCGGCCCACATCGTTTCGTAATCCCAACGGGCAAAATCAAGGTCTTCACTCAAATAGTCGAGACACGGAGAAATAGGCATCCACTGAATAGAGTGCATCCAGACGGGGTCGCCCGAGAACCATGTCCACCAACCGATACCGGCCGCTGTCAGATTGCTGTTGTAGGGTTTCGTATAGAGTGAACGGTTGATGTTCTCACGGTCGCGGTCGAACCAGTATTCCGCAACGCCTTTCGATTCGGTCACCCAACCGAAAATACCGGCATCACGCATCTCTTTGTCACCCAAAGCTACACCAAGCAGATACATTCCTCCCCAAGCCTGCATGGATTCCGATGTGGATTCCTGGCCGTTGCCATTGCCCGCATTGCCCAAACCGCCGGCATAGGAGTGGCCTGACCAAGGAGAGAATGTACGGAACAACGGAAAACGCTTGTCGTCGCGCTCCCAATTGGCATAGTCCTTCGCCAGCAGACGAAGCATTTCGCCATATTTCGCACGGAAATCATCGTCAACCAACGCCAGCACCGCACCGGCATACGCATAATAACCATAGTGGAAATGATGGTCATTGAATGTATCGGAATCATAACTGGTGTCGTAGCCCACAAGTGCTCCCCAACGGCTGTAACGGGCAAAGAAACGCTGGCTTTCGCCCGGCGTATAAGTCAGCCAGTCCTCCATCGCTTCACGCAGGCGCGAACGGCACTGCTCGAACAGTGCATCTTCACCCATTTCCAAAGCGAACGTCATGTTGAGTGCCATTTGAATCAAACCTTTTCCACCCCAATAGGTATCCGCGCCGAACGAACCTTTTGCCGCATAATCGGCAATCATGCTGACCATCCGTTCGCGCTGATACGGATGCGACAACGTGACATCTTCTTCTGGACGGGCAAACCACGGCAATATACCGCTGAAATGATAGGAAGTAGAGAAACGGTTTCCTGCTGCCAGTTTCATTTTTCCGCGAGGAGTAGCATATTCATAACCGGTAAACGAGAAATCGAGACTACTGTTTTTATAATGATGCGGCAAAAAGCCTTGAAGCACGTTCCGCTCTGCTCCACCCGACAGATTTTCACCCTCGACATTCCAAACGGAGGTCATTTTTCCGCTTCGTTCGTCATAACTCCAGTCGACACGCGTATTGCGGGGTACGACAGGCGCGTAGGGAGCGTATGCCTCGAGCGCTTCTACGGAAGGCAGCAACGCCACTACCAGAAAAGGCGTTTTTCCATCGGCAAAGGTTACGTTCACTTCATTGTCGACAATGTCAAAGACTGTACTTTCCGGCACATATACGCCATAGAGGTCATTACCGATTTTCACACCCAAACAGCTGCCTTCAAACGGAAGCGACAATTCATCACCTTCCATCGAGAAAAATTCAGCTCCGTCAGCAAAAATACTCAAGGGAACATTTTCCGGCTCAAACCAAGTGAACGGCATTCCCTGGGCAAGAGTAACAAAAATATTGTTGTTGTCATCCACCATCTGCAAACGCAGTCCCCAGTCGCTCCAACCGTCGGCAAGCACTTTCTGTGCATTGAAACGCCGGCCTTTCACCGTCAGCTTCGTATCCCACTTCATTTCGCAACCGTCGTCGCTCCAATGGTTGGGATAAGCCACCGAAACGCCACCAGATTCTGCCTTCACGACTTGCGGATACGACCACAGATTTCCGGTATAGGCATCGACAAGCACATTCGTCCACCAGTCGTTCGTTGGAATAGGCTCACCCTTCATGCGGTCAGAAATGTAGATTTCACGGTTTTCCATTATGCGGCTCTTGTCGCCGCCATGTTCATCGGTCTTCGATTTTATCAGGGGCGTATACTCGGCATAGCTGCCGCTGCCCACCGACACAGGCTGCTGCCCCACGACAAACAGACAGCAACAGCCCATAGCTAAGGTCAAAACTGATTTCTTCATAACTAAAAAAGCCCCTACGGAAACCCGCAGGGGCTGTCTAATCTAACCTTCCAAATATATTACTTTACAACTTTTACAGTTGCAACATTTCCGTTCATATCAACAGCCTTCACTACATAAACGCCAGAAGGAAGTGATGAAACATTCATCTCAGAAACGCCATTGGCAGTTGCAACGGCAACACCGTTCATATTGTAGACCGTCAAATTACCAAGAACCGTAGAAGCGACTACCTTATTTCCAACAAGTTTCACACATACATCAGATTCTGTTACTGAAGAAACACTTGAAGAAGTTGCTTCTTTTCCATAAATACAAAGTTCTTTCAATTTAATGCCATAGCCCAAAGCAGCTTTTGTGGAATACACTTTCACAAAACGACCTCTTGCTGTTTTTCCATAAAACCAATCAATCAAATCTACACCAACAGTTGATTCGTATCCAGTTCTTTCACCAAACACAACAGAATCATCATTTCCTGTCTCGGAGACAATCACCCTATAATCAGCAGGGCAGCTTGCTTCCCAAAGAAGATTCACACAATCGATATCATAAACTTTACCAAGATCTACTTGAATCCAAGCATCATAAACCAAATTAGCATCGGGTTGATCAGGAACAATCCACATTGAACCTTCATTTCCGTCTATCGCATTTTCAGCAGGATTTTCCGGATCTGTGATTTCACATGATGTCACTGTTACATTCTCGTTTCCTTCCAATGAAGTTGTACAAATATTAGGATTATTAGACACGATCGTCAGTTCAATCGTATTACTTGTCAAATTATCTTTTGAAACAGAAACTGTAAATGTTCCGACACCATTGATATTTAATTTGTTATCAGCAAAAGAATATTCAGGTGTTTCTCCAAACTCATCAACGATTTTCAATTGAACATCTGTCAAATCCAAATCCGTTCCATCGGCAGCGCAGCCTGTCATTGTTAGGTCGAATGATGTAGAAGACGTGCCAAGGTCATCATCACATTGCAGGGTAATAAATCCTTGAGATAATTGAGAAACATACACCTCAAATTCAAAAAAGCTATTACCCCAAGTTGTGCCACGTTCCAAACAATTAATAGCTACATAACGTCCAGAATAGTTCGAAATATCTTGAATATCATTACCATCTTTTATTGCATCAAAACTTTCATTAGTGACATCGGCAACTTGAGTCCAACCTGCTGAAAAGTCATTGGAAAAATCCTCATCTGACAGATTAGCCAACATCTCATCGGTCAATTTATCTGCGACATAAAGAATATAATGCTTTGTAAATGCACCTTCCCAATAAATTTTGACATGATCCAAATCTACTTTAACACCTAAATCCACATAAAACCACTGATTATCTACATGGTCACTTTCCCAACGAGTTCCCAAATTACCATCAACTGCAAGTGATGCATCACCTGACGATGCAAAAGTCGGTTTGTCTAAAGCAAAATTTTCATCAATCAAAGCAGCGTTTGAAACTCCTGCAGAAGCAAGAAGAGCTGCAACTAAAAGTGTTTGTTTTAATTTCATAGTGTTTATGTTTTAAGTTTGTTTCAATTTTTGTCATTTTTTCGCCATGCGAACACTGCAAAATTACATTTCTCACTATTCAAAAGACTCATTTTCACTTTCACAAAAACTCAACAAAGCATTACAGCACAAAACATAATTAACTAATACATAATCAATTATATTTTTACTGCTATACAACATACACTACAATGTTGAAAAATCACCTCAACAAACTAAAAAACATCAGGAAGCGACACGAAAGCACAAAAACAACCGAAACAATATTCATAAAACAAAAACACCTGCTCTCTGAACTCTTACATAAAACGCCTTGTATCTCCAAAAGCACCCTACAACGTTATATTGAACAAAAGGAATACAAACACACCAAACAAGCGCAGACATTCAAACAAGAACCTCTAAACGCCCTTTAAAACGATTCTAAAATCTATACGGTTAATGAGACACAAACCGACAGACAAACAAGAAAACTAAAGCAGCTAATGCCTTAAAAATGATGATTATTCACACGCTACAAAAAAAGACCGCCCTGCTGCAAAGCAACAGGGCGGCTCTATTTAATTCTAAAAGAATTAGTCTTGGTTCAAGTTAACGCGCTTGAATGCAGTTACAGTCAAGTTAGCGTCAACGCTCTTAAGATACTTCTCGATAGTCATAGTAGCATCCATGATGTACTCTTGTTCCATCAAGCAAGATTCTTTGTAGAACTTGTTCAAACGGCCGTTTGAAATGTTTTGGATCAAAGCTTCCGGAAGGTTTGCAGCCTTTTCAGCAGAAACAGTCTTGATGATTTCACGAGCCTGTTCAGCCTGTTCCGGAGTAATCCAGCCCTTGCTCATGTTAGACTGAATGTGGTCTTCGCTATCAACGTGAGCCGGGTTGATGCCAGCTTTCTTAAGAGCAGCTTCAACAGCTTTCTTAACTTGCTCTTCTTTAGTTTTTTCGATAGCTACTTCCAATTCTTTGTCGATAACGCTTTGCGGAACTGAAGTTTTATCCACAGCAATCGGGTTCATAGAAGCAACCTGCATAGCTACGTTGCGGCCAACTTGCTTTTCAACCGGCATATTGAATGCAACAACAGTTGAAAGTTTGTTACCAAGGTGGTCGTAGTTGATAGTGCCAGCTGCTTCAAGACATTCGTAAGCACCCAATTCCATCTTTTCGCCAGTCTTACCGATTTCTTCAACGATGAGATCAGCAACAGTCTTGCCGTTGATTTCCAAAGCCTTCACTTCATCCAAAGTTTTAGCTTTGGCAGCCATAGCTGCATCGAGGATAGTCTTAGTAAGTTCTACGAAAGAAGCATTCTTAGCTACGAAGTCTGTTTCGCATTTCAAAGCAACAATAGCTGCGAATTCGCCGTTGCTTGCAGAAAGAACACAACCTTCAGAAGCTTCACGGTCTTCACGCTTAGCAGCGACAGCCTGACCCTTCTTACGGATGATTTCTACAGCGGCATCCATATCGCAATTTGTTTCTTCCAACGCTTTTTTACAGTCCATCATACCAGCACCTGTCAATTTGCGGAGCTTGCTGATGTCTGACATTGAAACTGCCATATTGTTTAATTTTTTATGATTGTTAATAATTTAATTGAGGAATCCGAATTATTCAGCGCTTTCCTCTGCAGCAGCTTCTACTTCAGCGTCTGCCTTGCGAACACGACGACGTTCTCTTTTTGGAGCTGCGTCTTTTTCTTCGCCTTCAGCAGGAGCGTCAGCTTTTTCTGCTTTACGTTCTTCGATACCTTCTGCCATAGCAGCGCAAACAGTGTCAAGAATCAATTCGATTGATTTTGAAGCGTCATCGTTTGCCGGGATAACGAAGTCAACGTTGTTCGGGTTAGAGTTAGTATCAACCATTGCGAATACAGGAATACCAAGACGGTTAGCTTCAGCAACAGCGATGTGTTCTTTCATCACGTCGATTACGAACAATGCAGACGGAAGACGGTTCAAGTCAGCGATGCTGCCGAGAGTCTTTTCCAATTTAGCACGTTGACGAGTGATTTGAAGACGTTCACGCTTAGAAAGGTTGTCGAATGTACCGTCCTTAGTCATCTTGTCGATGTTAGTCATCTTCTTCACAGCCTTACGGATTGTCGGGAAGTTAGTAAGCATACCGCCCGGCCAACGTTCGATTACATAAGGCATATTGATTGAAGTAGCTTTGTCGGCAACAACTTGCTTAGCTTGCTTTTTAGTTGCTACGAAAAGCACTTTCTTACCCGATTTAGCGATATTTTTGAGAGCTGCAGCAGCTTCTTCAAGCTTAGCGGCTGTTTTGTAAAGGTCAATGATGTGGATACCATTGCGCTCCATGAAGATATAAGGAGCCATTGCAGGATTCCATTTACGTTTAAGGTGGCCGAAATGGCAACCTGCTTCTAACAATTGTTCAAAATTTGGTGTTGACATTTTTTTCTTTTTTTGTTTGTTTACATTCTACTTAATTCAATTACCAAGTAGCGACAAGCGACACCCGCCGCAAGCAAGTCTTGGCAATTTGGATACTAAACATTTTAACTGTAAGAGATAAATCAAACAGCGATTAACGTTTACTGAACTGGAATCTCTTACGAGCTTTCGGTTGACCCGGTTTCTTACGTTCAACAGCACGCGGGTCGCGAGTGATGAAGCCTGCTGCACGCAAAGCTGACTTGTCGTCTGCGTTGATTTTCACCAAAGCGCGAGCGATTGCCAAACGCAATGCTTCTGCCTGACCAGTGTAACCACCGCCTACCAAGTTAACCTTGATATCATATTTTGACAAAGCGTCAACAACATTCAACGGTTGCTTAACAATGAATTGAAGGATAGGGTTTGGAAAATAGGCTTCCAATGTACGTTTGTTGATAGTGATAACACCTGTACCTTCTGACACGAATACACGTGCGATTGCTGCCTTACGACGGCCTACTGCATTAATTTGTTCCATACCTCAATTATTTAAGCTTGTTGATGTCAATTACTTTCGGATTTTGTGCTGCGTGCGGATGTTCCGGACCGTTGTAAACGTGCATGTTTTCGATCAAACGACGGCCAAGACGGTTTTTCGGAAGCATACCCTTCATCACCTTGATGAACAATGGGTTCATACCTGGTTTGATGTGCTTGTTGAATGATTTCAACTTCATGATTTCCGGAGTGCATTCGCGTTGTCCGCCTGGATAGCCTGTGTATGAAAGATATACGCGGTCTGTCCACTTTTTGCCTGTCAAAGCAACTTTGTCAGCATTGATAATAATTACATTGTCACCACAATCTGCATGAGGTGTGTAGTTTGGTTTGTATTTGCCGCGAAGGATTTTTGCAACTTTTGCGCAAAGGCGACCCAATACTTGGTCTGTAGCGTCAATTACAACCCATTCTTTTTGTGCTGTTTCAGCGTTAGCCGAAACGGTTTTGTAACTTAAAGTATCCACTTCTAAAACTTTGATTTAAAATTAATTACATAAATTATGCACTTTGCATTCACCCGGCCAAAAGCTCCTGCAACTACATAATAACACACTAATTTTGGATATAATCGGTGCGCAAAGGTACTCGTTTTTTGGCTAAAATTCAAATAGTTTGCTTATTTTTTTATTTTTAACACTTCATAACCTTACGGCTAAGCATCCAAAACGGAGAATTTCCAATATATCAAAGCGACCACTAAAATCCTTCCACCATTATTTCCGGATTAACCGCCTTCAATGCGGCAATAAACCCCTGCTTGTCGCGCGGCGACACAACAAGTGGCAATCCCTTTTTAAACTTCACCTCTATCCGGTCGAGCGACACAGCCGGGGCTGACAAAAGAGAACGGGTTGGCTTCACGCTGACAGCTTTCCTCACATCATAGCGTGACGGAAGAAACCCACACACGACTTTCAACTTACCATCATTATATAAGGTGTACTTCGTATTTATGCCCATCAGAACAAGAATACCGACAATAAGCACATCCAGCACCAATGCCAGCCACGAAAAGTCGATAATCAGCAAATAGACCAACACGAAACCCACAAACAAAAGCGAAGCAATATAGAATCCGCCAATTTTAGAATAAAACACCTGCTTTTCCATAAATAGCTGAATTAATGACAACACAAATATAGCCATAATATCCAAATATAGTCAAAAAAGCCACTTTAACAAAGCTAACGTCTTAATTATTCAAAATTTATTCTACCTTTGCCAATATTTTCAATTTAGAAATCTATGAAATTTACATTAAAGACCCTTGCGCTGTGTGTATGTGCGGCTTTCACATCCGTATCATGCATCCAAGAAGAAGCGCCGAATGCAGAATGCGATATTCTGACTTGCGAATTTCCAAATGCCGAAACAGAGTCGAATCCCGTGATTGACAATTACAGTGTCACCGTAAGAATGAGTCCTACACAGGACATTTCCGCACTCGCTCCAGTGTTTACCATCACAGACGGTGCTACCATTACTCCGGCAAGCGGTTCTGTGCAGAACTTCCTCAACGCCGAGAACCACACGATTTACTACACCGTAACTTCGGAAGACGGCGAATGGAGCAAAAAATACCCTGTAAAAATTATTCAGAAAGAAATTCCGTCGGAATACAAATTCAACAACTGTATTCTCGATCCGACAGGAAAATATTTCACATTCTTTGAAAACGACAGCGAAGACGAACCGATTATGACTTGGGCAACCGGCAACCCGGGCTTCGTCATGACGGGCCAAGGCAAAACGCCTTCCGATTTCCCGACTGCACCCGTATTTGCCGAAAATAGCGAAATGTCACGCCAGGCCGAATACATCCGCCTCGTAACCCGCTCGACAGGCTTTTTCGGTTCGCTGGTAAAAATGCGTATTGCAGCCGGCAATATTTTCCAGGGAGAATTCGACCTGGGAATCGCCACTTCCAACCCGCGCGGTGCAACAAAATTCGGCGAACCATACCGCTACAAACCGACGAAGCTGAAAGGCTCATTCCGCTTCAAGGCCGGCGAAACATACACTGACGAAAACGGAAAGGAAATAGCCGGAAAGAAAGACCTGTTCTCTATCTACGCACTGTTTTTCGAAACAGACGAAAAAGTAAGCTACATTGACGGTACAATTCACGACTCCAATTTCACGCACCCGAATCTGGTTTCTCTCGCCCTGATGGGAAATCCGCACGAAGCAGCCGATTGGGAAGCATTTGAAATACCGTTCAACATGGTTGACGGCAAGATAATCGACCCCGAAAAACTCGCTCAAGGCAAATATAAAATCGGTATCGTCATTTCGTCAAGCGCCGACGGCGACTATTTCAAAGGTGCAGTAGGCAGCACATTAGACATTAAAGATTTAAAAATTGAACACGAGTAAATCCACCGTCATGAAGAAAACAATCTTATCAACAATCATAGCGCTTTGCTGCGTTGTTGCAGTTCAAGCACAACAAAACAGAACAAAGGCCATTATCAATGCAGCTGTAATGGGCTGGAAAATAGAGCTGCGTGCAGGTTACAACCTTGGCGGAACCGCACCGCTTCCCCTGCCACAGGAAATCCGTTCTATCGAAAGCTACAACCCGATGATGGGTCTTTCAGTTGAAGCCAACATTTCCAAATGGTTCGGAGCGGAAGACAAATGGGGAGTCATTACCGGCGTGAAACTCGAAAACAAAGACATGAAAACCGATGCACGGGTAAAGAACTACGGCATGGAAATCTTCGGTGACAATGGCGAACGTGTAGCAGGTCGCTGGACTGGCGGCGTGCAGACCACTGTCGAAAACTCCTTCCTCACGTTCCCGATTCTCGGAGCATACAAGGTGCACAAGCGTACTTCCATCAAAGCAGGTGTGTTCTTGTCCTATCTGCTGAGAGGCAATTTCACAGGCTATGTTTATGACGGCTATATCCGTCAGGAAGACCCGACCGGATTGAAAGTGGAATACACGGGCGACAACACTGCACCCTACGATTTCTCCAACCAGCTCCGAAAATTCCAATGGGGCGTTCAGTTGGGAGCCGACTGGGAAGCCTTCAAGCACCTGAAACTGTATGCCGACCTTTCATGGGGACTGAACGATGCCTTCAAAAAGGATTTCAACACCATTACGTTCAGCATGTACCCTATTTATCTGAATGCCGGCATCGCCTATCTGTTCTAAGCACCGAACAGAGCATAACAAATACAACGGTGGTGGACAAATCCCAACAAGGTTGTCCGCCGCCGTATTTTATATTCAGTAAAAAAAATATCAATCCTCGAAATTAGCAGCCAGTCCACCTTCCGAAGTTTCCTTATAAAGGCTTGGCAGGTCGTGGCCTGTGCGTTTCATCACTTCCACTACCTGGTCAAAGCTCACCCGATGCCGGCCGTCCGTGAAATTCGCATAGGAATTGGCATCAAACGCACGTGCCGCCGCAAAGGCATTACGTTCTATACACGGAATCTGCACCAGACCGCAAACCGGATCACAAGTCAGTCCCAAATGGTGTTCCAAACCCATTTCCGCCGCATATTCAATCTGCGACACCGTACCTCCGAAAAGCTGACAGGAAGCCGCTGCCGCCATAGCACACGCCACACCGACTTCACCCTGACAACCCACTTCCGCACCTGACACGGAAGCGTTGGTACGCACCACATTACCAAACAGTCCGGCAGTAGCCAACGCCCTGAGAATACGCTCGTCGCTGACGCCATGCGATTCCTTCAAATGGTAGAGCACGGCAGGAAGCACCCCGCACGAACCACAAGTAGGCGCAGTCACAATTTTACCACCACAGGCATTTTCCTCCGATACGGCCAAAGCATAGGCATAAATCAGCCCGCGGCTTCGCATACTGCCGCTCATGCCACCGGCACGCACAAAATAAGTCAAAGCCTTGCGGCGCAGTCCAAGTCCGCCGGGCATCACGCCTTCCGCATTCAGCCCGCGCTTGACCGCATGCTGCATCACCCGCCACACTTCGGCAAGATATTCCCAAATGTCGGGCCCTTCGCATTGTCCCACATATTCCCAATAGGAGTATCCCGTCCGGTCGCACCAGTCAAGAATATCGCTAATCTTGTTCATGTCGTAGACATCGGCCGCCTTCTGTTCGTTAAACTCCTCGTTAGCGAGTGTTCCGCCGCCAATACTGTAAACCGTCCATTCGTCCAGTTTCGTGCCGTTGCCGTCAATAGCTTCAAAATGCATACCGTTGGGATGGAACGGAAGAAACACCTTAGGTTCCCACTTGATATTGACCGGTGCGGCAATAGAAAGCGCATCGTAAATGGCACCGTCGGTCAAGTGGCCTTTCCCAGTAGCCGCCAGACTGCCGTAGAGCGTCACATCGAAATGGTCGACAGGTTTTTCGCTCACCCGTTTCAAAAACATTTGCGCCGCACGCATCGGCCCCATCGTATGGCTGCTCGACGGTCCGTGACCGATTCTATATATCTGTCTGATAGATTCCATTGCATTTTTAATTTTTCATAAAGATACGGCATTTTTTCGTATTCCGAACACCCAAATTCGAACCAAGTGAATTATTCCGTATTTTTTTCCAACATTCTACTCCAAATCCGATTTTTTTCGTTAAGTTTGCAAGTAGTAACAAAACTCAAAATCATGAATGAGCCTTTAAATATTGATTGGGCAAACCTTTCGTTTGGCTATATGCCGACCGACTACAATGTCCGCTGCTGTTACAAAAACGGCGAATGGGGAGAAATTGAAATCAGTTCCTCCGAGTTGATACCGATGCACATGGCCGCCACCTGTCTTCACTACGGACAGGAAGCGTTTGAAGGTCTGAAGGCGTTCCGCGGCAAAGACGGAAAAGTGCGCGTATTCCGCATGGAAGAAAACGCAAAACGCATCCAGCGTTCAGCCGAAGGCATTATGATGCCGGCTCTTCCGGTTGAAAAATTCGAAGAGATGGTCAGAAAAGTCGTAACCCTCAACGAACGTTTCATTCCGCCATACGGAAGCGGCGCATCACTCTACATCCGTCCGCTGCAAATCGGTATGTCGGCACAAGTTGGTGTCAAGCCCGCTAAAGAATACCTGTTTGTCATTTTCGTCACTCCGGTTGGACCATACTTCAAAGGCGGTTTTGCTACAACTCCGTATGTCATCACCCGCAAATACGACCGTGCAGCTCCACTCGGAACAGGTACATATAAGGTGGGCGGTAACTACGCAGCCAGCTTGAAGGCCAGCCACGAGGCACACGCAGCAGGCTATTCCGCTGAATTCTATCTCGACGCAAAAGAAAAGAAATACATGGACGAATGCGGTGCTGCCAACTTCTTCGGCATCAAAAACAACACCTACATCACTCCGCTGTCTACATCTATCCTGCCTTCCATCACCAACAAGAGCCTCATGCAGTTGGCTGAAGACATGGGCATCAAAGTAGAACGCCGCCACATTCCGGAAGAAGAACTTTCCACATTGGAAGAAGCAGGCGCATGCGGAACAGCAGCCGTTATCAGCCCTATCCAACGCATCGACGACCCGGAAAACAACCGCTCATACGTCATTTCACCTGACGGCAAGCCGGGACCGATCTGCACAAAACTCTACAACACGCTGCGCGGCATTCAGCTCGGCGAAGTGGAAGACGTGCACGGCTGGAACACAATCGTCATCGAATAACAGAATTCAAAAAAACGACAAATACTAACAGGGTGTCACTTCAACGGCACCCTGTACTTTTTCCCAAACATCCGAAACATGATTGACAATCTCACAGCCAAAGACATATTGCTGAAATACTACTCGCCCGACTCCGAACTTTTTCACACACTTTGGATTCACAGTTGCCAGGTAGCCGAAAAGGCGCTTGAGATAGCCGCCCGATTCAAAGGCGAAGTCGACGAGGACTTCATCTACGATGCCGCCATCCTCCACGACATAGGCATCTTCAAGACCAACGCCCCCGATATTTACTGCATCGGTACGGAACCTTACATCCGGCACGGCATTATCGGAGCCGAACTTCTGCGCGGACTCGGACTCGAGCGCCATGCCCTTGTGTGCGAACGCCATACGGGAGCCGGACTTTCCTGCGAGGAAATCGTCGCACAGCAGTTGCCCCTGCCCCACCGCGACATGCTCCCCGTTTCGCTGGAAGAAAAAATCATCTGCTATGCCGACAAATTTTTCTCCAAATCCCACATACAGCGCATAAAAACCGTCGACGGAATACGGAAAAGCATGAAGAAGTTCGGAGAGGCACAGCTCCGCCGCTTCGACGAGATGAACGAGCTCTTCAATCGTTAATTTCCCTATAACACATATAAAAATCGGCTGAACAGTAGCAATGTTCAGCCGATTGTTGTATTTTTGCACCATATTTTGCGTATTCAGGAGATTTGAAGCATTTACATATATACATTATCCTTGCCACGCTGCTCTGTTGCATAGGCTTTGCACGCCCAAACAACCCCGTCAGCACGCAAGCAAACCAGCAAACAGGACAAACCACGGCCGACACAACCGGCACGGTGGACGCACAACTGAGATCGAGCCAACGTATTGACTCGATTCGTCAGGTTATGGCCGCACGCCGTAACAAGATGCCTCATGTCAGCCGTCCGTCGCTCCGTGCGCAATATGTTCCCTACCGGCCGGAAGCCGTCATTTCCCAGACACCGGCTACAAGCCTTCCTACAGATTCTCTGACTGCTGCCAATGATTCAACGGCAACAGATTCCATAGCAATGCCCGACATCGAAACGGCAGTAGTGCCGACCGACACAATAAAGGCCGTTCCTTCGGACAGCATCAGCGTCATCCCGACTCAGGAAACAACTGCAACCGCTGATACACTGGCTGCCGACACGACGACCATACTTGCCGCCGATTCCGCAGCACTGCGAACTCCGCAAAAAAGACAGTCGCGCCTCCGTATGGAAAAGGTGGACATCGATTCGGAAGTCGACTTTACGGCAAAGGACTCCCTTGTCATGCTCGGACAGGACATTGCCAACATGTACGGTAAAAGTGAGATTCAATACGGGAAACAGATGAACATTTCGGCCGAAAACATCAAGATGGACATGGTAAAAAGCATGGTCTATGCCACTGGTGCCATCGACACAGCCGGCGAAGAGTTCGGTCTCCCGGTGTTCAAGGACAACAGCGGGTCGTACGAATCAAAAACCATGCAGTACAATTTCAAAACAAACCGCGGTTTCATCACTGATGTTGTTACTGAGCAGGGCGAAGGCTACCTCACCGGCGGAAAAACAAAGAAAATGGAAGATGACATCTACTATATGACCGACGGACGCTACACGACCTGCGACAATCACGAGCATCCTCACTTCTATCTGCAATTGACGAAAGCGAAAATGCGCCCGAAAAAGGACATTGTGACAGGACCTGCCTACATGGTATTGTGTGACGTACCGTTACCGCTTGCTGTGCCCTTCGGCTTTTTCCCGTTCACTTCGAAATACTCGTCCGGTATCATCATGCCCACGTTCGGCGACGACTATTCACGCGGTTTCTACCTGAGCAACGGCGGTTACTATTTCGCTATCAACGACTACATGGACCTCGCGCTGACGGGTGAAATCTACACGAAAGGCTCGTGGGGACTCTCCGCGCAGTCGTCCTACCGCATGCGCTATAAATTTTCAGGTAACTTCAACATCAGTTACCTTACAACCGTTACCGGCGACAAGGGTTCACCCGACTATTCGAAACAGAAGAACTTCCGCGTTAGCTGGACTCACTCGCAGGATGCAAAGGCCAACCCGAACCTGACGTTCTCGGCCAGCGTGAACTTTGCCACCAGCGGTTATGAGCGCAACGACCTCAACAGCTACTACACCGACGCGTCGACCGAAAACACCAAGAACAGTACAGTCAACATGTCGTACCGCATCAGCCCGAAATTCCAGATTTCGACAACGGCTTCCATCGCACAGCGTACTGCCGACTCTACGCTCACCGTTTCGTTCCCGAACCTGACGCTGTCGCTGTCGCAAGTCGCACCATTCAAGCGCAAACGCGCAGCCGGTGCCGAGAAATGGTATGAAAAAATCAAACTGTCATACACCGGATATTTCCAGAACAACCTGACAGCCAAACAGAACGAGTTCCTGAAAAAAAGCCTCGTAAAGGACTGGAACAACGGTATGCGCCACTCCGTTCCGGTATCGGCCACATTCAACCTTTTCCAGTACATCAACGTGTCGCCGAGCATTTCCATGAACGACCGTATGTACACACGCAAGATTCACCGCTCATGGGACCCTGCCGCATCGGCTGAAGTAATGGATACGACCTACAATTTCTACAACGTGTTCGACTTCAACGCGTCTGTAGCATTCGATACGAAAATCTACGGTTTCTTCCAGCCGATGAAATTCCTGGGCGACAAAGTGCAGATGATTCGCCACGTGTTGAGCCCTACGGTTTCATTCAGTGCGTCGCCTGACTTTTCCAAACCGTTCTGGGGATACTACGGCCAGTATAACTACGTAGACAACAACGGTATAAACCAGACCAAGAAGTACAGCTACTTCGGAAGCAACATCTTCGGTTCCGTAGGTACGGGAAAAACCGGCATGGTGACAATGTCGCTTGCCAACAACGTGGAAATGAAAGTGAAGTCCGACAAGGATACGACAGGCATAAAGAAAATTTCGCTCATCGAAAACTTCACCATTTCACAGTCGTACAACTTTGCAGCCGACTCACTGAACTGGAGTAACATCAACACGTCGCTCTCTCTCCGCCTTATCAAGAACTTCAACCTGAACCTTTCAGCCACATGGGACCCTTACACCTATCAGCTGAATGAATCGGGCTCTCCCGTACGCGTCAACAAGACACGCTGGCAAGTGGGCAAAGGCTGGGCAAAACTGTCGAGCACGGGTACATCATTCAGCTACACGTTCAACAATTCCACCTTCAAGGACTTGTTCGGCAAAAAGGACAAAAAGGACGTAAGCAAGGGAAGCAACACCGGACAAAACACGTCCGACATGCCGACCGACATGGCCTCCGATTCGAAGGAAGAGGACAGCAAGTCAAAATCAGGCAGCGGGTATGAATTGGATTCCGACGGATATGCCAAATGGTCGTTCCCCTGGAGTCTTACCCTCAACTATTCGGTCAACTATTCCTATGGCGACTTCAACAAGGAAAAAATGGACTACAACGGGAAGTTTACACAAAACCTCAGTTTCAGCGGACGTGTCCAACCGACAAAAGGCTGGAACTTCAACTTCTCGGCAAGCTACAACTTCGATACCAAGAAACTGGCATATATGAACTGTACCGTGTCGCGCGACCTGCACTGCTTCACCATGAGTGCAAGTTTCGTGCCTCTCGGCCCGTATAAGTCCTACAACTTCCACATTGCCGTCAAATCATCACTGCTGCAAGATTTGAAATACGACAAGCGAAGCAGTTCATACAACGGTGTGGATTGGTACTAAAACAACTGAATCATTAACCAAAAACGATGCCATGATAACAGCACCAACAACAAAAGAACTAAAATCCCTGCTTAATCTATGGGAGCAATCCGTCAGAAAAACACATCTTTTTCTGGCAGAAGGTGATATAGAATTCTATCGCCCGTTCGTCAACGAATTCATTCCAAAACTCGACCTGCACGTCATCCGCAGCGCAAGCGGACAAATCGAGGCGTTTATGGGACTGAGCGACGACCACATCGAAATGCTTTTCGTCCTGCCTTCAAAACGCAAAAACGGGTTGGGCTCACGCCTGCTCGACTTTGCCATTCACGAAAAAGGAGTTTGCGAAGTGGATGTCAACGAGCAGAACACCGATGCAGTGAATTTCTACACCCGAAGAGGTTTCAATATCATCTCACGCGACCCGACCGACGCTTTCGGCAAACCCTATCCGATTCTCCATCTGGAAATAGAAAAAGCCCAGAGAATCACAACAGAACGCCTGCTGATGCGCCCGTTCATGCCTGCCGACTTCCCCATATTCTACCGCTACTGCAATTCACCGCACGAAACGGAAACCAATTTCACAATGAAGCAGCTGACGGAAGAAGAGGCACACAAAATTTTCAACGAAAAGTTTCTGAACATAAAGACCGTATGGGGCATCTGCCTCAACAGCGCGAACCCAAGCATCATAGGCTCACTGGGATTCTATCGCGACACGAAACGAAAGAACCCGCGGGCGTTTACACTGAAATACTGGTTGGACAAAAACATGCTGAACAAAGGCATCATGACCGAGGCTCTTATTGCTGCCATCAAAACGGCCAGAGACATCAAACAAATCAGTCTGCTTACAGCCTACTGCTATAACGACAGCACCCGCTCGCAACAGGTGTTGAAACAATGCAATTTCTCCATCGAAGGCACGCTCCACGATGCCCTGCTCACCGAGGATGGAACACTTAAAGATGAACTCTGCTTCTATCGTTATCTCTAATTCTTTTGGGCCCCCGACTTTCGCAATCTTCAGAACACAATTATATTAATATCAGAAAACAGTCCTACCGTTCATTCGGACAGCAGGACTGTTTTTTGCTATCCAAGCAAAGCCAAATAAACATCATAGTAATTATTAATATATGTTAACCATGTAAATATATCTTTACAATGTTAATATCTATTTAAAAAAGTTTCTATATCTTTGCAAGAGATAGTGTAAAACTGGGCAACTTATTTTGAAAAAGATAATTTTCAGTGCAAAACAGCCCATAGCAATTCTATCCTGAAATTGTCAAGCTTCAGAAACAGAAGCCTCTGCTAAAAAACTAACACATGATAATGCCGAGGGCATCATCCATTACAAAAAAGAATGAAAAAACTGGTCGCTTTATTTATATTTGTTTTAGGCATCACCTTATTCCAATCGTGTGACGACATTAAAACTTCAAAGGCATCTGTCGATGCTTTCGAATCGCTATATCCCGGAACGAAAGTAAAAAACTGGACAACCAAGGAAGACTACGAAATAGCCTCATTCAAAAGACAGCACCATTCGGCCGACGCATGGTTCGACAAAAACGGATGGGTACTGACCATCACAAGGCTTCCGCTTGATGCACTGCCTGCATCCATTTCCGACTCTTTCCGCCATACGACCTATGCCGACAGCACTTGGGAAGTAACAGCAGTCAGAGTACTTGAACGCAAGAATCGGGAAACCATCAATATCATCACCGTGGAACGCAACAAGGTGACCTATGCCCTTATCTACAACACGGACGGACTGTTGGTGATGAAAGACGACATTACAGACATCAAGAACGATACGCTGAAAGTAGTCCCTCAGCCTGTTCCCTCAAAGATACAGACATTGATGAAAAAGCGCTACCCTTCCGCACAGTTCTACGAAATAGAATATGAGCCCACGCTCATCAAACTGTATATAGCAGAACAGCAAGTAGCCAAACAGGTGATTTTCTCAACTTCAGAGGATTGGCTCTACACGACATGGGACGTGGAAGAATCCGCCCTGCCACAAAAAGTGCGCAGCGTCCTTAACCAAAAACCGACAAAAGGATGGACCATTGAGGAAATCAAGTTCATCGAATCGAAAAGTGAACAGTTCTACAACATAGAGCTGCGAAACGAAGAAGAGTTCCAGGCCGTTTCCATTGACAGCAACGGAAATATCCTGAAAAAGCAATAGAAGTCAGCCGACTTAAACGAACTATTCTCACGGCTTGCAAAAATGAGAATAAAAAGAGAGAGATGCGCCGCACGTTGCGATGCATCTCTCTGCGTTTATGACAAATTCTGCAAGTTGCTTCCTATACCAAATGACGGATAAGCTCTTCGCGGTCGCCCGGCAAAAGGTCGATAACCGGAATCTCAATCATTGTGTAGGCACCCGGTTGCTGCTTCATGGAAGCACGTGCCACACCAACAAGCACCTGAGCGGTCAATGCAGGATTATTGATTGACATATTGAATTCGAAACGCTGGTTTTGAGTTGAACCAGAAACACCCTTGCGCACGAGATTTACACCGTGACCCATGTCCTTCACATCGTCAACACAAGGAACTTCGATAACGTGAGTCTCGTCGCTTGCGAAATAAGGGTCAGCCTTAATGGCAGCAGCCACGTCAGCAAGCTGATAGCCGTCCTTCAGTTCTACATACACCATACGGCGGTGAATGCCTGTTCCCAACGGAATAGTCATCGACAATGCAGCTTTCACGCCTTCGATGGCTTTAACGGCAACCGTGTGTCCCATGCTCATGCCCGGACCAAAATTCGTATAGGTAATACCCTTTGGAGCACAAGCTTCAAGCAAAGTGCGGACCACAGAATCGCTACCCGGATCCCATCCGGCAGAAATTACGGCAACACGGCCGTGTTCTTTAGCGGCTGCGTCAAGACTGCGACGCAAATCAACGATTCCGGTGTGGATATCGAAACTGTCGACAGTATTCATACCCAGTGCCAATGCCTGCTTGGCATATTCCTCCACCTTACGGGTCGGAGTACAAAGAATTGCCACATCGGCCTTTATTTCACTCAAATCAGATGTAACCTTGTAATCCTTCAACTCGGCAGGTACGTTTGTCGCATCACGGCGAACTACGCCTGCCACTTCAAAATCCGGTGATTCCTTCAGGGCATCCAAAACAAAATGCCCAATGTTTCCATAACCTACAATAACTGCTTTAATCATATATATTGTGAAATTTGAATAATGTCTTTTCTACCTCAAGGCACCTACAAGATGTAGTTATCTTGCCTTTTCTGTCACAAAGATAATACAAAAACGCTCATCTTGTTTACAGCTCACAGAAAAAGTGGAACACAGCATACATTTCTCCACCAAATCCCACAATTCAGATGCAATTCGACACACTCAGCACCCGTTCCACAAAACTTTTTTAGCATCTTTTCATTGCACAACGGAAAAATTATCATTACTTTTGGCATCACAAAAAACGACCAATGCGGTAGTAGCTCAGTTGGTAGAGCATCAGCTTCCCAAGCTGAGGGTCGCGGGTTCGAGCCCCGTTTACCGCTCATAAAAGCCAGACTTCTTAAGTCCGGCTTTTTTCTTTTCCAGATTTTCAACAAAAACGAACCGCCGAACTAAATTATTTCCTACATTTGCCATATCGGACTAAACATTCTAATACAAGACAATTATGAAACGCTTTCTCCTTTTCTTTCTAACTGCATTGGGGGCTTTCGCCGGATTCGAAAGCCTGTCTGAAAATATGTCAGACTACAAATTTTCCCAAATCGACTATAACAGCAGTTTCAAAAGTAAAGAATATCCCATGGAGGATCCTTTTTACGGAGCGAATATAGCATACGGAGTAATTCACACTACATCCTACGATATATTCTACTTCGACTTGATTCATGATTTCGATGAGTTTGAGCCATCCAGTTTTGGTGAATTTACTTTGAGTTCTTTATTTAAAGAATATAAAGATACTAAATACACGCTGGATCTTCATTTTACTGACGGCACGTTTGTAGGCGACTGCTTTATCAAAACAGCGAAAATTTCGCCTAACACCATACGCATCAACTACTACCCAGGCAACAATAATACAAAAGCCGGTAACTTGGATTCCCGTTCAATTATAAACAAACTGCTAAACGTAGATTTGGAACAAATCACAATAAACAGCGACAACAACTCCTATTCTTTTTATATCAGCGACGCTACGTCAAGCTATTACATCAAACAAGCATACGACCAGGCTTGCAAAGCACCCATAAAAACAGCCCCAAGCACCCCGACATATTCCAATTCAATTTCAGAAAAGAAACCGTCAGAACCGGCTACAAAAGGAACCGCAAGCCAGCCGAAATCTTCCACTGGAGGCATTCTCAGCAATTTCAACAAACTGGCTAAAAAAGGTTCTGTTCCAGCCATTGATTTGGTTCAGAAAAAGTGCGGACTATATGACAGCAACATTTCATGGGAAGATGCTAAAGCAAACCTGATGAATAGCAACTACAATGCGACAATCGACGAAATCGGCATCAACTTCACCTGTCCGTTTTCCTACAACGGAATAGTCCCGACTTGCATGGTACTGACCAATTTCAAGAACACATCTTTTCGTTTCGCCGTCAATGATAATGACACTCAACGCAACTTGGCCAGAAAACTGACCGAAGACATGAAAGCCGGAGGTGCAACCATCGACTACACAATCGACACTCCCAAAAAAGCATTCCGCTCTTACGGAAATTATAGACAAAAGATTATTTCTATCACCACAAACAAGACAGGCGTGCTTGTCGACATATTCTAAACATTCATCAAAACAGACATTACTATGAAACGCAACATCATCCTCCTGTTAGGAATCGTGCTGACACTTCTTGCCGTCAGCCCCAAAGCATCTGCTTTCATTCCGGTTACGACATATTATAGCGACAACACGATAACTTCAGTCGAAAGCAGAAGCTTTCCGATTAATGCTGACTTGGAAGTAGCCTATATTGCCCACTTCAACATCAAGGCCATGACATTGCATATGGATCTGAATTTCGTCCATAAATCTTATGCCACCGACTTGATAAACATGGCAGAATCCATTTCCAAATTCAACCGTTGTACCATCTACACCCGCGACGGACTGAAACTCGAGCCCAAAACGGACTTGTCATTCGAAGAGGACGACTATGGTTTCCACATTCGATTCAAATGTTTCGATCCAGACTTATCATCTGATTATGCACCGGATTACGAACATTTCTGCGATTTGCTGTGGAAAAAAGATATTGGCCGCATAGTTCTTTCAAACGGACAGGAATCGTTCACCATCCCCTTCTCCGAGAAAGAATATAAGTCAAACCTGCATCTCGACGAGGTATTTTCCTCCCTTGAAGAACGTTGGAGGCAGATTATAGCACAACAACAAACGACACAAACAGAACAGAACAACGGGACTAAAAAAGCGCCTATGTCAACTTCTATTCCCATCAAAACCCGGTATCAAGACAACACGATTATGGCAGCCGAAGTCATCGCCACTCCTATCAACGTCGATACAAAAGCTGCCTATATTGCTGCTTTCAACATAAAGGAAATGACATTACGGATAAAGATTTTTTTCAGTTCAAGCCCTAATATGCCAAAATCCATTTCAAAGTTCAACCGCTGTACCATCTGCACCCGCGACGGAATGACAATCGAACCCAAAACGAATTTGAAATTTACGACTGACAGCAACGGTTTTTTAATTGAATTCGAATGCTTTGATCCGGACTTATCACCCGACTATGAACCGGGTTTTGGCAATTTCAGCAACATAATGTGGCAAAAAGCAATCGACCGCATAATACTTTCAAACGACCAGGAATCGTTCACCATCAACTATACAGAGGACGATCACAAATCAAACCTACACTTCGACGAAGTGTTCAAAACTATAGAAACACGATGGGCTGAAATTGTATCAGAATAAGCAGCACAAGCGTAAGAAAGAACCGGAACACCGGATTCAACAGAACTGCATATCAATAAAAAAATCCGCACATCTTCCCAGAAGGGCAAGTGTGCGGATTATGTTATGCTATAAAGAAATTTTTCTTTGTCCGAGGATTAGAGGATACCTTGCGACATCATGGCTTTTGCCACTTTCATAAAGCCGGCAATGTTGGCACCCTTCACATAGTTGGTGTAGCCGTCGGCTTCCTTACCGTATTTCTGACACTGAGCGTGGATGTCGGCCATAATAGCCTTCAGTTTTGCATCAACTTCTTCAGCTGTCCATGTAAGTTTCTGCGAGTTCTGTGCCATTTCCAAACCTGATACTGACACACCGCCGGCATTGGCTGCCTTACCCGGAGCATAAAGAATCTTGGCATTTACAAACTCGTGAACGGCTTCCGGAGTAGAAGGCATGTTGGCTCCTTCCGACACAGCGAAACAGCCGTTGGCAAGCAATGTGCGTGCATCGTCGCCGTCAAGTTCGTTTTGAGTAGCCGAAGGCATGGCAATATCACACTTCACGCCCCAAGGACGTCCGCCTTCGAAGTATTCGCAACCGTATTTTTCAGCAAATTCGCGGATACGGCCACGATAGATATTCTTCAATTCGAAAATGAAGTCAAGTTGTTCTTCAGTCAAGCCTTCCGGAACATAGATTGTACCATTGGAATCGCTCATTGTCACAACCTTTGCGCCCAGTTCGAGGAGCTTCTTGGCTGTATAGGTTGCCACATTACCTGAACCGGAAATAGCCACAGTTTTACCCTTGATGTCGATGTTGCGTGTTGCCAACATGTTCAGAAGGAAATAAACGTTACCGTAACCGGTAGCTTCCGGACGAATCAGCGAACCGCCGAATTCAAGCCCCTTACCTGTGAAAGTACCTGTGTTTTCGCGAGCCATTTTCTTATACATACCGTACATATAGCCAACTTCGCGACCGCCTACGCCGATATCGCCGGCAGGAACGTCAGTGTCAGGACCAATGTGACGCCAGAGTTCTGCAATGAATGCCTGGCAGAAACGCATAACTTCCATGTCCGATTTACCTTTCGGGTTGAAGTCGGAACCACCCTTACCGCCACCCATCGGGAGCGTAGTGAGCGAGTTTTTGAAAGTCTGCTCGAAAGCAAGGAACTTAAGGATTGACTGGTTTACAGAAGAGTGAAAGCGAATACCGCCTTTATACGGACCGATAGCGTTGTTATGCTGGATTCTGTAACCCATGTTGTTCTGCACGCGACCCTTATCGTCTACCCATGATACGCGGAAAGAGAAAATGCGGTCGGGCAAGCAAAGGCGTTCAATAAGATTATAGCGTTCAAATTCCGGATGCTCGTTGTACACATCCTCGATTGATGTTACCACTTCTTCCACCGCTTGCAAGTATTCCGGTTCGTGCGGAAAACGACGACGCAAATCGTCAATTACTTCTTTTGCTTTCATTGTTCTTCCTTTTTTAAGTTATTCTTTAATAATGCACCACAAAGGTAATACAATTTTCTCAAGAAACTAACATTTTTCAAAAAATATAACGAAAAATTTTAATTTTAGACAGATTTACATTCGTTTTATTGATAAAAAGCCACATTTTAACCAATTTATCTTTCACAAGAAACAAATTGAGTTAGAGGTTAGGAATTAGGGGCTATCGTTAGGGAATGGTAATACAGGCTGCCATTTGCAGACAACACCTCCCCTACCCCATAACCTCTAACCCCTAATCCATAACCACACAAAAAAACTGCACATACGGCGGATTCCATATGTGCAGTTGTCTAAAGGGATACCGAACTATCGGTTTAGTTGTTTCTCTCCACAGCCTGATAGAGCGCCTTCATGATTCCGGCGCGTGCTCCCACTTCGGTAAATGCCTTGTTGTTGCGGCTGGGGTAGACACGGTTGCAGAGGAAGATGTAAATCATGTCGTTTTCCGGATCAACCCAGAAGCAAGTGCCCGTGAAGCCCGTATGACCGAACACCGTCGGACCTGCTTCCTCACAGGTTGACGACCATTCCGGCTTCGCCAGGTTCGGCTTGTCGTAGCCCAGTCCACGGTGGGAATTGGGACTTTTTGATGTTACAAACGTGTTGACCACATCGCTCGACAGTATCTGTTCGCCTCCATACATACCGCGGTTGAGCCACATCTGGCAAAGTTTAGCCAAGTCGTTGGCATTGGAGAACAGTCCGGCATTGCCTTGAATACCGCCTGAAAATGCAGCCGTTTCGTCGTGAACGGAACCTTGCACCACTTCTTCGCGGAAATAGCCGTCGTATTCTGTCGGTGCAATTTCCGACTTCTTGTAGAAATCCAACGGACGGTAAACCGTGCGGTAAGCACCCAGACGATGGAAAATGTTGTCGTACACATACTTGTCGTGGCGCACCTTTGTCACGTTCTCCTCCGCTTCCATCAGCAGACAGAAATTCAGACAACTGTAAAGGTAGCGGCGGTTGTCGCGCAACGGAATGTTGTGGATAATGTTCATTATCGTGTCGTAGGTTTCACGTCCCACATAAAGACGCTTGCCGATACGGTAGTCAAATTCTTTCGTCTTGACCGGCGAAGTGACGTCGCTGCGCACTTTTGCCGTTGAGTTGATATAGGCTCCTCCTGCCGAATATTTATATGCGGCACTCTTCTTTCCGGAAACCAAAGCACCTGTGTAGCTGGCCGTGTCGGTCATTTCTTCATACACATTCAGCGCGGCCGGCATGCCCGTTTCATGATAAAGCAGGTCGCGAATCAGGAACTTGCCCTTTTCCGTTCCGGCCAAGGATTTTGTATAGGTGCCGAGCTTGCCGTCAATGCGAATCAGTCCGTCGTCAACGGCTTTCATGATGCCCGAAAGCGTACCCGTTGCCTTCGAAACGGAAGCAAGGTCGTAGAGTGTGTTTCCGTCTATTTTGTTGGCCTTCGTCTTGTCGGTATAGCCGTAGCTCTTGTTCACGACAATCTTGTTGTGGCGAGCCACCAATACCTGACAACCGGGGAATGCACCTTTCTGCACACCGAGATTGGCAAGCGAATCAACCTGCTGCAGGAACTCGGAGTCAAGCCCTACTTCTTCCACCATACCATAGCCCAAACGTGAAGCATAAAGGTCGACACCGTCGCCACAGAACGAAACACCTTCTACCGACACCGGCATACGGCCCGTTGCATCGCTACCTCCGAACACCACCTGTGCGGCATATTCCTGGGCGTACTCATGGTTTTCATAGCCAACAATGGCAGTATTGCAAAGCGAAATCGGGCCACTGAAACCGCCAATATCATAAGGTTTGACAAAGAATACGGGAATCACGTTCTCCGCCCCTACTGTCAGCACCAGTTTGTTCAGGCAGTTTTCATAAGCTGCACCCTTGTCGTAAATTCCGACTATCACCTTCGACGAACCTTTCAGTTTACTGAGAGTGGAAGTCATGTTAGCCTCCGTCATGGCGTAGACATCGACATCCGTATAAAGCCGGCAAGTTTCTGTAAACGCATTTTTTGAGGAAGCCGTACCGAGCGTCACCACGCTGATTCGTTTGTCAAGTCCTTTTACAGGAAGCACATTGCCCTGATTCTTCAACACCGTTATGGCAGCGGCATACAGTTGACGCGTCATGAGTTCCGCTTCGCGCGTATTGATACGGTCAAGCAGTCCGTCAACCGGTTGAGCCACATAGTTGTTCAGCCCCATCGCATATTTATAGGATAGGATTTTTTTGCAGGTACGGTCCACCTTTTCGGCGAACTTGCAGTCTTTGGCGTAGCGGGCCACCATCGCATCGACATTGCTTTTCGTGGTGCTCGGCTCAAGCAGCACCTCAGCTCCCGCCTCAAATGCCAGCAGTCCGTTAGGCTGTGTCACCTTCCGTGCTCCCTGCATGGCAAGGGCATCGGTAAACACAAGCCCTTCAAAGTCCATATCATTTTTCAGCAGTTCAGCCACTACCTTATCCGACATCGACGAAGGCTTGCTGCCGGTATTCAGTGCCGGAATATTCAGATGGGCTACCATCACGCCCGAAAGCCCCGCCTGAATATAGTTGCGGAACGGCACGAAATCGGTGGCTGTCAGTTCGGCAAACGAGCTGCTCACCGTCGGAAGCGTCTTGTGGGAATCCTCACGCGTATTGCCGTGTCCGGGAAAATGTTTTGCCACCGAGAGCACACCTCCGTCTTCCAGTCCGCGTGCATAGGCAACGGCTTTTCGTGCCACGTTACTCGGGTCTTCGCCGAACGAACGCGTACCGATTACCGGATTTTTAGGATTGCTGTTGACATCGACAGCCGGCGAGAAATTGATGTTCACTCCTACCGCCTTACATTCGCGGGCCATTTCCAAGCCATACTCATACAACAGACGGTCGTCCTGAATGGCTCCGAGCATCATATTTTTCGGGAAACGCGGAGTGTCGGGCATACGCATCGACAGCCCCCACTCTCCGTCAAGACCTACCATGACGGGAACTTTACTGATTGACTGTGCGTAATTCACAAGTTCCAGATGGTTGGCAACAGTTCCTTTCGAAAAATACAGGCAGCCTATATGATAGTTCGTTATCAGACGTTTCACTTCCTGCTTGGCCGCCTCCAGATTTCGGGGATCGACCACTTCGGCAATCAACTGTCCCACCTTCTGTTCCGTGTTCATCTTGGCATAGACAGAATCGACCCACGCATCCATCTTCGCACGGTCGGCCTGCTGAAGAAACACCGTGGGCTTGGCGCTTGCCCCAAAAAGGACAAGCAAAAAAGTTACGGTTACTATAAATCGAGTATTCATTATGGTTTATTTGTTATACATTCTCTTGGTCATGTCAGGTTTTATGGTATTTCCCTTCGCTGCCATTGCCTTCACATAGGCCACGGCATCTTCTTTCAGCACATGGGTGCTGGCATCTACGAGTTTCGCACGTGTGAACGACTGCATGTAGTCGCCACCGCCGGCAAGATAGTCAATCGTGGCAATCAGATAGGTTTTGTTCGGGTCGAGCGGCTTGCCGCCTATCATCACGTCGACAGCCTTTCCGTCCTTCATGCCGGCAGAAGCCTGCATGCTGATACCGTCGCCACCACGTGACGCCATCACATCAAAACCTTCCTGAAGCGACTTGCCGTCGATTTCAAGCAGCACGACACGATTGTTGAAAGGCAACATTGTTTCAATCAATCCCTGCGACACTCCGCCACGCATCATCGGTCGACGGATACCGCCTTTGTTGATTACAGCCATGTCAACTTTATAATCGGTCATTTCACTACCAAGGTCATAGACGAGGTCAGCCACCCAGTTCATCAGCGCATCGCCACTCATGTCGGCTTCGCAAGTGCCGATAGCCTTGTTCATACGTTCGTCGACACCGGCACGGTAAGGCTTCAGCCATTCGTTGAGCGATGCATCGATGCGGTTGTCGTAGCGGCTGTCCACCGGTAGCAGTTCATAGTCGGGCGTAGCCGAAAGATTGTCGAGGTCAATCGTCACTTTTCCCAAGTATTGACCCAATTTTCCTGTTTGAGCCACCAACACAGTTTTGCCCACGGCATTTTTGATATGGCACGGCGGATTCGGATTTTTCGGATTAACAAGCGTATGGGAGTGGCCGCCGATAATCACATCCACATTCCGGCTCGTTGCAGCCAGCAGGCTGTCGCTCGGAAGTCCCTTGCTTCCATAATATCCTATATGGGAAACCACCACCGCATAGTCGGCCTTCTTTCCCGACTTCAATGCGCCGGCAACACTGTCGGCCACCGCCATGGCGTCGCTATATTCAACACCCTCGATATTGGCATCCGAAATCATGCCCTTCGGCTGACAGCCCACGCCGATAAAGGCAATGCGCTTGCCGTCAAAAGTTTTTATCGTGTAAGGCTGGAACACACCTTCCAGCACCGTGCCTGTAAAATCGTAGTTCGCACAGATGCGGTCGGCATTCAGCAGGCTGTAGTTGGCCTTCAACGCTTCCATTCCGTTGTCAAACTCATGATTGCCGGGCACCACGATGTCATACCCCAGCCTGTCCATCAGCGTATATTCCACCTTTCCGCCATAGAGCGTAAAATACATGTAGCCCTGCACGTCGTCGCCCGCATCGACCAGCAACGTATGCTTTTCTGCTCCGCGAATACTGTCGACCAATACTTTCCGACGCAAAAAGCCGCCCATGTCGGCAGGTTTTTCCGGGTCAATATATCCGTGTACGTCATTCGTATGCATTATCACCAGCTCATCGGCAGCGACCGGCGCAAACGACAGGACTGCCATTACGGCACTCGTCAAAAGGGTTTTCGCTTTCATCATGATTTTATTGTTTTTTCTTCAAATTTACGGTTTTATTACTGAAAAAAGTGCGATAATCACACTTATTTTGTTACAATAACACATTTTCATATCCCGCCCTCCACGCGAATATGTTGCAAAATACTGCCGCACTGCAACTTTATTAAAAAATCTTAAGTACATGACAAAAATTTGAAGACATTGATTTTGGGGACGTAAGTCGGTCGG
>UQUV01000004.1 GCA_900544305.1 uncultured Porphyromonadaceae bacterium
GGCCTTGTTTTTTATTCTGCCGGTGTAGAATCTCGCCGTTTTTATCTAAATTTGTGTGTAGCAGTAAGTGCAAATTTGGTATGCGCTCAGGAGAGCGGCAAGGGTTTCACTCCTTCAGAAAACAAGCACGAACTTCGTCTTTCGGTCAGCGACGGTCTGACACTGGTAACTACCGGAATTTTGGGTAACGGCCTGTCGGATGTGGTGCTGGGCAACAAGCGAAGCGACGAAAAGGTGACGATGGTTTTCGGTTTGGGTTATAGATATTCTATCCACCGTTTCCGTGTCGGTGCAGACTTAGGCTTTGCTCAGGCAAGCAGCAAGATTACAGTGGCCGGAGACAAGGCACCTTCACTCAAGGATAAGGGATTGAACTTCCTCGTTTTGCCGACGGCTGAGTTTGTTTATTTCAAGAGAAATTTGTTTGAATTGTATGGTGGCGCTTCTGTTGGTGTCGATCTTATTCGCCAGACGGAAAGCAAATTGGATGACAAAGGCAAGCCCGCGGGTGCAAAAGCCAAAGCAGGTGCTGAGAAGACTAAGTCTGCGTCTGGAAAAGACAATTTTTTGGCAAGCCTAGCTTATCAGGTAAATCCGATTGCTTTCAGAGTAGGTAACGACCGTATAGGCGGATTCATGGAGGCTGGTTTCGGATTCAAAGGCTTTTTAACAGCCGGTGTTAGTCTGAAATTCTAAGGAAGGCAAGGAAATAGTATATGATGTAACTCAATGGAGACAACACGAAAAGAAAGATTTGAGGCAAGATTCAAGCAACATTATTCAAGGCTATGCAACATAGCCTTTGGATATGTTGCGGACAGGGACGACTGTGAAGATTTGGTTCAGGAACTGTTTATCAACGTCTGGAACAAAGGCAAGGACGCCATGCCCGAAAAGGATTTTGCCCTTTACATGACAACATCTATAAAAAACAGTTGTATATCCTTTCTTCGAAAAAAGCAAAATTCGGAAGTTTCCATTGAGGATCATCCTTCTGCCGCCGTCACTTTGGCCAACGATGACGACTGGAGCGACGAACGCCGTTCTCCCGAAGAACTTCTGGAACAGGCGCTGGCTGTTCTGCCGCCGAAATGCAAGGAGGTTTTCCTGATGGCAAAACTGAAAGGCATGAAGTATCGTGAGATTGCCGAATCGTTGCAAATCTCGGAAAAGACGGTGGAAAACCAGATGACAAAGGTTATCCGCCAGCTGCGGGAGTTTGTATCGGGAACTCCGTTATCGCTGATGGCATTCATTGTTTTGGTATTGACGTTTATCTTTAACTGCGACTGACTATGGACATAGACAATCATATTGACGAACTGTTGGCAAGGCATTTTGCCAAAGAGGCACTGACGGCTGAACAGCAGGCTGAACTCGATGCGTGGATTGCCGCGAACAGTGACGAGTACAGAAAACTGCGGAAGCTGATGGATATGCCGGTGCTTTCCGGTCAGCCGGACTTTGATGCCGAAAAAGCCTGGCGAAAGGTGGAAAACCGTCTGCGGAAACCGGCAAGACTTCACTTGCGGCGCGGGGCAATAGCCATGTGGTCGGCAGCTGCTTCGGTGATGATTCTGGTGGCGGTGACAGCCGTGCTGTTTTTCCGTAAGCCTGAGGTGGAAACCTTCCATTATGCCAACACGACACAAACGGAAGAATCCGTCTTGTTGCCCGACAGTTCAGAGGTTGTACTTTATCCGAATTCCTCATTGGCATACGCCGGCGAGACGGCGGGCCGGAAGGTGGATTTGAACGGCAAGGCCTTTTTCCAAGTCAAGAAAAACGGGCAGTCGTTTGCTGTCAATGCCGGAGAACTGAACGTAGAAGTGTTGGGAACATCTTTTCTCGTCAATGCTTTCTACAAGGAACGTAGCGGAGTGTATGTGAAAACCGGAAGGGTGAAAGCCTCCGTACGGGAATCGGAAGTTGTGTTGACCGCCAATCAGAAAGCGGTTCTCACAGATGGAGTTTTGCGTCAGGATTCGATATTCAATCCACGGATGCAGTTTGAGAACCAGTCACAAAGCATGGTTTTTGACAAGACTCCATTGTCGAAGGTTGTTGAAAAGGTGAAAGAACAGACCGATGTTGAAATTGTGTTGGGCAAAGGGCTTGAACGCCAACTGGTGACTACCCGAATTAACACTGACGATTATGAAAGTATAGCCGCCGAACTGGCATTCATTTGCGGATGCTGCTGTGATACGGTGGAGAAAGGAAAGCAATACAGACTATACTATGAGTAAGGACAATCATATATTCATAGTCATACTATTACTACTGGCAATTTTTGTAAAACCTCAGCATTTGTATGGTGCAGAATCAGTAGCGGGAGAACGGATAGCAATATCGGGTTCTTCCGCTACTGTGTCGCAATGGTTTGCGAAAATCGAACAGGAAAAGAATATTGTCTTGTCCTATGATCCTTCGTCGATTGACCTGTCGCAGGTCGTAAAGGTGGAATCCGGCGAACTGATGGTAGAGGAACTGCTCGCGCAGGTGCTGGACGGCTATGAAGTGCAACTCAAGTTCATGCCTCCGCGCAAACTGGTGATTCATGCACGGAAAGTGCGGCAGTATTATGTCAGCGGAACGGTGTCCGAAGGGTTCAGTGCGGAGAAACTGTTGGGGGCTATTGTTGCTGCTGACAATGGTAAGGGCGGAACGGTGTTTGCCCGGACCGATGACAATGGATTTTTCCGGATGTATCTTCCTGCCGGCAGTTATACATTCAAAATTTCGTACATGGGATTCTATCCGTATAGCCGGGAATTGAAAATTGTGTCCGACCGTTTTCTGAACGTAAAATTGGAGCCGCTGTTGTTTGAAATGGAGGAAGTGACGGTGCGTCCGGAAACCAACCGCGACGAACTGAGCGAACTGACACCCTCCAACCAATTGTCGTTTAACAGCAACGACCTGTTCTCGCAGATATGGATTTTGCCCGGTGTGACAGGTGTTCCGACGGGTAATAATTTTCAGGTAGACGGTGGCAGTTATGACGAAAACCAGTTGCTTGTCGACGGTGTTCCTGTCTATCACCCGGGACACATCAACGCCATGCTACCGACGATGATTGGCGATGCCGTGAAAAGTGTCTCTTTTCACAGGGGATTTTTCCCGACACGGCTGGAAGGACGCTTGTCGTCGGTGACGGAGATGCGCATGAAGTCGGGCAACAAGCAGGAGCATATCCGCACGCTCACGCTCGACATGCCGGCGGCTTCCGCTGTTCTGGAAGGTCCTATTGTAAAAAACAAGCTGTCGTATCTGGTGGCAGGACGGCGGAGTTGGCTCGACTTTTTCGATAATCTGCTGTCAGAAGAAAACCGGTTGAACCATTCTTCCTACGACTATGTGGCCAAACTGTCGTATGACATAACTCCCGTGACTTCGCTCGAAGCGTTTGCCTATGGCTCATGGGACGACTATCACTGGCCTACGGAGGAAAACCGTAACATGTCGGTGCTGAAATGGAAAAGTCAGATTTATCAGTTGCGTTTCAATACGCAGTTGGGGCGGGTGGGGAACACGACTTCCGTTTTCTATACGTTGCACGAAAATCAGGCGAATACTGCCCTGTTGGGTTTTGATGATGACGGATACGTTTCCAGCAGAGTGCAGACGCTGAATGCCGTGTCGGAATTCAATCTGACGGTGGAGAATGTCTATAACGCCCGTTGGGGGGTGAAATATGCCTATGAACTGTTTGACATTGTTTCTTTTGGCGATGACATCAGTGTTAAGAAGGAACCTATCCACCAGTATTCACTGTTTTACGACAATCATATCCGTATTTCACGGAATCTGTTTACGCAGGTGGGCGTGCATTTTGTCGGTTACCTGCCGAAAAATCATCCGTCGTTCTACAGCATACAGCCTCGTTTCTCACTCAAGTACACGGTGACGGACAAGGATATGCTCTATTGGAATTTCTCCCGCATGGAGCAGTTCTATCATGTTATCCGTCTGGAAAATGTTGCGATGCCGACCGATTTCCGCATGCCAAGTATTGGCGGGTTCAAGCCAAGATCGTCGGAACATATGGAAATGGGGTGGAAACACCTGTTTGACAATGGCCAACTGGAAGCTACGGCCTACTACAAGACCCGACGCAATGTAGTGGCACTGAAACCGGAAATTTATTTGCTTGATGGTAATTGGACGGATTATGTAATGGTGGGTAACGGTGACAGCTACGGCTTGAAACTGTACTATTTTCACGATTGGGAACATTGGCTGTTGCAGTCGTCCTACACGTATTCCCGCAGCCGGGAATGGTTTGACGAGGTGAAGCAGTTGGGCAAGTTGCCGTCGCTTTTCGACATTCCCCATCAGTTGAACTGTGCCATTTCCTATAAGTTCGATTCCCATTCTATGGTGTCGGTAGGCGGTCAGCTTCATTCGAGAAAGGTGATAGAAACATCGGACGATTTCGATCTTTTGCCGGAGGAGCAGTTTCGCAAAGGCCGTGAAAAGTTGAACTATCGGGTAGACGTCGGCTACAGTTTCAAAAAAGATTTCGGAAAGTCGCTGCTTCTGGTGAGATGCGGGCTTTATAATCTGGTAGGAAATCCGACAGAAGAGGAAATCCTAAGTTTCTATTCCATTTACTTGCGGCGGAACTGCCTGCCTTATTTCAGTGTCAGTTTCAAGTTCTGAAAAAACAACGGAAGCCGGTCACGATTATGGCCGGCTTCCGTCTGCTTTTGCAGGAATCAACATTCCGCAAGATTAATTTTTTCGAATTTGTATCCCAGGCGTTTGAGTTCCATGGCTGCCCCAATGCGGTACATGGCCTTGGTGGCGCGGGCAAATACGTGGAATGCCATTTCGCTCTGCGGTTCAATGCCCTCATGGCGGATGTGGTCGATGGCAGCCTGTGCACATCGGCGCACCATGGCTTCAATGTTGCGTGCCTCTTCACCGTCGAGCGGAAGGCAGAGAATGTCGTGCACGATGTGCTCGTCCATGTCGTCGAATCCCTGTTCTCCGTAGTAGGCCTGATATTCTGTCTTTTCCATTGTTTCCCAGTCAACGTCCCAACCGTAGGCCACCGCCATGCCCAGATATGCCGCCCAGGCCACTGACACGGTCGGATATTCGCGTACTTGCGGAACGGCATCGGCCATGTATTCCGGTGCCAGTTTTTTCCAGTGCAGGTCAATGTCGTCAGAAGCAAGCAGAGTGCCGTCGAGCATATGATAGGATGTGCAGAGGCGCAGCAGTGCCTCCTGAAGTTTGTTTTCAAATCTGTTGAGATATTCGATGTCTGCCATAAGTCATTTTATTTGTAGGACAAAGTTAGTCAATTCTCGTGGTTCAGTCGCCGGCTGTGAGGAGAAAAAGCACTTTTAGGCATTTCTTGGCCTAATCGGATGGTGGTGTGTTTGAATTAATGAATAAGAAGGTTAAAAAATGTGTATATGCTTGTGGGGCGGATGGTTGAGGACGGATAATTGCAATTAAATAGCTACATTTGCAAATAGTGGCCAAACGAATAGAAAAACGAATATGACTGAATTGAAAAAGTACAAGATTCTCTTTGTGTGTCTGGGGAATATATGCCGTTCTCCGGCGGCTCAAGGGGTGATGGAAAGTATCCTTGCCGAGCGGGGTATGACGGACTGGGTGGAGGTGGATTCCGCAGGAATTTCATCCTATCATTCCGGCGAACTTCCCGACCAGCGGATGCGCGTGCATGCACGTCGTCGCGGTTATGAACTTACCCATCACAGCCGTCAGGTGATGTCCTACGACTTCGAGCGCTTTGATGTCGTTATCGGAATGGACGACAGCAATATCAGCCAGCTCCGGCGACTGGCAAGAACGCCAGAAGAGGAGCAGAAGGTGAGAAGAATCGCTGAATTTTTCCGCCAATATACAACGTGGGACCATATTCCCGACCCTTATTATACGGGTGCCGAGGGATTTGAAACTGTGCTCGACCTCCTGCAGGATGCCTGTCACACAATTGCAGACAGATTGGAAAAAGAACATTCAGTCTGAGATGAATCAGAAACCAACCGAAACCATTTTAAAACTGTTATGAAGAAACTATTTTATACGGCATGTATGATGCTCCTCTCCCTGATGATAAGTGTCAATGCCGTTGCCGGCGAAAAAAGTCCGGTAAAAATGACTTGGGAACTTAATGGAAACAATGCTGCCAAAAACCAGTATTACTGCACATTCACGTTGACAAACACCAGCGGTGAAAATTTGGGCAGCGACTGGGCCATTTATTTTAACCATTTTCCGCGTGCCATCAGCTTTGGCGAAAACTCTCCCGTTACTTTCTCGGAAGTGGAAGTAGGCTACTACAAACTGACTCCGAAACCGGGATTCAAATTGGGCAAGGGAAAAACCATAAAGTTGAAATATGAGGTAAAAGGCTCGATGAAGGCTATCAGCTATTCACCAGACGGCGGACACTTTGCCTTTAATTCCGATAAGGTGGCCCGTGAATTGAAGATTGAAAAGAAGCCTATCGTTACGGGCACATTCAATCCGATAGCCGGTTATCCGACTGCCGCACGCATGTATGCGCTCAACGAGACGGTAAATCCTGCCGGGGTTACAGAAGAGTTTGATGCCTTTTCCATTATCCCTGCCATGAAGCAGGTGAATGTGAAGGAAGGCACATCAAGCGTTGCTCAACCGGTGAAGGTCGTAGCAGACGGTCGTCTTTCTCGTGAAAAGGCTTATGCCGACGAAATGTTGCAACACCGCAACCTGTCGGGAGAAGGCGGAACAACGCTCGAACTTTCGCTCATGAGTCGTGCTGATGCCCAAAATTCAGCGGCAAGAGACAATGCGGAATATTACGAACTGACAATCAACGGCAATAAGGTGACCGTCAAAGGTGTGACTGATGATGCTGTAATGAATGGCGTGAAAGCCTATATCAAGATTCTTGACCGCAATTTCGGCAAAAAAACCGTACCTAACGTAGCCGTATGCGACTGGCCTGACTTGCACTACCGTGGCATGATGCTCGACATAGCCCGTAATTTCTCGAAGGCCGACGACCTCAAGCGGTTAATCAATCAGTTGGCGTTCTTTAATATGAACGTGTTCCATTTCCATTTCTGCGATGATGAAGGCTGGCGTCTGGAAATTCCCGGATTGCCGGAACTTACAGAAGTGGGTGCACGCCGCGGTATGACTTCGACAGAAGATGAATATATGTGTCAGTTCTATGCCGGAAACGGAAATCCTGACGACTTTACGACGACTTCCAACGGTTATGTTTCCCGTGAAGAATTTATCGACCTGCTTCGCTATGCCGAAGCTCGCGGCATCAAGGTGATTCCGGAAATTGAAACTCCGGGTCATGCTCGTGCCGCTATCGTTTCGATGAAGGCCCGCTACAACCGTTTGAAAGACACCGATCCGGAAGAAGCCAATCGCTATCGTCTGTGGGATCCGGCCGACGAGTCATACTACAGCTCTGCACAGGGTTATCATGACAACACGTTGAACGTGGCTGAAGAAGGTGTTTACCGCTTTGTGGAAAAAGTGGTTGACGAGCTGATTCTCATGTATGAAGAAGCCGGCGTCGAACTTCCGTTCATTCATGTGGGCGGTGACGAAGTAGCCAAAGATCCATGGGTGAAATCTCCGTCCATGCAGAAATTCATGAAGGAACACGGATTGAAGACAACCCACGATGCGGAAGAATACTTCATTACCCGCATTGCCGACATGATTGCATCGAAAGGCTACCAGATTGGCGGTTGGCAGGAAGCAGCCATGAAGCACAGCGAGGCTACTGACCAACAGCTTCGTCCGAAGTTTGCAGGTGTATATTGCTGGAACACGGTTCCGGAATGGAAAGGCGACACAATTCCTTATGCCAATGCCAACAACGGCTACAATGTGATTCTCTGCAATGTGAGCAACTTCTATTTGGATATGTGCTACAATGCACATCCGATGGAACCGGGCTTGACTTGGGGCGGCTATGTAGACGAATACCGTTCTTGGGATGCTCGTCCGTTCGACATTTACAAGTCTTCGTTTGAAACGATTACCGGCAAGCCGCTCGGCCTGGAGCACATTGCCGACGGAAAGGCGCAGCTCAACGAAGAGTCGCGCAAGCGCATTAAGGGTGTTCAGGGACAGTTGTTCTCCGAAACTATCCGCAATTTCGACATGGTGGAATATTATGTGTTCCCGAAAATTTTCGGTTTGATGGAACGCGGCTGGAACACCGATTTGCTTCCGGGACAGTCGAAAGCCAAATACAACCGCACATTGGGAACAACCTGTCTGCCTTATCTGCAACGCGAAGGCTTCAATTTCCGCATCGGCATGCCGGGTATCAAGGAAGAGAACGGAAAGTTGCTGATGAACTGTGCATATCCTGAAGCCGAAATCCGTTACACGACAGACGGCAGCGAACCGACTGAAAAGTCCGCTTTGTGGACAGCTCCGGTGAAGGCAAAGGGCAAGGTGGTGAAAGCTAAGATGTTCTACCTTGGCAAGCAGAGCCAGACTACTGAATTACATCGTTAAACATTTACAGATATGAAACTTAAATCGATTCTTACAGCTATGGCATTATGTTTGTCGGGCTCAATGGTTGCCGCTGACATCGTTTTGCCTGAACCGCAGAAAGAAGGCGGTATGCCGTTGATGGAAGCCATCGCGAAACGCAAGTCCGACCGTCAGTTTGACGCTTCGAAAGAGTTGTCGGCCCAGCAGTTGAGCAACATGCTTTGGGTAGCATGGGGATTCAACCGTGAAGGCAAACGTACCGTTCCGACGGCAATGGACCGTCAGGAGGTGAGCGTTTACCTGATAACGAAAGATGCCGCTTATCTGTATGATGCAGCGTCGAATACGTTGAAGCAGGTGAACAGCGGCGATTTCCGCAAGCATGCCGCCGCACAGCCTTTTGCACAGACGGCACTGTATAACGTAGCACTTGTTTCCGACAAGTCGAAGCAGGAAGGTGAGTTGTGGCAGGGCGTTTCCGTTGGAGCCGTATCGCAGAACATTTACCTCTGGTGCGCTTCCGAAGGACTGAATACGGTGGTGCGCGGAAGTTTCGACCGTGAGGCTCTTGGCCGCGACTTGAAACTGTCTGAAAATCAGACGGTGCTGTTGGTTCAGACTGTAGGATTCTGAAAAAGAGTTTTCCTTTCATAGAAAAAGAGTGGTTGCCGCCGCTGACAGTTCTTGTCGGCGGCGGTTTTTTTACAGGTTCGGAATTTGCCGGATAGTCGTAAGTTTTCTTCTAAAAAGGAATTATTCCGGCAGAAAACCGAACAATTTCGTGGATAAATTGTAAATTTGTAGAAAGCTAAGTCTTCCAATTGTCTACGAAATGAAAGAAACGATAGAAAATAGTAATCAGGAGCAAACATCAGAACAAAAAACGAAACCGAAAGGGAGACGGGCAGGGAAGATTCTGAAACGTACCTTGAAAGTGACGGGCTGGCTGGTGTTGGCTGTCGTGTTGTTGGTGGCTGCAGCGTTAGGCTGCGTTGTTTGGTTGCTCACGCCTGAGCGACTGACTCCCATTGTGGAAAATCTTGCCAACGAAAACCTCCAGGGCGAGGTGAAGATTGGCCGTGTAGAACTGACGGTGTGGGAAACTTTCCCTCAGGCCTCGCTCGATGTGCAGAGGGTAGAGGTGACTACCGCCGGATTTGCCAAAGCCAACCGTTTGCCTGCCGGTTCCGACTCTCTTCTGTCAGTGGGACGGATGCGCCTGGAACTGAATTTGGCGAAAGTGGCGCTGATGGAATTCGACATTACGGAACTCAGCATTGATTCGATACGTGCCAATGCCGTGTCGGTCAATGACAGCACCGCCAACTTCCTGCAACTGCTACCGCCGTCCACTACCCCCGAAGACACCGCTTCGTCCGGCTTGGGGATAATGCCGAAAGTGGTGCTCCGCAAATTCAGTGTGACCAACAATCGCGGTATTCGTTATGCGGATGTCGCTTCCAATATGGACTGTACGCTGCATACCGATTCGTTGGAGTTGGGTTACGACGGACAGCGTAAGGGCTATCATATTGTCTTTACCGGCGCAGTCGATGCCCAATTGCCGGAATATGGCGTTGCGCAGACCGTGCCCTATGCGTTTAGGGGAAATATCGGGTGGAACACCGACAATCCTTACCGGTTCAGCCTGACTGATTTTAACGCCAATGTGGCAAGCATGCCGATAGCGGCTGACTTGTCGGCAAATCTTGGTGATACGATTGTGGTCGACCGCATGAATGTCGCAATGGGACCGCTCCGCTATACGGACGTGGCAGAATATGTGCCGGCTTCCTATATGAAGGGTTTTGAAAATCTGACGACGGACTTTTCCGTCACAGCCGCGTTGAAACTCGTAAAGCCTTTCCGTGTGGGTGTCGATGCCGAACCTTCGTTTGAGGCCGAAGTGCAGATTCCGGAATGCTATATTCAGCCGGGCAAGTCGCGCGACTATCGCATCCAGCGTTTCGCGTTGGATGCAAATCTGGCGTATGATGCCGATTCGCCGGAGAAAAGCCGGCTTCGGTTGGGCCGTTGTCTGTTGCAGGGCTTCGGCATTTCGCTGGACGTTTCCGGCAATGCTTCCGACCTGAAAGGCAATTCGCTGGTGGATACGAAGGTGACGGGTGAAGTGGACTTTGGAAAGCTCGTGAAGCTGATGCCAAAGAAACTGCCGGTGCGCATAGCCGGACGAATGAAGCTGAACACGGCGCTGCGTTTCCATTTGAGTGATTTGAATGTCAACTCTTTCCATAAAATGCAGGCTAACGGCGAAGTGGATTTGCGGAACATGTTCTATCTTTCGCCGATGGACTCGATGGCTGTCTTTGCACGGACCGGAAAAATCAAATTCGGAACCAACAGCCAGTTCCTGAATGCCAACAATGAAATGAAGGACATTTTGATGGCATCCGTTTCGCTCGATTCTCTGTATGCTGGCATGCCGGGACTTCGCCTCAGTATGACGAAGGCAAGTATCGGTGCGGGAAGTTTGGGCAAGGCTTCCGACTTGCTCGACACGACAAGCATCACGCCTATCGGGGCCCGGATTAAAATTGGACGACTCAATCTGCTCAGTAAGGCCGACTCTTCGCAAATCCGTGTAGTGGATTTTGAAAGCAACGGTTCTATCAAGCGGTTTAAGGATAATGGAAAACTTCCGTTGCTGGATTTCGGCATCGGCTTCAAGCGCATACGTTATAGCGACCGCATGACAAGTCTTGTGCTCCGTGAAGGAAAAATCGGCTTGCTTGCCAACCGAAAACCCGGCCGTCGGAATTTGCGTTTGCAGGCACGAATCGACTCGATGTGCCAGGTTTATCCGGAACTGTCGCGCGACTCCGTGGTGGCCCTTTACCGTTCACAGCAACGGAGGGCGCATAAAACGGTGGAATTGAGTGAAGATGAATTTGTCGACCTTTCGCTCGACAACGAATTCAAACGCATCTTCCGTCGCTGGAACATGCGCGGGGAAATCAAGGCAAAACGTTGTATGCTGTTTACTCCTTATTTCCCGGTAAGAAATGTGCTGAAGAATGTGGACATGACTTTCAATATGGACAGTTTCAACATCAATAATCTGGGTTATAAGGTAGGCCGTTCCGACATGACGTTGAGCGGTTCCGTATCGAATATCCGCCAGACATTGATGGGCAGCAAGCGCAAGCCGCTGACGTTTACATTCTCAATCCTGTCGGATACGCTCGATGTCAACCAATTGCTTTCTGTTGCCTACAAGGGTTCTGCATTTGCCGCCGACACTTTGCAGAGTGCCGCATTCAATATCTCGTCTGTCGACGATGAAAACCGTTTGGAAGAAATGGTGGTATCATCTTCGGAATCAGCCGATACGGCCGTACAGCATGCCATCATCATCCCGAAAAACATAGCGATGGATTTGAAGGTGCGCAACAAATATGCACGTTACAGCGATTTGGATCTGTATGATTTGCGTTCCGACCTAATGGTCAACAAGGGTGTGTTGAGTCTGCGCAATCTTGCAGGCAAGACTACCGACGGCTCGATGAAGCTGGACATGGTCTATGCTACCGCATCACGCAAGGATATCGGTTTCGGCATGTTTATGAATCTGCGGGATATCAACGTCGGACGTTTCCTTCACATGATGCCTGACCTCGACACCATTATGCCTATGCTGAAGGAGGTGGACGGAGTTATCAATTCCCGTCTGGCGATAACTACGAAAGTGGATTCGCTGATGAACGTGATGCTGCCGACTACCAATGCCGCTTTGCAGATTGACGGAAAAGACCTTGTGCTGCTCGATTCCGAAACTTTCCGCACGCTGTCGAAGCTGCTTCTTTTCAAGAACAAGCAGCGTAATGTGATTGACAGCCTTTCGATGGAAGTGGCTGCCTACGATTCGAAAATCGACGTCTATCCGTTTATTCTCAATATGGACCGCTACAAGCTCGGTATTATGGGTACCAACGATTTCGACATGAACGTCAACTACCATATTTCGATACTCAAATCGCCGATTCCGTTCAAGTTCGGTGTGAACATTACGGGTAATGTCGACGACTTGAAATTTGGGCTTGGCAAGGCGAAGTTGAAAGAAAATGAGGTGGCACGTACTACCGCCATTACCGATTCAACCCGTCTGAACCTCTACCGCCAGATGGGAGAGGTGTTCCGTCGTGGAGCTGAGGCGGCTTTGCGAAACAGCGACATGAGTATGTATAACGAGGCGCAGAAACGGAACCTGCGTAAAAAACAGGGTAACCTTACGGATGAAAAACTGACTCACACCGACAGCCTGAATCTGATTCGGGAGGGAGTCATTGCTTTGCCCGACAGTGTACCGACTGTTCAGCCGACAGAAATGCAGAACGCGGATAATACAGACAAAGGAGAGAAAAAAGAAAACGAAAAACCTAAAAGGCAGAAAGCTTCAATGCGTAGGCAGGAGGCCGTAAAGCCGGAATAATACAACAAAACATGATGACAAAAGAAGAAACTGCTTACCGGAATTATCTGGAACGGACAGGCGAGAAGTCTGCTCCTATTGCTGCCGCCCTGATTGATATGGACGGAGTGCTTTACGACTCAATGCCTAACCATGCAAAGGCGTGGGAGAAGGTCGCTGCCGAACAGGGATGGAATTTTACGCCCGAAGAATTTTATCTGTATGAGGGAATGACGGGCGACGGCATTATCCGTCTGCTTATGAAACGCGAAAAAGGGCGTACGGATGTGACGGACGAAGAGTCAAGAAAAATTTATGCTTCGAAGGTAGCACATTTTTCCACAATGGGACCGGTCAATCAGATTGACGGAACTGCGGGAATGCTGAATACGTTGCGTGACTCAGGAATTCAGCGTGTGCTGGTGACGGGCTCCGGACAGAATTCGTTGATTGACCGCCTCAATACTGACTATCCGGGAATATTCTCCAATGAACTCCGTGTGACGGGCTACGATGTGAAAAAGGGCAAGCCCGATCCGGAACCTTACCTTATGGGATTGCAAAAAGCACACCAGCAGGCCGGCAGTACGATCGTGATTGAGAATGCGCCGTTGGGTGTGCGTGCCGGTCATGCTTCGGGATGCTTTACGGTGGGCATCACTACCGGTCCGATTCCGGCACCGGTCATGTATGAAAACGGAGCGGACATCGTCTACCCGACAATGCGCGACTTTGCGGCTGCGTTGCCTTCGCTGATTGAGCTTCGCAAACGGCTGTCGGAAAAGGAGGGATAGACAATGGAACATCAGGAACTGCTGTTTACTAACCATGTGTCGGAGGCCTTGTCGGAACTGCTTGCCGGCATGCAGGCCAACCGCGTGTTTGTACTGACCGATGAAAATACACGTCGGGAAGTGCTGCCACGGCTTTCGGAAAATGCTTTCGTCAAGGATGCAGCCATCATAGAGATACCCGCCGGCGACATGAACAAGAACTTGGATTCGCTCAGCCATGTGTGGCAGGAATTGCAGAAAGGGGGAGCTACACGCCGTTCGGTGATGATAAATCTCGGCGGGGGAGTGGTGACCGACCTTGGAGGTTTTGCCGCTGCCACGTTCAAGCGCGGCATGCGTTTCATCAATGTGCCGACCACGCTGCTTAGTGCCGTCGATGCCGCTGTGGGCGGAAAGACGGGCGTGAATTTCAATGGGCTGAAGAATGAAATCGGGGTTTTCTGCGAAGCGCAGGCGGTGATTATTTCCACCTGTTTCTTCCGTACGCTTCCCGAACATGAAGTGAAGTCGGGTTATGCCGAAATGCTGAAACACGGGTTGCTGAGCGATGAAAAGACCTATAAGAAACTGCTTGCTTATGATTTCGGATGCAGCGACGGCGATGAACTTTTGTCGCTGTTGCAGGAATCGGTGGAGGTGAAACGCCGTATTGTGGAGCAGGACCCGTTTGAAAAGGGACTCCGCCGTGCGTTGAATTTAGGTCATACGATAGGGCACGCCTTTGAAAGTTTTGCCATGCGCCGCGACCGTCCCGTTTCGCACGGTTATGCCGTTGCCTGGGGGCTTGTGGTAGAGGCTGTATTGTCGAAACTTGTCAAGGGGATGGACAGTGAGATTCTCTATGGACTGGCCGACTATGTCTATCGCCATTACGGAGTGTTCCCCATAACTTGCGACGACTACGACGAGTTGCTGGAGTTGATGCGTCACGACAAGAAAAGCGAATCGGGTGAATACAACTTTACGCTGATTCGTCGTGCAGGTGATGTGGAAGTTGACTGCCATTTGCCGGAAGCGGAGATACGTACGGCGCTTGACATCTATCGGGATTTGATGCACATTTGATGATTGCCGTCGGGGAGCGTCACTGCTCGGTGTCGACGGTTATCTTTACATCATAGCTGAGGAGCGTATATGCCACGGTGAAGGGCGTTGCGCTCCTTTTCGGTTTTTTGCCGAGGTGATAGTAGAAATTGTGTTGGCGGTCGAACGAGCGAATGGATACCTGTCGTGTTGTCGCTGCCGGAATATCGCAGTTGATTTCGTAAAATTCTTCATGGAGCATTTCGCCTTCGGGCATGCTGTAGGTGAATTTTACACACAGGCGCGAGAGGTGGAAAGGCGTTTCGTTGGTGACGAAAAACGTTTCATTGGCATCGTTGACGGTTTTGCTGTAGCCGGAAAAGGTGATGCGGTCGGCATAGCGAAGCGTGTCGGCTGTGCCGTTGCGCAGCAGTTCTTCCATGGTGGAGAGCGGTGTCAGCTGGGTGCGCAGAGTGTTTACCTTTCGTTTGGCTGGCAGTTGGACCATGGCAATGGCAGCCAATATCAGAATCAGTACGCGTTTCATGATAATTAAAAATATATGGTTTCGTTGTCGTCTTTTCCGATTTCTATTTTTCGTAGTCCAGGTTGAGGTTTTTCCTTGTCAAAGTGCGGATAGACTCCTACGCCTTGGAGCGTAGAGTTGGGAATTATCCGAGCCAGATTGACTCTCAGTTTCAACCTGAGTTCCGGGTTGCTGAACAGCACCGTCTTTCCTTTTGCCGTGATTACGGCTTTGCTTTCGACGAGCGTGTGCGACAGGCCTTCTTCCAAATTGCGGTAAATGTAGCAGTAGAGTTCTGCCGGGGCTGCTGCACGGACCATATAGCCCACAATCGTACCGCGGTCGATGGACTTGTCGGCCGACTCGACGGCAACAATCCGATAATAAGTCGGAGAATGGAGTTCGGATATGTTTTCCGTGTGTTTTTCAATCCCCACAATCATGCCCCTATCGGGATAAACCCAGAGTCCGGTCAGACTGTCGGCAGCCTGTTGAACATGCAACGCCGGCTTCCAGTCATAACCTCTCAGTGGTTTCACCGAGTCGGGAAATTCCATCGCCGCTGCAAGTAGCGGAACGAGGAATGTCAGTATGACGGAAAGCCGGCGCATATGATGTGATTTTCGTTACTACATGTTGAATCGGTATTGCAGACCAAAACTGAAGATTTCCTTAAACTGCCAGTATTTCCACTTGTCGTTGTAGTTTGCCGAGTCGTCGAAACGGAGGTGGGCATAAATCTGAGTGGAAATGTATTTGTTTACCGAGAAATTCATTGTCGTTTCCAGGTCGCTCTGCAGATAGGAATAGTCGGAGAAGACGAACCAGCGTGAGGACAATGATATGCCCGGAACGATGGTCCATGTAAGTTTGCACTCGCTGCTCGAACCTATTTCGTGACCTAAACGCTTTCCGTTTTCAATACCGTAGACCGACGGGTCGATACGCGTGTCCTTGCAAATCTTCATGTTGTAGGAAAGCGGTGACAGTGACGCGTCGAACTGGCATGTTCCACGGCTGTTTGCTGTTGAATACGTCATACCGATACCGGCATTCAATTCACCCGGAGTGAGGATGGATGCCTTCAGGTTGTAGGTATTGGTTTCATAATTGTTCAGCACCTGAGTCTTGAATTGGAGGTTCATACTGTAGTAGAACTTTTTCGTTGCCTTGATACCGAATTTGGTGTTGAATTGCAGGAGGTCTTCATTGATGGCATAGTCGCGCAATTCGTCGTCGGGCGCAGAGTTCAACCCCAGTTTATACTGGAATGTCATTTCGAACAATGTGTTCGGGTTCAGCGTCTGGTTCAGTTTCAAGTTGTAGTAGATGTTGCCGATGGCGTTGAGGTTCTTTGTACCGCCCTGATACCAGTTTTCTGAAAGATAGGATTGAGAGAACTGAAGCATGGAACTGAAACTGTGAATCCAGTTCTTTTTCTTGATGTCGTTTTCCGGTGCGGCTTGTGGCAATGAAATACGACGTTCCTGAATGACCAGTTTGTTTTTCTTCACATCGGCTGTCACCTTGTATTCTTTCGGCGGTTCCGGCAGCATAGATATGTTGTAGGGAACGAGCCAAGGTGACTCGCAGACGATACGGTTGATTTGCGTGCGTTCGAACCATATTTGCCAACCGGCATTGTCGCTCCATTCCGGGGTGAAATCCAGTTTTGTCGGAGTGTATCCGTTGTTCCATTCCTGTAAAGCAATAGGCTTGTCGGGAATAATGCTGTAGGAATAGAATACGATAGGCAGAAAGAGCAGGCTTTCTGTCGTCGGTCTGTATTCCATTCGTGCCAGTGAGTCGGCCAGTAGCAGCAGCTTTTCGGAGTTGTCGACTGCTGTCGGTATGGTGTCAGTGGCTGTTTTTTTGCGTGAAGTGTTCAGTCTTGTGAGTGCCACTTTTGTTTTTAGCGAATCGGCTGGTGTGGTCTTCTTTTGCACCACAGGCTTTTTCGTTTTCTTGGCTGTAGCAAGAGAGTCAGTCGTATTAATTGTCTTCGCCTGCACGGTTTGCAGGGAAGATTTAGCCGTCGTCCCAATCGAATCCGGCATTTCATTCGCCGTCAAAGACATCGTCGCAAATAAGGCAGCAAAAAGCGACAACGCGTATTTTTTCTTCATACACTTAATTATGTTTTATAGTTTGTATTAACCGAGATCTTGATTTATACGTCCGATTCTTCAGTGTCTGTATTTCGGGCAACAATATCTTTTGCAGTGTCAAAATCCTTTCTGAACACAAGTATGCGCACCTTGCTTGCCGAACAGTCGGGCAATGGCAGTAGCGTCGACATATTTTCGTTGGCAATAACACATTCTATGCCGTTTGTGTTCAGCACCCCTTTAATGATATAGGCGGTTACGGCATCGGGATATGTGTCGAATGTCACAAGGTCTTCCGGTTTTTTCATATTCTTAAGTTTTCTACAAAAATAGTGAAAGGCGAGAGCAGAGACAAATGAAAACGGAGTTTTCTAATTAGACTATGCCGAGCCGCATCCTATTTTCTACAAAAATACAAAATACAGTTGGATTATCCCAACAAAATCAGCTGTTTGATACTGTTTAATTTATATCGAAGAAATCCTTATTTAATTCCCAGTCTGTTGAGGGCTGCCTGATAGCGGCGGGCGTTGGCCATGTGTTCGGTCGACGATGCCGTAAAATTGTGGTAACCCGAGAAATCTTCTTTAGCGCACATGAAAATGTAGTCGTGCTGCGGAGCGTTGAGCACGGCGTTCAGTGTCGTTTTTTCCGGAAGACGGATAGGACCCGGCGGCAAGCCGATATTGCGGTAAGTGTTGTAGGGAGAATTTACCTCCAGCTGCTTGTGCATGACGCGGCGAAGCTGGAAATCGCCGACAGCAAATTTGACGGTGGGATCGGATTGCAGCATGATACCTTTTTCAAGCCGGTTGAGATAGAGGCGTGCCACTTTCCCTTTTTCTGATGACTGTGCCGTTTCCTCTTCAACGATTGACGCCAATGTTGATACTTCGATGGGTGTCAGACCGATTTTTTCCGCTTTTTTCAAATGGTCTTCATCCCAAAAGGCATTGTAGGCTGCGTGAATTTTTTTCAGCACCTGTTCGGGTGTAGCCGTCCAGTAGAATTCGTATGTGTCAGGAATGAGCAAGGCCGGCATGGTTTCTTTTGTCACGCCGTACTCCTTGTAAGTGTCGGCAGAAGTGAGATAATTCAGCATGTCGTCCTTTGTAAAGCTGAAAGCGTTTCCGGCACGTTCGGCGAAATCCTCCAGCGTGCGGAGGTTGTTGAACGTGAATTTAAAAGGCTGCTGTTGTTTGTTTGCCAGTGTCTTCCATAGGATAATGGGCGATGTTCCTGCCGGAATATAGTAGCGTCCGGTGCAGTTCTCGATATTGTTCCCGCCGGTGCCATTCAGCCGCATGACTTTTTGGGCTATCTTTTCTCCGAAATAAGTCTGGAGGGAGTCCTTGAGTGCTGCTTCAGTCGTGTTGGGATAGACGTAGAACACGACATCCTTATCCGTTTTTGATGTGAACAGCGGTAAAACCACGATTGCACCCACAATAAGAATTGTGAGTGCAATGGCAGCTATGATAAGTTTCTTTTTTGTTTTTCTCTTTCCTGTAATCTCAACTTTTTCGTTTTCCATTATTGATGTTGTTAGTTATATCCGTAGCTTAAAGTGGTGTAATAGCGTGTCTGTCCGGCAAATGACGGCAGCTGCTCGTAGGAGAGCGTGATGAAATGGTCGCCGAAGCGGTCAAACCATACGACTTGCAGCATGTTGCCTACCTGATACGAACTGGCGGGCGGTCCGTACATTTTGCTCAGCTTGCGCTGCAGCTTGTTGTAGCGCGACAGGTTGAAGCGGCTCGACGAGTCGGAGAAGCTGATGCTTGTCAGTCGTCCCATTCTGTCGTAGTAGGCAATGGCATCCTCCCATTTGTAGCTCATTTCGCGGACGTTGCGCAAATATATTTCCGTTTCGCCATATCCGTCAATGTCGTATCCGTTGCTCCAGAGCAGGTCGATGCTGTTGGAGAGCGAAAGCCCGAATGACAGTCCGATGAAGGTGTTCAGTACGGGCGCACTGTGGTAGGGCACGAATGTCGGCGGACGATGTGGGCGCGGCACCGGTTTCCAGCAAGGCCGGTGTGGACGATAGGGCGGTGGTGCAGGCGAAAATGTCGGATGTCCGTGTCCCGGATGGTGTGGAGGCGCTATGTCAGGTTTTCCGCCGGGGTGATGTCCGTGATTCGGTCGATTGCTGATTCCACCCGGATTTCCGCTTGGCTTGCCGCCATTCGGTTTGTGTCCGTGGTTTGGACGGTTGGTTATTCCACCTGGGTTTCCACCGGGTCTGCCTCCGTTCGGACGGTTGCCTGACGGTTTTTCGGGTTTCCCCGGCTTGTCAGGCTTCTCCGGTTTTTCGGGTTTGTTTGTTCCGCCTCTATAACCATTATATTGCGGAGCACTCGATTGTGCTGCGTAAATCTCAGCTGTCGGAAAAATCAAAGCCATGGCAACGATTGCTCCCCACAGGATTCTGACTGTCGTTTTCATAATTCTTGATTCTGTATTCGTTTCTTTATTCAATAGACCGCCAGTCGGCCTGTAGGTTTAATGATGTTTACGGATTTGACAAAAATTGTGACAAAATGAGATTCTCGCATTTAATTGTTAAATATAATTCTTAAATTTGTAGTGGTGAAATTTTTTCAAAATATTAACTCTTAATCTGTCCGGTTTGAAAGCTATTATGAAAGGCTTTTCCTATGTGTTACTGATAGTTGTGGGTTGTTTGCTGTGGTGTTGTTCGCCTGCGGAAACACCCATCGAGCAATCGTTGCGGCGGTTGGATGACAGCATTGCCAACCGTGGAGCCATTCGGGAACGGAAAGAAAAGCAACTGCAGCAGTTTAGGGCTCTGGTAGAGGAGGCCAAATTGCCCCATGAACGATACAAGGCGTTGTCGGCTCTCTACAATGCCTATCGAAATTATAATGTCGACTCTACTCTTCACTATGCCTTGCTGAAAAAAACGGTGGCCCTTTCTGTTGAGGACCCTTTGCTGATTCAGGACGCTACGCTCGACATTGTGAGCATCAGTGCCATTAACGGGTTCTATGTGGAGGCTCTTCAGGAACTGGAGAAACTGGATACCGCCCGGCTTTCGCCTGTAATTTACCAAAAATATCTGCAGACACGTGTCACGCTCTATGATTCGATGGTAAATACCTACCGCGAGCAGGGTGTGTGGGACAATTACAGTCAAACGCTGGTGGGATACCGGGAAAAACTGTTGCCTTTGCTTGATGCCGACAGCCCTGATTTTCTTATCATGCTGATTTCACTGGAGAGGGAAATCGGCGGCGTGAAGAAGGAAAGCATTGTTTCTGCCGAAAACCGGCTGGCTGCCGACGAAAGTCTTTCGTTGCACGAGAGGGCAGTGCTCAGCTATGTGCTGTCGCATGCCTATGAAGAAAATAACGACCCGGAGCGGGCACTGTATCATCTTGTCCAGGCTGCCATTTACGACATAAGTACACCTGTGAGGGAACATAAGTCATTGTACGAGCTGGCAGACAAACTGTTTGCCAAGGGTGACATCGAGCGTGCCTACCGCTATATTGACACCTCTATCGAGGATTTGTCGAACACGAAGGCGAGGGTGCAGATGCAGTCGCTCGAGGATTTGATTCCCGGCATCATATCAGCCTATAACGCCAAAAAGGAAAGCGACCGCTTCAACCTGATGCTGCTTTTGGTGCTGGTCAGTGTGGTGGCTGTGCTGCTGATTGTGCTGTTGCTTCTGCTTTCACGTGCCAAGAAGAAAGTGCAGCAGTCCAACCGCCGAACGGAGGAAATGAATGCCGCCCTCAATGAAACGAATAACGAGCTTTGCGAGCTCAACCGGCGTATTGCCGAATCCGACAATGTAAAGGAAATCTATATCGGGCAATATATAGAAATGTGTTCGTCCTATATCGAGCGCATGGAGAAGTACCGCGCTAACCTGTTGAACGTGTCGCGGACAAAGGGTGCGAAGGAACTTACGGAAGCGTTGAAGTCATCGTCGTTTATCAGCAGTGAGTTGAGCGATTTTTATTTGAAGTTCGACGTGTCGTTTCTTCACATCTATCCGAATTTCGTTGAAGAGTTCAACAGCCTTCTCCGTGAGGAATGCAGGTTCGACATTACTCCCGGAAAACCGCTGAACACCGAACTCCGCGTGTTCGCCCTCATTCGTTTAGGAATCACCGACAGCAACAAGATTGCCGAATTCCTCCGCCGTTCTGTTTCCACCATCTACAACTATCGGGTGAAAATGCGCAATGCCGCCAAGTTCGATCGTGAGGATTTTGAAAAGCAGGTGATGAAAATAGGCAAAAATGACTTCAAAACCAACTACTAATATTCGTTGATTGGTTTTGATTAAATTGTTGATATATAGTGTTGTAATGTTTTAATTTTACTACTATTTTTATCAAAGGCAGTTGTTGGTATCGATATAGTGCTTAATTTTGAACTGCAATAAGGAAGTACGGTATAACAGGAACGACAAGTTCAGGAGTATTGGAAACATTATTAGGGCTTTATTTGAAGGAATTGTACTTCCTTATTTTGCATATAGCAGTTGACGTGAGAAAAAGACATTAATAATATAAACATTAAAATTTTTTACTATGAAACGAATCTTGTTATCAACGTTTGTTGCTTGTTCCGCAATGTTCGCTTTCGCAGCAGAAACGGTGCAATCGCCGGACGGAAACCTTTCGGTAACTTTCGACTTGAACAAGGAAGGAACTCCGACCTATTCAATGAATTTTAAGGGCAAGGAAGTGATGAAGCCGAGTAAATTGGGCTTGGAACTGAAAAAAGGCACTTCTTTAATGGACGGTTTCAAACTGGAAAAAACTACACGCTCCACTTTCGACGAAACATGGGAGCCGGTGTGGGGTGAAACAAAGACTATCCGCAACCACTACAATGAAATGGCTGTACGCCTTTCTCAGCAGGCCGACGGCAAGACCCGCTATATGATTATCCGTTTCCGTGTTTATGACGACGGTATGGGTTTGCGCTACGAATGGCCGGAACAGAAGGATTTCACTTATTTTGTCATCAAGGAAGAACATACGCAGTTTGCCATGACCGGCGACCACACTGCTTATTGGATTCCGGGCGACTACGACACTCAGGAATATGACTACGCTATTACCCGTTTGTCGGAAATCCGTGGAAAAATGAATGAAATGCTGAACCCGGGCAACGCTTCAACAACGGTGTTCTCTCCGACAGGCGTTCAGACTTCACTTCAAATCAAGACTGACGACGGTATTTATTTGAACCTTCACGAGGCTGCTTGTATCAACTATTCAACAATGCACCTCAACCTCGACGACAAGAATCTGGTGTTCGAATCATGGCTGACTCCGGATGCACGCGGCGACAAAGGCCATATGATGGCTCCGTGCCATACTCCGTGGCGTACGGTTATGGTGACCGACAATGCCTGCGACGTTTTGGCATCTAAGCTGATTCTCAACTTGAACGAACCTTGTAAAATTGAAGATACTTCCTGGATTCATCCTACAAAATATATGGGTGTATGGTGGGAAATGATTACCGGCAAGGGTACTTGGTCATATACAAATTTCCACGCAGTAAACCTCGACAGCATCGACTATAAGAGTGCAAAGCCTAACAACACTCACAGCGCCAACAATGAAAACGTGAAACGCTATATCGACTTTGCTTCTGAACACGGTTTTGACCAGTTGCTCGTTGAAGGTTGGAACATCGGTTGGGAAGACTGGATTGGCAATGACAAGGACTATGTGTTCGATTTCGTTACTCCTAACCCGGATTTCGACATCGAAATGCTCAACAAGTATGCCCACGACAAAGGCATCAAATTGATGATGCACCACGAAACTTCCGGTTCGCTCCGCAACTACGAACGTCACATGGAAGCTGCTTACGATTTGATGAACAAATATGGCTACGATGCCGTGAAGAGCGGTTATGTAGGTAATATCATTCCGCGTGGCGAATACCACTACGGACAGTGGGCCAACAATCACTACCTCTATGCTATCCAGCAGGCTGCAAAACATAAAATCATGGTGAACGCTCACGAGGCTACACGCCCGACAGGTTTGTGCCGTACATATCCTAACCTTGTAGGTAATGAAAGTGCCCGGGGTACAGAGTATCAGGCTTTCGGCGGAACAATGCCTCACCACGTTACAATTCTGCCGTTTACCCGTTTGCAGGGCGGTCCGATGGACTACACTCCGGGTATCTTCTGCATGGATCTTTCCAAGTTTGCTCCTAACAACCAGTCAAAGGTTAATTCAACGCTTTGCAACCAGTTGGCTCTTTATGTGACAATGTACTCACCGCTCCAGATGGCGGCCGACCTTCCGGAAAACTATGCCCGCTATATGGACGCTTTCCAATTCATCAAGGATGTAGCTGTAGATTGGGACGACAGTAAATATTTGTCAGCCGAACCGGGCAAATATATCGTTGCAGCCCGTAAGGCAAAAGGCACTGAAAACTGGTTTGTTGGTGGTGTTACAAATGAAGAAGCACGCACAATGCCGTTGGCATTCGACTTCCTTAACAAGGATCAGAAATATGTAGCTACTGTCTATGCAGATGCAAAAGATGCCGACTACGCTACAAACCCGGAAAAATATGTGATTACGAAGGGTATCGTTACCGCTAAGGATAAAGTGAAAATCTTTATGGCACGCGGCGGTGGTTTCGCTGTAAGCCTTGTTCCGGCAACAGATGCCGACAAAGGTTTGAAAAAACTGAAACTGAAATAAAACAGGTACATTTTAAGGACATTACAGAAGCTGCTGTATTCTTCCATAGGATACGGCAGTTTTTATGTTGTAAAAACGAAAAATTTTCTTTTAGTTTCCAAAAACATGTTTTATCTTTACAAAATCCAATTTAAAGATAGATGTGGCTATGAAACAATATTATTTTGTAAACAGCCAGGGACAGCAGATTGGCCCTGTGCCGATGGAAGAGTTGAGAAATCACAATATACAACGCAATACTCCCGTTTGGTGTGAGGGTATGACAGACTGGGCGGAAGCAGGTCAGGTGCCGGAACTGGGATTCCTTTTTGCCTCTGGTCCGACATACGGTTATGGACAAGGCGGTTATTCGCAGGGCAGTTTTGGCAACATGCCACCGCAGAATCCAGGCTATAACGCTCCGATGCAGAAGCCTGACAATTATTTGGTTTGGTCAATTCTCTGTACGGTGCTTTGCTGTATCCCGTTTGGTGTTGCGGCTATCGTATTTGCGTCAAAGGTGGATTCCCTGTGGTCGCAAGGCAGATATGACGAGGCTGTCGCTGCTGCAAACAAGGCAAAGAAATATACCATCATTGGTGCTGTCACTTCCATTGTAATTGGTATCCTCTATTTCATTTTAGTGGTATCATTGGGGATTTTTAGTGCCAGTGAAGAGTTGTACTACTATTAATGGCAGTTGTTGGCGATAGAAAGAAACGGAGACTTTGGCTCCTCATCATAGTGGCGGCGGTAATTATCGTCGCCATTTATTCTTATTATGTAGACACGTTGCAGTCGGAATGGGCTCCCAAATGCTTTTTTCTGATGCTGACGGGGTGGAAATGTCCGGGTTGTGGTACTCAAAGGGCTTTTCACGAATTGGCTCACCTGAATTTCGCAGGCGTGTGGCATACGAATCCCATTCTGTTTTTGGCAATACCCTATATGTTGCTGCTTGCCTATCTGAGTTATTTCGGCGGAGAGCGTCGTTTCCCTCGGCTGAATGCGGCTGTCTACAGTTCACGTGGGGTTATGGCCGTGTTTTACATTATAATTGGTTACTGGGTGTTGCGGAATGTGTTTGGTTTTTAAATCCCAATCGGTCTTTGACCCCCAATAATGAGTTAAGGATATCAACAACAGTACAAAATCCAACAAGCTAATTGGGTTAAAAAGAGCCGGAAAGATTTATGCAAAATCGTTGCGGCTTTTTAGAATAATATGTATTTTAGGGCTTTAAATTTATGTATCAATGAAGTACTATTATTTCATAAACAGTTTCAATAATCGGAAAGGTCCGTTTCGCATAGACGAACTGCATAATTACAATATTCTGCGCACAACTTTGGTGTGGTGTGAAGGCATGCCCAACTGGCAGCCGGCGGGTCAGGTGCCTGAACTGGCTTTCCTGTTTCAGTCGCAGAATTATGGACAAGGCTATTCGCAGTCTTACACGCAGACTCCTCAACCTTTGTCCAATAAGCCCGACAGTTATCTGGTATGGTCGATTCTCAACTTGATTTTCTGTAACCTGTTCGTGGGAATTGCTGCTCTTGTGTTCAGTATTATGGTGGAATACAATTGGGACCGTCAGAAATATGACCAGGCTGCATCGGCATCCAAAAATGCCCGTATCTTTAATATTATCGGTTTGGTATTGGGTGTTCTCAGTGTGGTGGCATGGATTGTGATTTGGGCTCTTTACGGGTTCACTATTTTCGGACTGTTAGGTCTGGCCGGCGCCGAAATGTGCTATTGGTAATGCCTTTATAAAGGGGAAATTCTGTTCGATATAAACTTGTTGCAAAACTTTTATATGTGAACAAATTTCGTTACTTTTGTATATGTCCGGTTGTGGGAGATTTCTACTCTCGCAATCGGAGTAACTTAAAATAATATAAAGGGAACTATGAGACTATCTATCGCTTATCCGGAATTGTCGAAAGAAATAGACAAAAGATTCGGACACAAAATTGTTTTTGAGTATGTAAGTTCCGATACCATCAAGGTGTCGAAGGAAATTTCACTTCCGTTTTTTGGCTCTACAAAATTGGGACTCGAACTGAAGGCGCTGGGTTTTGATGACACCACCCTGAAACTGAAAACGGTATCCGATGTGTTGTCGAAATTGCTTTCGCTGATGCCGAGTCTTGATATTACCAAATACGCTGTCATTGAAAAAGACACTATCAGTCTGTTTTTGGGAAATGTAGAGGAACTTCGGCAGGTGTTCCAATATATCCGTCCGACGGCATTGAGTTTTTCTGAAACTCAAGTGCATTTGGACATGGTGAGCCTTTAGGCGAAAGCTTCTGTTGTGGGAAAATTTAGACAAAACGGCTATGAATACATTTTTCTTGAAAAACTGGGACAGACCCGAAAAGGTCTGTTATGAAATCTATGGAATTGATAAGGTTTCCGGCATCCGCTATTCTGTGGCGTTGTTGGGAACGCGGAAGGCTGCCGAGCGGACATTAGACGATTATTTGTGGTGGAAACTTCCGTCATGGCAGTTGTTGAAAGACGAACGACCCGACTATTCGGAGTATCTGCATATTGAAAAAACGACGATTGCAGCCTATAAAAAGAACCGCTATAATGAACTGATGGCACGGGTTGGCCTTCACTCCGGCTACGGCAGCGCATGCTGTTTCGTGAATGAATTCTGGGGCTTTATTTTTGACCGTATTGTAGAAAGTGCACCGCTTTCGGGGGTTCATGAATTTGACATAGGTGGGGAACTGGAGCAGGAAGCATTCAACTGTACCCGGTTTCGGGTGAAAACGGGCGAATGCGCCGGCAATCCTTCTGAAATCGAAGTGACGTTGGAGCTGGTATTCCGCAATCTTCCTGACAGCATAGCCGGAAAGGTGTTCGACCAGTCGGCGGTTGTGTTTCGCGGAACAGCCGAACAGTTGAAAACGAGAATAGGGGAGTATTCATTCGAGGACTGTTGCCGCAGCATATTCATGGAGGGGTACCGTAATTTCTTTTACGGTTATCCGCCTGTCAGCGATTGGATGATGACGCCCATTTTCGAAGACAGCCGTCGGGAACGCCACGATTTGATGGAAGAATTCTATGGCGTGATTCCGTTGCCCGATGCCGCCCGTCCGCCGCTTCGTCGCCGTCCGAAATGGTCCTATTGACGGCGGTTCCGAAAAAATTAGAATAGATGATAGAAAAGGGGAATTTAGTAACTCTATAAAAACAAAAACAGTAAGACATGATGACAACAATTATTTGTATCACCGTCTTGGCCTATTTAATCATGGGGAAAGACGTAAAATCACTATTGGAGAAACTGAAAAACGTCGATTGGCAAGGGAAAGCCTCTTCCGTAAGCGACAAGTTGAAACCTTATGCCTTGAAAGTTGGGCGAGTGACAGCCCGCCCGTTGTTGACTTTCTACTATGTGCTCAACGATGAAAAGACGACTACGCTCGACCGTGTGCTCGTCTATGCTGCCATTATCTACACCATTTCGCCTGTAAGCCTTATTCCGGCTGCGGTCTACCATCTGTTGGGTGTGCTGGATGAAGGTGCTGCCGTGCTGTTTGTCTATAAAAAGATAAAGAACAATGTCACCCCTGAAATCCGACAAAAGGTGGAGGATACGCTGGACGAATGGTTCGGAGCTGAGTATGAGGTTGTAGAAAATTGAAATGTGTAATTTAATTGAAAATTGGGAAATGGGATTATTTAGTACAACAAGAGAGTTTTACGGTGACGCTTCGAAAATACCGTATGTGGCTCAGGAAATCGGGCGCGCTTTCATGGCTGAGGGTTATGAGGTGAAAATTGACGACCCCTTGGAAGGAAACCGCATGTATATCACGAAAGGCGGACTTTTCAAAGCCGCATTGGGCTTGCGCTCTGCGCTGGAGATAACCATGAAATCGACCGGAAACGGCCGTGTGCGGTTTAAGGCAGGCGTAAATGTGATAAAGCAGCAGTTTGTGCCGACGGTGATAACGGTCTGCTTTCTTTCGCCGGTTGTGGTCGCACAGATTTGGGGCATGATAAAGCAGTCGAAGCTCGACGAGAAGGCGGCTGCCATTGCCGAACGGGCTTTTTATCAAAGTCGGGCATAAATGTAGGGTATTAACATAAAATTTGAAATAAGCTATGAAGGAAACAAGAGTCTTTAATTTGATTATTTTGGATGAGAGCGGTTCGATGTGCGCCATTAAGGGGGAAGCTATCAGTTCGGTGAATGAAAACATTCAAACTATCCGATGCGCGGAAAAAGAAAATGAGAATCAGAAACACTTTGTTTCGCTGGTTACTTTCAATCAAAAGGCCAGAACGGTTTACGACTGTGAGCCGGTATCGGAGATAAGAGAAATGACGAGTGACGACTATCATCCGGATTGTTGTACGGCCTTGTTTGATGCGATGGGCTATGCCTTAACCCGCCTCGCCGTAAAGGTGAAGGATGACGACCGTGTACTTGTGACCATTGTTACCGACGGTCTGGAAAATGCTTCGACCGAATACAACAGACATGCCATAAAAAAGTTGGTTGAGGAGTTGAAGGGAAAAGGTTGGGTGTTTACCTATATTGGAGCAAACCAAGATGTGTTTGAAGTGGCGGCTTCTATGTCCATTAAGAACGCCCTGAGCTTTACAGCTACTGACGAAGGTACAAGGGAAATGACAAGGCGTGTGAACAGTCGTCGTAAGAGTTTTTTTGCGCGGTTGAATAATGTTTGCTTTGACTCCGAAGCGGAAAATTCCAGATTTTTCGACGAGGAATAATAATGAATTTGCGGCAGAAAATTAGTGAAGCTATGAAACGGTTCAAATGGTTTTTCCGCATGGTGGTTGGAGCTGTGACGATGTTCTTTCTCACTATGCTTGCTGCCGGCCGGCTTGTTTTTGGAATATGTTCACAATCAGATTGGCAGTGAGCCTGTGTGGAAAAGGAATAGGAGGAAATAGGGCTGTGGGCTGCCAATAAAAAAACGGAAACTGCGGGAAGCGGTTTCCGTTTTTGTTATGTGGGATTGCTGATTATTTTTCCATCATGAACGAGCGGGAAATAAGGCGATAGTTGTCGACGAATACTTCCACGGTGTAGTTACCTTTGCTTAGCACGGTGTTTACGTTGTGGTAGACGGTCAACGATACTTCCTGCTGGTCGTATTCAATTGTTTTCCGTTCGGTGTAGACTACGTTGCCACCTTCAAACGGGAATGTGGCACCGTTTCCGAGCACATTGCCTTCCGGGCTGACGATACGTACGTAGAATGTCTTTTCGCCTACCGGAGTTGAATTGTTTTGTGGAATCGTGAAACTGACAATCAGTTGTTTTGCCTTGCCGATACGCTTCTCGGTTTTTCCGCGCTTGTTGACGGGCGTGAAGCGAAGTCCTGTCAGATTAAGTTTTTCGGCGAGTTCCATGCGCTGTGAAAGCACCTGGTTCTTTTCCGAAACACTTGATACCTGGCTGACCAACTGACGGTTCTTTTCCTTAATTTCCTTGTTTTCGGCCTTCAGTCCGGCATTTTCCTTACCGAGGGAATCGATGACGGCTACATAGTGGCGCATCAGTTTCTTCAGTGTGGAAATCTCGTCCTGCAGTTCCTTGATACGTTTCCCTGATGTGATTTTCTGCGTTTTCAATTCGACAAGTAGTTTTTCCACCTTGTCCTTGGCTTCCGCATACTTTTCAATGAGGGAGTCGTTCTGCAGGTATTGAGCCTGGTTTTCGTATTGCTGGAATTCTGTGTTCAGCTGTTCGTATTCACCGGCAAGCTGCAACTGGTCGTTGACAAGCTTCAACGAGTCAATTTGAGCCTGCATCTGTTCCGTTTTTGAATTGCAGGAACTGAATGACAGCACAATCAGTCCCAGCAGAGCAACAATAACCAGAATGCCGCCAAGGCGTACGAGCTTGCGGCCTTTCTGCATTTCCTTGTCTTCCGTGTTATTCAAGTCCATTGTTTTTATTGATATCCTTTTTCAGAAGTGCAAATATAGTCAGTTTTTTTTAATTTATAAAAATAGCGGAAAATATAGCCTTCAGTTTGAGTGAAAATCAGTCAATCGGATAGTCGGTATAGTCGTACAGCACGGTCGACAGATAGCGTTCTCCCGTATCGGGCAGCAGTGCAACGATAGTCTTGCCCTTGTTTTCTGGCTGTTGTGCAAGTTTCAGTGCCACGTACAGTGCCGCTCCCGATGATATTCCGGCGAGAAGACCTTCGTTTTTCGCCAGTTCGCGGCTTGTCTTGATGGCGTCGGAGTTGGTTACGGTGATGATTTCGTCCACAACGTCACGGTTGAAATTGCCGGGCACAAAATTTGCACCGATTCCCTGAATCATGTGCGGACCCGGTACGCCTTTCGTCAGCATCGGCGAACTTTCCGGCTCAACGGCTACGATGCGTACGTCAGGATTGTACTGTTTCAAGGCTGCGCCTGTTCCGGAAACGGTGCCGCCTGTGCCTACTCCGGCTACGAAGATGTCGACTTTTCCGTCGGTGTCCCGCCAGATTTCTTCGGCTGTCTTGCTGTGGGCTGCCGGGTTGGCCGGATTTTCAAACTGTTGCAGGATGATGGCGTTGCCGAGTGTCTGTTGCAGTTCTTCAGCCTTGTCGATGGCTCCCTTCATGCCTTCGCTGCCGGGAGTCAGCACGATTTCCGCACCCAGTGCGCTGAGCAGTTTCCTGCGTTCGAGGCTCATTGTTTCGGGCATGGTGAGCATGACGCGGTAGCCTTTGAGTTTCGCTACCCATGCCAAGCCGATACCAGTGTTTCCGCTTGTCGGTTCGATGATGACGGAGCCGGGTTTGAGCAGACCTTTTTTCTCAGCATCGGTAATCATGGAGAGGGCCGCGCGGTCCTTCACGCTACCGCCGGGGTTGAATGATTCGATTTTCGCAAGTACCCGGGCATTGTCGGTTGAAAGCGGCATTCTGTGTAATGCAAGCAACGGAGTGTTGCCGATAAGTTCAGTCAAGCTGTTATAAATCTTTTCCATATACAATTGAAATGCAAATAAAATGGTGTAGTTTGTATCATTCTTTTGTACTTTTGTCCGAATTGTCAGCGGGATGAAATCTTGTATATCCCGAAGAATTTTCGTAATTTTGCACGTGCAGAATGAATAACGCAACTTGTTGCGTTTTTACATGTGTGTTTAACATTTTAAATGGCAATTTGGTTTAACGGTGTGCTTCGATTTTGTCATTTTTCGGATAAAAAGCCTGATTTGACAGACGTATCAGAAAGATGACGGCATGAAGTGGGCCGTGCCGGTAGCCGAAAGTTAATATGGCAGATTTTGGAAATATTCCGTTTTATATAGAACCTGTTTTCGAAAGCATTTTCAAGTCTTTTGGCAACAGTGTTTCGCTGGATTCCGAGAAATCCGTGCATACGGAGAAAAAAGTTGACAATGCGTCCAGTGTTTCTGAATCGTCGGAAGAGCAGGCGGAAACCAGTTTGATATCCGATTTGGCGTTAATTTTGGTTGTGGCAAGTATCACGACGGTGATTTTCAAGCGACTGAAGCAGCCTGTGGTGCTGGGTTATATTGTGGCCGGCTTTCTTGTTGGACCGAATTTCGGTTATCTGCCTACGGTGGTTCAAGCCACCAATATTGATGTTTGGGCAGAGCTCGGAATCATATTCCTCCTTTTTTCCTTAGGACTTGAGTTCAGTTTCAAAAAACTGATGAACGTTGGCGGATCAGCGGCCATAACGGCGCTGATTATTGTCGCGGGAATGATGACGACCGGTTATTTTGCCGGCCGCCTGATGGGCTTTTCCTTTATCAGCAGCCTGTTTTTGGGCGGTATGCTTTCCATGTCGTCGACAACCATCATTCTGAAAGCTCTTACGGATTTGAACATGCTGCACCGGCGGTTTACGTCGCAGGTGCTGGCGGTGCTGATTGTGGAGGATCTGTTTGCCGTCATCATGATGGTGCTGCTTTCCTCTATCGCTCTCAACAACAGTGTGGAAGGCGGTGCCTTGCTGGAAAGCATCGGCAAGCTGTCGTTCTTCCTTATTCTTTGGTTCTTGGTTGGAGTTTATGTTATTCCGTCGTTCCTGAGTTGGCAGCGGCGGTACATGACCAACGAACTCTTGCTGGTGCTTGCCGTCGGATTGTGCTTTATGATGGTGATGTTCTCTTCCTATAGTGGATTCTCAACGGCTTTGGGCGCATTCGTGATGGGTTCCATTCTTGCCGGAACGAGCGAGGCCGAACGCATAGAGAAGTTGATTTCACCCATAAAGGACCTGTTTGGGGCCATCTTTTTCGTGTCGGTCGGCATGATGGTCGATCCTCATATTATTGCGACTTATACGACGCCGATTCTGATACTTTCCTTGGTGGTCATTGTCGGCATGATTATATTCGGCACGTTGGGTATGCTCGTCACCGGTCAGCCGTTGCGCATTGCCATTGAGTCGGGATTCTCGCTTACGCAAATCGGTGAATTTTCGTTTATCATCGCTACGCTGGGTATGTCGCTCGGCGTGATTGACAGCAATCTGTATCCGATTGTCGTGGCGGTTTCCGTCATCACAACCTTCTTTACTCCCTATTTCATCAAGCTGTCCGACCCGTTCAGCCGATGGATGGAGCGGAAAATGCCGGCACGCCTCATGTCGCTTATCAACCGTTACAGTAGCGGAGCTACGCGCAACGAGCCGGAAATGGTGAGCCTGTGGAAGCAGGTGGCAAAGCGGAGTTTGTGGCGCGTGCTGCTTTATTCCGTATTGCTTACGGCCATTCTGTTGATTTCCAACAGTGTGTTCTTCCCGTTCATGAAGGATATGATGGGCGAGTCGTGGGGGCAGTTTGTGGCTACGGCTGTGACACTGCTGCTGATGTCGCCGTTCCTGTTGGCATTGTGCTATCCGAGCACGAAGCGTTGGGAGCGTGAGAAGCTGAGCCGCAGTGTGCGTTCCAACATGCCTTTCATTGCCATGCGTCTGGTACGCATCATCATTGCCTTCAGTTTCATTTTCTTTTTCCTGATTCATGTCTATTCCCATGTGATAGGGGTGACGATAGGCTTCTCGCTGTTTGCGTTCATTCTGATTTATTTCTCCAAATCGGTCAGAAAGCGGATGTCGCGTATCGAGTCGCAGTTTATGAACAACCTGAACGAGCGTGAGCTTCGCCGCAGCGGACGGAACAACAACCTCGTGAGCGATATGCACCTTGCTTATGTCAATGTGGGCTACAATTGCCCGTTTGTAGGTGAAAAACTGAGCAATTCCGAAATCGGAAAAAAACTTGGCGTGAACGTGGTGAGCATCCAGCGAGGCGAAAAGCAGATAGCCATTCCCAACGGGTCGAACCGTATATTCCCGGGCGACACCTTGGGGGTGATCGGAACTGACGAACAAATACAGCGGCTGCTCGACATCATGGAGCAGTCGGCCAAAGCCGCAACCGAACCGGAAGAGGAATTGCAGCTCGAATTTACAAGCATCGTGCTGTCCGACGCTTCGCCGTTGGTTGGTAAACGGGTGGCAGATGCAGAATTGCGTACACGCTATTCGGCCATGCTTGTTTCCGTGGAGCATGCCGACGGAACTTTTGAAAATCCGACGGCCGACACGCTGCTCTCGGCAGGCGACAACCTCTGGCTTGTTGGCGATAAGCACATTATCAAGCAACTTATATAAATACAATAAACTCATCAATTAATTTATTATGCACGAAAAAATCATAATTCTCGACTTCGGCTCGCAGACAACCCAGCTAATCGGTCGTCGTGTGCGTGAACTGAACGTGTATTGTGAAATCGTACCGTACAACAAAATGCCGAAGGACGATCCTTCGGTCATCGGTGTGATTCTTTCCGGTAGCCCGTTCTCGGTTTACGACGAAAAGGCGTTCAAAATCGACTTGAGTGAAATCCGTGGCAAGTATCCTATTCTCGGTATCTGCTATGGCGCGCAGTTCATGTCGTATGTCAACGGCGGTAAAGTGGAACCGGCTGGCACACGCGAATATGGCCGTGCCCATCTTGCAACAATGGATAAGGAAAACCCGCTGTTGAAAGGCTTGACCGACAATACGCAGGTGTGGATGAGCCACGGTGATACGATTACGGCTATTCCTGAAAACTTCAAGATTATTGCTTCTACCGACAAAGTGGCGGTTGCCGCTTATCAGGCTGAAGGCGAAAAACTGTGGGGCGTGCAGTTCCATCCGGAAGTTTATCACTCTGTGGAAGGCACAAAACTGCTCGAAAACTTCGTAGTAGGTATCTGTGGTGCCAAGCAGGATTGGAGCGCAGCTTCGTTTATCGAAACGACGGTTGCTGAACTCAAAGCTCAGTTGGGCAACGACAAGGTGGTGCTCGGCTTGAGCGGTGGTGTCGACTCTTCGGTTGCCGCAGTGCTTCTGAACCGTGCCATCGGCAAGAACCTTACCTGTATCTTCGTTGACCACGGTATGCTCCGCAAGAACGAGTTCAAGAATGTGCTTCACGACTACGAATGCCTTGGCTTGAACGTAATCGGTGTTGACGCTTCAGCCAAATTCTTCAGCGAATTGGCCGGCGTGACAGAACCGGAACGCAAGCGTAAAATCATCGGTAAAGGATTTATCGACGTGTTCGACGAGGAAGCTCACAAGATTCAGGACGTGAAATGGCTTGCACAGGGAACTATCTATCCTGACTGCATCGAGTCACTGTCAATCACGGGTACTGTAATCAAGAGCCACCACAACGTAGGCGGTCTTCCGGAAAAAATGAACCTCAAACTTTGCGAACCTCTTCGCCTGCTCTTCAAGGACGAAGTGCGCCGCGTAGGTCGTGAATTAGGTATGCCGGAACACCTCATTACCCGTCATCCGTTCCCGGGTCCGGGTTTGGCTGTTCGTATTCTTGGCGACATCACTCCGGAAAAGGTGGAAATCCTTCAGAATGCCGACGATATCTTCATTCAGGGACTTCGCGATTGGGGCTTGTACGACCAGGTATGGCAGGCAGGCGTTATCCTGTTGCCGGTACAGAGCGTAGGCGTGATGGGCGACGAACGTACATATGAACGTGCCGTTGCTCTCCGTGCAGTAACCAGCACCGATGCCATGACAGCCGACTGGGCACACCTTCCTTACGAATTCCTTGCAAAAGTGTCGAACGACATCATCAACAAGGTGAAAGGCGTGAACCGCGTTTGCTACGACATTTCCTCAAAACCACCGGCAACGATCGAGTGGGAGTAAGGAAAAAGCCCAATTTTAGCATATACAAAAAGCCTCAACTCTCAAAAGTTGGGGCTTTTTAGTATATGCTTAGTTGTGATAAATGTAATAATTAGTTCTATAATAGGCAAGTTAATCTAAATGTTGTTCTGTTTTTATCATTGTAAATAAAAATCGTTGATGAAAAAATATAAACTTTTAGTATATTTGCTTAAAAATACGATATGATTTTTGAAATAGATAGTATAATACCTTTTTCTAAGAAGCATAAAGGAGAAACTATTAGAGAGATTATTAGGTATGATTCTGGTTACCTAAAAGATTTGATGATTAAAGACGATAGAATCGTTTTTTCAGACATGTGTTTTAATGAAATAAAACGATTAACTAAAAATCATTTTGATAATTGGGAAACATCTCCCAATGGTGAAATCCCAATTTTTAAAAGGTTGAAAACATATAGACAACCATATTTATATGATTTTAATGATAATAAACTGGAAATTTTAAATAAACAAAGACTATTGAGTTATGGAAAGATGTGATTGGTTCTATATATTTGAAATTAAAGAAGTTGAGGATATTAATTGGGGAGAATTAATTTTAGTTGAAGCAACACCAATAAATTTTGAGAAAAGAATAGATGGTAGATATGTCAAGTCTATAAGTGAATCAAAAAAAGATAGATACTATTTTTTCTTTCCTAAAGAAAAAAAACTTATTGATAATATGCTCAATATAGCGAAATATGAAAATGGTGAATGGGACGTTAATTTTGAAGAATTTAATTGTAAAATTATTGAATTGGATAACTTTAAAACATCTGCATTTTATCATAAATCGATAAAAAATAAAAAAAGTATATGGCAGTCAATAAAATCTTTCATAGGAAAATAATATTGACATAAGCCCCATTCGATAAGCGTTCAATGATGAGTTAAAGTTTTTGTAATAAACTTAATATATCATTGAACGCTCGAGCTGTGCGATAATCGAATGGGAATAGGGATTAATGTAATGATTCTAAGAACTGCCGTGCTTGGGTGCGGCAGTTTTTTTATTGTCGATGGTGTGGGAGTCGAAAGTTTTTTGTAAGTTTGGGTCTCTATAAAACGTACAATGAAGGATACAAAATTTTATACTTTTGAGGACGGGCTGAAGGAGCAGGGGCCTGTGGCTTTTTCTACGATGCTGAAGCCTGCGGGGTCGGCCTGCAATTTGGACTGTCAGTATTGCTATTATCTTGACAAGGCGGTGCAGTATGGCGGCAAGCAGGCTCGCATGAGTGAGTCGCTGCTGGAGGAATATGTGCGCCAGTATATCGAGGCCAACGCTGTCGACACGGTGACATTCTGCTGGCACGGTGGCGAACCGACGCTGCTGGGTGTGGACTACTACCGTAAGGCCATCGAGTTTCAGAAAAAATATGCGAAAGGAAAGCGGATTGAAAATACGCTCCAAACCAACGGTACGCGCATCAACGAGGAATGGTGCTCGTTTTTCCGTAAGAACAAGTTCCTTGTCGGAATCTCGCTCGACGGACCGAAGGATGTGCACGATGCGTTCCGTATCGACAAGGGCGGACGTCCGACGTGGGACCGCGTGATGCGCAGTGTGAAGATGATGCGCGACAGCGGTGTGGAATTCAATACGCTGAGCACCGTGAACCGGCTCTGTGAGGGTCGCGGTGCGGAAATCTATGAGTTTTTCAAGTCCGTTGGCAGCCACTACATGCAGTTCCTGCCCGTAGTGGAACACGTTGTCGATAAAGAGGGTTTCCATCGTCCGCTGATTGTGTCGCCCGAGTATGAAGGTGCTCGTCTGGCCGAATGGTCGGTGAGCGCGAAGGGCTACGGCGAGTTCCTAGTCGATATTTTCCGGAAATGGGTAGTGGCTGATGTGGGCAATTATTTTGTGCAGATGTTCGATGCCACGTTGGCGCAGTATGTAGGTGTCCGTCCGGGTGTCTGCTCAATGTTGGAAACTTGTGGCGATGCACTTGTGGTGGAGCATAACGGCGATGTATATAATTGCGATCACTTTGTCTATCCGGAATACAAGCTCGGAAATATTCAGGAGCAGTCGCTGGCGGAAATCTACAACAGCCCGAAGCGATTCCAGTTCGGCGTGAACAAGCGTTACAATCTGCCGCCAGAGTGCATGCGCTGTCAGTATTATTTCGCATGCCGCGGCGAATGTCCGAAACACCGTTTTGACAAGTATCCCGACGGCAGTGCCAAAAATTCGCTCTGCGAAGGACTGAAACTGTATTTTGAATTTACGAAACCCTATATGGAAGTGATGCGCGATTTGCTTCTCCGTCAGCTTTCACCGGCGATGGTGATGGAATGGGCGAAGGCGCGAATGTAGGCGCACGGCTTGTTTAAGCCTCGACAATTCATTAATTTTGCAGTCGGTTATGGAATGTTTACTGGAGGCAGTCAGCGAAACGCTGCAATATATCGGCGTGAGTGTGCGGAATCCTTACGGGCTTCGCATTGACCGTGGCCGCACTTATGCCGTTGTCGGCGAGAACGGGTGTGGCAAGACGGTGCTTGCCAATATTCTTGCCCGCGGCTGGAACATCGGCCGCAACCGCATTCTTGGCGACAAGCAGTCGCTGCGGATAAAAGTGGTGGAGTTTTCCGATGTGCATTCCCTTTCCGGCAGCCGCGATTCCTACTATCAGCAACGGTTTGAAGCGACGATGAACGACGAAGTCCCCACCGTGGACCAACTGGTTGAGGGACGAATTCCCGACGAACTCTGGAACGACCTTTGCAATCGGCTTTCGTTGCGCGAAATCCGCAGAAAGCGCATCAATTATCTGTCGAGCGGAGAATTGCGGAAATTCCTTGTTGTGAACATGATGGCCGACCGGCCGGATTTGCTGATTCTCGACAATCCCTACATCGGACTCGATGCTCCGTCGCGAGCTGTGCTCGACTCTCTGTTGGGTGCTTTGGCGAAGGAAGGCATGGCCGTGATGCTGCTTTTGTGCAATCCGAAAGACATTCCCGCGTTTACTGACTATGTAGTTCCGATGCGGAAACTGGAACTGATGTCGGTGCAGGATGTGGCAGTTCTCGGTGTGGAGGAAGTTCGGCGTCAGGCGGAAGAATTGTTTCCGCAGAGAAGGGTGGGCGATTTGCCTGTCACTGCCGACAAGAAAGAGTTTGAAACGGCATTTGACCTACGCGACTGCACAGTTCGCTATGGGTCGACAGTCATTCTCCGGCATGTGGACTGGAAGGTGGCAAAAAGCGAATGTTGGGCTTTGCTCGGGCCGAACGGTTCGGGAAAGAGTACGTTGTTGAGTATGGTGTGCGCCGACAACCCCCAGTCGTACAGCAACGATATCCGTATCTTCGACCGCAAGCGTGGAACAGGGGAGAGCATTTGGGACATCAAACGGCATATCGGCTATATTTCTCCGGAGATGCATCTGTATTTCCGTGAGGCTTCCGACACGCTTTCCGTAGTCGCATCCGGTTTGCACGACTATGCCGGCCTTTATCGCAAGCCCGGTGCAGAAGACTGCGAACGTGCCCGCAGATGGATGGAGGCTTTCGGCATTGCCGAACTTGCCGACCGTCGTTTTCCGGCACTGTCGTCGGGCGAACAGCGGCTTGTTCTGCTCGTTCGCACGTTGATTAAGTCGCCGTCGCTGCTGATTCTTGATGAGCCGCTCCACGGTCTTGACATGTCGCGCAAGTTGCAGGTGCAGGAAGCCATTGAAAGAATGGTGGAAGAAAGCGGTGCCACTCTTGTTTATGTGACCCACTACATGGAGGAAATTCCCCGCTGTGTCAGTCACATCAAGCGTTTGGAAAAAATTTACAACGATAACTAAATTCTATATAGATTATGACTATTTTGAAACCGAACTGTCCGGTAGCGCTTTGCAGCGACCATGCCGGATTTGAAACCAAGCAGGCTGTAATCGAGTATTTGAAATCGGAAGGTATTCCTTATAAGGATTTCGGAACCTATTCGACAGAGAGCTGCGACTATCCTGATTTTGCACATGCCTGTGCTGAAGCCGTAGAAAGCGGAGAATGCTATCCGGGTATTGCCGTTTGCGGTAGCGGTGAAGGCATCAGCATGACTCTCAACAAGCATCAGGGAATCCGTGCCGCTCTTTGCTGGATGCCGGAAATCGCATCGCTTGCCCGTCAGCACAACGATGCCAATGTGCTTTCCATGCCGGGACGTTTTGTCAGCAACGAGGAAGCCATTGAAATGGTGAAGACTTTCTTCTCAACTGCCTACGAAGGCGGTCGTCACCAACGCCGTATCGACAAAATTCCGGTACAGAAGTAATTCTGCAGTCGAGATGATACAAAAAAAGAGGATGCCGATTGGCATCCTCTTTTTTTGTATCTATTGGATTTTAGAATTCTTATTTTGCTGGAGCAGCAGCTGCGGCCGGAGCATCTTTCAATTCCAATTTTTCTTTCACCATCTTAGTTACATCAACAGCGTCAGCTCCTTGATAAACTACACCCGGGATAGAAAGGTCGAAGATGAATGTGAAACCGTTTTCGCTACCTACAGCCTTGATAGCTGTCTGAATCTTTTCCTGAATCGGAGCGAGCAAAGTCTGTTGCTGACGTTGCAAATCCTGACCTGCTACTTCCTGGAAGTTCTGGATTTTAGTGTTGAGCTCCTGCAATTCCTGTTCGCGACGTTGCTTGATAGAAGCAGGGGTGTCAGCAGCCAAAGCCTGGTATTCACCGAATTTTTTGTTGAACTCATCCTGCAAAGCCTTGTATTCTGTTTCATACTTCTTAGAAACTTCTACAAGTGTGTTTTCTGCAGTTGTCTTTTCCGGCATAAGGTTGAAAATTTCCTGAGAGTTGATATAGCCGAATTTTGATTGTGCGAAAAGGCACATAGGTGCAGCCAATACTACTGCCAATAACAATTTTTTTAACATATCGAATTTAGTTTATTTGTTTTTTCTGTATTCTGTAAATATTTGAGTTACTGTCTGGAATTCAAATATACGATTGCAAAGTTAGTCAATTATTTTGAATAACCTAATTTCTCGAGCACATCGTTGCTTACATCGATTTTCGGCGATGCGAAAATGATGCCTGCCGATGACGCACGGTCGAAAATTACTTGAAATCCTTTTTCTTCCGACACTTTTTTTACTGCTTCATAGATGTCGTTCTGTATCGGTTCGAGCAGTGACTGGCGTTTTTTGTAAAGCTCGCCTTCCGGTCCGAAATATTTGGCCTGAAGTTCGGCTGCTTCCTTTTCCTTAGCCACGATTTCCTCTTCCTTTTTCTTCTTCTGTTCGTCGGTCAGGAACACCATGTCGCTCTGATAGTTCTTGTAGAGCGTTTCGGCTTCTTTGGCTTTTGTTTCCACTTCTTTCTGCCAACGTTGTGACACCTGGTTCAGCTGTTCGTTGGCCATTTCATACTGCGGAATATTTTTCAGCACATATTCCATATCGACGAGGGCATATTTCTGTGCATATCCGCTCAGGGCGAACAATGCTGCAAATGCCGACAAAATAAATAATCTTCTCATAGTTTTTTCAATTTGTATCTGATGTTAAGACAATTGAAACCGTCGTTGGTTTATTGTCGTAAGGTTAATTTGCCCTTTTTTAGAATTCTTGACCAAGGATGAAGTGGATGTGGCTTCCACCTTTCTTGTTGTAAACAGTGTCGAAACCGTATGCCCAGTCAATACCCATAAGGCCGACCATCGGCAAGTAGATACGAACACCGGCTCCGGCTGAACGCTTGATGTCGAACGGAGAGAAGTCCTTGATGTCCATCCATGCGTTACCTCCTTCAACAAATGCAAGACCGTAGATAGTTGTGCTCGGTTGCAGCAGGAACGGGAAGTGGAGCTCCATGCAGAAGCGTGTATATGCATAACCGTCTCTTGGAGTGAATGCACCGTTGTCGTAACCACGGAGGGCGATGGTTTCCTGTGCGTAACCGTAGCTTCCCGACATACCGTCACCACCGACATAGAATGTTTCGAACGGTGATTTCAAGTATTTGTTGTAGCTACCCAGCAAACCGATATCGGCACGGGTCATTAACACGAGTGTCCATTTTCCGTTCGGGTCGGTAAGCGGAGTATAAGTACGCGCTTTGAATTTAAGTTTCCAGTATTCAATCCAGCGGTACATTTCTTTCTTGGCATCGTCTGTGCCTTTTTCTGCAAGGGCTTTCCAGTCCTTGTTGATGAGCAGTGACATTGGAGGAGTGATGCTCAAATCCAAAGAGAACTGGCTACCGCTACGGGTGTAAATCGGGTTGTCGATACTGTTACGTGCGAACGAAAGTCCAAGTACAAATGCGTTTGACGTACCGTTCTGCATATAGTAGAGGTATTCCCAGTTTTTCAGTTTGTACCAGTTGTAGGACAACTGAGCCATGAATGTAAAGTAGTTGTCCGGCCATTTCAGACGCTTACCGAATCCGAGACTGATACCTGCCATCTGCAAGTACTTGTTCGGGTCGTAGGCGTTTTCGATGCTGCTCTGGTAGTAGTCGTCCATATAGCCTCCACCCGGATAATATCCTCCGTAGCCGGGATAGAAACCGCCGCCAGAAAGCCATGAGTTAATGTTTTTGTTGTAGAACTGAGAGTTCACACCTGTCTGACGGGAATAGTAGGCCGATACGGAAAGCGAGTTAGGACGCTTGCCGCCAAACCACGGATCGAGGAATGAAAGGCTGTATGCCTGATAGTATTTCGCGTTGGTTTGTGCACTGATAGTGAATGTCTGGCCTTCACCCTGTGGAATAATGCCTTTGTAGGAACTAGTGTTGAACAGGTTCTTGAGGGAGAAGTTGGTAAACTTCAACGACACTTTACCGATGACACCCGTTTGACCCCAACCGGCAGAAAGTTCCATCTGGTCGCTGTTCTTGGAAGTAAGATTGAAGATGAGGTCAACCGTACCGTTTTCGTTGTTCGGTTCAGGGCGGATATCCATATTTTCAGGGTCGAAGTGACCGGTCTGTGCAATTTCACGGGCAGAACGCATCAAGTCGTCTTTTGAGAAGAGTTCACCCGGCTTCACGTGAAGCTCACGACGGATAACCTTTTCGTAGAGACGGTCGTTACCGTTGATGACGATACTGTTGATTCTTGCCTGCGGACCTTCCATCACACGCATTTCCAATGCGATAGAGTCGCCTTCGATTTTCGATTCGATAGGAACGAGCTGGAAGAAGAGGTAACCGTTGTTCATGTAGAGGTTGGCTACGGCGTCTTCGTCTTCCGTTGTACGTTTGTTGAGCAATGTCTGGTTGTAGACGTCACCCGGTTTGATGCCGAGAATATTGTCGAGTGTCGACGACGGATAAACGGTGTTGCCCGCCCATGTGATGTCGGAGATGAAGTACTGCTTACCTTCTTCCACTTCGATGTAGACATCAACTTGTTTCTCGTTGTATTGTGCTACGCTGTCGCTCACGATACGTGCGTCACGGTAACCCAATTCGTTATATTTCTTGATAATGAGGTCCAAGTCGTTTTCGTAGTCCGATTCCACGAATTTTTTCTGACGGAAAAGGTTGACCAGCTTTTTCTTTTCGTTGGTTTTCTTCATGACGCGCTGAATCTTGTTGTCGCTCAACACGTCGTTGCCGGCGATATAGATTTTGTGAACCTTCACCTTTTCGTTCTTGTTGACATTGATGTCGACAATCATTTCGTTTTCCTTGCTGAGGTCTGGAGTCAGACGGATGTCGACAGTCACATTGCCGAAGCCTTTCTGCTTGAAGAATGCAGTGATGATTTCTTTTGCACGGTTAACGATGTTTTGAGTAATCTGGTTGCCCGGCATCAGGCTCAGGCGTTGTTCCAGTTCCTCTTTTTCACCTTTTTTGCAGCCCGTGTAGTTGATTTTCGAGATACGCGGTTGTTGGCGCAAGTCGAAAACGAGCCATGCCTTGTTGCCATAGATTTTTTCTACGCGGATTTGGATTTTCGAGAAAAGTCCCTGACGCCAGAAACGCTTTGCTGCGTTTGTGATGTCGTCACCCGGAATTTCCACTACGTCACCAATCGACAGGCCGGAATAGCCGATGACGATATAGTCTTCGTAGTTTTGCAGTCCTTCTACTCTCAAGCCTGCGATTTCGTATTTTTTCGGCATGCCTGAGAAGATGATTGTAGGATTGTAGATTGTATCATTTTGTTCGGCAGCCTTAACGTTGTTGCCGAAAACCATAGCAACTGCTGCAAAAATGAGCAAAAGTTTATATTTCATAATATTTGTGCAAAGTAATTTCTTCAATTATTTTTCTTGGACCTGTTCACTCGTTTTGCCAAATCGGCGTTCTCTCGACTGAAACTTGATGATGGCATCGCAAAAATCTTCTTTCGAGAAGTCGGGCCAGAACTTGTCGGTAAAGTAAAGTTCGGCATAAGCTATCTGCCAGAGCAGGTAGTTGCTGATGCGGCAGTCGCCACCGGTGCGGATCAGCAAGTCGGGGTCGGGGATGCCTGCCGTTGTCAGGTATTGTCCTACCGTTTCTTCATTGATGCCGTCCAGCTTTATTTTTCCGTCGGCAACGTCGGAAGCGATTTTCTTGACGGCGTTGGTGATTTCCCAACGTGCCGAATAGCTGATGGCAAGAATCATGTTCATGCCTGTGCTTGCTTCCGTAGCCTTCACGCAACCTTCCAGTTTTTCGCGGGCGAATTCAGGTACGCGGGCAAGGTCGCCGATGATTTTCAGTCGGACATTGTTCTTTATCAAGTCGGGAGTCTCTTTTTCGATGGCTATTGCAATAAGGTGCATCAGCGCGTCGACTTCCTCCGTCGGGCGGTTCCAGTTTTCCGTCGAGAAGGTGTAGAGAGTCAGACTTCCGATACCCAGGTCGGAAGCTATCTCGGTTATGTTTCTGACTGCGGTTACGCCCTCGATGTGTCCGAAAGAGCGATCCAGATTCCGTTGCTTTGCCCAGCGTCCGTTGCCGTCCATGATTACAGCCACGTGTTTTGGAAGCCGGTTGCAGTCAATTTGCTTAATTTTTTCTTCTAATGACATTTTCAAACAATTATTCGACATAGTGGCATATCTTGCAGATTTCGCCAAATTCGTAGGAAATCGAAACCATCAGTGTAGGACACCAGTCGGTATTTTTCATAAAAGAGCTTTTCACGTTGTACAAGTCCGAGAGCCCGTCGATTTTGTCGCCAAGCATCATTCTTGCACGCATTTCCAGCCCGAGGTTCCAGCGGTTCGTCAATTTGAATTTCGCACCCGCGCTTATCGGGATGTTCACGGCAAATGCCGAGCAGCTGGAATAGGATGCTCCCAAACCTAACGAGAGGTAAGGGACAAGGCGTTTCAAATTTCTATAGTCCGTGTTCATTCCAAAATTCATGAAATTGAACTCGAACGCTACTGCCGCATCATAATATTGTGCATCGAACGCATATTGCGCATTGTTGGGATACACGTTCTTGAAGTCGGCGGAATTGCCGCTGATGCTTGCCGTGGCAAGCGACGTTTTCAGTGCAAACCGCTTGTTGATGAGATAGCGGAACAGCAGTTCTCCCGAGAATCCCGGGTTTTTCAGTACGTTGCTTTGGTTGACATCGCCGAGGTATCCGCTGATACCCAAGCCACCGCCTGCTTCGAAGCGGTAGTCCTGCGCCGTTGCCGGCAGCAAGGTTGCCATTAAAGCCACAATAATTGCCCAAATGCGTTTTCTTCCGTATGTTCTGACTGCATTTTTCATTTTCGCTCAGTTTACTAAATTAAACGGCAAAAGGCAATTCTATATTGTTTCCTATTATATAATAGGTTTAAAGGTCAGTCGGTTGATGGTGCCTTTCCAGATGTTGTTCATCGTTCCTCCGTTAGCACCGACACCGCCGAACATGTAGATGTACGGGCATTCCCAGCTTTCGATAGGCTTGGATGCGCGGGTTGCACTGCCGCTGCTGATGGTCCACCATGCCGGCAGACGGCGTGAAGGAAGACTTGTCCATGCAGAACTGCTGCGAGTTGCAGTGTAAGTGGTGTTGTAGATGAACGCCTGGCTCTTGTAGAAGGCAAACATATAGTCCGGCAATTGCAACAGGTCGTCGCCTTCTTCCCAAGTTACACCGTTGTCGTATGATACATATACTTTTTTCGTTGGCTTGTTTTCGCTGTCAAGACCTCCGATTGCGAGCCATACGTTGCGCTTTTCCTTCATCCATGTTTCGCCTGTATATTCCACGAAAGGAACGAAAACGGCATAGGCACGTGCCGGAATCGGCTTTTGGCTTACTTTGCCGATGTTCTTGCCGTCGAATCCCCAAAGGTCGCCGGTCATAGAGCCGTCCTTGCAGTAGCCGCCGAGGAAGAGAACTTGAGGAGCTACGCCCCAATCGTTGGAGTAGGACTGTACGGGAGAAGTGCCGCGTACAGGGAAATCGTCAGGCAGCACTGCCTTTTCATAAGAACTGCCCGGAGCGTAGATTTCGCGGTAGTAGTTGCCGTTTTCTTCGCTCACGGCCAACAGCACGTTGTTGTAGCCGCCGATGATGGAGTACATTTTGCGGTTGGTCGAAGTCCATGGCTTGGCTTCGTCGGTCGAAGTATAGAGTGTTCCGTCTTCAGCAAGGATATACAGTGCATCGGCAGTAGCATTGAAGCTGTCGATTTGCGGAGTGAACGGGAAAGTGACAACGGCTTTCGTCCAGTTGTTGGTAGCCGGGTCGGTAGTCGATGCCAGCGTATAGTTGCCCGATTCGTTCATAAGGCAGAACAGTTTTTCGCCCATTTGTGTGGTGTGCTGGCTGCTTACCTGCGATGTGAGGCTCGGCAAGTCGCGGCGTGAAAGCAGATTCCAGTAGAGGGAATCCGGTTCCATCTGGTGAACATTGACGAAAATCTGGTATTCTTTTGAAGAGATGCCGTCGGCGGCCTTCACAGTCAGATAAACTTTACCGGTGAAGTCGATGCTGTCGTTTTCTTCACTGTTGTAGGTGTAGGTCGTGTCGGCCATGGTCGATGCGCCGCTGATTTTGATTGTACCCGTCGACGAAGCGTCGAATGTGATGCTTGTCACGAGACGGTTGATTTTTGTGCCCTTAGGCAAGGAGTCCGGATTGTAGATGATGCGTTTGTTGACATCTATTGCAAAATAAACGGAATCGAGGTGTGGCAGTACAGAGTCGTTTTTTTGAAGGGAGAAAGCCGTTACCAGCGTGTTTGACGCAAGTGTGGCTGTTTCTTCATCCGCCTCGTTGGTCGACGTACATGACACTGACATGATAATCGAAAATGCCGTCAGCAGGGCATATATGGGAATTAATTTTCTCATTGTTTGTTATGTCTTGATTTTATAAATTGCAAAGTTAAAACTATTTTATTAAAGCTCCCATAGAATTTATGTTAAACCCTCGCTTTAATTTCATAGTCTCGTAAAATGTCCACTTTTTCGGTCGGTAAAATTACTATTTCGCTTACAATTATCACGCATAAATCCGACAAAGAATTGAATTCTATCGTTTTTTAGTCCTTTTTAACGGCTTTTTATGTGAAATATAGTGTTACCGTCAATGGTTTCCACGCTGTCGGGCAGTGGAACAGAAGGGGCTGCTATGCCTTCTTTCAGCAGGATTGGATTTTGTTCGACTCGTATTTCATCCCAAAATCCGGCTTTGATGAATTCCGTCAGCAGGCGGCTTCCGCCTTCCACCATCAATGAGTTGATTTTCATTTGGCTATACAGCTTGCCGACAATTTCCGGCAGTGGTTCTTCGGGATGCTCAAGAGGAATTACGGTGACAGTTTCCGGAAAGTTGGCCGCCGGGGCAGAGGTGAACACTACCGTGCGCATTCCGTCGTTCAGCAGTCGGCAGTCGCCCAGATTGCCGTCGCGCGACAGTACAACGCGCAGCGGATTGTTGCCATGCCACAGGCGGACGGTGAGCGACGGATTGTCGAGCCGTACGGTGGCCGAGCCAACCATGATGGCGTTGTATTCGCTACGGAGCTGATGGACAAGCGCAGCGGTCAGCGGAGTGGAGAACTGTTGCGGCTGTTCGTCAGCAGTGCGGATACGGTCGATAAATCCGTCGGCACTTTGTGCCCATTTCAGCAGAATATAGGAGCGTTTCCGGGTGTGTGCCGTCATGAACTGGCGGTTCAGTTCGAGGCATTCTTTTTCAAGAACGCCGGTGACCACCTCCCGTCCGGCTTCGCGGAGCATTCTGATGCCCCGTCCGCTCACTTCCGGGAACGGGTCAAGACTGCCCACGACAATGCGCCGTATGCCCTTGTCGATAATCAGCTTGCTACAGGGCGGCGTTTTGCCGTAGTGCGAACAGGGTTCCAGTGTGACATAGATAGTGCTTTCGGGGAGCAGGGCGGCATCGGCGGCCGATACCGAGGCAACGGCGTTCACCTCGGCGTGTCCTTCGCCGTAGCGGCGGTGGAAGCCTTCGCCGATAATGCGTCCATTATGGACGATTACGGCTCCAACCATCGGGTTTGTGTGTACACTGCCGCGTCCGAGCCTTGCCAGCTGTAGCGCGCGCCTCATATATTTTTCGTCAGTAGTCATAGCTTAACGGAAAAAGATGTAATTTTGTAGATATGATAGAACAGACATTGAACCAGACCCTGCTCGACATTCGCCGGCGATTGTCCGACCTTTATCCGAAAGGCGAGGTGGACGGCTTTGTGCGCATTGCCTGCTACAATATCCTCCACTATGAGTCCGTCGACATTCTGCTCCACAAAGATAGCGTTTTGCCGGATTTTATAGTCGATAAATTTCATAAAGTAGCTGACGAACTGCTAAAAAAGCGTCCGATACAGTATATTTTCCGTAATGCGTATTTCCACGGTCACCGTTTTGAGGTGAGCGAAGCCACGCTGATTCCCCGTCCGGAGACGGAGGAACTGGTGGATATGATTGTGGACGAAAACCAGGAAGCCGACTTGAGGGTGCTCGACGGCGGAACGGGAAGCGGCTGCATCGCCGTGTCGTTGGCTTTGGCGTTGAAATTTGCCGAGGTGACGGCTGTCGACATTTCGGCCGAGGCACTTGCCGTGGCTGAACGCAACGCTGCGGAACTGAAGGCAAAGGTGACTTTCCGCCGTCAGGACATGCTGCAACTTACACCTTGTGGCGAGCGTTTTGACATCATTGTCAGCAATCCTCCTTATATTGCCGACAGCGAAAAGGCGGAAATGGACGAGAACGTGCTGGCCTATGAGCCGCACACGGCCTTGTTCGTTCCCGATTCCGACCCGCTGCGTTTTTACCGTGCGCTTGCCGTCTATGGAACGCAGACACTCGTTCCCGGCGGACGGCTGTATTTCGAAATCAACAGCCGTTTCCCGAAGGAAATGACAGAAATGCTGGAAGAACTGGGTTATACCGATGTGGAGATACGGAAGGATATGCAGCGGATGCCGCGCTTTGCCGTAGCCAAATGGAAAAAGGAGGACTGACGTATGGCAAAGAAACCGTTGACCTATGAAAATGCGCTGGCACGTGCGGCCAATCTGTGTGCCCGTGCCGAACATTGCTGTTTTGAAATCACCTCCAAACTCCGCCAATGGGGCGTTGGGGAACAGGATGCCGCTAAAATTCTCGATTGGTTAGAGGACGGCGGCTTCATCAACGAAGAACGTTTTGCTCTGTCGTTTACACACGACAAATACCGTTTTGAGGGCTGGGGCAGAACAAAAATACGCTACACGCTGCGCCGTTATGGGATAGGCGATGCTGCCGTGCAGGCGGCTTTTCAGGAAATTGACGAAAACGAGTATGCCGCCATTCTTCGCACGCTGCTGGAAACGAAGGCACGCCATTCTGTGGAGACCGACCCTTATAAAAAGAAGGCGTCGCTTTTTCGCTACGCCATGTCGCGCGGCTATGAATCGGCATTGATATCAAAAATCGTATCGGGGTTGGTGAGCGGTGCTGATGATTTTGAAGTGGAGGAGGAATAAGCTATGCGGACGGGGTGGCTGAAGACGATGGCTGATGCCTTGCGCGGACTGATGTTTCCGCGATGCTGTCCCGTGTGCCGCCGTGCCTTGTCCGACGGCGAACCGTATGTGTGCCGGCAATGTATGGACACGCTTCCCCGTCTGAATCACCGGCCGGATAGAATGAACGAAGTGGAGGAGGTGTTTGTCGGCAGTCGGGTGGTGACGCGTGCCTTTTCCCTGTTCCGCTACCACCGTAGCAGCGATTATGCGGGAATTATTAAGGAAATCAAATATTACAACAATCCTCGGCTTGCAGAGTTCTTAGGCGGACAACTCGCGGAAGAAATGGTCCGGCAAGGTTTCTTTGACGAGTTGGATGCGATTGTCTACGTGCCGCTTCATCCTCGGAAGGAAAGCCGACGCGGCTATAACCAGAGCCGACACATTGCGCGTGGCATATCGCGTGTGAGCGGTTTGCCGGTGGAAGATTTTCTACGTGCCGACCAGCCGCACCGTTCGCAGACGAACAAGACGCTCGAGCAACGGCGAAAAAACGTGGAAGGCATCTTTTCCGCATCTCCGTCGGTGGCAGGCAAACGGCTGCTGCTTGTTGACGACGTGATAACAACCGGTTCGACGATGCTTGCTTGTTGCGATGTCATGCAGCAGGCGGGGGTGTCGGAAGTCCGTATTCTGTCGTTGGCATTTGCAAACCTTTAGCACGTTTTTTCGAGAATTTTTGTCACAAACGGAAGAAAAAACAGTAAAAAATACACAAAAAAAGCTATTTGCTAATTTAAATTTATATAACTTTGCAGTAGATAAACCAGTTCGGTTTTGGATTCTTTTCCGTCCGATACGAATGTGGCTTTTATTTAACTTAAACTCTACGAAAAATGAAACAATTAGATCGTATCTTAGCTGAAAAACTTTTGAAAATTAGTGCAATCAAATTGCAGCCGGACAATCCTTTCACATGGGCATCGGGATGGAATTCACCGATTTATACCGACAACCGCAAGACTTTGTCATATCCGGAAGTCAGAAACTTCATCAAAGTTGAATTGACTCGTCTGATTATGGAAAACTTCGGCGATGTAGAGGTTGTGGCAGGTGTTGCAACAGGTGCAATCGCTCAAGGTGCGTTGGTGGCTGAAACAATGGGACTTCCATATATATACGTCCGTTCATCTCCAAAAGATCACGGATTGGAAAACTTGATTGAAGGAAACTTGAAGCCGGGACAAAAAGTTGTCGTAATCGAAGACTTGGTTTCAACCGGCGGCAGCAGCTTGAAGGCTGTTGAAGCAATCCGTAATGCAGGTGCTGAAGTTGTGGGTATGGTAGCTATTTTCTCTTACCAGTTCCCGGTTGCAATCGAAGCGTTCAAGAAGGCAAACGTGGAATTGCTTACACTCAGCAACTATTCAGCAATGCTGGAAGCCGCACTTGAAATCAACTATATCAAGGACACTGATTTGGAAGCATTGAAACAGTGGCGTAAAGACCCGGCAAACTGGACACCGAACACTACAATTGAATAATATGTCAACTTTTAAAAGTACAGAAAAAATTATCAGTGCCGACTTGTCGACAGTCTACGGCCGTTTGTCAAACCTTGAAACACTTCAGGGCATGACCGTGAATGTTCCCGACGAATTGAAGGACAAGGTTGGAAATTTGCGTATAGAAGGTGATACGATTACCATTTCTGCCAATCCGGTTGGCGACGTATCGTTCAAGATTACAAAACGCGTTGAAAACGAGTTGATTCGCCTTGAAGCAGTTTCTTCTCCTCTGCCGTTCAATATTGACGTGCATCTCAGCGAAAATACGCCCGAAACGACAAAGGCTATGGCTGAAATCAAAATCGAGCTCAACCCGATTATCAAGCCTATGATATCTAAACCGTTGCAGGATGCTGCCGAAAAATTCGGTGAATTGCTGACAGTTATCCCTTACAACAAGTAAAAGAAACAAGACTTTTAATAATACAGAAAACCGCAGGTGGATTCACTTGCGGTTTTTTATTGTCGGAAACGGAAATCAGAATGTCGGCTTTCCGATGTAGTTAGCTCATTATTAAACTCAAATTGGTCATTATACAATAGACAGATTTGGGTTTGAAAAAGTGTTCTCTCAAAACTTTTCCCGGGAATATTTTGCTGTGTTAGTAAAAAGTTGTATTTTGGTACATCAAAATGATGATTATAGGTCTCTATCGAGTCAAAGATAATCGAATCCTTTAGCATCCCCCAGAACCGCTGGTGGGTCACTTTGAGATAAGTTATGAGAAATATTTTTATAATATTTTTGTCGTCTGTATTTTTGTGCGTGGTTTCCTGCTCTCGCTCGGCCTTACATTTCAACGGCATTATTGATGATGCAGAGAAAGTGATGCAGACAAGTCCTGACAGCGCCATGAAGATGCTTGATGTAATCGATCCCTCGGATTTGACGGTTGACTCAATCCGTGCCAAGTATTATTATGTTAAGGCTTGGGGATACATGCGGCAGAGCCGCTCGATGGTTTCTGATTCTCTTATAGCGGAAGCACACCACTACTTTAAAGGCAAAGACATTGTCCGAGATATGCGGAGTGGTACTGCCTTGGCTTGGTATAAGTTTTGGGTTGGTGACATCTCTGGAGCAATTGCATTGCTTGATTCACTTGTAAGTCTGCCTAATCTGTCGGATTCTCTTTTGGCAGAAACTCTTCATGTTCGTGTATTGCTCGGTGCTTCTGAATATCAAGGCGATGAGTTAGTGCCTTTGACGCAAAGACTTATTAAGATGGAAACAGACTCTTTGAGGCAGTTTGAAGTCAAGTATTTGTTGCTTAATGCTTACGAATATGCCAATGAGCCAGACTCAGCCTTGTTGCTTCTTGATGAACTTTTGAAATATGCAAAATCTCATAATTTGGGTGATAAGCACTTTCAATTTACCCTTGAACGTGCTCAACTTCTGACAGAGCTAGGACGTGAGAAAGAGAGCCAGGAAGCTATTGATTACATATTCTCTCATGCAGGTCCGGACAACGGAGCTGCCGACTATCTGCATTTGCAGTCGGCAATAAATGCCCTGAATATTGGTAATCTTGCCACCGCATCACGCGAACTTGCGCTTGCTGACAGTTTTGCGGTAAAGATGCGAAATGCTGATGATGTATATTATCGCGGCTATAGTAACTTGCTCCACGCAATGATTGATTTCAAGCGGTCGGGACGCATCAAGTTGTCATACGTCAATGGCTTGAACAATCGGCAACAGGAGCGTTTCAACCGTATGAAGGCTTCGCAATGGGAATCAGAACGTGGTGCATTACAGCAACAGACCCGTGTCCTGATGCTGAAAGCAGAAAGTGAATATAAGACGGTGGTTATTCTGGCGGTTACCTTATTTGCGGTGCTTGTCATTGTCTGTGCTCTCTGGATAATCAGGCATCGCCGACAGCGTGAACGGGAGAATGAGGAAAGAGCCGAGGCTTTGCAGAAGATGGTTAATGAACTGAAATCAACAAAACTCACTTCTGCCACAGCCGACACAATGGCTACAACTGCCTTGCGTCGCGCAATGCTCCAACAGCTCGGCATCATCAAGATGGTAGCCGAGACCCCGACAGAGCAAAACCGCGAAATGCTTCGTAAAATTTCATCAATTGAGAGTGACACCAATGGCGAACTTGTAAACTGGGGCAATCTATATGAGCTTATAGACAACCTTTATTCTGGTTTTCATTCCAAACTCCACGGCATGTATGGCATTAGCCTTACCGATAAAGAAGAGCAGATAGTGGTTTTGATGATGGCTGGTTTTTCAACCAAGGAAATCAGTGTAATCACATCGCAGACCACCTCTACAATCTATGTACGCAAATCGTCGGTAAGAAAGAAACTCGGAGTTCCTGAAAAGGAAGACATTGTGGCCTTCCTTCGGGAGAAATTTACGGAAAAGGATTCTCTGTAAGAACTCATTAAAACCAATCGATTACTTATTAAGACTTTTATGAAATGCAACCGCTGATTATCAGCGTGTTGCATTTTCTGTATTAAAACTTTTAGATTTGGTATTAAGATATAGACAGACATTATTTTGCAGTACGAAAATGATAAAACGTACTGTATATGGAAAAGAAAATTAAGATTAAAAAATTAATCTCATTACTAATTGGGGCAGCTGTTACTGCTACTGCTGTCGGTCGTGATATCAAAGGTATTGTTCTTGACGAAAATAGCAAACCGCTTGATTTTGTGAACGTGGTGCTTTATTGCGACTCTACTTTTGTTGCAGGAGGCATTACGGATTCTGAAGGAGCGTTCACTGTTAGCACTGATTCCTCCTGCAAACTTATAGCGAAAATCTCATTCGTTGGTTTTGAAAAATATACTGCAATTGTTCCCGATGGTGGAGATATGGGTGTGATAACTTTGAATCCTTCCGCTGTACAGCTTGGTGAAGTGGTAGTGAAAGCAAATCGTCCTATTACTACAATGAAAGGAGATGTCCTTGTAACGAATGTGGCAGGCTCTCAACTTGAACATGCAGGTACAGCAAACGATGTTCTTACGCAAGTTCCTATGGTTCTTGGGCGTGATGGGAATTTTGAAGTATTTGGTAAAGGTTCTCCGTCTATTTATATAAATGGGCGTGAGGTTATGGATCCCACGCAACTGTCTCAGCTGAGTTCTGCAGATATTAAGAATATTGAAGTCATAACAAATCCGGGAGCAAAATATGATGCCTCGGTCAAATCAGTTATCCGTATTCAGACCAAACGACCTCAAGGTGACGGATTTGGTGGGACTATTCGAACACAGGGCGTGATGCAAAAGTATTTTCGTACCGTTGATCAAGCAAACTTCAAATTCCGTACTGGCGGGCTTGAATTATTTGGCAATTTCGGCTATTTGGGAGGAAAATTCCAAAGCAGTAATAAAGTGGATATGCTCACACAGTCTTCAGTAACATGGAATCAGATGTTGACACAAGATGGAAATATGTGTACAAATGAGTTCTTTGGAAAAGCAGGCTTTTCATATCTGTTCTGTGATAATCATTCCATTGGAGCTTATTATTCCAATGGTTTTACGAAGCAAAAGACAGAACATACAGGTGTCAGCCAAATATTTACTGATGATGTGCTTTATGATAATTTGACTATGCTTGGCAGCACGGAAAATAACATTCTCCCAAAACATCATGCAAATCTCTATTACAATGGTGAAATAGGCAAACTTGGAATTGATTTCAATACGGATTATATGTGGCGCAAAAGCAGAACGTATATGTGTAATGATGAGACAAGTGAGAATCAGGAGAACTCCATTGTCAATTCCATTGGGGCGAATAGAAGTCATCTGTTTGCTGAAAGACTTGTTTTTAGTTATCCGTTATGGAAAGGAGGAATAGAAATAGGAGAGGAATATACATCTTCACGCTTTTCATCTGATTACATTACAGATGCCTCAATAGTTGGTAGCTCTGCTTCTGAAGTAAATGAAAATAATATTGCCGGATTTTTTGAAATAGGTCAAGCTTTCGACAATTTCAATGTCAACGTAGGTTTGCGATATGAGCATGTGAGTTTTGATTATCTTGATAACGGTCAGAAAAAAGATGATCGAAGTAGAAGCTATAACAATCTTTTCCCATCATTGTCACTGTCAACTAAGATTAAGAATGTACAGTTCTCCATGAGTTATACACACAAGACACAACGTCCTGGATATGCCGATCTTGACGGTACCGTAGACTATATTAACCGGTTTACTCTTGAAAGTGGTAATCCATTCCTTAAACAGGAGCAAATTCATTCTTTGGAGCTAATGGGTGCATGGCGTCAGTTCTTCGGTCAGATTACCTATACTTATAAGAAAGACCCGATAATGAACGCTACTTGTCCGTATGGTGATGATGGTGAGATAAAACTTATTACAATGGATAATTTCTCTAAAATTCAAGGCCTACAGGCTTTTGTCGGTGGGCAGTTTAATGTCGGTATATGGCAACCGAGGATCAACTTGGGAATTATGAAACAATGGCTGGCCATAGAATATTCAAACGGTCGTAAGAGGTTGGAAAAACCTATCGGTCTTGTGCAATTTCAAAATGCAATTCATCTGCCTTTTGATATTTGGATGAATGTGGATATGCAATGGATGAGTGCTGGAAATAGTGACAATACGTATCAGAAATCATCATCTTATCTCAATGCAAAACTGTATAAGGCATTTTTCAACAATCGTTTCAGCATTACAATCGAAGCCAATGATATATTCAACAAAAGCAACCGTGATGTAACCCTCATGAGCAAAGATGTAACAATCTATAGGCTTAATACAACCAATAACCGTACTTTTATGCTTACTCTGCAATACACTTTCAACTCGACACGGGACAGATACCGTGGACAGGGAGCAGGAATAAATGAAATGAATCGTTTTTAATTATATTTATATGAAGACATTGATAACTGTATTTTTCTTGGCTGTCATAGGTTTGGCTGTCAATGCGAAGCCTCATTGTCAAGGCTTCAACAATTACGATGACAAGGTGACTATCGTTTTCACGGACAATCAAGCTGGAGAGCGATACTCGGTTTCCGATGTTAAACTCATTCCATCGTCATGGAATAGAGAAGAGTACCCGGCTACTTCTGTTAAAATAGCAGAAAAGAATGGTATAGTCACTGTAACACTTGTCTTTCCTCACATCTCCCAATTCTCAAATCCCAAAGTGAAACTCCGGATCAATGGGAAGAAAACTAAATTCAAGGTCTGTCAGTAACTAAAATTTCATTCAAGAATCATCATAAGATGAACAATACCTTTGATTGCGAGATGCTGTCAAGGGTATTGTCTGTTTCTATCTTTTCAGATGATTGGAACGTGAACTTTGAGTTTCATTCACATTTTGTAGTACGCCAAATCGTGCTTTAATAGATTCCCTTTATTCTCTTGGTTTTATTCATTTTCCGGTGGGAGGGAGTTGCCTTCCATTTGTCGGATAAAGCTGTCGGCATAGATGCGGCCGACGGGGATTTCCGTGGCGCGGTAGTGAAGGATGATGCGGCGGCGGGTGTAGCGTGCCACCTTCTGCACCGGAACGATAAACGATTTGTGGACACGGGCGAATTTCTGTTCCGGCAGCATTTCGGACAGCGACTTGATGCTCATCTGTGTCAGCACGGGACGGCCTTCCGACAGGTGGATTTTAATATAGTTTCCCATCGCTTCGATATATTGGATGTCGCTTATCCGGATTTTTACATTCTGATATTCCACCTTTACCGTGATTTCTTCTTCGTCGAGTGCGGTTGTCGGCGTGTTCAGCCGTTGCAGTTGCTGAAGATTGCGGGCTTTTTCCACGGCTTTTTCAAAGCGGGAAAACGAAAAGGGCTTGTGGAGAAAGTCGACGGCATCGAGTTCGAAACCGTCGAGCGCAAACTGGGCGTAGGCGGTAGTGAAAATCAGGAATGTGCCTTTCGGCAGAATCTTGGCAAGGTCGAGCCCTGAAACCCCGTTCATTTCAATGTCGAGAAACACGATGTCGGGGTGGGAACGGCTTACGAAGTCCATTCCCGTTTCAGGATTGCTGAACGTGTTAAGTTCCAGATTGCCCATGCGCTGGCAAAACTGTTCGATGATGCTGAGTGCGACGGGTTCGTCGTCAATCGCTACACATTTCATTTCAGTCGAGTTTGATTTGCAGTGTCACTTTATAGTAATCGCCGGTTTCCTCAATGTCGAGCCGATGGCGTTTCGGGTAGAGCAATTCCATGCGTTTCCGGCAGTTGCTGATTCCGATGCCTTTCTTTTCGTCGGGAACATGTGTAAAGATAGGGTTTTCTGTCCGAAAAACCAAGTTCCCCTCAGTGGCCTTGACGGAAATGAATACATTTGATGGTTTGGTCGACGAGATTCCGTATTTCAAGGCATTCTCGACGAAGGTGATGAGCAGCATCGGGGCGATTCGCATCGCACGGCTCGCCACATCGGTGTGTTTCTCGAAAGTGACGGTGACATTTTCGTTCATCCGGTTTTTTTGCAGTTCAATGTATTGTTCGATGTAGTCGATTTCCATTTCCAACGGAATCTTGTCCTTCGTTGCGTTGGAGTACATGTATTTCATCAGGCTGATGAACTGCATGAAGGCTGTTTCCGCTTTTTCCGATTTTGTTACGAGCAGTCCGTAAAGCGTGTTGAGCGTGTTAAACAGAAAATGCGGATTGATTTGTGCCTTGTAGAGGGCAAGCTCCGCCTTGTTTTTTTCGTGTTCGATGGCCTGTCGGGCGATAATCTGCCGCGACAGTTCGGACAGCATACCTACCGCCGTACTGAAACAGAACACCACTACATAAAGCAACCACACGCCTTTCTCAAGCAGCAGCATCCGTGAAAAATTCCTCCGTCCTCCGCCGTGTCTTCCTCTCTCGGGCATGTCGAAATTATAGTCGACAATCAATGCCGTCACGGCAATTGTGGCTGCAATGATCAGCAGGGCTATGAACATTTTCTTGCGCGACTGGAACAGCATGGGCATGCAATAGTGGCGCATGGTGAAATAGACGATGTAGAGCCACACGCTGAGAATGACGACAAACGTATAGTTGTTGTGTGCAAGCCAGCGTTCGATGGGCAGCAGTGCGGTCATTACCGGCAGCAGAATGACGCAAAAAAGAATGTCGATGAAAAACGGAATGTTTTTGGTTTTCATAGCCTTTGATATTGAATTACAAAGATAGTCTTCTATCTGATGCAAAGATAATCGTGTTTTTCGAATCGTGGAAATGCGGCGATGGTAGTTTGCCATCTCTTTTGTGTCGTTTGCATACAGACGGCCGCTTGTGCGGATTTTGAGCCAAAACTTGCATTAGCTTTGCATTGAACAGTTAAAAGATTAGGCAATGTGTAGGAAACTTTTTATTACGATAGGTATATTTTTTATGGCTGTCTTTTCTGGATTTGCAGCTGTCGTTTCCGGTACGGTGACCGATAAAAACAGGGGAGAAGTCCTTCCGATGGCAACGGTCACGTTTACGGATGCTTCCGGAAAATATGTAGCTTCGACAGTGAGCGGTGCTGACGGCCGGTTTTCGTTTTCCGGCATCGCAGTCGGGGAGTATGTGGTGAAAGTCACTTATCTGGGTTACAAGGAATCTACCCGGTCGGTGCGTCTGAAAGGCGAAAAGGCTACCGTCAGCGTGGCATTGGTGGAGGATACGCACGTTCTTTCCGAACTGGAAGTGAAAGGACGTGCCACCCGTGCCACTCAGAAAGGCGACAGTCTGGTCTACAATGCAGAAGCGTTTAAGGTGCTTCAGGGAAGTACGGCTGAGGATTTGCTTTCAAAAATGCCGGGTATCGTGGTGGAAGGCGGAACCATTCAGGCGCAGGGTGAGGATGTGAAAAAGATTCTTGTCGACGGTAAGGAATTTTTTGAAGGCGACGTAAATCTTGCCATCAAGAACCTGCCTTCCGACATTATTGCTAATATAGAAGTATTTGACAAAAAGAGCGATCAGACCGAGTTTACAGGTTTTGACGACGGCGAAGAAATCAAGACTATCAATATAGTGACAAAGAACGGTTTTTCGTCGGGATCTTTCGGCAATCTCTATGGCGGCTACGGTACGGACAACCGCTACAAGGTGGGCGGAAATGTCAATTATTTTGATGGCGACCGCCGTATTTCCGTGTTGGGTATGAGTAACAACGTGAATAATCAGAACTTCTCGCAAGAGGACCTTGCCGGTGTCATGTCGGCTTCGTCAAGCGGCCGTCGTGGCGGCAAGCGAGGCGGTGGTGGCGGAAATGGCGGTGGCGGCCGCGGTGGTTCGTCGGCTTCCGACTTTATGGTCGGACAGTTGGGCGGTGTGGCTTCGACCAACGGTGCCGGCTTGAACTATGTGGACCAATGGGGCAAGATGAAGTTTACGGGAAGCTATTTCTTCAATCAAACGAAAAACGATTCCGAACAACAGGTGGAGCGTGAGTTTTTCGACTCGTCGCTGCCGGGCATGACATACGAAGAATTTACGCAGGCGCAAATGGAAAACTTCAACCACCGTTTTAATATAAGAATGGACTATCAGTTTGACAAGAACAATTCGCTGACCCTCCGTCCGAAACTCAGTTTGCAGGACAATCATTCCTGGAACACGCTCGACGGAACCAATCTGCTGAACGGTGTGGCATCCGACCAGGTGACGAGCAACAGCACAAAGGATGCGTTTGCCTACAATGCCGGACTTGACCTGACTTACCGCCACCGTTTCGGCAAAGAGGGGCGTACGCTGTCGGCTATGTTCGGCGGTACGTGGTCGAACAACAGCAGCGATACTTATACCGATTACTTGAACCGTCTTTACGACACACAGCAGGAGGACGGCTACAGTCAGTATAAAAAGGCGGCTGTGAAGCAGCAGAGCTATCGCGGAAATTTGATGTTTACGGAAAAACTTTGGGACAAATTCCAGTTGCAGACAAACTATAAGTTCTCGTATGCCGACAATTCTTCGGAAACGAAAACCTACAACAAGTCGACGGTGACCGACCTTTACGACCAGCTTGACGAGAGTATGTCGAATGTCTATCAGTCCGATTATCTGACACAGTCGGGCGGCATCGGAATCCGTTACCGCAACGGGGCGTTCAATGCCATGTTGGGCAGTGATTTCCAATGGGCAAATCTCATGGGCGACCAGGTGTATCCGCAACCCGAAAGCCTTGACCATCGTTATTTCTCCGTTTTGCCGTCGTTCAACGCACGCTATTCGTTGAACCGTTCGAATTCGTTCCATTTCCGCTATCGCAGCAGTTCTTCGGCTCCTTCGGTGAACGATTTGCAGAGCGTCATCGACAATACGAATCCGTTGTATCTGTCGACTGGTAATCCGGAACTTGACCAGCAAATCAACCATTCGCTGAATCTTCGCTACATATTGACTACAAAGTGGAGCCATACGCTGATTGTCATGGCAGGGGCTACGTTCCGTTCCGACTACATTGCCGACAGCACGTTTGTGGCAAAGGAGGACATTGTGCTTTCGCCGTCTGTTACGCTGAACAAGGGGGCGCAGTTTACAAAGCCTGTCAACCTTGACGGTTACTACAGTTTTCAGTCGATGCTGACCTATGGATTTACGCTCGACTTCCTTCGCAGTAACATTAACCTGAGCCTCGCGGCCAACTATGCGAATGCGCCGACCATATTCGACGGCACGCAGAGCTACACACGCGAATTGAACTTAATCCCGAAGGTAATTGTTGGTAGTAATATCAGTGAGAATCTCGATTTTACGCTAAGCTATTCGGCAACGGTCAACAAAATGATGAGCACAGTGGACCAGACGACTGCGAGCGATTATATTTGTCATTCGGCATCGGCCAAGTTGGGATGGACTTTCTGGAAAGGCTTCACTTTCCGCAGCACTTTCAGCTATATCGGCTACGACGGGCTGGAAATGGCCGACAGCGACTATTTCCTGTGGAATGCTTCGCTGGGCAAAAAGTTCCTGAAGAACAATGCCGCCGAACTGAAAATCGAAGCATTCGACTTGCTGAAACAGAACCGCGCATTCTCTCATCGGGTAGGCAGCAACTATTATGAATATGTGAACGGCAATGTGCTGGAACCGTATTTCATGCTGACCTTTACCTATGATTTGCGCCTTTAAAAAGAAACATTAATTATTTAAAAATAATTTGGTTGTTATGAAGAAACTATTGATTATGGCTGTCGTGGCAATTTTGTTTGTGGGGACAGCATCGGCACAGCGCCGAGGTGGCAACCGTCAGCCGATGACGGTGAAAGAACGGGTAGAAATGCTCGACAAGGTGTTGAACCTGACTGACGATCAGGAAAAGAAAGTGACGGAACTTTATGAAGCGGTTGAGGCAAAGAACCTGCGTGGAACAGAACGTCGCAACGAAATGCAAAGTGTCCGAGAAGAAGTGAAAAAACTGTTGACAGAAGAGCAGCAGAAACTGTTTGACGACTACTGCAACAACTGCCGCACTGACTGCAACAGACCCCGTCGCGGTTGCTGCCGCTAAAGAATGGTTGGATTTGTGTTAAATCTGTTATAACAGAAAAGGGAAAAAGCCGAGCTTTTTCCCTTTTCCGTTTATTGTGAAAATAATTGGAGTCCGATTATTTTACACGGCCAACGTAAGAACCGTCGCGAGTGTCAACTTCGATGATTTCGCCAGTTTCGATGAACAACGGAACACGAACAGTTGCACCTGTTTCAACAGTAGCCGGTTTCAAAGTGTTTGTAGCTGTATCGCCCTTCAAGCCCGGTTCAGTGTATGTGATTTGAACCTTAGTCTTTTGCGGCATTTCAGCGTAAAGTACAGTTTCAGTAGAAGCGTCAGATACAACTTCAACGATGTCGCCTTCTTTCATGAATTCCACACCTGTAATCATGTCTTTGTGGATAGGAATTTGTTCGAAAGTTTCCTGGTTCATGAAGATGAAGTCGCCGGCATCTTCATAAAGATATTGGTACGGGCGGCGTTCTACGCGTACGTCTTCGAGCTTTTCGCCGATGTTGAAACGACGTTCCAAAACGTATCCGTCAACAACGTCTTTCAATTTAGTACGCATGAATGTGTTACCTTTACCCGGTTTTACATGAAGAAATTCGATTACGAAATACAATTTGCCATCCATGCGGATGCAAGTTCCGTTCTTAATGTCTTGAGCGTTAATCATACAGTTTTTTGTATATAAAAGTTTAGATTATAATCGTGTTTTGTCGAATGACGGTTGCAAAGTTATTATTTTTTCTTGATATGTAAGGAATTATTTGATGAAATTTGAAAAACCGTCAGCGGATTGGTTGGATTTGAATGTCATTTTTGCTAAATTCGCCATCATAAATTTTGTGAAACTATGCGAAGAATTTTTACTATATGTGCTTTGTCGCTGGCCTCTTTTTTAGGAGTGTCGGCGCAGACTCCCGCCGATTCGGCGATGATTGCCGATGCCGGTTGGAAACAGACTGTTGTGGCTAACGGCGTTATTGCGCAGGAAGCGTCATTTTCCTCTCTCTATGGTGTGCCGCAGCATATTGTGATAGTGCGGGTTTTGCCTGATTACGGTATGTTGGAGGTGGTTCGTCACAATTCGTTTGAACGGACAAGCGAGGTGGCCGTGCGTGAAGGTGCAGATGCGGCTATCAACGGGTCGTTTTTCGACGGTAAGGCGCGTTCGGTGTGCTTTTTCCAGAAGGATGGAACGGTGATTGACGTGTCGCAGGAAGATGTACTGAAGAATCTTGCCAACGGAGCGGTGGAGATTGACGGCGGCAAGTTGGCTATTATCCGCTGGAGCAAGGATATTGAGCAGAATTATGGCAAAAAGGAGCGGGATCTACTGGCTTCAGGGCCGCTGCTGGTGTTCGACGGTGCGGACTGCGACATGACACATTGTAACAAGAAATTCTACGAAACGCGTCATCCACGCAGTGTGGTGGCTGAAATGAAGAATGGCGAAATTTGGCTGATAGCCATCGACGGCCGTGCAAAAGGCAATGCCGAGGGCATGAGCCTGCCGCAGTTGCAGCATTTTGTGCGCGTGTTGGGGGCTGACGATGCATTGAATTTCGACGGTGGTGGCTCGACGACGCTTTGGACTATGCCTTGCGGAGTGATGAACTGTCCGACAGACAACCGAAAGTTTGACCACGAAGGAGAACGGCGTGTGGCTAATTCATTGTTGGTCCGTTAAAATTGATAGAATATGAGAAATCTGTTATTTGTATTCATGGCAACCGTACTGCTGTTTTCTTGCAGTGGCGGGAAGCAGGGAGAACAGCATGTGGATGACTTTATCTCTGGTGTCTATTATGAAATACTTGACGAAATGCACCGTGGCGGCGATGCTGCGAAACTGCTTGAGCGGGCTGATTCCTGTTTGGGAGTGCTACGTTCCGATACTTCAGCCTTTTTTATCGGCTTGCAGGGTGTGAAAGGTCATCTTCATCAAATGCAGAAGGATACGGTTGGAGCACGTGCAGATTTTGAAAATGCATTGGCTGCGATTGACCGCCGGTTGGCAACGGTGGAAAGGGTGAGCCTTGACGATGCCTTGAACCGTGCCTACATGTTGTGTATGCTCGACCGTAAGGAAGAGGCTTTGCGCTATATTGACAGCTTGAAGTTTACGGCCAACGAATTGCTGATGTTGGGCGGACAGTTGTCGCCTCATGATGTGATTGAAATGTTCGGTGCCGAACCGGCGGAACCCGATACGGCACAGGTGGAATTATAAAACGGAAGACAAATGATTATGCAGAAGTTGGGAAAGTTTTTTTACAGAATATCGGCCATCGTGATGCTGGTTGTGGTGGTGATGACATCTGTTTCTTGTCGCAACCACGACGAGCCGGAAAAAGGGGAGAACGAACGTACGTTGTTTATGTATTTTCCCTGGTCAGTCGACTTGACGTCGTTTTTCTATCAGAATGTGAACGACATGAAGAAGGCGATTGTCAATGCAGGGTTGAACAAGCAGCGTGTGGTGGTTTATTTTGCCACTTCGGGAACGGAGGCAGAAATGTATGAGTTGAAATACGAAAAGGGAAAATGCGTGCAGCAGACACTGAAAACTTATAGCGGTAACGACGTGACGACTCCGGAAGGCGTGGCGGAAGTGCTGAACGACATGAAGGCTTTCGCTCCGGCAAAAAGATATGCCATGACAATCGGTTGTCACGGTATGGGTTGGCTGCCGGTTGATAAGGACGAACTGCGCCGGAAATCCGGATTGAAATATCACTGGGAAACGCCCGGCGTGCCGTTGACACGCTATTTCGGTGCAGGGGCAGATAAGGACTATCAGACAGAAATAACCGATTTTGCAGAAGGATTGAAAATGGCAGGGCTTAAAATGGACTATATCCTATTTGACGACTGCTATATGTCGTCCATCGAAGTGGCTTATGATTTGCGTGAAGTGACGGACTATCTTGTAGGGTCGACCTGCGAAATCATGGCATACGGGATGCCGTATGAAAAGATTGGCCCGTATTTGCTGGGTGAGCCGGATTTGAAGGCCGTTTGCGATGAATTCTATAAATTTTATTCCAATTACTCAACGCCTTGCGGAACATTAGCAGTAACCGATTGCAGCCAGGTGGAAAATTTAGCACAGGTGATGAAAGAGATTAATTCTCAATTTACGTTCGACGATTCGCTGATTGATGATGTGCAGCGTCTGGACGGCTATCGGCCTTCATTGTTCCTCGATTTTGGCGATTATGTGGACCACTTGTGTACTGACGAAGCATTGTTGAGCCGTTTTCATCAGCAGCTTGACCGCACGGTGATACACAAAGTGCATACGGAACAATATTATTCCATGTCGATGGGCTTCGTCACTATCCGTACCTTCTCAGGCATAACCGTTTCCGACCCGAGTCAGCACCGCTGGGCAGCAAAGAAAACAGAAACTGCGTGGTATAAGGCAACGCATTGATTGGGGTTTACAGGTTTGGGCGATTGTGTTTAGGTTGTCCATTAGGGATTTGTGGTTTGTAAAATCTGATTTTGTAAATAGCAAATTGCAGAATAATACTCAGTAAACCGTAAACTGTAAACTGTAAACTGTAAACCGTAAACCTAATGGTCAATCCCGTCGCGGGAGAGAACGCCTTGGGTATAATAGTGCTTCACTTCCTGCATGTCGGTGACAAGGTCGGCAAGGTCGATGAGCGACTGTGGGGTTTTGCGGCCGGTGATGACCACTTCCACATTTTCCGCGCGTTCATGGAGGGCGGAAATTACTTCTTCTTCCGTCAGCAGATGAAAGTGGAGGGCAATGCACAGTTCGTCGAGGATGACGACATCGAATTTGCCTTCCTTCATGATAGTATTGCAGCGGGCAAGAGCTTCGCGCGCCATGTCGATGTCCGTCTGCTCCGGCTCTTTTTCAATAAAGCAGCCGCGGCCAAGCTGTTCTATCTTGATTTTTCCAAATGATTCGTCGGCAGCGGCAAACAGTTGCTCGATGCGTGTCTCGTTGTATTTCATAGATTTGACAAACTGTCCGACATAGACCGATTTTCCGGCACACAGGGCGCGTACGGCAAGTCCGAATGCCGCCGTCGTTTTGCCCTTACCGTTGCCGGTGTATATATGCAAATATCCTTTTTCCATAAGATAGCTAAATGTTGGGATAAAGATACGGCATTAAATCCAAACCGACGGAACAGAAAAGGGCAGAAAGGCTCCGACAATTCTTAAATTAAATAAAAAAATGGAGCGAATATTTGTTATTGCTCTGCAACTATTGTACTTTTACAACGTAAATAAAAAGGGCTGAATTTTCGGTATTGGATTGATTCGTAAAAGAAAGACAGCTAAAGGCGCCGGGTTGGTTGCTATTACTCTACAAAACATTGATCATTTGCCCTTGCGCCGATTATGCGGCTTTTGGCACAATAGATCTGTTTTTTGAATGGTTTGTATCCTTCTTTTATGGTGATTTCAGCTACTTTTGTAAACATTATTGTACCAAACTAAAACCTAACTTAAAAAACTATGGAAGCTAAAATTCGTGAACAATTCGCTGCGCGTTTTGGAGAAAAAGGGACTCTTTATGCATCAGCCGGACGTATTAACTTGATTGGTGAACATACAGACTATAATGGCGGTTTCGTGTTCCCGGGTGCTATCGATAAATGCATCATGGCAGAAATCCGTCCGAACGGCACAGACAAGGTGCGTGTTTATTCAATCGACATTGACGAATATGTAGAATTCGGTTTGCGTGAAGAAGACGCTCCGACTCAGCAATGGGCCCGCTATATTTTCGGTATTTGCCGCGAAATTCAAAAACGTGGCGGTGTAGTGAAAGGTTTTGACACTGTGTTTGCAGGCAACGTGCCTCTCGGTGCCGGTCTTTCTTCTTCTGCCGCTTTGGAATCTTGCTTTGCTTTTGCGCTCAACGATTTGTTCAACGACAATAAGATTGACAAATTCGAACTGGCTCGTATCGGTCAGTCGACAGAACATAACTATTGCGGCGTGAACTGCGGTATCATGGACCAGTTCGCATCTGTATTCGGCAAGAAAAACTGCCTGATGCGCCTCGACTGCCGTTCAATGGAATTCGAATATTTCCCGTTCGAAGCCAAGGGCTACAAACTCGTGTTGGTTGACTCTGTGGTTAAGCATGAGCTGGTTGACTCTCCTTACAACAAACGCCGTGAATCATGCGAACGCGTTGCCAAGACTTTGGGCGTGGAAACTCTCCGCGATGCAGAAATGGCAGACCTTGAAGCCAAGAAGGCTGAAATCTCGGAAGAGGACTACAAGCGCGCCGTTTATGTAATCGGCGAAAAACAACGTGTGCTCGACGTTTGCGACGCTTTGCAGAAAGGCGACTTCGAAACAGTGGGCAAACGCATGTATGAAACTCACGAAGGTATGTCAAAACTCTACGAAGTAAGCTGCGTGGAACTCGACTACTTGAACGATATTGCCAAGGAATGTGGCGTGACTGGTTCACGTATCATGGGTGGCGGCTTTGGTGGCTGTACTATCAACTTGGTGAAAGACGAACTTTACGATAAATTCATTGCTACCGCTAAAGAAAAATTCGCTGCAAAATATGGTCATGAACCGAAGATTTATGATGTAGTGATTTCTGACGGTGCTCACAGAATCGGATAGTCGTATGATTACAGAATTGAATAAAGTGGCATCACCGAAGGGTGATGTCACACTCTATAAAATGACAAATGCCGCCGGTGCTACGGTGGTGTTGTCGAGCATAGGAGCGGGTATCGTTTCTATTGAAGTGCCCGACCGCGACGGCAAGTTGGCGGATGTAGTGCTTGGCTATAAGAATCCGTGCGATTATTATTACGACGGCCCTTGTGCCGGAAAAGTGCCGGGACGTTATGCCAACCGTATTGCCAAAGGCCAGTTCAAACTGGGCGGCAAGGAATATCAGTTGGCTATCAACAATGGTCCGAACGCTTTGCACGGCGGTCCGGAAGGATTTCAGAACCAGATTTGGGACAGTGCAGTGGAAGGCGATAAGGTGGTGTTCCGCTATACGGCAGCCGACGGCGAAGAAGGCTATCCGGGTACATTGAAAGTGACGGCTTCTTACAGTTGGAATGATGCCAACGAACTGACATTGGAACTTCGTGCAGAATCGGACGCACTGACCATTGTCAACCTGACGAACCATGCCTATTTCAACCTGAAGGGTGAGAATGCCGGTTCGGTGCTCGACCATGAAATGTGGTTGGCTTGTTCGGCTTATCTGCCTACTGACGACACGCTGATTCCTACCGGCGAGATTGCGCCCGTTGCAGGCACGCCGATGGACTTTACTGCCGCTAAACAGCTGGGCAGGGATATCAAGCAGGATTTCCCGGCATTGGTCTATGGTAAAGGCTATGACAACTGTTGGGTGATTGACGGTTGGAACGGAGAACTGAAAAAAGTGGCTGAACTGTCGGAAGCAACAAGCGGACGTGTGATGGAAGTGTTTACCGATCAGCCTGCTGCACAGGTTTATACCGGTAACTGGCTTGCAGGTTCGCCAGAAAGCAAGAGCGGCCGCAGCTATGAGGACTACGACGGTGTTGCCATCGAATGTCAGGGAATGCCCGACGCCCCGAACAAACCGCAGTTCCCGACACAGGAATTGAAACCGGGCGAAGTATATCAACGAGTTATTAAATTTGCATTTAAAACAAAATAAGAATTATGAAACCAACTTTATTTGTATTGGCGGCTGGTATGGGTAGCCGTTATGGAGGTTTGAAGCAATTGGACGGACTTGGTCCTAACGGTGAAACCATCATGGACCACTCAATTTATGATGCAATCCAAAGCGGATTTGGGAAAGTGGTATTCGTTATCCGTAAAGATTTCGAAAAGGATTTCCGTGAAAAGATTTTGTCAAAATATGAAAATCACATTCCGGTGGAAGTGGTATTCCAGTCGCTTGACGCACTTCCTGAAGGATTTACTTGTCCGGCTGACCGCGTTAAACCGTGGGGTACTAACCACGCCGTTTTGATGGGTAAGGACGTTATCAAAGAACCGTTTGCCATCATCAATGCCGACGACTTCTACGGTCGCGACAGTTTCTCTGTAATGGCAAAGGAACTGATGGCTATGGAAGGCAAGAAGAACCAGTATTGCATGGTCGGTTTCCGCGTGGGCAACACGATGTCGGAAAGCGGAACAGTGGCTCGTGGCGTGTGCGTGACGAAGGACGGTTTCCTGACAGATGTTGTTGAACGTACGGCTATCGGTTACAAGGAAGATGGACGTATCGCCTTCACGGACGAAAACGGCGTTGAGCAGATTCTTGCTCCGGAAACTCCGGTTTCTATGAACCTTTGGGGTTTCACTCCTGACTACTTCGACTATTCAGAAGAATATTTCAAGACATTCCTTAGTGAAAACATTGGAAATCTGAAAGCTGAATTCTTTATTCCGTTGGTTGTAAACGAGTTGATTAAATCAGGCAAAGCAACCGTTAAGGTGCTTGACACTACTTCAAAATGGTTTGGCGTAACTTATGCTGCCGACCGTCCTGCCGTAGTAGAAAAATTTGCCGAACTCCACGCCAACGGCGAATATCCGCAGAACATGTTCAAATAATAACGGATAAATAAATAGACAACACCCCGAATCCTGACCGGTTCGGGGTGTTGTTGTTATATCTATTAAAATACGTGATGTCTAAAAATTATTTATTATTCGGAATTTCCTTTCTCATGTTGTTCCAGAAAGAAACGCTTTTGTTCCTCAATAGCCCTGCGTAGTTCTTCTTCAGTCGGCATATACGCCATGTATTTTGAAGCAAACAGTTGTTCACTATTGTGTAGTACTGAATATTTGGCGATGGTTTTGTCCGTATTTGTACAAAGTAGAATACCTATAGTTGGGTTATCACTATCGTCTTTTACTAAATCATCATACATGCGTACATACATATCCAATTGCCCGACATCTTGATGAGTTAATTCATGAGTTTTTAACTCAAATAAAACATAACGCTTTAGCTTAATATTATAGAAAACAAGATCGATATAATAATCTGCTGTGTCAGTTATGATGTGCTTTTGTCTGTCTACAAAGGCAAAGCCTCGTCCTAATTCCATTATGAATTGTTCCAAATTATTGATAAGGGCTTGCTCAAGTTCGCTTTCATCAAATTTAGAATCTTTGCGAAACCCTAAAAATTCAGCAATGACGGGATTCTTTACATATTCTTGGGGGTCATTCTCTTCAATTATAGGCTTTGGTAGTGTCAAATTTTCTCGATAATTAGCCATGCGACGACCATAGTATTGAGTTCCAATGTTCCGACTTAATGTTCGCACACTCCACATTTGTTCAGAAGCTTCTTTTAAATACCATTCTCTTGCTTTCGGGTCAGCTTCATTCATGATACGTCTAATATGCGACCAAGTTAGATTGTGAACACATGTGTTCACAATTTCTAAATTCTTGAAACATAAGTAGAATTGACGGTAATATTCCAAATTACGTTTACTGTAGCTATTTCCGTATAAAGGAGATAGTTGTTCTGCTAACGTTGCGATAAGTCGTTTGCCGTACTTCGCTCTTTGTTCTCCGTGTTGCTCTTCTTCGACAATACGGCGTCCGATATTCCAATATGTTTGAATTACAATTTGATTGGCAGAAGCATAGGCTTGACTTCGTCCGTGTTCGATGATTTGTCGAAGATCTTCGATTACACCATTTTTTTGAGTATCGGAGATGATATTTGGCTTATTGTCTTCCATTTTGTATAGAGAACTAAATTCGTGCCCTGTTTAATTCTGAATCATTTGATTATTGATAATCAATGATTTAATGTTTAGCTGTTAGTCGGTTCTTTCGGCTGTTTTTTGACGAGGACTTTGTCGATGCGGGCGCCGTCCATGTCGACGATTTCGAGGTGGAGGTCCTGCCAGATGAGGGTTTCGCCGCTTTGGGGAACGTGCTGAATCTGTTGCAGGATAAGGCCGCCGAGGGTGTGGCATTCGATATTCTCCAGCAGGTCGGCATGGTTGAAATAGCAGAGGAAGTCGTAGAGCGGGCATTGTCCGTCGACGAGCCAGCCGTCGTTGTTGGTACGCTTGATGATGTCGGGTTCCTTGCGTGTGTCGTCCATTGAGCCGACAAGTCCTTCAAGGATGTCGCGCAGGGTGATGATGCCTACGCAGGCACCGAATTCGTCGCAGACGAGGGCGCGGCTGATGTGTTTGGTTTTCATTTCCTCCAATGTCTTGTAGACGTTCATGTCTTCATGGAAAAATACAGCCTGGCGGGTGAGCGAGGCGAGGTTGAAGTCGGGTTCCGACAGGTGGAGTACCAGGTCTTTGAGGTTGACAACGCCTTTCACGCGGTTGAGGTCGCCGTCCTCGGTTATGGGGTAGAATTCGTAGAGCTGTTTGCCCATCACTTTCTTTACATCGTCGGCCGTCATATCGAGTTCGAGCGAGACGATGTCGCTCTTGTGGGTCATAATCGTGCCGAGTTTCAGGTCGCCGAGCAGGAACACGCGTTCCACGATGTCCTGTTCCACGGGCTGCACTTCGCCGTCCTCCGTGCCTTCCTGTATGATAGTCTTGATTTCCTCTTCCGTCACTTTGCTTTCCGCGTTTTTGATGCCCAGCAGGTTAATCATCAGTTCCGTGCTCTTGGCAAGCAGCCACACGAACGGGTGGGCAATTTTCGACAGGGCCGACATGGGGCGCGTCACCATTTTTGCCGCTTTTTCTGCCACGCTCAAACCGATGCGCTTCGGTACGAGTTCCCCGAAGATAATCGAAAGATAGGTGACGATAATGACGATAACGGCTTGAGCCAGTGTGGGGGCGTAGCTTGCCGACACTCCCCAGCTTATCAGCAAGTCGCTGAAATTGCCGGCTATTTTGTTGCCTGAATAGATACCGGTGAGGATTCCGATAAGCGTGATGCCTATCTGTACGGTCGAAAGGAAGCGGTCAGGGTCTTCTGCTAGTTTGAGAGCCGTGCGTGCCGATTTGCTTCCGTTTTTAATATCTGTGTTTAGTCGGGATTTGCGTGCTGAAATAAGTGCCACTTCCGAGAGGGCGAAAATACCATTTAAAAGAATAAGTCCAATAATAATGAAAATCTCGTTCATGTAAAAGTGTGTCTAATTTGTAACAAAATTAAAACAACTGCTCCCGCTATAAAAACCTTTCCCGTAGAATTATAGAGATTTAACAAATGGATGGTGGTTTACGGTTTACAGATTACGGTTTACAGATCGTGGTTGATTGCTCATTATATAGCAGAAAATATACATGGTTCTGTAAACTGTAAACCGTAAACAGTAAACTTTGGAACTATTCTCCTCCGTCGCGGGGAGGAACTATGGTATGTTTTTGCAGATAGTCGTTGAACGCTTTTTTGTAGGTGTCGGAAATGGGGATGTACTTTTTCCCGAACACGATGCGGTTGCGCTCGATGATGTTGATTTTCGACATCTGAACGATGAACGAGCGGTGCACGCGGATAAACTTGTCGGCAGGCAATCGCTGTTCGATTGTTTTCATATTCATGAGCGAAAGGATGCAGTTGGGCGAATCTTCCGTATAGATTTTCACATAGTCCTTCAGTCCTTCGATGTAGGTGATTTTCGATATGTCAATCTGAATCAACTTGTATTCGCTTTTCACGATGATGAACTGCGGTTCGTCGTCCTTTTCGGCTGCAAGGCGTGCCTTCTCGTTCAGTTCAGCCCACACCAGAACACGATTGGCCGCATTGAGGAATTCGCTGTAGCTTACCGGCTTCAGCAGATAGTCGATGGCGTTGTGGCGGAAGCCTTCGATGGCATACTGCTCGAAAGCCGTCACGAAAACGATGCGGCATTCCGGCGGAATGATTTTCGCAAACTCGATGCCGTTCAGTTCCGGCATCTGGATGTCGAGGAACACCAGGTCAACCTTTCCATCGATAATCGAGCGGACGGCTTCCGATGCCGAAGCATAGGAGTTTTCAAGTTCAAGAAACGGTGTTTTTTTGACAAAGCTGCAAATCAGTTCGCGTGCCAGAGGTTCATCGTCGATGACACTGCATTTCAATGTAATGTTCATGCGTATGAGTGTTTATAATTCAATTTGTAAATCTGAAACATATTTGTTGCCTACCACTCCCGACTGGAAGCTGTGGCGGCCTTCATAGAGTAGCGACAGTTGCCGCGACAGGTTCGACAGACCGATTCCCGAGCCGCTCTTGTCGGTTTCCGGTTTCGGGAAATGGCTGTTTTCCACGTGACAGCATACACGGTTGCCGTCGACCGTCATTTTAATGTTGATTTCCGAAGGTTTGGTGCTGCTCACACCGTGCTTGAAGGCGTTTTCCACCATGGAAATGAACATCAGAGGTGCTATTTTCAAATGGTTGACATTATCTTCAGGGATGTCGACCGTGAGTTTCACGTTGCTGCCAAATCGGAGTTTCATCAGTTCGATGTAGCTGCGCATGAAGTTCAACTCCTTGTCGAGGGTCACTTCCTTCTCGTTGTTTTCGTAGAGCGTGTAGCGCAGCAGCTTGCTGAGTTCGTGAACCGTCTGCTGTGCCTTGTCCTTGTCGATTTCAATCAGCGCGTAGATGTTGTTGAGCGTGTTGAACAGGAAGTGCGGATTCAGTTGGTTCTTCAGGTTGCGAAGTTCCATGTCGCGCTGTTCGCTGATGATTTTTTCCTTCATTTTTTCAATCTTGGCCCATCGCATGCTGAATTTCAGGGCGATGCTCAGGCCGGTGGTCAGGATAATCATGGCAAACTCGCGGGTAATGGAGCCGATGAAGAAAAGATAGAACCGATGGTCGTTGAAATGCTCTACATGATTGTGCTTCTGTGGAAAATCAGGGCTGTTGACAAAAATGAAGTACTGAATGACGACCATCAGCATTACCATGACAACGGCTGTCAGTAGTGCCAGCACGATGTAGGTAAACGTCTTTTTCCGGAACAGGTAGCGGTCGATGAGGAAAAAGTAGTTGAAGTAGAAGGTAATGATACATAAAATGGTGTGTATGTATATTCCGTAACTGACGGGGCGGCTGTTTCCCAAACTGAAGAAAAATTCGGGAATGACAAACACCATTGTCAGTACAATTACCTGAATCAGCAGGTCCAGTGCTTTCGCTTTGTTGGTTAAATTGATTCTATTCATATCTCAAAGCTTCGATAGGGTCGAGTGCCGCAGCTTTCTTCGCCGGATACCAGCCGAAGAATACGCCCGTAACGGTGCACACTACAAAAGACAAAACTACAGAATATAATTGAATTGACACAGGCCAGTTCAATAAAAATTTGACGGCGAGCGACGCTCCGGCTCCGAAAAGTATGCCGATGATGCCGCCGGTGATGCTGATGATGATGGCTTCGATGAGGAATTGCGTCAGAATGTCGACACCGCGTGCGCCGATGCTCATGCGCAGACCGATTTCGCGTGTGCGTTCCGTTACCGATACCAGCATGATGTTCATGATGCCGATACCGCCAACCAGCAGGGAAATGCCGGCAACGCAGGCGAGCAGCAACGTCATCATTTCGCTCGTGGAGTTCAGCATGTCGCTCAGTTCCTGTTGCGAGCGGATGTCGTAGTCGCGCTCGCTGTCGTCCTTAATCTTGTGGTTGCGGTTCAGGATGCCGCTGATTTCCTCGGTGGCTTCTTCTGTCACATCTTCGCTGAGGGCAGAGGCGAAAATGCCCTGGATGTAGTCGATGGCAAGGATACGCTTCATGACAGTGGTGTAGGGTGCTATCACGATGTCGTCCTGGTCCTGTCCCATGCTGTTGTAGCCTTTCGATTCAAGCAGTCCGACAACGGTCATCGGGATAGAGTTGAAGCGTATCACTCGTCCGATGGGGTTTTCGCCGTTCGGAAAAAGATTGTCGGCCACGGTCTTTCCGATGATGCACACTTTGGCCGCACGCTTGACATCGGCATCGCTGAACACGGTGCCGTCCTTCACTTTCAGTTTCCGTATTTCCAGATATTCCGGCGTTGCACCTTCTACACTCGACGGGTAGTTGTTGGCACCGCAGATAAACTGTCCCTGACTGCTTACCATCGGCGACACGGCGGCAACGAATGTCGCTTCGTCGCGGATGTTTTCGTAGTCGGTCACTTTCAGCGTCTGCATGTCGTCGGAGCTTTGGCGCACGCCGCCACGTTCCATGTTTCCCGGGTGAATCATGATCATGTTGCTGCCCATTTCCGAAATCTGCTTCTTGATGCTGTCCTTCGAGCCTTGTCCGATGGCAAGCATGGTGATGACCGACCCGACACCGATAATGATGCCGAGCATGGTGAGAAAGCATCTCATTTTATTGTTGTTCAATGCTTTCAGCGCAATTTTGAACAAGTTGCTTATATTCATAATCGTCTAATCGTTAAGTGTAGGTAAAGCGTTGTAGGCTTCTTCCGCCGAGGCCGGATGCGGGTTGCGTTCGTCGGAAATGATTTTTCCGTCGCGCAGCACGATGTTCCGGCTGCTGTAAGCCGAAAGTTCCGGATTGTGGGTGACAAATACGATGGTGCTGCCTTTGCGGTGAAGCTCCTGAAACAGCATGAGGATGCTGAATGACGTGCGTGTGTCAAGGTTACCGGTGGCTTCGTCGGCAAGAATCAGCACGGGGTTGTTGACCAGTGCGCGGGCTATGGCCACACGCTGCTGCTGTCCGCCCGACATCTGGTTTGACTTGTGCATTTTGCGTTCCTGAAGCCCAACGGCATCGAGTGCGTCCGATGCGCGTTGCCGGCGTTCGCGTGCCGTCACTCCGGAATTGTAGAGCAGTGGAAGCTCCACGTTTTCCAGTGCGGTGGTTTTCGGCAACAGGTTGTAGTTCTGGAATACGAAGCCGATTTTCCGGTTTCTTATCCAGGCACGTTCGTTTTTGCCCATCGAGCTCACGGCGGTGCCGTCGATGTAGTATTCTCCGGAAGTCGGAGTGTCGAGGCAGCCGAGAATGTTGAGCAGGGTGGATTTGCCGGACCCCGACGTACCCATGATGGTCACAAATTCCCCTTCTTCGATGGAAAAGGAGATTTTGCGCAGGGCGTGTACGGTTTCACTGCCCACCGTGAAGTCGCGGCGTATGTTTTCAAGTCGGATGATTTCTTTCATTGTTCGGAACATTTAGTTTTTCTTCTCATTTCCGCCCGGACGTTTCGGCATGAACGGACTTTCTTCACCTCCGCTTGGCATTGGAAGCGGCATGGCGTTCGTATAGTCGATGGCAACGGTGTCGCCCATGTTCAGACCGGACTTGATTTCCACATTCACACCATTGCTGGCACCCGTTTCTACTGCTACCGGGTAGAGTCGGTTGTTGCGCACTACCCAAACCACATGCTTGGCGTTTTTCGGAGCTTCGCCGGCAGGCTGGGGCAGTGGGGAGTTTTCGAATGATTTGGGTGAGAATTTCAGTGCCCCTGCCGGTACGGCGAGAATATCGTCGGCTTCGGCCGTGTAGATGGTGAGGTTGGCAGTCAGTCCCGGAATGAGCTTGTGGTCGGCATTGCTTGTCGAAACCACTACTTCATACGTGACGACGTTCGACTCCGTTGTCGGGTTCAGGCGCACTTGTGTCACCTTGCCTGAGAAAAGGTCCTCCGGATAGGCGTCGACGGTGAAAGTCACGTTCTGTCCCACTTTTACCTGACCGATGTCGGCTTCATCCACATCGCCGATTACCTGCATGTTGTCGAGGTCGGCTATCGTGAAGATGTTGGCCACTTCCATGTTGGCAACGACTGTCTGTCCGATTTCCACTTCCCGCGAGATGATGATGCCGTCAATCGGTGCGTAGATTTCCGCATAGCCCAGATTTTCGGTTGCCTTCACGCGGTCGGCCTTGCTCTTTTCGTAATTAAGTTTGGCCACTGTATATTCGTTTTCCGACGTTTCAAACTCGTAGTCGCTGATGAGTTTTTTGTCGTGCAGTTCCTTGTCGCGCAGATAATTGGTTTTCTTGTATTCAAAAGTGGCGCGTGCGCTTTCCATATTGGCGTTGGCGGCATCGACTTCGCTTTCAAGGAGTGTCTTGTCAATTTCGGCAATCAGGTCGCCTTTCTTGACGATGGAGTTGTAGTCGGCATAGAGTTTTGCCACCTCGCCGGTTACTTGCGTACCCACATCCACTTGTGTGACGCTTTCCAATGTACCCGTGGCAGTCACGGTTTCCTTGATGCTGCCCGAGAAGACGGCGGCTGTTTCCAGTGCTATTTGCTGTTTGTTGGAGCAGGATGTCACGGCAGTAGCCGTCAGCACTGCTGCTATGATGCTTGTTTTGGCTGTAAGTTTCATATTTCGTTTCATTTTGTTTACAAAGTGATTTGACTCGTTTGATAGAATTCCAGCAGGCGGATGTTGAGAATGGCCATGTATTTGGCCTGAAGCTGTTCTTGCAGAGCGTTCAGCAGCGTGTTGTGTGACGATATGAGGTCAAGCGTGTTGATGAGTCCCAGGCGGAACTGCTCGTTGACGAGTTCGTCGGTCAGTCGGGCGCTTTTCACCTGCTGGCTACAGCTTTCAAACTGTGCCTGTGCGTTGGTGGCGTCGATGTAGATACTTTCAATGGTTTGCGAAAGCGTGTTGGTGGCACTTTCTATTTCCAGTTCGGCGTTCAGCTTTTCTATTTTTGCCTGCGTCACCGCCGTCTTGTTCTTGCGGTTGTCGAGCAGAGGGATGCTGAGTGTCAGGGATACCTGTTCGTTGAAATTGTTGCGGAACTGTGTTCCGAAGTTGCCGTATCCCGCCGAAGAGTTGGCTGAACCTACACTTGCATTCAGCGACACTTGCGGGTAGTAGCCGCCTTTGGCTATCTTTTCGCTGTAGTCGCTGGCTTGCGACGAGAGTCGGTATTGCTTGAGTGCCGGAACCCATGAGCAGGCCGTGTGGAACACTTCCACCTTTTCCGGCAGCGGAGCGAGCACTTCCTCATCTTTGAAATCAGGATAAACGATGTCGAAATCCGTTGTTATGTCAAGTTCCAACAGCTTTTTCAATTCCATTTTAGCTGTGGCGAACGACGATTCCGCCGAAGTCAGACTGTAGCGGTCCGTGTGATACTGCGACTCGATTTGCGAGTAGTCGACGCGCGACATCTTGCCCGAATTCATCAGAGCTTCGGCACGTTCTTTCTGATACTCGCTTACCGCCAAATTCTGCTTGGCAATTTCAATCGATTCTTTGGCATAGAGGATATTCAGATATTTGGCGAGAATTTCCGTCTGAAGCGTGTAGCGGTAATCGTCGATTCCCAATTCGGCAATTTGCTGTTGCAGTTCATCCTGTTTTATCTGGTTGCGGCGGATATTGCCGTTGAACACAATCCACGATGCGTTCAGCCCATAGGTACCGGCATAAAGGTTGTGGTCGGAATTGTCGGCAGGGCTCGGATAGTTGGTCAGACCTTGTGTGGTGGAAAAGTCGAGTGTCGGTTGCCACATGGCTTTGGAGGCCAGCAGGGTGGCGTCGCTCGAGGCTTTGTCAAGCTGTTTCTGTTGCAGGCTGATATTGTTTTCGTAGGCATATTCCAGGCAGCGGTCGAAATCCCACGGTTGGCCTATGCTGTCGGGGACAGCTCCAAACATGGAAGCAGCCCCCGCATAGACTGTCAAACCCAAACATATCAAATCTTTGTTTACCTTATTCATATTCTGTTCATTTTAAATTTTGTACAAAATTATTTTGCTGAAAAAGCATCTGCAAACGAAATAGATTAACCGCTTTCTTGTGGGTTGATTTATTGTTAAAATGGCGATAATGTGGGCTTTATTGAGGGGCTCGGTTAATCGGTGTTAACCTCTACGTGGTTAAAAAACGATTCGTCGGACATTTTGGCCGTTTTGTCGAAATGATTGTTGGGATAAGTTTGGTGTTTACGGTTTACGGTTTACAGTTTACAGTTTACTGTTTACGGAATTCTTCAAGCAACTAACGGATTTTATTTTTTCCGACAGAAGAACAAAAAGACAAAATTTAGAGGACTCGCAAACGTGTTCTTCTGTAAACTATAAGCATTAAATAAAAAACGCTCCCCGACAATCCTGTGCGGATATCGGAGAGCGTTTTATTGTTATGTGCGGCTCGCTTATTCCATCAGCTTGCGATAGCGGATGCGATGCGGTTGCACATCGCCCATGCGCGCCTTCTTGTTTTCTTCGTATTCGGTATAAGTTCCTTCGAAATAGAACACCTGGCTGTCGCCCTCAAATGCGAGGATGTGCGTACAGATGCGGTCGAGGAACCAGCGGTCGTGGGAAACGACAACGGCACAGCCGGCAAAGTTTTCCAAACCTTCCTCCAAAGCACGGAGCGTATTAACGTCGATGTCGTTGGTCGGTTCGTCGAGAAGCAGCACGTTGCCTTCTTCCTTCAGGGCCATAGCCAGATGCAGGCGGTTGCGTTCACCGCCGGAGAGCACACCCAGTTTCTTTTCCTGGTCGGCACCCGCGAAATTGAACTTCGACAGGTAGGCACGGGCATTCACGTCGCGACCACCCATACGGAAGAGGTCATTTCCGCCGGAAATAATCTGATATACAGTCTTTTCCGGGTCCATGTCCTTGTGAGTCTGGTCGACATAGGCAATCTTCACAGTTTCGCCTACTTCAAACGTACCCTTGTCCGCCTTTTCCAAGCCCATAATCAGCTTGAACAAAGTGGTCTTACCGGCACCGTTCGGACCGATAACGCCCACAATACCGTTCGGCGGAAGCATGAAGTTAAGGTCGTCGAACAGCACTTTTTCGCCATAAGCCTTTGCCACATGCTGTGCTTCGATAACCTTGTTGCCCAGACGCGGACCGTTCGGAATAAAGATTTCGAGTTTTTCTTCACGTTCTTTCTGGTCTTCGTTAAGCAGTCGGTCGTAGCTTGACAGACGGGCCTTTCCTTTAGCCTGACGGGCTTTCGGAGCCATGCGAATCCATTCCAACTCGCGTTCCAAAGTCTTGCGGCGTTTGCTTGCCTGCTTTTCTTCCTGCGCCATGCGTTTGGTCTTCTGGTCGAGCCATGAACTGTAGTTGCCCTTCCATGGAATACCTTCGCCGCGGTCAAGTTCAAGAATCCAGCCAGCCACGTGGTCGAGGAAGTAGCGGTCGTGGGTGATGGCAATTACCGTACCCTTATATTGTTGCAGGTGCTGTTCCAACCAGTCGATAGACTCTGCGTCCAAGTGGTTGGTCGGCTCGTCGAGCAACAGCACATCGGGATTCTGAAGCAACAGGCGGCAGAGAGCCACACGGCGGCGTTCACCTCCGGAAAGCGTTGCCACGTTCTGGTCTTCCGGCGGACAGCGGAGCGCGTCCATCGCACGTTCGAGCTTGTTGTCGAGGTTCCAGGCGTCGGCAGCATCCAGCTTGTCCTGAAGTTCAGCCTGACGGTTGATGAGTTTTTCCATCTTGTCAGGGTCTTCCAATACGTCAGGGTCGGCAAAACTTTCGTTCACCTTGTCGAATTCCGCCAAAAGGTCGAGCACCGGCTGCACGCCTTCCTGTACGATTTCCTTTACCGTCTTGCTCGGGTCGAGTTTCGGCTCCTGTTCCAGATAGCCTACCGAGTATCCCGGCGAGAACACGACTTCGCCCTGAAACTGCTTGTCGAGTCCGGCAATGATTTTCAACAATGTAGACTTACCCGAACCGTTCAAACCGATGATACCGATTTTGGCACCATAGAAGAACGACAGGTAGATGTCCTTCAAAACTTGTTTCTGCGGCGGGTAGATTTTGCTCACGCCCACCATCGAGAATATAACTTTCTTGTCGTCAGCCATAATTTTCAGTTGTGGTTGATGTTATATGTTTTTCTTATCGTTTGCCGGGTTTCTGTTGCTTCACCTTATAGTCGCAGCGCACCTTTCCTTCGGCAATGTTGTGCAGTTTGCCGCGGATTAGCTGCTTGCGGATGGGTGAAATGCGGTCCACATAGAGTGTACCGTCCAGATGGTCGTATTCATGTTGGATAATGCGTGCAAGGAAACCTTCGAACACCTGTTCGTGTTCCTCAAAGTTTTCGTCCAGCCAGTTGAGGCGCACTTTTTCGTAGCGCGTTACAGGTTCATGCAGACCCGGCACACTCAGGCAGCCCTCTTCGCGGGTTACTTTTTCGCCGTCTTCAAGAATGTCGAGTTCCGGATTTACAAGTGTCAGTTTTACGCCTTCCAGTTCAGAGAAAGAATCCTTGAGCACGTCGGCATCTATCACAATCAGACGGATAGGCAGTCCCACCTGCGGTGCAGCAAGTCCAACGCCGTCCGATTCATACATCGTTTCATACATGTCGGCCACCAGTTCCTTCAGTTTCGGATAGTCGGGGGTCAACTCTTCTGCCTCCTTGCGGAGTACAGGTTGTCCGTATAGATAAATCGGTAATATCATAATTTGCTTTGTATGCTTTGTAAATAATCGTTCAAAATAATTGTTGCCGAGATTTCATCGACAATCGCCTTGTCGCGGCGTGCCATTTTCTTCATACCGCCGTCGAGCATTGCCTTGTGTGCGAGCACCGACGTAAAACGTTCGTCGTACATTTCTACGGGAACATCCGGAAGATCCTTCTTTAGTTTGTTGACAAACGGCACTATGTAGCGCATGTTTTCCGACGGCTGGTTGTTCATCTGTTTCGGAAGTCCGACGATGATTCTCTCCACCGGTTCTTTTGCCATATAATTCTTCAAAAAGTCGATTAATGTGTGTGAAGCGACTGTTGTCAGCCCGTTTGCCACAATTTTCAAAGTATCGGTTACAGCTATACCGCTGCGTTTCCGACCGTAATCGATTGCCAATATTCGTCCCATGTTGCAAAGATAGCAAAAGGTGAGCGGAGAATAAAATAATGAAGCTTGTTTCAATTATTTTTTATCCCGAACCGCCGCCTATCTTATCCAAAGATAGCAAAAGGTGAGCGCAGAGGCAAACGAAAACGCAATCAATTGGATTTTGACTTCTCTGTGAATCGGATAATCAACTGTTGCTGTTTGGGACTGATGAAGGGAGAATCGGTAAATTCTCCGGCGTAAGTGTAGCTTTTCCCGTTCAGTTCTGTTTCTCCTTCAAAAGTCCGGTAGTCGCTCATGGTGGCAGTCAGCACCGTTGTCTGTCCTTTTCCCGGAAAGTCGTACATGGTGGCCGTGATATTGTAGACGGCATTGACGATTATCGACGTTCCGTCGTTGTCATTTGTCGTTTTTTCTTCATCCTCTTTGGCGGTGAAGACTACAGCGGTAATGTCGGTCTGCTTATCGTTGACGAATACGGCCAGATTATTGTCGGAATATTCTCCGTCGCGAAGACTGAAATTCTCGAATGACGGCATTTCCTCCGTATTACACGAAAGAAGTCCGAACAACAGGCATATTGTAAAGAAAATTTTTGTTTTCATTGTTGTGGCATTTGGATGGGTTTAACGGATATGGTCTTGTCCTCTTTGGGCTATGAACAGCTTGAATGAACTGAGCTGTTTGTCGAACCCGGGAAGACTGTATGTTCTGTTGACGACACCGGCATTTGCCGTGATGACCGTTGTTCGGCCTGAAAACTCCTTATCCTCGTAGCCTACGAAAACTACGCTAATGTCGATACAGGGGAGGGAATATCCATTAAGCACAATGAAGTGGTCTTTGGAATAGGGTAGGTTGTTTGTCAGTATCAGTGACGAACATTTGTCATTGAAATGATAAGGGTCGTCTTCGAAATCGCGTACGGCTGGCATTTGGTGAGGTTTGTTTAAGTAAAACATAATATGATCGCCCGCGCAGTCGCGTTTGTCAAAAATGTCGACACTTCCTATTGGAATTTCGGCACGTGTTTGGGGCAGGTTGGACGGAACACTGCTGACAAACTTCAGATTTTTCGTTTCGAATGTTTCCTCCAGACTGCTGTAGAATTCAATGTCGTGTTCGTCGGCAACGAAAATGGACAAGTTCGGAAGTTGGGATATCTCGGCATTGTAGACTGCCGAAAATTCCTTGTCCAGAAATACGAACTGTCCGTCTTTGCCGTATGTTGTCGGAACGGATTTGTAGCGCTTGTCTTTATAAGTAATGTTGAGAAATTCAACGTTTCCGTTGGTTGGTTCCGGTTCTTCAACGTTGCAGGACGGAACGGCCAAAGTCATTGCGAACAGGGCCAATGCGGAAAAAAGTTTTTTCATTCGTGTCATTTGATGTTGTGTAATGTTTTGCAAAGATAGTGAAAGTCGAAGGCAGAAAACCAAACTTGTTTGAGTTTTATGCTAAGACGCATCCTATCTTCTACAAAGATAGCGAAAGGTGAGCTCGGAGACAAACGAAAACTTGTTTTCATTGATAAAAACGACAGCCCCTTCCTGCTGTTTGTTTTGTCAGGAAGGGGCTGAAGTAAAGCGGAACGTTGATTGTTTTATCTGACAATCACTTTTTGTGTATAAGTTTTTCCGTCGGCGGCAGTCATGCGTACGATGTACATGCCCGGTGCTGCCTCAATGCGCTGGTTGCTACCTTGATAAACCAATGTGCCTTGTACGGTGAAAACTGAAGTTGCAGCTTCGCCATTGATTTCGATGGCACCGTTTGTGCCAGTGGCTTTCAGTTCAGCCGTTGTTACATTGTCGATGCCCGACATTTTTGTGTTGCGGATATTGAAAGTGATTTTTCCTGTTTCGTCGTCACGCACGATATCGGTGATTTCATAGTTGCCGAATGTGATGGACGTAGCGTTTCTCTTGCCCGGGAACATAGGGTAGTAGTAAGGGTAGGTTTGAGTAGAGTTGGTCACGTAAGAAACCCCCATGTTTGAAGAATTGTTGTTCACCATGTTGTTGTCCCAAAGGAATGATACGTATTTCACTCGTGTGATAAGCATGCCCTTATCGCCCTTTTGTGCATAATTGGGACTTGCGGTTACGTTTGCATAATAGTCCCATCCTGTGTCCGGTTTGTTTTCAAGCAGATAGAATTCATTCGGGTCTGGATTCTTGCCGTCCATGTTGTGCTCCTTGCCGTTGGCAGTTATCAGCAGTACTTTGCCTTCTGCAATAAGCGGAAGTTCCACTTGCGTGCTGTTGCCGTCCGGGAAAATCTGTTCCGGCGTTACCCATTCGCAGAACATACGTTCGTAGGCAGAGTAGGATACCGGTGTGCGACCAAAGTTGAGATAGTTGCTGCAGTCCATTACGTCGTAGATGTCAGGAGTGCGTGTATTGCCATAACTTGTGTTGTAGAGGTCGGGCAGGCCAAGAACGTGACCATATTCATGAATGAAAGTTCCGACACCTTGTAGGTCATTTCCTATGTAGTGTTGATTCTCTTCGCAGATTTCGTTGCTGCAGGCGTAGTCATAGAGATAGACGCCGCTCACCTTTGTATCTTCCTTTGTGCCGCTGAAGTTGTAGGTAGGATCGATAACCCATCTGTGAGGCCAGATAGTGCTGGGGGAGCCGCCATTGGCTTCACCTTCACCGGCGTAGAACACATATACGTTGTCGACATATCCGTCGTTGTCTGTGTCATATTTCGAGAAGTCGACACCGTCCGCTTCTGCCAGTTTGCAGACTTCCACTACCATTCCGGTAGGATTGCGGTCGTTGCCACCGACGTTGCCACCGTAGTCGCTCATGTTTTTTGAAAGGTCGTACGGACCGTAGACTTCAAACGTTGGCGAGAATTTGCCGTAGGACGAGTCGATGAAATAGTCGCGCGCGCTGCCTGTCGAGCTGTAATCACTGTAGCCTTCTTCGTTGAGCATTTTTTCGTAGTCTTCTTTCGTGTATTTGAATTTTACGTCCTTGAAGTTGGCAAGAATAACAACACCGTGGTCGGCATTTACGGCATTTAGTTTTGTCGGCCGACTTGCGTGGGGTACCATACGTCGTTTCAGATTGGTTTGTTTCATCTGTTCCAACTGTCCGGCTACGGATTCCGTAGAAGCGTTGCTTGCCTTGGCTTTTGACGGCAGCGGGAGGTCGACGCGGTAGGGTGTGGCCGTGATTTCGTTTGTTTCGGTATTGATTGTAGCATAATAGAAATAGCCGTTGTCGGCTTCCGTGATAAGCGTTCCGTCCGGAAGAGTCGTGTAGTGGAAGTTTTCGTCACCGTTGAGCTGTATTTCAAGGGTGTTTCCGTTGGGAAGTGTTTTCAGAATTGTCCTGTTGAGTGCAGGCACGGCATGCAGCGACAAGCTCATACCGGCCAGGAAAACAGTTGATAAAAGTAGCTTTTTCATAGTGTACTGTAAAATTTGGAGTAGTTTGTAAAAAAAAGTAAAAGCTACCCCGGCTGCAATTTGTCGGGATAGCTGAGTTATTCATTAGTTGTCCGCTTGTTTCTGTGCATCATTAATCATAGCCTGGCTGGGCAGCAGGTAAAGTTCGACACGACGGTTTTTAGCGCGTCCGGCCGCAGTGTTGTTGTCGGCTACCGGATACTGGTAGTCGTAGCCTTTCACGGAACGAAGCCGGCTGTAGGCCAGACCTACGGCTGTGAGGTAGTTGGCTACCGACTGCGCGCGCTGAAGGGAAACACGCTGGTTCACTTCGAGCGAGCCCGTGTTGTCGGTATGTCCGCAAATTGCCAAATCAAATTGCGGGTCCAGCTGGTTGATAAATCTTGAAAGGGAAATCTTGGCGTTTTCGGAAAGAGTTGTTCCGTTGGTCGGGAACGTGATTCCGCTGTCGAGCGTAACTTTTACATATTGCACGCCGTTCTGTTCGCCTTGTTCCACTTTCGCTCCTTCAATTTCTTCTGCCTGTTTGGCTGCTTTGTCCATTTTGTTGCCAATCAGCACTCCGGCTCCTGTGCCTACTACGGCACCGACACCGGCTCCGATTGCCGCACCTTTTCCATCACCGATGAGACCGCCGATGAGTGCACCCAGTCCGGCTCCTCCGGTTCCGCCGATGATACCGCCTTTTGCTGTGTTGTTCAGCTGTGTGTTGCAGCTGGAAAAAATGAATGCTGCCGCTAAAAAGAGAGCAGTAAGTTTTAAAGTTTTCATAGGATAATGTGATTGATTAAAAAAGCCGGCCTCTTTGGAGACCGGCTTTCTATGTTTATTGACGAATCTCTTAGTCGATGTTCGGGTTAAGAGCTTTCCATTCAGCAACCGGAGGAAGAACGCCCATAGCGATAACTTCGTCGCGGAGTGCGCAAAGGTGCTTGTAGCTTTCCTTCAATGCTTCCATTTCAGCCGGAGTACCAACGATTTCTTCGTAAGCGCAACCCTTTTCAGTGATAGTAGCTTCAACAGCCATCATGATGTGGTCGAAACCTTTGAAAGAAACGTAGCGTCCAGCCGGCCAGCGGAATGCTTCGCCACCCATAGCAGCGCGAATCATTTCAACTGAAACGTATGACGGGCTCTGGAATGAAGAACGTCCGCGGAGGTTGATGATGTTAGCACCGCCCTTAGTAACTTTTTGTTGGATTTCTGCCCATTTGTCAGCCGGCAATTTTTCAGTACCGATAAGGTCGAGCAGCGGAGTGCCGTTAACCTTAGCTGTAGAAGCGAAAACAGCCATTTGTTCGCCGTGACCACCGTATGTGCGGCAACCAGTTACTGCGCTTTGAGCTACACCGAAATATTTAGCCAATTCGCTTTGCAGACGTGTGCTGTCCAAAGCTGCCAAAGTAGTAACTTGAGATGGTTTCAAGCCAGAGTACAACAATGTAATCAAACCAGTGATGTCAGCCGGGTTGAAGATAACAACCACGTGTTTAACATCCGGGCAATATGCTTTAAGGTTCTTACCGAATTCTTCAGCAATAGCAGCGTTGCCTTTCAAAAGGTCTTCGCGAGTCATGCCAGCTTTACGTGCAGCACCACCAGAAGAAATGACATATTTAGCATCAGTCAATGCTTCTTTGATGTCAGTAGTGTAAGTGATGTTAACACCTTCGAAACCGCAGTGGAACATTTCTTCTGCAACGCCTTCGAGACCCGGTCCGTATGGGTCGTAGAGACAAAGGTTAGGAGTCAAACCCATCATCAAGGCAGTTTGTGCCATGTTAGAACCAATCATACCGGCAGCGCCGACGATTGTCAATTTCTCATCTGTAAGAAACTTCATAATAGTAAAATTTTAAGTCTATAAATAAAAAATGTATTCCTTTTTCAGTCCGGTTTTTTCTTCGCCTGTACGGTGAATGAAAAACGGAGCAACGCCACTTGGGTATTGCTGTATGCAAAGATAAAAAACATTACTTAATTCGAACAATGATTTGTCGGAAAAGTGACTGTTAAATTATTGAAATTTTTCCATAATTCGAAACCGTTACAGGACCGGGCTGAGCAGTCGGGCGAACGACTCTTTCAGTTTCTGTACGAACGGGCGGTGACGCCAGTGCGTGATGGTGATGCGGGTGCAGTTTTCCAGGTCGTCGAAGAATATTTTTTTCATCCGCTCGTTGAATTCCTTGCTGTAGACAAATACGTTGCACTCGAAGTTGTATTCCATGCTCCGGAAGTCGAAGTTGGTTGAGCCGGTAGTGGTGATTTCGTCGTCGATGATAATGGTTTTGGCGTGCAGCATGCCCGGTTCATAAAAATAGAACTTGATTCCTGCACGCAGACATTGCCCGATGTAGGAACGTGATGCCAGTCTCAGCATGACGGAGTCGGGTTTGCGCGGAATGATGATTCTGACATCCACTTTCGACAGGGCTGCTGCCGCAAGGGCCTTCAAAAGGCTTTCGGTGGGCAGAAAATAAGGTGTCTCGATGTAGATGCACTTTTTTGCACTGCCCAAAGCCTTGAGGAACATCATGGCAATGTTATGCCATTGTCCGATGGGCCCGCTGGTCATGATTTGAATGCCGGCGTTGTCGTTCGGCTGTACGTTGTAGCGCGGAGTCTTATCCTCGAACGGCGGAAGATTCATGAATGTCCAGTCGAGGGCGAAGGAGTAGAGTAGGCCTGCCACGCTTGGGCCGACAATCCGCAGGTGGGTGTCGCGCCATGTGCTGCCGTCCACGCCGTTGATGTAGCGATCGGCAATGTTCATGCCTCCTATGTAACCTACTTTGGCGTCGATGACGACAATTTTACGGTGGTTGCGCCAGTTGACGCGGGTGGCAAATTCCGGGAAGGTTACCTTAAAGAACGGATGCACTTCTATTCCCGCTTCGCTCATGCGGCGGTAGAAACTTTTTGAAACTTGGAAACAGCCGACGTGGTCGTAGATGATTCTTACTTTTACTCCTGACAGGGATTTGCGGATTAGGATTTCGCTGATTTCCCGGCCGATGTTGTCCTCCTCAAAAATATAGTATTGGATATAGATGCTGCGCTCGGCACGTTCCAAATCGTTTTTCAGTGCGTCGAATTTCGACTTCCCTTCCGTGAAAATCTCTATTTCGTTTCCGGGAAAGTAGATGGAGCCGGTCAGTTTGTGCCCGAGCCGGATGAGCTGTATGCTTTCCTCTGAGTGCGTGAGTTTTGTGAAATCCACCTGGCGGATGCGTTCTCGCTTGAGCAGTTTGCGTTTCATTGCCCTAGTTATGAGCCGCTTGTTCTTGAAACTGCGTCCGAAGAACAGATAGAATACAAGTCCGATGACAGGGAGAAAACAAAGCACAGTTATCCACGCCAGCGACTTTACCGGATTTCTGTTTTCGGTAATGATAATGTAGGCCGCCGATATGATGGTTATGGAGTAAAATACAAGTATGGCTACCATAAACCATGTGGATGTAAAAATATCAGTCATCGTGCTTGCGGGTTTAAGGTTTATTTCCGCTAAGTTACATTTTTTTTCCGAAAGAATGAAATCGACGGGTAAAAAAGGTGAGGGCATTTTGCTGGGAATGCAAAATGGGTAGTGGGCGACGGTGTAATAATGTGGGCGGACGTTTTGATTTTTTACAAAAAAAATGTATCTTTGTCGGTGAAACTGAGAATGAATGTTTATGAAAAAGTGCTTAATCCTTTTAGCTGTGGCGCTGTCGGCTACCATGTCCGTACAGGCGCAGACGGAAATCAGGGATAAGCAGCCGGTTATTGTGGCTGTTTCCTCTGAGCAGATGGGTGTGCTGACTATCGTAAACAATTCCGGCAAAGCGACTCGTTTCACCGTTTATTCCCTCACCGGACAGGTAGTTAAGGTGGTGGAATTGAAAAGCGGTAAGGCCGACATCTCTTTGCCCCGTGGTTTCTATATTGTCAGAAGCGAGAACGGCTCACAGAAGGTTGTTGTCAAATGATGAGCCGGTTTTATAAATATTAAATTGAATACCAAGAACTTAAAATCTAAAACTTATTATTCATTTATTGTTATGTTACATCCGATTATTAGATTTTTGGCTGCGTCTTCTGTTGCATCGGCGGCCTTTTTTATCCCTTTTGTCGTGAATTCAAGTAATTTTCCACGTATAGAAGAAGCTGTGCTTAACAGCTATCCGACATATAACGGCGACGATTTGGAACTGAAAGTGGATGTGCGCGGCACTCACTTTGCATTGTGGTCGCCGGGAGCTAAGGCAGTCAGACTCCATCTTTATGCCGACGGACAGAACGGCAGTCCATGCAAGACCGTAGAAATGAAGAAAGAAGCGCAGACCGGTGTCTGGCGTGCTTCGTTCGGCGAACAGCTTTACGGCAAGTTCTACACATTCCAGGTGAAAATGAACGGCGAATGGTTGAAGGAATCGCCGGGTGTATGGGCAAAAGCAGTGGGCGTCAACGGAAAACGTGCGGCAATTATCGACTTTGCCAAAACAAATCCAGACGGTTGGGAAAATGACAAGTATGTGGTGACTCCCCATCAGACGGATGCCGTTGTCTACGAAATGCATCATCGCGATTTTTCTGTCCACAACAATTCGGGCATTGCCAACAAGGGTAAGTTCGTTGCCATGCTGGAACAGGGAACGCATTCTCCGAATGGCGAAAAGACCGGTATTGACCACTTGAAAGAACTGGGTATCACCCATGTGCATATTTTGCCATCGTATGACTATAATACGGTAGACGAGACACGTCTCATCGACCGTCAGTATAACTGGGGTTATGACCCGCTGAACTACAATGCACCGGAAGGTTCCTATTCAACCAATCCGGTGAATCCCGAAACTCGTATCCGTGAAATGAAGGAAATGGTGCTGGCGCTTCACAATGCAGGTATCGGCGTAATCATGGATGTGGTCTACAACCATACGGCATTGACCGACGATTCCTATTTCTCGCTTACAGCTCCGGGCTATTATTACCGCCATCGTGCCGACGGCACTTACAGCGACGCTTCAGCCTGTGGCAACGAAACGGCTTCCGACCGCCAGCAGATGAGCGACTATATTGTCAACTCCGTGAAATACTGGATGGAAGAATTCCACATCGACGGTTTCCGTTTTGACCTCATGGCTATTCACGATACGGAAACAATGACCCGTGTGGCCAAAGAACTTCGCGCCATCAACCCATATGCCGTGATTTACGGTGAAGGCTGGACGGCAGGCGACAGTCCGCTTCCGGTAGAACGCCGTGCCTTGAAGGAGAACGTGGCGAAGATGGAAGGTGTGGCCGTGTTCAGCGATGATATCCGTGATGCGGTGAAAGGTCATTACAGCCGTGCCGAAGACCGCGGATTTGCATCCGGAAAACCGGGACAGGAAGAAACGGTGAAAATCGGCATTGTGGCTTCTACAGCCCATCCGCAGGTTGACTATTCAAAGGGCAGCAACTCGAAGTTTGCCTATGCAGCCGCTCCGACTCAGATTATGAACTATGTGTCCTGCCACGATGACCTTTGTTTGACCGACAAACTCCGCAAGTCAATGCCGGAGGCTTCCGACTCGGTTCGCATGCGTGTGGCTCGTCTGGCACAGACAATTGTGTTCACGTCGCAGGGTACGCCGTTTATTTTCGCCGGTGAAGAAATTTTCCGCGACAAGAAAGGCGTGCACAATTCCTATAAGTCGCCCGACAGCATCAATGCCATCGACTGGAATTTGAAAAAACAGAACCGCGAACAGTTTGACTACTATCGCAACCTTATCGCTCTGCGCAAGAGCCATCCGGCATTCCGTATGACAACGGCAGAGGATATTGCCAAGCATATTGTATTCGACAAGGTTACTGCCGACAATCTGGTTTCCTACACTATCAAGGACAACGCCAACGGCGACAGCTGGAAGGAAATCAAGGTGGTGTTTAACGGAAGTGATAAGGCTCAGACCGTGAAAGTGCCGAAAGGCAACTGGACGATTGTGGCAATGGACGGCCGCATCGACAAGGGCGGACTGGGACAATCGAAGGGCGGAAAGGTGACAGCCGTACCTCAGGCAGCTCTTATCCTTGCCCGCTAAGGCAATTAGTGCGAACGAAATATAAGGTGGCGTGGTTCTGTGTCAGGCAGCATCCGTGCCACCTTTTGTTATTTTTTTTGAACAACGCAAAACAGAGAAGAATGATAGATCCCGAAAAACAGCAGGTGACTTTGAAAATTGCCAACCTGCAAATAAAGACAACCATCTACCGGAAGGAAGAAGAATCGCTCCGTTATGTGGAGCGCGAGGTGAACAACCTGTTTAACAACTGGACAATCCGCAATCCGATGAAGTCCAAAGAAGAGATTCTCGCGATGGTGGCGTTCCAGTATGCCAAGCTGTTCTACGACGTGAGCGCCATGAACGGCAAGCGGGAAGCTGAATTATTGGACTTTGTTAAAAAGTATGAGGAGAAGTTGAATAATATTCTTTTAGGTGTATAAATTTGTGAAAACGGTGGCTCTTATCGGATAATTTCTCGCTAAAAAGTTTCAAAGTTCAAAAATAAATTTTTACTTTTGTGAAAATTTGGCTCAGTATGGCTGAAAGTCTTTCTGAAATTTTCGAACGGATGCTCCAGAAGCAAGGCATTGTGATTGAAAAATATCAGGCTTTGCAGGAAAAGTGCGGGCAGCTCATGGAGGAAAACTCGTCGCTGGCTGCCGAGCTGGAAGCTCAGAAAAAAGAAATCCAGCAACTGAAACTGGAGAACGACTATTTGAAGATTGCCAGAAGCATTGCACCCGACAGAGAGACGTTGGAAAACAGCCGTCGTGTGATAGCCAAGTTGGTGCGGGATGTCGATAAATGTATCGAACAGCTAAACGAATAGAACGAAAACGATATATATTTAGATATTAAAAATGAGAGTTTGCGGAGAACGGGCGGTACAGTAGAAAAGTCCGTCGTGGAAAACAAAGCAAACGATTAATTGAAATGAATCTGAGTATAGCAAAATAGATGGATGAGGTTGGCGGAAGTGTCGTTGGCGCAGCAGTTTGCGTGGCGGCTACCAACCGATTTTAATGTGACGACAGCTATCGGCACTCGTTGAAGGACGATGAGAAATAACCGCACTGATGGTATGTATTTCGATACATATTGTCGGTGTTTTTTTATATAACATAAAACTTTAAACTATCAAAAAATGTATTATTTGGGATATATAATAGTCGCTGCGATTGCTTTGCTGATTGGCGGTGCTGTGGTTTTTCTGATTACCAAGAAGATGGCACAGTCAGGCGCTAACCGCATCCTGGAGGAAGCGAAGCTCGAAGCTGACGTTATGAAGAAAAACAAGCTCCTTGAACTCAAGGAAGCGGAGTATAAAATGAAGGCGGAGTCTGAAAAGCAGGCTAACGCACGGATGTCGAAAGTGCAGTCGGCTGAGGCGAAAGCCAAGCAGCGCGAACTGCAGCTGAACCAGATGCAGTCGGAATTGCAGCGCAAGCGTAACGAAACCGACGCTTTGAAGAATACGCTCGACAATCAGATGGCAGCCATCGAAATTCGCCAGAACGAGGTGGACAAGATGCACAAGAAGGCACAGGAAATGCTGGAGCATATTTCAGGCCTTTCTGCAGAAGAAGCCAAGGAAAAACTCGTAGAATCGTTGAAGGACGAGGCCAAGACTCAGGCTGCTTCCTATATCAACGACATCATGGACGAAGCCAAACTTACAGCCAATAAGGAAGCCAAACGAATTGTGGTTCAGTCCATTCAGCGTGTGGCAACGGAAACGGCCATCGAAAATGCCGTAACCGTTTTCCATATTGACAGCGATGAAATCAAGGGCCGCATTATCGGTCGCGAAGGACGTAATATCCGTGCTTTGGAAGCCGCTACAGGTATAGAAATCATTGTAGACGATACTCCTGAAGCCATCGTTCTTTCCGGTTTTGACCCGGTGCGCCGTGAGATTGCACGTCTGGCCCTTCACCAGTTGGTGGCCGACGGTCGTATTCACCCGGCACGTATTGAGGAAGTGGTGGCTAAAGTGCGCAAGCAGGTGGAAGAGGAAATCATTGAAACCGGTAAGCGTACTACAATTGACTTGGGTATCCACGGTCTGCATCCGGAACTTATCCGTTTGGTAGGTAAGATGAAATATCGTTCAAGCTACGGACAGAACTTGCTTCAGCACTCTCGTGAAACGGCTAATCTTTGTGCCATCATGGCATCGGAACTCGGCTTGAATCCGAAGAAGGCACGCCGTGCCGGACTGTTGCACGATATTGGTAAAGTGCCTGACGAAGAACCGGAATTGCCGCACGCAATCCTCGGTATGAAGCTGGCTGAAAAGTATAAGGAAAAACCGGATATCTGCAACGCTATCGGTGCTCACCACGACGAAGTGGAACAGACAAGCCTTTTGGCTCCGATTGTACAGGTGTGCGACGCCATTTCCGGTGCCCGTCCGGGTGCCCGCCGCGAAGTGGTGGAAGCCTATATCAAGCGTCTTAACGACCTTGAACAGCTGGCAATGTCCTATCCGGGCGTTATCAAGACTTACGCTATCCAGGCCGGTCGCGAACTTCGTGTGATTGTCGGTGCCGACAAGATTAACGATGTGGAAACTGAAAAACTTTCAACAGAAATAGCTCAACGCATCCAAGACGAACTGACTTATCCGGGTCAGGTGAAGATTACCGTAATCCGCGAAACCCGTTCTGTAAGTTTTGCAAAATAAGGAATAGTTGTCTATGGATTACAAGGACAAGGATAAGGATGCAGGCTTGCAGCCTCAGGTATCCGAGCCGCGCGGCAAGTTGAATTGCTACGACTGGCTGAGCGATATTCCGGGCGAAAAGAACGATTTTGAGATGGTGGAAGTGCAGTTCAAGAATACCCGCAAGGGCTATTTCAAGAACAGCATGAACATACCGCTGAAAATCGGTGATATCGTGGCGGTGGAGGCGAATCCGGGACACGATATCGGACGCGTGTCGCTGACGGGCAAGCTGGTGGCCATCCAGATGAAAAAGGCGAACTTGCGCCCCGACATTGAAATCCGTCGGGTGTTCCGCAAGGCTAAGCCGGCCGACTTGGAAAAATTCGAGGCGGCAAAGGCGAAGGAATATGATACGATGCTGCGTTCGCGTCAGATTGCGAAGCAGCTGAAACTTGATATGAAAATCGGCGACGTGGAATATCAGGGCGACGGCAATAAGGCTATTTTCTACTACATTGCCGACGAACGTGTCGATTTCCGTCAGCTTATCAAGGTGCTGGCCGAAACGTTCCGCGTCAGAATTGAAATGAAGCAGATTGGTGCGCGTCAGGAAGCCGGACGCATCGGCGGGCTCGGTCCGTGCGGACGTCCGCTGTGCTGCACAAGCTGGATGACCAACTTCGTGTCGGTGGCTACCAGTGCTGCGCGCTATCAGGACATTTCCCTCAATCCGCAGAAACTTGCCGGACAGTGTGCCAAACTGAAATGCTGTCTGAACTACGAGGTGGATGCCTATGTGGAAGGCGTGAAGCGTCTGCCTTCGCGGGAAGTGGTGCTGGAAACGAAGACGAATTCCTATTTTCATTTCAAGACCGATATTTTCAAACGGCTCATCACTTATTCGACCGACAAGTCGATTCCTGCCAATCTGGTTACGATACCGGCCGAGCGCGCGTTTGAAGTCATTGCGCTCAACAAGCGTGGCGTGAAGCCTGACAATCTGGGCGAGTCGAGCGATGAGGAAAGAAAGAGCATGAAGGAGTTCGGCGACATTGTCGGCCAGGACAGCGTGACCCGCTTCGACAAAGTGAAGAAGAAAAAGCGCAACCGCAACGGCGGTGGAGGCAACGGCAATGCGAACGGAAACGGCGGCCGTCAGCGACCGAATGGCGGAAACGGTGCTCCGAATGCAGGCGGACAGCCGAATGAGAATCCGGCACCGCAAACCGACAAGCCGAACAACAAAGGTAACAACAACCGACGTCAGGAGAACGGCGAACAGCGAAACAGTCAACGTCCTCCGCGTCCGAAAGGTAATGGAGAAAATCGGAATGGACAACAACGCAGAAACAATGACCGTCAGCCGCGTCCTCCGAAAGGGGAGAAGTAGCCTTTTCCGGCTGGTGCTGATGGCAGGGCTGCTGACCTTGGCCGCTTCGTGTTCCGACGGCTCGGTCTACAGCAGCCGGTTTGAAACGATAGCTCCTTCGGGATGGGTGAAGGACAAGCCGCTTGAGTTTGACTTACCCGATTCTCTGCCGGCGTCGTCGTTCGACATTGAACTGGACGTGCGCCATAACAACAATTATGCCTATCGCAACCTTTGGGTGACGGTCGACTACGTAGCCCATCGGCAGGTTGTCGCTTCGGATACCGTCAACCTTGAACTTGCCGACAAATACGGCAACTGGTACGGTTCCGGGCTGGGGCAACTTTTCCAATATGGTATGACGATCCGCAGGAATGTTCCTGTCGGACAGTATGAAAAGGTAATTTTGTGGCACACGATGCGGTGTGACACGGTTGAACATATTTCCGATGTGGGTGTTATTCTAACATCGGGAGCCAAGAATAAATAATGTTTTTAGAAAAATGACTGACTGGTCGAAAACAGATGCTTTGATTTTCGATATGGACGGTACTCTTTGGGATGCCGTTGATTCATATTGCAAAGTATGGAACGAATGTTTCCGGGTGTTTGGCGTAGAGCGTGTCGTGATGCGCGACGAGCTGGTGGCGTGCATGGGATTGCCGCTCGAAGAAATTTATCGTCGCGTTGCAGGCGACGTCCCGGTCATACCGACGGAAGTGTTTATTCCCCGACTGGAGCAGCTGGAAAAAGAAATGATGCCGCGTCTTGGCGGCAGGCCTTATCCTCACATGCGCGAAGGCATGGAGCGACTGTCGGAATATTATTCGATTTTTTTGCTCAGCAATTGCGGGGTGAGCGGACTGACTGACATGATGAGGCATACGGGCATTACACCTTATGTGACGGAAGCGGTCACTTTTGGCGCAACCCAGCGGCCGAAAAGTGAGAACATGCGGATGTTGTGTGAAAAATATGGCTTGAAGCAGGCCGTATATGTGGGCGACACCGAAGGCGATTGCCGGCAGACGCGTCTTGCCGGACTGCCGTTTGTCTTTGCCGCCTACGGTTTCGGCACGTGTTCTCAACCTGATCTTGCGTTTGATTCCTTTATCGATATGTCTGATTTTTTTATTAAATTGAAGAAAGACAATGAACAATAAGTTTTTGTCGGCAGAAGAAGCCGGACTGCGTGTTTCACGCTTGCAGAAATTGATGGCAGAAAATGGCTTTGACGCCATGGTGGTAAGTACGAATGCCAATGTCTATTATTTGACAGGCTGTGTGTTCAGCGGTTTTGTCTATATCCCGGTGCAGGGTAGTGAAGTGTATTTTGTACGCCGTCCTGCCGGACTGGAAGACAGCCGCGTGGTGTATATCAAGAAACCGGAACAAATCGTCGAAGAACTGCAGAAGATGGAACGTCCGGTTCCGGCAAAGGTAGCTTTCGAACTCGACCGTCTGCCGTACAATGAAGTGCTTCGGCTCGTGAAGGCATTCGATTGCGGCGACGCGCTCAACTGTTCGCCTCTGTTGAATGAAGCCCGTGCCGTCAAGACCGACTATGAAGTGGAGAAAATCCGTGAATCAGGCGTGCGTCATGCGCATGTCTACAACAGCATAAGCGGTGTGTTCCGTTCGGGCATGACCGACTACGAACTGCAGATTGAAATGGAACGCCTGCTCCGTCTGGACGGCTGTCTGGGACTGTTCCGCATCGGAGGAGAGTCGATGGAGCTGTTTATGGGAAATGTGATAACCGGCGAGAATGCTGATATTCCGTGTCCGTACGACTTCGCGATGGGCGGTGAAGGTATGGATCCTTCGCTTCCTGTGGGCTGTAACGGTTCCGTGATTCGTCCGGGCAGTACGCTGATGGTTGATATGAACGGTAACTTCACCGGATATATGACCGACATGACACGTTCTTTCTATGTCGGAACGCTCAATAAACTGGCTGACAAGGCTCACAGCCTGTCCATTGCTATCCACAACCGACTGAAGACAACGATGAAGCCGGGAACTGCCGCCAAGGATGCTTACAATGAAGCCATGGCGATGGTGGAGGAAGCCGGTTTGGCAGAATATTTCATGGGCCACCGCCAACAGGCCGGATTTATCGGCCACGGAGTGGGCATTGAAGTGAACGAATGGCCGGTAATTGCTCCGCGCAGCCGTCACATCATAGAGAAGGGCAATGTCATTGCCATCGAGCCGAAATTTGTCATTCCGGGAGTGGGCGCTGTCGGTATTGAAAATACGTATGTCGTAACGGAAGAAGGGTTGGAATGCATGACCAACTTCCCTGAAGAAATAACTCAATTGTAGCGGATGAACTTAAAGGAACATCTAAGTAATCCTGTTTTCCGGCTGGTTGGAAGTGTGGCCGACGAGGTGGGGCAGCCTTGTCTGGTAGTCGGCGGATATGTACGCGACATTTTTTTGGAGCGGCATTCCACCGACATCGATTTCGTGACCGTTGGAAGCGGTATCCGCATTGCAGAAAATCTTGCCGCGAAACTCGGTCCGAAAACGTCGTTGGCGGTGTACCGCAACTTCGGCACGGCGCAGGTGAAATATAAGGGGCTGGAACTGGAATTTGTCGGGGCGCGGAAGGAATCGTACAGCCACGACAGCCGCAAGCCGATTGTGGAGAACGGTACGCTTGAGGACGACCAGAAGCGCCGCGATTTCACCATCAACGCCATGGCCGTGAGCGTCAACGATGCGAATTTCGGAGAACTTGTCGACCCCTTCGGCGGACTCGACGACTTGCATCGACGCATTATCCGTACGCCGCTCGATCCTGACATTACGTTTTCCGACGATCCTTTACGCATGATGCGTGCCATCCGCTTTGCCACCCAGCTCGATTTTGGCATCTATCCCGAAACCTTTTCCGCCATTGCCCGCAACTGCGAGCGTATCTCCATCATTTCGCGGGAACGGATTTTTGACGAACTTGGAAAAATAATCCGTTCCAAAAAGCCGTCGCGCGGCTTCATTCTGTTGGAGCAGAGCGGCCTGCTGCGGCTGATTTTCCCTGAAATGCAGGCGTTGAAAGGTACGGAAGTGATCGACGGCAGGGGACACAAGGACAATTTCTACCATACGCTGCAGGTGCTCGACAATGTGGCTGAAAAGACCGACAACGAATGGCTGCGCTGGGCAGCGGTGTTCCACGACATCGCCAAACCTGTGACGAAACGCTACGACCCGACACTCGGCTGGACTTTCCACAACCATAACTTTATCGGAAGGAAAATGATTCCGGGCATTTTCAAGCGGTTGAAGTTTCCGATGAACGACAAGATGCGCTACGTGCAGAAGATGGTGGAACTCCATATGCGTCCGATTGCCCTTGTGGAGGACGAGGTGACCGATTCCGCCGTGCGCCGTCTGCTGTTTGATGCGGGCGACGACATAGAGGACCTCATGTTGCTCTGTGAGGCCGACATCACGTCGAAGAACCAGGAGAAGGTACGCCGTTTCCTCGACAACTTTGTGCTGGTGCGCAACAAGCTCATTGAAATAGAGGAAAAGGACCGTATCCGCAACTTCCAGCCGCCGGTCAGCGGTCAGGAAATCATGGAAACTTTCGGCATCGAACCTTCGCGTGTCGTGGGCGAGATAAAGGAGGTGCTGAAGAATGCCATTCTCGACGGACAGATACCCAACCAGCGTGAAGCTGCCTGGGAACTGATGCTCCGGGTGGCTGCCGAAAAGGGGCTCCAGCCGGTCAAGCAGGCCGACTGATGGAAGGATGTCTGCCTGTAGACTCAAACGGCTTGTCCGGCTGTAGCGGCTGTTTCCGTGTCGGTTACGGCAAGTAGTAAATGCTTATTTTTTAAATTTTTATAGAAAAATATAGGCAAAGTCTACGCAGATTGAAAAAAAAGTGCGATATTTGCATTCGCAATTTGAATAAGGGTTTGTGATAAGCCTCGGATTCAAGTGTTTTATACGGAATATTATTTAAAATAACAATAAAAACATAGAACAATGACTAAAGCAGACATCGTAAATGAAATTTCTAAAACAACTGGCTTGGACAAAGCTTCTGTTTTGGAAACTCTCGAAAAGTTTATGGAAGTTGTGAAGGATTCTCTTGCAAACGGTGAGAATGTTTACCTTCGTGGTTTCGGTAGCTTTATCGTTAAAACTCGTTCTGAAAAGACAGCAAGAAATATTTCCAAGAACACTACAATCATTATTCCGGAACACAAAATCCCGGCATTCAAACCAGCTAAGGTGTTTATGGAAGACGTGAAATAAGCAGAGAGATAAATAACACTTTTTAGTAACAATATAAAATTTTACAACAATGCCAAGCGGAAAGAAAAGAAAAGGCCACAAGATGGCTACTCACAAGCGCAAAAAAAGATTGAGAAAAAATCGTCATAAGAAGAAATAATCATTCTTCTTGAAAGATTTCTAGTTAAGTGATACACAAGAACAGACAGAGGTTGATGCTTAACCTGGGTTTGTTCTTGTGCCTTATATGGACATATCAGTTGGCACTGTTTGCCAAGTATGATACTTGAGGTTTCTTAAAACTGATACCCGATAATTATGACCCCTGAATTAAAGAAAACAGCATGAGAAGTGAACTGGTAGTTGATGTTCAGCCGAATGATATTTCCATTGCTCTGTTGGAGGACGGACGTTTGATGTCGCTTCAGAAGGAGGCACGGAATATAAAATATGCGGTTGGCGACGTTTACCTCGGTCGGGTCAAGAAACTGATGCCCGGGCTCAATGCGGCCTTCGTCGACATCGGTTCCGACAAGGATGCTTTCCTTCATTACCTCGACCTCGGTTCGCAGTTTTCGAGCTTCAACGCTTTTGTGCAGGGTGCGATTGCGGAAAATCAGAAAGTGCCGCAAATTTCCAAATTCAAATGCTTGCCCGATATCGACAAGCACGGAACCATTTCCGATACGCTGACCGTCGGTCAGCATATTGTGGTACAAGTCTCGAAAGAGCCTATCTCGACGAAAGGTCCCCGGCTGACTACCGAAATAACTTTTACAGGACGCTTTATCGTTCTGATTCCTTTTTCCAACAAAATCTCCATCTCGCAGAAAATCAAGTCGACTGAGGAGAAGATGAGATTACGTCAGCTCATTGAAAGCATCAAGCCGAAAAATTTCGGTGTGATTGTGCGGACATCTGCCGAAAACAAACGGGTGGCAGAGCTCAACAATGAGATGAACACACTGGTGAAATGCTGGGAAGAGACCATCGAGAAATTGCAAAAGAACACTCCTCCGGCTTTGCTTCATGAGGAAGACAGCCGCGCTGTGAGCATTATTCGCGACATATTCAGTCCGTCGTTTGAAAATGTGTTTGTCAATGATGCGGAGACCTATACGCAGATTTTCAACTATGTCAGTCTGATTGCTCCCGAACGTAAGGACACAGTCAAACTCTATGCGAAGGACGAGCCGATATTCGATGCCTACAACATTACGAAGCAAATCAAGTCGTCGTTCGGCAAAACGGTATCCTTCAAGTCGGGTGCGTATATCATCATTGAGCACACGGAAGCGCTACATGTTATTGACGTCAATTCCGGCAACCGTAACAAGAACGCCGACAATCAGGAAGAAAATGCCCTGGACGTGAATATCCGCGCCGCCGACGAAATCGCACGTCAGTTGCGCCTGAGGGACATGGGAGGCATCATTGTCATCGACTTTATCGACATGAACTCTTCGGAACATCGCCAGAAGCTGTTCGACCACATGCGTGAAGTGATGGCTAACGACCGGGCTCGGCATAATATCCTGCCGCTCAGTAAATTCGGACTGATGCAGATTACGCGTCAGCGTGTGAGGGCAGTGCTCGACATTGAAACGATGGAAACCTGTCCTTCGTGTTTCGGCAACGGAATGGTGCAGCCTTCGCTGTTGTTCACCGACCGTTTGAGGGAGAAAATCGACTATGTGGTGAACGACCTCAAGATACCGGAATTCACCATGTATGTGCATCCTTATGTCGATGCCTATATCAAGAAAGGACTGCTCACTTCCATTTACAAGAAATGGAGAGGCGAATTTGGAAGAAAATTTAAAATCGTACCTAATCAGGCGCTTGCTTATCTGGAATACCGGATTTACGACAAGAACCGAAAGGAAATCGACGTCAAGGAAAGCAAAGACCTCAACGTCAGCTCCGACGAAAAGAAAGCAAGCAAGTCAAACAGAAGCAGTAAGGAAGACTGACTGCAATAGAACCTAAACGCGACTCCCCCGAGGCCCAGCCCCGAGGGAGTCGTTTTGTTTTTATTCTTCTACATATTCCAAATCTGCTCCAGAAAAAAGATCTGTTTCGTAATAGGCTATGATGAAGTTTTTGAATCCTTCGGTGTCGTTGGTATACCAGGGATTCTCTCGCGAGCACATATCGTAGAACACAGATAACACGGAGTCTACTTCTACATCGGTGGGATTGCCCACGTGGTCAATAATCATTTGTACATATTCAGGATCTTTGTAGGGAGTACGTCCCGGACTGATATAAACTTTTGGTTTGTATTCAACGTAGTACACATAAAGAGTGTAAAGGTTGAATTCTCCGTCGGCATACTGGGAAGATCCAAAAAAATCTTCATTGATGACCGTATTTATTAATTCCATCGGCCGGAAGCCTTCAAGATTAAATTCGTCATATTCCGGATATTTCTGTTTGAGTTCGGAAATGGTGTAATATCGTCCTACGGTGCCGTCTTGGGCTTTCGATGGGATTTCATCGGAATAAATTTGGTCAAAATATGCCCAAAGTTCTGATGTAATGTCGGTTTCAAGTGCTTCGGTATTGAATGTGTCGTCTGTTTTGTATTTGTTGAAGAAATATTGGATTTCCCTCTTTTGTGGAATTGAACTCATTGTGAAATCCAGATTTAGAAGACTGGAAAATGCTTGCATTCCAATTACCTCCTTGAAGTGTTCAATTTGTCTATGGCTGAACTCTGAAAATTTCTTTACGAGTAAGTCGTGCACTTTCAGATAGGCAATAATAGTGCTGTCCTCGCTGTCGTATTGAGGCGTTGCAGGTGTTGAATCCGCATTTTGTGAGCAGGACACCGAAGCTAAAACGGTCAATAGTGAAAATACCGTTATCGATATGTTTTTTATAATGGTTCGAATTGTTTTCATAGTAGTGGGGAGTTTGTTTTGACTGTTTTAATTAAAGAAAGGGCGGTACGGTAAAGTGCCGCCCTGAAGATTTGCCCGCAGTGCTATTTCTTGGCAACAAAGACATAGAGGTTTGGACCAACTAATTTTATATCGCCGCCTAAAGCGCGTGCGGCGCTACAAAGGGAAGAATAGGTGGGATAAGTTTGTGAACTTCCGTTCGGAAAATTGAGTGTGTACATAAAAAATAAGATTAAGGTCGCCTTCCAGTCCCCAATAAGACGAAAATTAATAAAAAAGAAAGCGTGGAACTGCAATATATGATATTCGGGAAGTCGAATAAAGGCCAAAATGAAAAAAAGAGCTAAACAAGTGCAAATATAACAGTTGATATACTGCATTTTATGCGGTATCAGATTCGGGAAAGACTTTTTAATTTGTCTTAATTCGTTGCAGGTTTCTTCGGGATATATGGGAACATATACGGGAATTTATTTACCTTTGCGGTGTGATTCAAAAAGCGATGCAGATGAAAGTTTCCGTCTATCTGAAAAAGTGCTCCCCAGAGACCTCGAACATCTGTTTCCGGGTCAGGGAGAAGAGTGTAGACATAAAAGTGGTCTCTCCCCTTGAGGTGCAGGACGGGTATTGGGATTCCGACACCCTCAGTTACAGGCGCACGACGGCTGTTCCTGCCGCCGAGCAGAAACGCCTGCCCGGACAGATTGCCGCCATCATCGAGCGGGCGGAGAAGACCTTCTCGGACAAGGCGGACGGCAGGTGGATGAGGCAGGTCATCGAGGATGTGCTGTACCCGGCCCGCGCCTTCGAACGGAACCACCCGAACCTGCTCGCCCGCGTCCACGAGTATCTGGAAAAGTTTGACGGTGCGGAGAGGACCAAGGAGCATATCGTTCGCTTCGAGCGCAAGATGACCCGCTACCACGACTACCGCCGGGAGATACTGGGCGAGGCGGACTTCACCCTCTTCGTGGAGACCGTCACGCTGGAGCAAATGAACGATTTTAGGGATTATGTCGTGAACGAGTACAAACTGCGGCAGGAGCATCCCGACTTCTATACTCCCCGCACGCTCATCAACCACAGGCCGAGGCCGCTTTCCGGCACGACCGTCATCAACATCATGAACCTGTTCTGCACCTTCCTGCACTGGTGCAAGAAGATGAAGTATTCCGACAACGAGGTCTATGCCCTCTATGGCTGCAAGGAGCCCACCTATGGCGACCCTTTCTTTCTTACTTCGGAAGAGAGGAACATCCTGTATGACGCGGACCTGAGTGACTGTCCGAAGCTGGCCGTCATCCGGGACATCTTCGTGTTCCACTGCTATGTCGGCTGCCGCGTGGGTGACCTTTACAGGCTCACGCGGGACAACATCAAGGACGGCTTTCTGGAATACATGCCGCAGAAGACGAAGAAATGTCAGGCGAAGACCGTCAGGGTGCCGCTGCACGAGAAGGCTTTGAAGATACTGGAACGCTACGATGCCAATGCCGACAGACTGTTCCCGTTCAGGCAGATACACACCTACAACCTCGGCATACGGGAGCTGCTGAAGCGCTGCTGCATAGACAGGACGGTGACCATCCTCGACACGCACGGTTACAACACCATGCAGAAGCCCCTGTACGAGGTGGCCACCAGCCATACGGCACGCAAGACCTTCGTGGGCAACCTGTACAGGCAGGTACCCGACCCCAACCTCATCGCTTCCATGTCGGGACATGTGGAGGGCAGCCGGGCGTTCAGCCGCTACCGCACGATAGACGATGACATGAAGCGAAGGCTTGTAGAAATGATAGACTAGACAGAAAGGAGGACTTATATATGAAAGTGACCGCATTCATCCGAAAGACCGCCGCCAAGAACAACATAACAGACCAGGCACGGGTCTATTTCCGTGTCCGGGACATCGGCGGAGTGGACATCAAGGCCACGAGCGAACTGTCCATCAATCCCAACCACTGGAGCCCGGAACGGCAGGGCTACAAGCCCCGCGTGGCTCTGGTGTCGGAGGAGAAGAAGATGGCCTTCGACAAGGACGTGCAGCAGATCACCCACCTCATAACGAAAGAGTACCACCGGGGCGTGGACGGCAACTGGCTCAAAAGCCTGATAGAGGAATACCACCATCCCAACATCAACGCAAGGGGCGGCAACAAAGCCGACGAGTACCTGCTCTCGTACCAGATACGGAAATACATCGAGGAAACACCGCTCGCGGACGAAAGCCGGAAACACCATCTCGACAATCTCAACAAGGTGCTGCGCTACGAGCGTTTCCGCCACGAAGTGCTGCACCAGCGGGGCTTCCACCTCTGCATCGACACCATTACGGCGGACGACATCAGGGACTTCAAACTGTGGATGCAGGAAGAATACAGGTATGTGGACATGTATCCCGTATTCTACCGGAACGAGAAGCACCGTGATGTCGGGCAGAAGCGTTCCGAGAACAGCATGTCAGGGTCGCTCTACCGCATCCGCACCGTCGTCAAGTGGTGCATCAAGCGCGGACTGACAAGGAACAACCCCTTCGACCAGTACCAGATTGCCCGGCCGATGTACGGCGACCCGTTCTACCTGACACTCGAAGAGCGGGACAAGGTGTACCATGCAGACCTGAGCGGCATGGGAACTACCTACCCGGTCTACCGTGACATCTTCATGTTCCAGTGCCTGATAGGATGCCGCGTGAGCGACCTGAACAGGCTGACCAAGGCCAATATCGTGGACGGTTTCGTGGAGTACATCCCGCAGAAGACGAAGATGGAGCATGCCAATACGGTGCGTGTACCGCTCAACCAAAAGGCACGGGAGATACTTGAACGCTACAAGGATCTGGAGAACGCCTTGCTCCCCCGGTTCTCGCACTTCGGCTACAACAAGAAGATAAAGGAGATACTCAAGTATGTGGGCATCGACCGCAAGGTCATAGTACTCGACCCCAAGACAAGGGAGGATGTGGCAAGACCCCTGTACGAGGTGGCATCTACCCATACGGCACGCAAGACCTTCATCGGCAACCTCTACAGGCAGGTCAAGGACCCGAACCTGATAGCCTCCATGTCGGGACATTCGGAGGGCAGCCGTGCCTTTGCCCGGTATCGCAAGATTGACGACGAGATGAAGAAGGAACTGGTAAACCTTCTGGACTGATAATTTCCCTGTTTTTTCCCCCCCCCTCCACAGACAATGCAATATGAATATGGACGAGCAGAAACAGACATACGAACAGTTCAAGGCGGACATCCTCCAGTGGAAGGACGCACACAGGGAGGAATACACCCGCTTCGCGAAAATGATGGCGGACGGGAACGAGGTGCAGTACCTTGCCGTATGCCGGGCCATATTCAGGCAGCTGCCCGGCATCAAAAAGGAATGGCAGATATCATGGTGTGACGACAGCACGGACGGATTCGAGAACATAGGCCTCCATTTTAAAGAGAACGCGGTGCCGGAGCAGATCGTGGAACTTTACAGGAAACAGAGGGAAGAGGATGCGACTTCTCCTCCGTCCTCCTTATGGGGCAGGATGAGATACATTTTCAGACAGAGCCTGAGAAAACGCCGCGTGACCCTGTCCGCCCCTCTTGTATTGAGCTGGCTGTATTACGGCAAGAGCTTCGAGGCCATGGTGGACATGGTCAGCAGGCAGGCTGGGCATCCCAAAGCAGGGAACGCCGAGCGGATGGGCTGCTCCATTGTCGTCAGGCAGATTATCGAGGTATCCTTAAAGAACGGCTTCCGCACGCAGGAAGACTGGGACAGCCACTTCGCCATGAAAGGTGCCATCGAGAAAGGCAGCATCGGCGAATGGGCTTTGCAGTCCTTAAAGGACGGGATGGGCGGCGGTGATACCGAAGGCAGCCCGGCAGCAACGGAGTCCGTCAGCGGTACGGTGCCGCAGGCGCAGCGGACGGTCGGAAAGAAAAAGATACAGGAGTGGCCACTTGCGGATTATCTCAAGTGCGGAAACAGGGAGGAAGTCCTGCAATGCATCCGCCGTTTCGTCTCCATAAACACGAGCGCGGTCCACCAGGCACTGCCGTTCTATGTGCTGAAAGAACTGGGGCTGGTGGCCGGGATGCACGCCGCCAAGGAGTATAGCGTGGGGATGGCACTGCAATTCCCCGACCTGCCCTCGCTGAAAAGCGAGAGCGCCATACGGCAGGCGGTCGGCTTCCTGAAGACGGCAAAGCATATCATCAAAAACGGGAAAGACCAGATGGCTCCTCTTATCGAGAGTGACGAGAACAGGGAACTGTTCCGGTCACTGGTACAGGAAATCAAGGAAATCATCTCCGAAGATGTAACGGAAACTACTACCGGATAAGGCAAAATGAGCCGTTTTACATGGTCATGCAGACTTGAATTGTCATGACAATTTAAGACAAGGCATTATATATCAATCCGTTTCAATTCGCATATACTTTTGCACCGTCAATCCTCTTCCCGGGGATAGGCGGTGCTTCTCTTTTACAAGCCATCGGAAGGGAGGCGTCAGGGAACTTTTGAAGATGGTCATCACAAAATTCAAAAACTGATATTTATGATCACCATAGAAAGTCTGGTCGAACAGGGCGCGAACGTGAAACTGGAAGTCACGCCAGCCGACCTTAAGATGTTTGCCGAGGCCATCGTGCAGCGCACGATGGCGGCCCGGCAGGAAGAACTGAATGCGGAGATGCGGCGTGTGGCGGAAGAGACATGGCTCAACACAAGACAGGTGCGTGAGCTGCTGAACGTGTGCGAGGGGACGCTCAACCTGTGGGCGAAGCGCGGCTACCTTGTCCCCGTCAAGGTGGGCAACAAGAACATGTATGCCAGGTCGGATGTCCGGCGTGTGCAGACGGGAGGGAAATCCGAGAGTGTGACATCCTATTGCAAGAAGAGAAATGGCTGACATGACACACACCCGACTTGAACTGTGCAACATGATCCGCATGGAGGCGGAACATACCGAAAACACCGGCTTCCCTCTGGAAGTGTTCCCGCAGACGGTTCAATCCGTCATCCTTGACATGGCCCGGTACGAGAACTACAAGACAGAGTTCATAGCGACTGCCATGATTTCGGCTGTATCTGCGGCATTGGGCGGCACCTACCGTATCCGCATCAAAGGCGAGTGGCAGAGCAACGCCGCCCTCTACATCATCCTCGTGGGCAGGCCGGGACTGGGCAAGACACCGCCGCTGGAGGCGGCATACCGCCCCATACGGAAGCACGACTACGCCCTGTTCAGGGCGTATGAGTCGGAACTGGAGGCATGGAAGGCCGCCGGGGAGAGCGGTAGGAAGCCCGTACTGCGACGCACCGTCGTTTCCGACTTCACTCCGGAATCGCTACTGCTGACACATAACAGCAATCCCCGCAGCGTGGTCATTCTGGTGGACGAGATAATGGGCATGTTCAACTCCGCCAACCGCTACACCAACGGGCAACTCATAGAGCAGCTGCTCACGGCATGGAGCGGCGGGGCACTGGATGTGACAAGGGTCAGCAACACTATACCTGTGCATATTGAACAGCCGTGCATCAACATCATCGGGACCACGCAGACCAAGCGTGTGCATGAACTGCTGACGAAAGGCTTCGAGGAAAACGGCCTGCTCGACCGTATCCTGTTCGTGCTGCCCAAATCCCGTGAAGTGTCAAAATGGACTGATTGGGATGATGGCGGGGAGGACAGGGCATCTCTGGCAGCGGCACGCTGGGAGCAGATACTTTTCAAGGTTCTTGCCCTTGACTATGATACGGGAGAGGCGCCCCATGTGCTGTCCATGGACAGGGAGGCAAGGGAATATTTCTTCTCATGGTGGAATAGGAAAGTGGAACGCATCAACCGGATAGAGGACGATGCTGAGGTGGACAGCCGGGAGATGAAGCATCCGGCGCAGGTGGCGAGACTGGCCCTGCTCGTGCAGGTGCTGCGGTATGCCGCCGGCGAGAGCCACCTGCAGTCTGTGGATATGGTATCGGTAAAAGCCGCTGTCCGGCTGAACGGTTATTTCGAGGACTCGTACCACCGCATCCGTTCATTCGTGGCAGAGGACATGTGCGAGGAACCGCCCAAGGTACTGCTGTCATTGCTGCCGGACACGTTCGACACGAAGACGGCCATCGCCACAGGCAAGGAACAGCAGAATGTCAGCGAGCGCACGGTGATGAACTACCTCAGGGAACTGTGCAGGAGCGGGTTACTGCGGAAGTCCAAGGCCGGGCATTACGAAAAAGTCATATATGATAAATCTGGTAAATTCAAAATGGAAGAGAATGAGCGGACTCTATTCTCACGTCATACCCGTTCGGTACAGGCGTGGGCTGCTGCTTGTTTTATTCCAAAGGTTATTCCAGAACCCGTATTCTAAAATGAGCTTCAGTTCCACGCTTGAACCGAATAACATTCTATATTTTTCTGATTATCAGATTATACATTCAATATTCATTGTAATTTGATACCGCAAAGTTCCCGTCTAAAACGAAATCATATTAATAATTTGCACCATTACATAGCTTATAGATATCTTGTTATCCGAGTATTATTAAATCCCAATAATTAGGTATTGCCGGATAAATTTAAGCCCCGTACATTTGCAGAAACAAAATCAGAAACATTGTTCATTATAAATGCAAGTGCTGAAAGAGGACATACGGGGTCGGATATTGACGATTGCCAGGCAGCAATTCGAGAAGAAAGGCTATTCCAAAACTTCAATGCGCGAAATAGCGGAGTTAGCTGGGGTTGGTGTCGGGAATATCTATAACTACTTCACAAGCAAAGATGAATTATTCCATGAAGTGGTCCGTCCTGTTTTGTGCGCTTTGGAAGCCATGCTGCAAGAACACCACGGCATACGGGGCGAAGATATTATGATGATGCGGTCGGAAAAATACCTGAAATCCTGCATTGATGAATATGTTTCGCTTATAGACAAACACCGTTCGCTAATGGAAATACTGTTGTTCCGTGCGCAAGGTTCTTCATTGGAACGCTTCCGTGAGAATTATACCGACCGTTCCACGGAATTGGTTAAGGCGTGGTTCGCGTCCATGCAGCGGAAACATCCCGAAATCAATACGGCTGTGTCTGATTTTATCATTCATTTGCATACGGTATGGATGTTCACGATGTTCGAGGAGCTATTGATGCATTCCGTACCCCGGCAAGAGATGGAGGCTATTTTGCACGATTATATCCTGTTTGAAATCCAAGGTTGGAGGGCTATTATCAAGATATGAGATACAGACAACGTACATACGAACATTCAACCGCATCAGAACGGTTGGTAAGGAGGAAATCTTCACGGAGGTTTCCTCCTTTTTTTATGAACAATTCTGAATATCGTTCACTATTAAACACTCCAAAAATATGAGACAGAAATACGAGTTTAAGAGTATTGTAGCGGAAACATTGCTTATTCCGCTATACATGAGAGCCAAAGAAAGTCGCCGGAATAATCCCATTCTATATGACAAGGCTGCGGAATGGCTGGCGGACAGTTTGGAATACGATTATTCCCAGTTCGACGGGGCAAAGTTGAGCGAAGTGGGATGCGTGGTGCGTGGATGGTATTTTGACTGCGCTGTGCGCCGATTTATTAAAGCACATTCGCATCCGGTCGTGGTCAATGTGGGATGTGGACTGGATACCCGTTTCCAGCGTATCGGAAGTCAGAAAGCAGTCTTTTATGATTTAGATTTGCCTGAGGTCATTGCTCTACGCCGGGAATTGATACCCGAACAGCCGGACAATGTCTATATTGAAGCGTCTTTGTTGGAGACCGACTGGATGGATGACCTGCGCCGGAAACACCCCGAAGCAGAATTTATCTTCATCGTGGAGGGGGTACTGATGTACTTCTACGAGAAGCAAGTAAAATCCTTCCTGCATCACGTGGCAAACCGTTTCGGGGGAGGTGAATTGTGGTTTGACGTGTGCGGCACGATAATGAGCCGACATGGTGTGAAGCCCGATTCGCTCCGCAAACACGAGGCTCAAATCCGTTCCGGCATAAGCAACGGGTATGTGGTGGAACAATGGGAACCGTCTTTAAAGCTCATTGAACAGGCTAACTATATGAAGTTCTTCCGTTCACGCTGGGGATTCTTCTTCGGGCAGATATTGGGGCGCATCCCTTGGCTCTGCTACAAATTCAGTTCATTGCTCGGATATAAAATCACATCAAAATAGCGTAATAACAATGGAAAAATCAAAAAAGAAAAAAGGTTTGTCCCGTCTGTTCGAGATAGCGGGACAAAGGAAAGGTCTGCTTATATTAGCAGGTCTGCTGTCGGCTGGCAGCGCGGTGTGTATGCTTGTGCCTTATTGGGCAGTTTATGAAATTTTGAAAGAGTTGCTGTCGAATGGCTCCAATCTTTCCGCTTTGGACGGAACGGACATGATGCGTTGGGGATGGATTGCATTTGGAGGGCTTGTTGGCGGATTGATATTGCTCTATGCCGCCCTGATGTCCTCACATGTGGCTGCATTCCGTATCTTGTATGGGTTGCGTGTCCGTCTGTCTGAACATATCGGCAAACTGCCTTTGGGATATTTGAACAATACCTCTACGGGAGCCATCAAGAAAACAATGGACCAGAATATCGAGAAAATAGAGGGCTTCATCGCCCATACCATTCCGGATTTGGTCAATGTAATGGCAACGGTAGTGGTAATGCTGGTCATCTTTTTCTCGCTGGATGTGTGGCTGACAGTCGTGTGCCTGGCCGTTGTGGTGCTTAGCTTATTCCTGCAATTTTCCAATTTCATGGGAAAAAGGGCAAGGGAGTTCATGGGTATCTACTACGATGCACAGGAAAAAATGAGCGCATCAGCTGTGCAGTATGTACGGGGAATGCCCGTCGTCAAGATATTCGGGCAAAGCGTCCGTTCGTTCCGTCAGTTCAATGCCGAGATTCAGGCATACAAGACATTCGCCTTGAAATGCTGTGACACCTACCAGAACGGGATGATTGCCTTTACCGTCTTGCTCAATTCGATGGTAACGTTTATTCTTCCTATGGGCATCTTGCTGATGCAAGCCAGTCCGCAATCCTTGTCATTGGCGGTAGTATGGCTGTTCTTCACTATCATGGGACCGGGTATGGCTTCCCCCGTTTATAAACTGACATTCTTGGGAGGTAATACGCGCGACATCGATGAAGGTGTAAACCGTATCGACCGCATACTTGAAAAGAAACCTGTGCCGGAGCCGGTACATCCGCAAGTGCCTGCCGCTTACGATGTGGAATTTCGCCATGTGTCATTCTCCTACGAGAACACAGAACAGGGAACACGGACGGAAGCCCTGCGTGATGTCAGCTTCATTGCACCACAAGGAAAGATAACCGCCCTTGTCGGTCCGTCAGGAAGCGGCAAATCAACGGTTGCCAACCTGATACCCCGGTTCTGGGATGTGGAGCAAGGGAAAATATGTATAGGCGGTGCAGATATACGCCAAATACCTACCGCAAAACTGATGGATATGGTTTCATTCGTCTTTCAAGACACTTTCCTTTTTTACGACACTCTTTATGAGAACATCGCCGTAGGCTCTCCTGATGCCACGAAAGAAAAGGTAATAGCCGCTGCGAAAGCTGCCCAATGCCACGATTTCATAGAGCGTTTGCCGCAAGGCTACGAAACAAGGATAGGCGATAAAGGTGTATTCCTGTCCGGCGGTGAAGCCCAACGGATATGTGTAGCTCGTGCCATATTGAAGAATGCTCCGATACTGGTGTTGGACGAAGCGACTGCTTTCGCTGACCCTGAAAACGAGCATAAAATGCAGATGGCTTTGCAGTCGCTGATAAAGGACAAGACGGTCATTGTGATTGCCCATCGCCTTTCTTCCATTATTTCTGCGCATCAGATTGTCGTCATGAAAGAAGGAAGCATTGTGCAATGCGGAAGGCATGAACAATTATCCGTGACAGAGGGTGTATATAAAAACATGTGGGATGCCTATACGAGCGCATACCATTGGACGTTGAACAAAAACTAAAAGCAATATGAGAAAGAAGAATTTCTTAAACAAGGTCTTGCAAAACACAAGTTGTCCGCAAGGATTTTGGGGACGGATGATTTTGCGAGGAATGAATTGTTTTCATGCATCTTTAGCTAATCGTGGCATGAAGCAAGTGGAATGGCAGCCGAATTGGAATGTTCTTGATATAGGCTGTGGCGGTGGTGCGAATTTGAAACGTTTATTGAATTTATGTCCAAAAGGAAATATCTACGGCATAGACCTGTCAGAAGAAAGTGTTTCATTCGCCCAAAAGTACAACGAAAAAGACTTGAATAAAAGATGTTTCATACAACAAGGGAATGTTTGTTCATTACCTTATGAGGATGGATTTTTTAATGCTATCACGGCTTTTGAAACGGTCTATTTTTGGTCGCCTGTAAACATAGCGTTGTCTGAAGTGGCGCGTGTTCTCCGAGAAGGAGGTTGTTTCCTTATTAGTCTGGAAGCGAGCGACCCCGAACTTGGAAAAATGTGGACGGAACGGATAGATGGTATGGTTGTCTATACTCCGGCAGAATTGGAAGAACGGTTGCATGAAGTCGGATTTTCATCCATCAGAACAATCCGTAAAAAGGAAGAAATACATATTATAGCATATAAATAAAATAAGATATGAATGCAATAAAGAATATTACAATAGGTCACACGGAAAGACTTTACAAGCCGGTGGGTTACACCATGCTTGCCAATTTGGTGAATATCGTGCCGTTTTGTCTTTCTATAGAAGCGATACGTATCATTTTCAGTGCATTTGACGGGAGCGGACAGCCGCTCGACACGACCCGTCTTTGGTGGATATTCGGCGTTATGACCATTTATATGCTGGTCATGGTTTTGGCGGAACGGGCATCTTACCGTGCCAATTTCCGTGGAGCCTACGAAATGAGTGCTTCGGGACGTTTGTCGCTGGCGGAACATCTGCGGAAACTTTCATTAGGCTTCCTTTCAAGGCGTGACCCCGGCGACTTGTCCTCCATGCTAATTACGGATTTCATGATGGCGGAAACGGGAATCTCACATCATCTGCCCCAATTGATGGGCGCAGTGGTAATGCCCGTGCTAGCTTTTGCTTCATTGATATGGATAGATTGGAGGATGGCGGTCAGTATGTTTGCCGCCTTGCCGCTTGCCTTGCTCGTGCTATGGGCAAGCACAAAGGCGCAGCGGAAGCTGAGCGGCAGGCAAATCCATGCGAAGATAAATGCAGGAAACCGATTGGAGGAATACTTGCAGGGTATCCGGGTGATGAAAGCCTACAATCTGTTGGGCGACCGTTTCGTCCGGCTGCGCGATGCCTTTGCCGAACTTCGCCGTGCCTGCATCCGTCAGGAAGCCTTGTTAGGGCCGTTCGTCCTGTTGAGCATCACGTTGGTACGTGCAGGGCTGACGATGATGGTGCTGTGCGGAACATATCTGCTGTTGGGAGGGGAACTTTCCATCCTCGTATTTGTGCTGTTTCTCGTGGTCGGTTCCCGTGTGTTCGACCCATTGACTTCTGCCCTGACCAATTTCACAGAGTTCCGATACTTTTCCATTGCAGGAGGACGTATTCTTTCCTTAATGAACGAGCCGGAAATGAAAGGAGAACGGCAATCTCCGGCGGCAGGCGACATCCGGTTTGAGCACGTATCGTTTGCCTATCAAGACAAGGAAGTGTTGCATGATATAAACATTACGCTCCCGAAAAACTCCTTGACGGCTCTTGTCGGACCTTCGGGAAGCGGGAAAAGTACGGTGATGAAGCTTTGCGCCCGTTTCTACGACCCGCAGCAGGGACGCATCTTCTTTGGCGGCGTGCCGATGGACGAAATAGCCCCCGAAAGCCTGATGAGCCACATCTCTATGGTATTCCAGGATGTCTATCTGTTTCAAGACACGATACGTAACAATATCCGTTTCGGCAAAACAGACGCGACAGACGAGGAAATCATTGCCGCCGCCAAGAAAGCCTGTTGCCACGACTTCATCATGCGCTTGCCGCAAGGCTACGACACGATGGTTGGCGAAGGTGGCTGTACTTTATCTGGAGGCGAGAAGCAGCGCATATCCATTGCCCGTGCCATGCTGAAAGACGCACAAGTCATCCTGCTGGACGAAGCTACCGCTTCGCTCGACCCAGAAAATGAAGTGGAGGTGCAGAAAGCCATCGACTCTTTGATTAAAGGACGCACCGTCATTGCCATAGCTCACAGGCTCAAGACCATAAAAGATGCCGACCGCATCATCGTCCTGGAGGACGGCCGGATAAAGGAAGAGGGCACGCACGATGAGCTTATCCGAAAGGAAGGGCTTTATGCCCATTTGTAGAATATACAGGAAAGTATTTCGGGGTGGAAACTGTAGATAAAGATGTGTTAAATTGCAAACTTCGTTACCATCACTTCTGTATTTGAATGTGCGGTGGCATTGGCTTACTGTATGAAATCAGCATTATAATTGTCAGAAAATCTGAAAAGGAAACAATCACAATAGTATAAACATTTAATCAATTTCAAAATGAACAGATCAGAAAACTGTATTCTCTCTTTTTGGAAGAGATTTGCATCATCGGCACATTACTGCCGAGCAGGATGTGTGGAATGGACTTTTTGCATTGCTCGCTTCAGCGAGAGAAGCCTATCTCCGGGATGTCGTTGACAGCGGCAAACTTTATCGCCGCTTCGTGGACGACTTCATCAACAGTCACCGGTATATAGACTGTGACAATGTGGTCTGCCGGAATTGCCATGAGATGATTATCCATATAGTCCGAGGTATTCTGCATGATTATCAGGATTGTGTGCGAGAAAAGTTCGCTACCGAATCATTCTCATTGGATGATTGCATGGAACTGAAAAGGATGTATGACACATCTGAAATAAATAGCCCGGCATTTGCGTATGATGCGGATCCAATGGCGACCGCAGCTTCACTTTCATTCGAGTGTAATTTTTCAAAAGAACAGATGGCAGGTATTGTGTCTTGTGCCAATACTTGCCATCTGTTCTGTGTTCCTACGGTTCGTATGGAGGATATGGAAGCTCTTTTTGCCTGCAAGGAGGGCTTCCGAATCCGTGTGAATAACATCCGCCATGTGGCCGTGCTTTTCGACGCGCTACTTGAAAGGTCATACATACAGGCGTACTGGCAGTCCGTTCTTGAAAGAGGAAAATTCCTGGTTTCCAAGGACGGCAAACGCATCGTGACAGCTTCAAGCCTGTCAACTGCCCTGTCTGCGGCAAGAATCCGTCCCACATCTGTCGTTTATGCTATCAGGACAATGATAGGCCGACTTCCGTAACAGTAATAATCCTATGATTTGAAAAGGTCGTCCATGGTGACCTCACTGTGGACGATACTTTTATGTTTTCCGTCCACCACTCCGTATGTAGTGACAAATGTGATTACCAATGCCTTTCTGGTCTTTGTCGCCATACGGAACAATCCCATCCGTTCACGGAGTTTCATCTCGTAATTATCAGTGATGGCATAACGGTCAGTGCTGAACTTCATTTCGCACAAATGGATGATGCGGTCTGCTCGCTCGATAATCATATCAATCTGGAAGCCAGGCATTTTTTTGTCAGGATCTGCCTTGCTTCTCCATGAGGATATGGCCGTTCCGACACCGGCTATTCCGAGTGCCGCCTTTATCTGCCGGTGATGTGCCAGACACACAAGTTCGAAACTGAGTCCCATCCACGCAGAGACGCTGCGGGAATCCATATTGTTGCTCCACCACCTTTCATCCTTGGCATTGTTGGATTCTATGAACTTGTAATAAAACAATGTAAAGAAGTCCGTAAGCCTGAAAATGCTTCCTCGGGTCTTACTCCCGAAATGTGACAGACGGGTTACGAAATCGCAGCGTTCAAGATTCTTCAGTATCTTGCTCAAGAAAGAGCCTTCCAGACCTGTGGCTTTTGCTATGTCCTCCCTTGTCAGTCCGGACTTGTTCTCCGACAATAACTTGACTATTGATATATATGTGTCGGCATTGCTGAACAGGGCATTGTACAGTTCGTCGAATTCCCCTTTGAGATGGGCACCATCTGCAAAAAAGAGCCGGTCAATGTTCTGTGCAAGACTGTCAGAGGTATTCAGGAGGCTCAGGTAAAAGGGAACGCCGCCGAATATCATATAACATTGCAGAATCTGGTATCTGTCCCATCTGCAGTTGCGCTGCCTCAGATATTCTTCCGTCTCATGCAGATTGAACGGGGAAAGATGCAGGTTGCAGGTCACTCTTGCGTGCAATCCTCCCTGATTGGCTTCTATCTTGTCCGCCATCCATGATGTCGCCGATCCTGTGGCGATGAGCATGATGTCTGTACGCCTGTTGCCCCAGCCGTTCCAGAATGTTTCCAGGGCATTGACAAAATTCGACCTCTGCGTATCCATCCAAGGCATTTCATCAATGAATATGACTTTTTTCCGGTCTGAAGGCAATGTCTCCAGATAATCTTCAAGCGCATTGAAGGCATCATACCATGTCTCGGCTTTCGGCTGTCTTTTTTTCGAATGACGCTTGATTGCCCTCATGAAATTCTGTATCTGCACCGAAGCCGGAGTGTTGTGTTCGCCTACAAAGGTGAAATCATATTTATAGTTGAAGAACTTGTCTATGAGATATGTCTTGCCGATACGCCTCCGTCCGCTGATGATGACAAATTCGGAGCGGTCTGATTCCAGACACCGCTGCAGTTCGTCACATTCCCTGTCTCGTGAAACCAGTTTGTCCTGCATAATATTTCCGTTTCCGCAAAGGTACTCAATCCATATGTATCTGCCAAATTTCAAAGAGTGAGTTTGTACTTTATCTCATAAAATATTTGAGTAAAAGTACAAACTCACCAACACAATAATACCGAGTTACTACTTTATCTATGATTTTTTATGAGATAAAGTAACGGTTCAGTATATAGTAGCGTTCCATATTAGCCGGATGCTTTTCTGTTTTTCTCGGATAAGTTATGTGCCCAGCTTGCTGTTTCAAGTGGTACGCATCCCGCCGCCGAAAGGCGGTTGGGGTATTAGGCTACCCCATAGGGTCTATTACTGGCACACGGGCAAGCCCGGAGATGAATCGGACTGGCAGGGGCGGATGGCGGAAAGGTATCTGATGCCAAATGTCATTCCACCCTCCCGGTATCCACCAGTTCGAGCCCGAAGGTGTCGATGAAGGTCTGCAACATGGGGTTGCGTTCTATCATCTTTGCGAGAATCATCTGCGGCGTGTCCTCCATCAGCAGGAAGTCGGCGATGTCCAGTCCCTGACTGCGCTGTACGTCGGTCGCTATTCTTTCCAACAGGTCGGAGCATGTGGCACGCCTGCATACGGGTTCCAGCATGGGCAGCCGCTGCCTCCATTCCTCCGTTGCCTTAAGGTCGGGGAAAAGAATCACCTCCCGTCCGTCCAATGCCTGCACCGCTTCGCCATTGAAGCACCCGTGTATCCCTCCGGTGGCAAGCCAGATGAAATCGGGAATGAAATAGGCGGCGACCAGTGCCGTCTTCTCGCTCTCAACAATGGCTACAGGCTTGGCGGACATTACGGCGGAGTTGTCCGACAGCAGATGTTCTCCGAACAGGCACTGCTTCATCCTGAAATCCTGCACCTTCCTCACGGAATGCACCCAGCTGACTTGGTTAAAAGGCTCCTTGATACGGTGTCCGGTTACGGCATCGTAGCCCATGATCTTGCCCGCACGCACGTTGCTGTTCCGGTCTATCTGCCAGAATACGGTCGCACCGCCCCACCTCCTTGAGGTACCGACCCTGTATAGGCTGAATAGCTTGTCCACATTCTCCTTGCCCATCACTTTGGTAAAGTATCGGTACAAGGGGTTGATGTCGTACCTGCGCATGGACTGCTCCACCCAACCGGAGGGAAGAAAAGAAATCCGTGGTTTCTGTTCGGGCAATGCTCTTGCTGGCGGTCTTGCAGCTATCGGTGTGCCGCTGTTCCTTTCCTGCTCATTCAGTTTTTCTTTGACAGTCGGATTGTCCCGGAAATATTCCTTCGGGGTATAGTGGTAGCCGCAACTGTTGATATGGTCACAGATGCCCACGTTGTCAGGGAAGGAAATCTCTCCCGCCTCGTCGATATAACGGGTAAAGCAGGACTTCCTGCCGCACTCCGGACAGGCGGTCTTGCTGCCCGGCCTGTATTTCTGAAGATGGAATCTGTATCCGTTCATGATGCTCTCTTTTGTGGATTCCTGCAAATGAAAACGGCCATTTGCAGTCTGCAGTCTTTGCAGTCTTGCAGGAATTTTACCTTTCCGGTACTCCGAGACTGCAAAACTGCAAAGACTGCAGACTGCAACAAGGGGTCATCAGTTGCAGTTTCGGGTTGGCGGTTCATTATCGTTTTCATTAGATTTACCAGATTCGTATTCGAGAATAAACTTACACTTTCCGTGTTTTTACAATATGTCGCTCAAAGGTAGCAAACATATTGGATATAAGGAAATGTTTCCGTAGAAAAAATCCTTATTATTCGGTTCAGACATTCTGGGCTGTTGCCATGTTATCTGTTAGTAGGTTGAAATTTTCCGTAAAAATACACTAATAGATATGTCAAAGCAAAGCACAGGATCGACTTTTTTATCGGTTATTTGAAATTTTCTCCTATTGTTATCTCAGCGGGATGATGTGGCGGTCGGGGACGAGGGCGCCGACGATGCCGGTGCCGCCGGCTACGTTCGAGGGGATGGCGAAACTTTCGGCGAAGGGGTCGGAACTGTTGCCGTTTCCAGGTTCCAAATTTTTAAGATAGTTGAAAAAATCCAGCGAAAGTGCCTGTAACTCGACGACCATATACGGATTTTTGCCGTCTCGCATTCTTGTCTCTACTGTAAAAGTGCGTTCTTTTCCGTTGAAAAGCCTGTCGTCAAATATGTTGGAAAAATATTTTTGCGGAAAGTGTGAATTTCCGGAGATACGCTCGTCGTGGAAAATCATATCGTTGGAAGAAAAAATATCTGTAGATAGAAGTTTTCCGGAAATAGAATCCCCATCACTAAGATTTTTTACTTTCAGCCGGTAATAATTTGTTTCGTCAGGATTGTCCATGATGCACAATTGGCAGACAACAACGGTATCAGAACCATAATAATCAAAGTTCGCTGTTGATAGACTCTGTGGAGAATATTGCTTCTTAAAAGAAAAAATTTTTATTTGGGGATTGTTTGGAACCGTGATTTCACAGGCTGTCGGATGCAGGTTTTCTACCGTTATGTTCAGACGGATGTTGTCGTTTGGCCGGCATTGGTAATTGCTGATATATGTTCTGGTAGAGTCGTCGTAGGCAAGAGTTTGCGGTTGACCGTCATTGACAGTCATTTCTACGTTCGCATTGCTGATTGGATCTTTGGAATAGATATTGGCTGTGGCGGGACTGAGCGTTTTTGCCACAAGTATGCTCACCGTTGTGTCGGGTGTGTACAATGCGTTGACACTTATATCGATGTTGGTGTTTCCATTGTCGTATGGAAGCGTTATTTCACAAGCTACAGGAAGTAGGATGATAAGAAGAAGTGCAGTTTTAAGAAAAAACTTTTTCATACGTTTAGAATTTTAGTGAATAACTGAATGAAGGAATAAATGGGAACAGGCAGACACCTGTCAATGTTGTCATTCTGTTTTCATGTTCTAAGTAGGTGTTGGTCACGTTCATTCGGTTGTAGACGTTGTAGAGGGTGACATTGAAATCGCTTTCTCCCCATTTGTGTTTGAAAAGGTAGGAAACGCTGATGTCGAGGTGATGGTTTGCCGGCAGCCGGTAGTTGTTGCGTTTGGAGGCGTATGTTCGCCAGGAATAATGAAATGTTTCTACTTCACTGCTGCCCGATTGCCATGGGTAGGATGTCGCTATTTCTTCCCAGCTGCCGCCGATTAATATGGGGGTGCCACTGGGTGAAATGCCGGTTACGTATGCTTCCGGAGCACAGATATCGGGGAGTGTACCCAGTCTTCCTGTCTGATAGCTCCATGAGGCTGACACTTTCCAGCCCGTTTTAAATTGGTGGCTGATGAATATGTTGAAATTATGCCGTCGGTCGTGTGGGGCATAATATTCGCGCCCGTTCTCGATGATGTTGCCCGGGCGGTCGAACTTGTTCAGCGCTTTCGACCATGTATAACTAATCCAGCCGTTGGTGCGTTCCGACTGTTTTTGCAACATGAGTTCCACACCGTAGGCACGTCCGGCACCCACGGCCACCTGCTTTTCCCAGTCGCTTCCTTGCAACAGGTAGCTGGCACCATTGCGGTATTCGATGATGTTGTCCATCGTCTTGTAGTAGCCTTCGGCGGAAAGCGAAAGGTCGCCGAGAAATTCATAGTTGTAGCCCAATGCCCATTGGTCGGATTTCATCATCGGAATGTTTTCCGTAACCGGCACCCACAGGTCGGATGCCATGATGATACTTGATGTTGACAGCCGGTGAATGCTTTGCGAAGTACGTGAGTAGGATGCTTTCAGCGCCATATCTTTGCGGGGAAGCCAGCGCACGGAAAGCCGCGGTTCGAGCAATTGGTATATTTTCCCGACGGCTACAAGCGAATAGCGGAGCCCGAGATTTGCCTTCCATTGGGGATGGAAATTCCAGTCGTCCTCCGCATAAAGGGCAGCTGAAAGTGTCCCTTGAGTTGTGCCGTATTGGTTTCCATTTATATTCAATGTTTCAACGCCGTCTTTAATACCGTATATTTCCTGATAAGATTCTGCTATCGGACCGAACTGCTGAGCCGTCAGTTCAGCTCCAGTGCGTACTACATGGTTGTCGCCAAAGAGCAACTTTAAATCGGAAGAAACCGACAGCTCATCGATGGTGGATCTGTTTTCTTGCCAAAAGAGTGTATGATAGGCGTTTTTAGTATCCACTATTTTATAATTCTCATCTTGGAAATATTTGAGTTCAGACCAATTTGACGATTTTAGCTTGTATATATAGCGACTATAGCCGAGGTTGGTGTTAATTTGGAGGCTCTGGTTCTTCTGGTGAGTCCAAAACAGATTGGAGGCAATGTTTTTCCAACCGTTGTCGGTGCTGCTTCCTGAGTAACTGATTTGTTTGTCTGCTTTATATTCATTTTCCTGAGGCGCATCATCACACACGTCGTTTCCAATGAAAAAAGCGGCGGTGAGCTTGTCCGTGTCGGAAAATTTGTGGACCACTTTCGCCGTGATGTCGTAGTAATCCATATTGGCGTAGGTGTGCGCATCGGGAAAGAGGTACACCTTTTCCATCAGCGGCAGCATAATCCAGTCGAAAAACGACATTCGAGCTCCGATGTTAAACGACGTGCGGTTTTTCCAAATAGGCCCTTCCAACTGCACTCTCGAGGTGAGCATGCCGAGCGACACCCGGCCGTGGTAGCGGTTGAAATCGCCTTCCTTAATGCCTACATCTACTACCCCCGACAGGCGTGAGCCGATGTGTGCCGGAAAGCCGCCCTTGTAGAAGAGTACATTGTCGACCATATCAGAATTGATGGCGGAGGCGAAGCCTTTCAGGTGCACGGGGTTGAAGAGTGTGGAGCCGTCGAGCGTAACCAGGTTCTGGTCGATGTTCCCACCTCTTACGTAAATACCTGATAAGCCGTCGTTTGCCGTCGTCACGCCTGGCAACTTCTGCAGCGCTTTCAGTACGTCGGGCTCTCCGAGAAATGCGGGAATGCTACGAATTTCTGAAACAGGAAGTTCAACGGCACTCATCTGCGAGGAGTTGACCCCGAAATCCTGGCTAAGCCCGTACACAGTCAGGTTGGGCAGCCAGTTGTTTTGTTGCAGACGGAACCGGACGGGCGAGCGTCCGTCAGTGGTGAGCGTGTCGGGCGCATAGCCGGCGTATCCGGCGGTGAGACGATAGGAAGCCGCACGTTCGGTGGTGAGCGTAAATTCTCCCCGGCTGTCGGTAGTGCAGCCTTTTTTCGCGGCAATATCGAGAACCGTCGCTCCAACAAGCGGAGTGCCGTTTTCACGGTCGGTCACCGTACCCTTCAGTGTCAGCGTTTCTGCCTTTAAAGCCGTAGCCCATAAAAGGCAGGCGAGAGTGGCAAGAATGAATTTCATACGTTTAAGGTTCGTTTTTAGATTAAGGTTGAATGCGCGCCTGTTTTATTGGTGGAACATCTTTAACTAATAAATGAATAAAATTTGTAAATACTGCATGTAAAGATATAAAAAAATCGCAAGCGATGGAATTTTTATTTGTACGCTGTCTTTTATTGCCTGATTCAGTGTTTCTGAATCTATAAAGATGTATGCGGTGGAACATTCTGTTGAATTAAATTAAATACAAATAGGAGTGCTTTGTGACAAGATAATTGGTGGAAAATAGTTAAATATTTGTTAATGTAATATTGTATTGTATTTTTTGTTTTCTTTGTAATAATAATAGTCCGTTAAAAATTCAACATATCGGCTAAGCGGCTTCCGCCACAAAGCCA
>UQUV01000005.1 GCA_900544305.1 uncultured Porphyromonadaceae bacterium
TATCAATCAGCGTGCTTATTTTCAACGGATTAGTTACAATTTTAACGAAGTATTATTATTTACTATTGCATTAATATCATCAGAAGCTTCATTTGAATAGAATACTTGCAATTCACCGTTCGGATTATATGCACAGACAAAATTGCCAGACTCCACTTTGATAATTGGAGCTGTTCTCATAGGAGCTTTGGAATTATTGCCTTTATTTATCTCATAATAACTAACAAGCCTCTTCCTAATAACATAAGCGTAAAACCGTTCTAACCAATCGACTGATTGGCTAGACATAAATTGAGAAGTAATTCTTTTTCCTATTTCTTCCCCTTCAAACCGATCTATATTTAGTCTACTATCTGACAAACTTTTATAATTCAAACCACAGAGTACAAAGCCATAAGTATCTGCTGGATTATCTGCCACACTTAACTTTGTCAATTGTTCAATCTGTAAATCCGAAAATAATTTTTGTGTATCCTCATCTGCCCACCATGATTCTATTTTGGTTAAATATTTACCATTTCGACATCTATATATCGCTTCATTATCCAATATACATTTATAGTTACGTCTAAAAGTCTCTTTTATTTCTTGTCCAGAAAAGGATTTATCAAACAAATCTATATCATATCTAATAAGATCTACAATATTATCACTCAAAAGAACAGACTTATCTCGGACACCCCAATCTCTAAGGATCAACAAGCTATCGGCTGCTAACTTTGCTATTTCTCCAAATAAAAATTCATTAATCTCATTATTCCTTTTAATTTGCTGCCGATTATCAACTAATGCAAAGGGAGCATGTATCACATAACAAGTCCCAACACTTTCTGTTGTCGGAAAAAAGCAATGAATATTTTGACGGGTATTAGTAAGAATTTTACCGTTCTCAATATAATATCCAATCATTATATCATGCCAGCCTTGATTCAATACTTTAACCTTCCTAGAGAGCAAAAGAATTCTCTTTTTCTTTTCTATGTCACTATTCAATGAATAAAGGCCATATTCAACATTATGACTTTGTCCACTTATTTCTAGTTTTTTTCTAATTCTTTTATTATTATCAGTCGGAGTATTCCATGTAACTTCACGCACATTATTCAAAAATAGCTGAGGAGTCTTCAATTCTTTCAACTTCTGGTAAATTTCCCGAAAAGCAGTCTCTGGACGTATATCTTTTCGATCAAAAGGAATAACAAAAACTGTCTTTCCTCTTTTCTGGTACTTTGTACCATCGATAAGCGTCGGAACAATATAATTTTCTATTTTAAAGCAAAATGGATTATCATAAATTTCAGGTGCAGAAGTATATTGAAAGACAGCCTTAAACCCGACCCCAAACTTTCCAATTTTGGCATCTTTGACAACTTTAATATCCGAACCTGATTTTGAAGAATAACCAATATAACAAATCGAATTCAAATGCCCCAATTGACCTATTCTTCTATCTTCTTCAATTTTATCTGGATCAGATATTGAAAATCGTTCTAAACCATTATGAGTAAAAATAAATTTATCTGGTTGTAATTCCATGGAAACGGATGTCGCGCCTGCATCATCCGCATTTTGAAGCAATTCATATATAAAATGCGCCGAATCACTGTACTTGTCAATTACTCCCCTAAAAACATTTGTGTATTCTGGCAACATAAAAACCTCCGAAGCTTTACTATTCCGTTCATGAAGTTTGTCGAACCATTCTTGGTCTCGTTTCTTTATCATACAAATTTTTAGAATAAAATGGTTATGTCAAATAAATATACCGAACTGCAAGATAGTAATTATCTTCACAATGACAAAATAAACATATTAGCCATTGTATTTTTTGTTTCGTTAGGAAAATACATATTGTAGGAAAAACACATTCTTCGAAGACTTCTACACGGCAAAAAATCAGCGGAAAAACCACTCAAAAAACGGCTTTACTGGAAGCTCGCTGACGGCATTTCGCACCGCCGGACGATGTGGAATTCATATTTTTGAAAAACGTTGTCAGAACGGCTAAAAACCGCATTCTCGCAAGCGTGATTTTTCAGAACGCCATTTTTTACCATTTTGAGGGGAATTGAAAGATTTTCCGTGCGATATATTTTTAACACCGCTGTTAATTCTTGTGGAAAATATATGTCGGCTGAAAATTGAAAAGCGGATAGACGGAACCATATCACGGACAAAAACAAAAAACGGGAGCTCCGCAAAGAACTCCCGCCGGCAGGTCCGAACCATCCGGACCGTATGGGTTTAGAAATATTTCGTTTCGCTTCCGAGAATATCGCTGAGGATATAGTTGGCGGCACGCGATGTTCCGATACGGAAATAGTCGTTGTTCAACCAAGCTTCACCGAGGATTTCCTTCACGAGCGTGTAATACTTCACAGCATCGGCTGTCGACGATACGCCGCCGGAAACTTTAAAGCCGACCATGTTGCCGGTCTTTTCATAATATTCCTTGATGCACTGGCACATTACATAAGCAGCCTCAAGCGTTGCACCCGGATATACCTTTCCGGTTGAAGTCTTGATGAAATCGGCACCCGAATACATGGCGAGCAAGGAAGCCTTCTTGATGTCGGCAGCTGTCTTGAGCGCACCTGTTTCGAGAATCACTTTCAGACGGGCATTGCGGGCAGCATGCTTCAGCTCTGCAATCTCGTCGGTCAGTTCTTCATAGTTGTTGCTATAGAACAGACCAAGGTTCAAAACGATGTCCACCTCGTTTGCGCCGTCGGCTACGGCCAACGCCGTTTCAGCGGTTTTCACTTCCAGGAATGTCTGGGACGAAGGGAAACTTCCGGCTACGACTGCCGTGTCGACACTCGACACTTCAAGGCCGCCGCTGACCACGATTGCAAAATTAGGATATACGCAAACGGCTGCCACGTTTTTCAATTCGGGATAGTCGGTTTCAAAAGCATTGACGCGTTCCACCATCTTGCCAATCGATTCTACCGTGTCAGTTGAATTGAGCGCAGTGAGGTCAATGCAGTTGAAAAGCAGTTTGTACACATCCTTCGTATTGTTTTCATCGAAATGCTTCGACAGGATTTCTTCAATGTCTTTAGTTACAAAAGCATCGTCTTCCGTCACTTTGCTTTCTACAAGCACTTGCTTGTATTTGTTCGGCACTTGTTCTTCCATAGATAGTATTTTTATTTTAGTTTGTCGTTATTCTTGTGTCGTTCCTTGTCGCGGTCCGTCTTCTTGCGGAGATTCTTTTCAAAGGCCTCCGTAAGATTCACGCCCGTCTGGTTGGCTATGCAAATCAGCACCCACATCACATCGGCAAGCTCGTCGGCAAGCGCATCGCCGTTCTCTCCTTTCTTGAACGACTGCTCACCGTAGCGACGCGACATGATACGCGCCACCTCCCCCACTTCCTCCGTGAGGATAGCCATATTTGTCAGCTCGTTGAAATAGCGTACGCCATAAGTGCGAATCCATTCGTCGACCCGTTGCTGGGCCTCTTCTATCGTGATTGCCATCGCCGTTATTCTTTGAGTTTGGAATCTATGATAATCGTCACCGGACCGTCGTTGATGAGTGCCACCTTCATGTCAGCACCGAACTCCCCCTCCCCTGCCGGCTTCGGCAAAGAGCGGTTAAGACTGTCGATAAACAGACGATACAGCGGAACAGCCACATCATGACCTGCCGCACGGATATACGACGGACGGTTGCCCTTGCGAGTTGAAGCATGAAGCGTAAACTGGCTTACGACCAGAATTTCGCCTCCGACATCCAGAACGGAACGGTTCATCACGCCGTTTTCATCATCGAAAATACGCAGGTTCAAAACCTTTTTTACCAGCCATTCCACATCGTCGGCAGTATCCTCATGTTCCACTCCGACAAGAATCATCAGTCCGCAACCGATGGCGGATTTCACAACGCCGTCGATTGTCACCGACGCTTCCTTCGTTCTTTGTATTACAAGTCTCATTCTTTCTGATTAAAAATAAATGCCCCGGCTGCACAGCCCGAACGCACACCCATAGGAAACGAACCGCACAACCCGACCGCTCTCCATTCCGGCAATGCCGGAAGCTAAGTCCGCATCCTAAGTTTACAAATTTACTAACAATAACCGCCAAAAACAAATTATTTCCCATCATTATTTTTCAACGCGGCACAGATGGTTTTGGCCTTGGCGGGTCCGACTACGGCTGCCACATCTTCTTCACTGGCTTCGCGCAGGCGCTTCAGACTTTTGAAATGGGTCAGCAAGGCGGTGCGGGTCTTCTCCCCTACCCCTTTGATGGCATCGAGGGCGGAAACCGTCTGCCCCTTGCTTCGCCGGTTGCGGTGGTGGGTAATGCCAAAACGGTGAGCCTCGTCACGCAGGTGCTGGATAACCCGAAGTGACTCGGAATTCTTGTCGATATAAAGCGGCACACTGTCGCCCGGGAAATAGATTTCCTCCAACCGTTTTGCAATGCCGACAAGAGCCACTTTTCCACGGATACCCAGTCGGTCGAAGGCTTCGACAGCCGAACTCAACTGGCCTTTACCGCCGTCGACAACCACCAACTGAGGCAACGGCTGACCCTCTTCTATCAGCCGGCTGTAACGGCGCGTGAGCACCTCAATCATGGAGGCAAAGTCGTTCGGTCCTTCCACCGTTTTGATATTGAAATGACGGTAATCGCGCTTCGAAGGTTTGCCATTCTTGAACACCACACACGAAGCAACGGGATTTGTTCCCTGAATATTCGAGTTATCGAAACACTCGATATGCCGCGGCAGTTCCGACAGACGGAAATCTTTCTGCATGCGCGTAAGCAGTCGTGTGACGCGCTGTTCGGGGTTCAGTTTCTCGGCATTTTTCAGCTTGTCGAGTTTAAACTGGCGGGCATTCTGCAAGGAAATGTCAAGCAGTTTTTTGTTGTCGCCACGCTGCGGCACGACAAACGTATATTTGTCCGTTTCATAGTCCGGGACAAACGGCACAATCACCTCTTTCGTGTCGTTGTGGAACTGCGATTTCGCCTCGGCAATGGCATAGGAAAGCAACTGTTCGGGCGTTTCATCGAGCCGTTTCCGGAAATCGAAAGTGACACACTGCACCACCGAACCGTTGCGGACGTGCATATAATTGATATACACGCAATCGTCGTCAGGCTCGTAGGAAAACACATCGACATTCGTAATACGGCTGCTGACAAGCACGGATTTTGCCTTGTATTTCTCTACCAACAGATATTTTGTCTTCAATTCGTTTGCCTCCTCAAAGCGCATTTCACCGGCAAGACGCGTCATTTCGTTCATCAGAAAATCGGAAATCTGCTGTGTGTCGCCATTGAGAATCTGTTTGATTTGCGAGATATAGACACCATAATCCTCCGGTGAAATCAACCCCTCACAACAGCCCTTGCAGTTGTGGATATGATATTCGAGGCAGACCTTCACCCTACCCTTTCCCACCGATTCGGCCGTCAACGGGAAACGGCACGTGCGCACCGGATAGAGTTCCTTGATGAGCGAAAGCATGGTCCGCGCCACGGTCACATTGGCATACGGCCCGTAATATTTGCCGCCCTTTGCCGTCACGTTCCGCGTCAAAAACACACGCGGATAAAGCTCGTTTGTCACACAAATCCAGGGATAGGACTTGTCGTCCTTCAACAGGATATTGTAGCGCGGCTGATACTCCTTGATAAGGCTATTTTCAAGATGCAGCGCATCCTCCTCACTGCCTACGACAATGTAGCGCAGGTCGCAGATATTCTTCACCAGCACATTGGTCTTCACCGAATCGTGGACACGGTTGAAATAGGACGATACGCGCCGTTTGAGCCGTTTCGCCTTTCCGACATATATCACCGTCCCGTTCTTGTCGTAGTAAAGATAGCACCCCGGGGAATCGGGAAGCATGCTGATTTTTTCTTTCAAAGCATCATTTACGCCCATTGCAAAACCATCATTAATTAGACAAAAACAGGGACACACTTCCGCATGTCCCTGCAAAGCATCATATATTTTTCAGTTACGAATCCGCGCCTGATTTTAATAAACAATCAGCGAATCCACATCCACTTCAGCCGGGAATGCGGCACGTCCGTTAAGGAATTCAAGCTCTACGATAAAGCTGATATAGATTTTCTTCGGGTTCATGCTTTTCACCAGTTCGTAGGCAGCGGCCATTGTTCCGCCGGTTGCCAGCAAGTCGTCGTGAAGCACTACTACATCATCTTCCGTAATAGCATCGCGGTGAATCTCGATAGTATCTGTTCCATATTCTTTTGAATAGGATTTCTTCAATGTGTCAGCAGGCAGTTTACCCGGCTTGCGAACAGGAACGAATCCGGCGTTCAGTTCATACGCCAACACAGAACCGCCGATAAAACCACGCGATTCAATACCCACCACTTTCGTTACGCCAAGGTTTTCATAACGGGCCTTCAAAGCCTCGCTGATGGCACGCATCGCTTCCGGATTTTTGAATGCCGTTGTCAGGTCCTTGAACACGATACCTTTTTGAGGAAAATCCACGATATCGCGAATCACGTTTTTCACTTCTTCAATTTTCATACTTTTCTATTTATCTTGTTTATATTTCGATGTTTAAAAATGTTCCACGTGGAACATCGTCTTTCCGACTATCTGCCCAAGAGCAGAAGAAGAATATTAATATCACTCGGCGAAATGCCCGGAATGCGCGCAGCCTGTGCCACAGTTTCCGGATCAATCTTCGTAAGTTTCTGGCGGGCCTCCGTTGAAATGGCGTTTACCTCCATGTAATTGATTTTTCCACGGAGCTTCACATTTTCAAGACGGGAAATCTTTTCGGCAATCAGACGTTCACGGTCGATATAGCCTTGATATTTTATCAGGATTTCGGCAGCCTCCACAATTTCTTCGCGGCGCGCTTCCTCGATCTTTTCTATTTCTTCTTTCAAGTGCGGAATCTGTTCGGCAAGCATCGCAATGTTCAACTGCGGACGAAGAATCAAGTCATACAGACGCTGCGACTGCTTCAGTGGCGACAATCCCAACGACTCCAGATAGCCGTTGATTTTGGCAGCCTTCACGGAAAATGCACGCGTAAATTCCACTAACGCATCGCGCTGTTCACGCTTCCGCACCATGAGGTCGTAGCGTTCCTGCGAAGCCAGTCCGAGTTCATAGCCACGAGGAGTAAGACGCATATCGGCATCATCCTGACGAAGCAAAATACGGTATTCGGCACGCGAAGTGAACATACGGTACGGCTCGTCGACACCCTTCGTCACAAGGTCGTCAATCAGCACACCGATATAGGCTTCGTCACGGCCAAGCACAAACGGTTCCTTTCCGGCCACACGCTGATGGGCATTGATACCGGCAATAAGCCCCTGCCCTGCCGCTTCCTCATAACCGGTCGTTCCGTTCACCTGTCCGGCAAAGAACAGACCTTCGATTAGCTTCGTTTCAAGCGTATGGCGAAGCTGCGTCGGGTCGAAAAAGTCATATTCGATGGCATAGCCGGGACGATAGATTTGCGCCTCTGAGAGCGCAGGAATCTTCGACAGCGCATCAATCTGCACATTCAAAGGAAGAGACGACGAAAAGCCGTTTAAATAGTATTCCTGAGTGGTTTCGCCTTCGGGTTCAAGGAACAGCTGGTGCATATCCTTGTCGGCAAAAGTCACGATTTTCGTTTCAATGCTCGGACAATAGCGCGGACCTATGCTCTGAATCTGTCCGTTGTAGAGCGGAGAATCGGGCAAGCCTTCGCGCAACACTTCGTGCACTTCCGGGCTGGTATATACAATCCAGCACGGGCGTTGCTTGAGCGTACGCGACACCGTAGGCAGATAGGAAAACTTATGGAAATCGTTTTCCCCATCCTGGCGGGTAGCGAGTTCAAACTTGATGGTACGGCCGTCAATACGCACCGGCGTGCCGGTTTTCATACGGTCGGTAGTAAAGCCGAGCTCTTTCAGCTGTTCTGTAATACCGTGGGAAGCCGGTTCGGAAATACGCCCTCCGGCAAGCTGTACGCGTCCGATATGCATCAGTCCGTTCAGGAACGTACCGGCAGTAAGCACAACCGCCTTAGCCTTGAATGTCACGCCAAGCGCAGTCTTTACGCCTGCCACCTTGCCGTCCTCAACCACCAGTTCCGTTGCAGAATCCTGCCACATATACAGGCGGTCGGTATTTTCGATAGTCGTTCTCCAGTTTTCAATAAACTTGATGCGGTCGCTCTGCGCACGCGGGCTCCACATGGCCGGACCTTTCGAACGGTTCAGCATGCGGAACTGAATGGCCGACTTGTCGGTAACAATGCCCATTTGTCCGCCAAGCGCATCTATTTCCCTGACTATCTGACCTTTAGCAATTCCACCAACTGCCGGATTACAACTCATCTGCGCTATCTTGTTCATATCCATTGTGATAAGCAATGTTTCCGAGCCCAAGTTAGCGGACGCACACGCAGCTTCACAACCGGCGTGACCTGCGCCAATTACAATTACATCGTATTCAAATTTCATCGTTCTGAATTTTGAAGTTGAGACAATAAGGCAAGGGATTCGTTTTCGTGACGCTCCATGATTTCGCGTTCGCCTTCACCCTTGTCATTTACGCCGCAAAGATGCAGGATGCCGTGAATCACGACACGATAGAACTCCGTTTCATAGTCGCTTCCCACCATTTCAGCGTTGCTCGCAACGGTATCGAGCGAAATGAACATATCGCCGGAAATCCGCCGCGGACGGCTGTAGTCGAAAGTTATTATATCCGTAAAATAATCGTGATTCAGATACTGACGATTCACTTCAAGAATCTTCTCGTCGTTGCAAAATATATAAGTGATGTCGCCCAGAGATTTTCCAAAACCACCGGCGACCGCCTCAATCCAACGACGCATCAACTGCTCGTCGAGGCAAGGTAACTCAACCCCTTCGGATAAAAAAGTCAATTCTGCCATTATCAATAAGAAACGACTACAAAGTTAGCAATTTTACTTGAAAAATGAAAACAGAAAAAGGCGTCCTTTTCAGAACGCCTTGCATATTTTGAACCACTCCCCCACTCTATCCGAAGAAGAAGTAGGCAACTGCTATTCCGGTTATCGAACCCACCACATCAGCAAGGAGGGCAAACGGAACGGCATAGCGCGTATTGCGCACGCCCACACTGCCGAAATAAACGGCAAGGATATAGAAAGTGGTATCGGTACTTCCCTGAATACATCCGGCCACACGCGCCACGAACGAGTCGACCCCGTAAGTATTGATGACATCGACCATCATACCGCGGCTGCCCGTTCCGCTCAGCGGCTTCATCAAGGCCGTAGGCAACGCTTCCACCCAATCGGCATTGAAACCGAGCCAGTGGACAAACGAAGTAACGGCACCCGTAATAACATCCATCGCCCCTGAAGCGCGGAACATGCCGATGGCAACCAAGATAGCCACCAGATAAGGAATAATCATCACAGCGGTCTTAAAACCGTCCTTTGCGCCCTCTATGAAGCTCTCGTAGAGGTTGATTTTCTTCCGGCAACCGGCAAAAATAAAGCCGATGATTACACCGAAAAGAATCAGGTTGGCGATAAAGGAACTTTGACGTTGCATTTCTTCGGCAGACAACGAGGAGAAATACCACACAATACCCGCCACAAAAAGCGAGATGCCGCCCAGCCAGGCAAGAATCACCTTATCGAGCATATTGATGCGCTGCTTGATGCAAAGAGCGATGATGCCCACAAGCGTAGCGATAAACGTAGCAATCAGAATCGGAACAAAAACGTCGGTCGGATTGGCTGCCCCACAGCTGGCACGGTAGGTCATGATGCCGATAGGTATCAGCACAAGCCCGGAAGCGTTCAGAATCAGGAACATGAGCATCGCATCGGTAGCGGTGTCCTTTTTCGGATTCAGTTCCTGCATGTGCTGCATCGCCTTCAATCCGAGAGGCGTAGCGGCATTGTCGAGGCCGAGCATATTGGCCGACACATTCATGAAGATAGCTCCCATCGCCGGATGGTTGCGCGGTATGCCCGGGAATAGCCGGGAAAACAACGGACTCACCAGACGACCGAAAAACGGAATCACTCCCCCATTCTCACCAATCTTCATTATTCCCATCCAAAGCGACAACACCCCGGTCAAGCCCAACGAAAGTTCGAAAGCCGTTTTGGCGGAATCGAACGAGGATGTCATTATTGTCGTCCAAATGTCGATGTTTCCGTTGAACACCGTTTCACCCACTGCAAAAACGAAAGCCAACAGAAAAAAAGCAATCCAAATATAATTTAATACCATTCTTACGATTTTTATAAAAGGTGCACTGTTTTCCAAACAAAACACCGTTAAAAAACAATCAATGGCTACAAAATTAGAAAAAATCCGCCGTTAAGAGGTGACTTTTAAGCATTTATTACATTTCGAACTTTTCTGGATTTTTTGAAGAAACCGCAAAATCAACCATAAGCACAACAAAATCAACGAGTTAAACAATTTTCAACGCTTTGAGAATTAAAAATTTCAAATGAATCCGAAAAACTGTCGGGAATTTGCGAAAGAAAAAACAAAAAAAATTTTACCTTAGTGCAACTTTTTGTCAAACCATCACGTCTAATGCATAAAACTAAAAAACGCAAAACAATGAAAACACTTTCCCTCCTTTCAGCTACAGCACTTACCCTGTGTTCCTGCTCATTCAATCCTGCGGCAACTATTTCCACAGGAAAAGACAGCAACGGTAACATCACCACCGTTGAAGCGTCCAACGAGACTTCCGTAAGAAAAGAACAAACCGAAAAATTCAACAAGATAAAAATCGACGGGGTGTTCGATTGTGTCTACACCCAAAATTCCAACAACGAATACACCGTTACCATCAACGGCCCTAAAAACATTGTTGAACTTTATGAAGTAAAAGTCATCAACGGCCAGCTTCACATTGACCTGAAAAAAGGCTACCGCATTAAAAAGACGAAAACCGACGACATCCTTGTGGAAATCACGTCACCGGAACTGAACAAGCTCTCAAATGAAGGCGTTGGCAAAATGACTGTCGAAAATCTGACAACAGGCGATTTCGAATTTGACTCAGACGGAGTCGGCTCAACCCACTTCACAAACATTACTGCCAAGAATATTGAAATGGATGCAACCGGTGTCGGCTCGACAAACATTGCCAACCTCAAGGCTCAGACCGTAGACCTGACAAATTCCGGTGTCGGAAACGTGGACATCCATCTGGATGCCGACAACGTGGTGTTCGAAAACTCCGGTGTCGGAAAAATATCCGCTTCAGGTAAAGCAAAAACGGCCGATATGGAAAACAGCGGCGTTGGCAGCATCGAGGCCTCAGGACTTACCTGCGAAACAATAAAGGCAGAAAACGACGGCGTGGGAAGCATCAAAGCCTACGTTACCAAATATGCAGAATATAAGAATTCCGGCGTGGGCAACGTTGACATCAAAGGCAACGGACAAATTGTAAAAAAATAATTCCGGCCAGCCGAACCAAAAAGGTGCAACAATTGTTTAATGAATAAAACGAATAATAACACTTTAATTTCTAAATTATATGGACAAGTACATTTGCACCGTGTGTCAGTGGGTTTACGACCCCGAAGTAGGAGATCCTGAAGGCGGAATCGCTCCGGGAACAGCGTTTGAAGACATTCCAGACGACTGGGTATGCCCGTTGTGCGGTGTCGGCAAAGACGACTTCGAAAAAGTAGAAGACTAATACAACAACTTATTTACAGAGTAATCGATTGGAGGAATTGAAGCGATTGACGCCCTACTCCTCCAATCGATTTATTTTTGCCCGTCGGGCAACACGCAAACCTTGCATCCAATGAAAACGACTCTTTTAATTTCCTTTTTGCTTGCGTTAAGCCTGCATACATACGGACAAAATGCAGCAACAGACTCCATGCCCCCGAAGAAATACGTTGAAATTTCGGCACGCAACATTTCTTTCGACGCCGTAGGAAGCTATCCGCAGGAACTGTTGAAAGTCATTTGCGACGAGGACACCATAAAGACAGTGCTTATCAGTACGTTCAACGAATATGACGAACCCGACAGGGCGTCAAGAATGAAAACAGCGCCCTATGAGCCCGACCGCAAATACACGCCGGAAATCAATCGCTTCACCGAACCGACAGAGTACGTCAACAGTGAATCTGAAACAACCGCAGCCATCGCCGACACAATATTTGACGGCACAGAGCGCAGCTGTCTCGACGTTATTAACAAGGCACTCGCATTTTCCCGCCGAGTCAAGTTCGACTCCCAACTTGCCGAACAGCTTGATGCCGGGAAGTCGCTGACCGTGCCCTCCGACACCGTGGTCAAAACCATGACAGGCACGTGTTCCGAAGCCACTAACGTGTTTCTGGCACTTGTACGCCACATGAACATCCCCGCAAGAATGGTTGTAGGCTTTTGGGCCATCCCCGACACAGAGAAATCCGGGTCGCACGCCTGGGCAGAATGCTACGTGGAAGGTGTCGGCTGGTGGGCAGTCGACCCACAAAACGGCTATCCGGCAATGCCTTTTTATGCCTACAAACTTTTCACAGGAGCTGACTTCAAGGACTGCCAAATCCACACACTGCCCGACATGTATTTGCGCGGCGACAAATCAGTTCTGATTACCGTCAAATCCGATATCAACAACGATTAGCGTTACATCTATTATTATATGAAAACCTCCCAAGAATGGATTGCGGCACTGAAGCCGTACGAAAATGAAGAAAAGAAAAAGGTGCTTTCCCAATTTTTTAAAACGGGAAAAGGAGAATACGGCGAAGGCGACGTAATGGTCGGCATCAGCGTGCCCGACAACCGCCGTGTAGCCCGCACCGCTGCCCTGTCCGACCTTTCGGTCATCGAAGAAATGCTGTCGCATGAAGTCCACGAATACCGGCTGTCAGCACTGCTCGCGCTCGTGGAACGCTATAAAAAAGCCGCCACAGCCGACAAGGAGGAGATTGTCCGCTTCTATTTGAGCCACACGGCAAGCATCAACAACTGGGATTTGGTCGACTTGAGCGCGCCCTACATTCTTGGAGCGGAAATGCTGAGAACGTCCGACACGGCTCCTGCCCTCCGGCTTGCCGAAAGCACCGACATGTGGCAACAGCGCATTGCCATCGTTTCGATGCTGACATTCATACGCGCCGGCCGCTTCGACACTCCACTACAGATTGTCACCCAACTGCTCGACACTCCCCACGACCTGCTCCGAAAAGCCAATGGCTGGGTGCTCCGCGAACTGGGGAAAAAGGACGAAGCACTGCTCTGCCGATTTCTTGAACAGCATGCCGCCACCATGCCGCGAACCACACTCCGCTATGCTATCGAGCGCCTTGACACGGCAAGAAAAAGACATTACATGACACTCAAAAACTGACACCGTCGCGACAAACAAACGCCTTCAAAAAAATGACAGAGCTATCTAATCTTTGTTAATCAACCTTTTATCACAATTAAATTTAAAGAAATTTTTCGGTTATCAGAACATAATTCAAAAAAAATATATACATTTGCAGAGCAAAAAGAGAGAGTCCCCTCCTACTGACAGGGAGTGACAAAAATGTCAGACCGATAATTTGGCACTTTTTTTGCACTGAAAAGGTAAAAGGATATTTTTTAACAAACCCAATAATTTATACAGAAATGATTAAAGTAGGTATTAATGGTTTTGGCCGTATCGGACGTTTCGTTTTCCGTGCTGCTCAAACAAGAAATGACATTCAAATTGTAGGTATCAATGACCTTTGCCCAGTTGACTATTTGGCATACATGCTGAAATATGATACAATGCACGGCAAATTCGAAGGTACTATCGAAGCTGACGTTGAAAACAGCAAACTTATCGTTAACGGTAAAGAAATCCGCGTAACTGCAGAACGTAACCCAGCAGACTTGAAATGGAACGAAGTTGGTGCAGAATACGTTGTTGAATCAACTGGTCTTTTCTTGACAAAAGAAAAAGCTCAAGCTCACATCGAAGCTGGTGCTAAATATGTAGTTATGTCTGCTCCTTCTAAGGACGACACTCCTATGTTCGTTTGCGGTGTAAACGAAAACACTTATGTTAAGGGTACTCAATTCGTTTCTAACGCTTCTTGTACTACTAACTGCTTGGCTCCTATCGCTAAGGTTTTGAACGACAAATGGGGTATCACTGACGGTTTGATGACTACAGTTCACTCTACAACTGCTACTCAGAAAACAGTTGACGGTCCTTCTATGAAAGACTGGCGTGGTGGTCGTGCTGCTTCTGGCAACATTATCCCTTCTTCAACTGGTGCTGCTAAGGCTGTAGGTAAAGTTATTCCTGAATTGAACGGCAAATTGACTGGTATGTCAATGCGTGTTCCGACTTTGGACGTTTCTGTAGTTGACTTGACAGTTAACTTGGCTAAACCGGCTACTTACGCTGAAATCTGCGCTGCTATGAAGGAAGCTTCTGAAGGCGAATTGAAGGGTGTTCTTGGTTACACTGAAGATGCAGTTGTTTCTTCTGACTTCTTGGGTGACACTCACACTTCTATCTTCGATGCTAAGGCTGGTATCGCTTTGACTGATACTTTCGTTAAGGTTGTATCTTGGTACGACAACGAAATCGGTTACTCTAACAAGGTTCTTGACCTTATCGCTCACATGGCTAAAGTTAACGGCTAATCGATTGATAAAATCAAAACCAAAATATGAGCGGGACGCTTCGGCGTTCCGCTTTTTTATTGCCTCTACCCTTCCATTTGGTGACACAGAAATAGCAAATTATCACTAAATAGGATAAAATCATTTCAGTAAGAAATAATTAATCCGTATATTTGTAGAATATAGGAAGCGTCTTAGCATAAAACCCGAACAAGTTTGGTTTTCTGCTTTCGACTTTCACTATATTTGCAAAAAAGATAACTAAAGGACAAAAGATTGTTTCAATTCTATTGACAAAAGATGAAGATTTCTGACATACTGAAACGCAAAAAGACGCTGTCTTTCGAAATCTTCCCGCCAAAACGCGAGGAAGAAAAATTCACGCTGATTGAAAAGACAATTTACGAGCTGGACGAATTCAAGCCCGACTTTATCAGCGTTACCTATGGTGCATTGGGCAACACGCTGAGTAATACTGTTGCTGTGGCAAAGCATATAAAGGAGCATACCTACTCCGAACCACTCGCCCACCTTACCTGCGTTTCATCGAACGAGGAAAGAATCGAAGCAATCTGCAACGAGCTGAAAGATGCAGGAATAGAAAATATTCTTACCCTGCGCGGTGACATCCCCAAAGATGCCAACGCACCGGTTTTCAGCGACTTTTCGCATGCATCCGACCTCTCGCGGTTCATCCACCGCAAATTTGGCAACGACTTCTCTTTTGCCGGAGCATGCTATCCGGAAAAGCATCCGGAAGCGATTTCGATGAAGGAAGATATCCTGAACCTGCGCAAAAAACAGGATGCAGGCATGTCGTTCTTCACCACACAATTGTTTTTTGACAACAACGCTTTCTATCACTTCTTGCTGACAGCACGTCAGGCAGGCATCACCGTACCGATTATTCCGGGCATCATGCCGGTGTCGAACTACAACCAGCTCGACCGTATGATTCAGATGACGGGCTGCCGCATTCCGTTGGAACTCCGCAACTATTTCGACCGCTACCGCCACGACAAGGACGCTCTGGAGGAAATAGGCATCATCTATACAAGCTATCAGATTCTCGACCTGATTTCGCACGATGTGGACGGCATCCACATCTACTCGATGAACAAAAGCGGATTTATCAAGAAACTGATGGCGAACATTGAATACGTTGCAAATGACTACTTCGCTGCAAAATAGCGCGTTAGCCTATCTGGGCTGCTCGGGAGAACCGGATGCCTCTACCCTTTCCCTGCTTGAAAAGGCAGAACGGGAATTGGCTGCGGCTGCCAGCTTCCGCCATTTACGCTGCCGGCTGACCGACTTGCCCGCCCTGCCCGATTTTTTAGCCAAGGAATGCTACGGCCAACTCCGCACCTATCTGCCGGAAGCCTCACTCTACGTGGCGACACTCGGACTGGAAACCGACCGCCTGATACGCCGAAAATCGGCCAACCGTCTGGCAGAAGCCGTCACGCTCAATGCGCTTGCCAACGCCTGGCTCGACATGGAGGTGGAACGCACGGCTGAAAACGGCGAAGTGCTGTTCTGTCCGGGATATTCGGGAACGGATTTCAGCGACAATATAGAAATACTTAATGCACTGAATGCCACCAAGCTGCTGGGCATACACACTGCCCCTTCGGGAATTATGATACCGGAAAAGTCAGTTGCCGGCATCATGGTACGCGGTTTCCGCTTCACCTGCAAGGGCTGCCTCATTCAGAGCAAATGCGAATACTTAAAACAAAAGAAAACATGCTACACGAACCGATAAAACATGTCCAAATCTTCGACGGCGCAGCCGGTACGGAACTCTCGGGACTGCCCGAAGCAAAAGGCCGGTTTATCGAAGAACTGAACCTTCTGCACCCGGAACTGGTGGAAAATCTCCACGCACGCTACATTGAAAGCGGTGCCGACTATCTGACTACCAACACGTTCGGTGTCAACCCGGTAAAATGGAACGTGGCAGGAAGCTACTGGAAGGAAGTGGCCGATGCCGCCATAGCCATTGCACGCCGCGCCGCCGGAAATACGGGAACGAAGGTGATATTCGACATCGGTCCGTCGGGAAAACTGATGGAACCTATCGGAGATTTCACGTTCGAACAGGCATACGACAACATACGCCAAGTAGTCGAATACACCAAAGACAAGGTGGACGGCTACATCATTGAAACCTATTCCGACCTCTATGAGGCAAAAGCAGCCGTTCTGGCGGCAAAAGAGGGCTCGGACCTTCCGGTATTCGCCACAATGACTTTCGACGCGACAGAACGCACACTAACGGGCTCTACGCCCGAAATCGTTGCGCTCACGCTGACTTCACTAAACGTCGATGCCGTGGGTATCAACTGTTCGACTTCACCGGAACATTTCTACGACCTGGTGAAGCGGATGCGCCCGTTCACGCATTTGCCGATACTCGTGCAGCCCAACAAGGGACTGCCGATTATGGCCGGCGGAAAGGTGTTCTACAACTTTACGGACGAGCAGTTTGCCCAGTGGACCGGCAAGCTGATTGAAGCCGGAGCATCCATCGTAGGCGGCTGCTGCGGCACGTCGCCGTCAACAATACGCGCCATTTCGGCATACAAAGGCCGTGAGCTGCCGGAATACGCGCAGCCCGACGGCACATATATCTGCTCGCCGACACGCCTTCTGAAGCTCGAAAAAGGCATCATTTGCGGCGAACGCCTTAACCCGACCGGAAAGAAGAAACTACAGCAGGCGTTGCTCAGCCACGATTTCGACTATCTGCAGCGCGAGGCTCTGAATCAGGAAGAAGGCGGAGCCGCTTTCCTCGACCTCAACGTCGGAATCCCCAACTGCAACGAAAAAGAATTGATTTCCAAGGCTGTAAAGAAAGTGCAGGAAGTGTGCGACCTTCCGTTGCAAATCGACAGCGCCAATGCGGAGGCATTGGAGGCGGGCATCCGTCTCTACAACGGCGTGCCGATGATCAACTCCATCAACGGCAGCGACGAGTCGCTCGACGCACTTTTGCCCGTAATGAAGAAATACGGCACTCCGGCGGTTTCGCTGGTGCTTAATAAAAAGGGGATACCGGATACGGTAGAGGGCAGAATGGACATAGCACGCCATATCATAGAAAGGGCAGAGGCGGCAGGAATTGCCCGCAAACAGCTTGTTTTCGATGCGCTGGTAATGACTATATCATCCAACTCCGAACACGGCAATATCACGCTCGAAACGCTCTCAGAACTGAAAAAACTGGGCGTGCTGACCATTGTCGGACTCTCCAACATATCTTTCGGACTGCCTCAACGTGCCTACCTGAACCGCACATTCCTGGCCATGGCACTGACAAAAGGGCTCGACATTCCGATTATGAACCCGCTGGACCGCGATACGGTGGAAACGGTGAAAGCATTCAACGCCTTGTCGGGAGCTGACAACAAGTGCGAGGAGTACATCGCATTCAACGCCGAGACTCAGCAGGAAACGGCCGAAAAGGACTTGTATCACGCCGTCACAAGCGGACTGAAAGATGCCGTTGAAAGCCATTTGCAGGAAGAACTGGCGAAACGACCGGCCGACAGCATCATCAACGAGGTGCTGATTCCGGCGCTGAACGAAGTGGGAGAGAAGTTCGCCAACCGTCAGCTGTTCCTGCCGCAACTGATACAGTCGGCCGAAGCCGCCAAACAGGCATTCGACCGCCTGGCAGGCATGATTTCCCGAAACGAGAGCGAACAGAAGGCGGCTGTAATTCTTGCCACCGTCAAAGGCGACATCCACGATATCGGCAAGAATATCGTGAAAGTGGTACTGGAAAGCCACGGCTACCGTGTCATCGACCTGGGCAAAAACGTTGACGAAGAAACCATCGCCGAAGCCTACCGCCAACACCGTCCGGCGGCAATCGGGCTCAGCGCACTGATGACAACGACAGTCGACTCCATGGAGCTGTGCATCAGCCACCTGCGGAATTCCGGAATCCATTGTCCCGTAATTGTCGGAGGTGCGGTCATTACTGAAAACATCGCCCACAACATCGGTGCCGACCACTATGCCAAGGATGCCTTGTCGGCGGTCGACGTGATGGAAAAAATCACAGCCGGAACAAACTGATACGACATATAAAATCATACAATCCGCCCCGACAGTTTACAAAAAGCAACCGTCAGGGCGGTTTTTTTGCGTAAAAATGTGCCGGCAGATTGAAAAAATCAACCAAAAACCATATATTTGTGGAATATAACACCTACCGATATGGACTTTGACAAAATTATTGACAGACGAGGAACAGGCTGTATCAAATTCGATGATTTGGAAAGCCGGTTCGGAAAAAAAGATTTAATACCAATGTGGATTGCCGACATGGACTTCGAAGTCTGCCCGGCCATCTACGAAGCCTTGAAACACCGTATTGACCACAAAATCTATGGCTACCACACGGCTCCGGAAAGCTACTGGCAGTCCATCATCAACTGGAACAAACGCCGCCACGGGCTCGACATCGCCCGCGAGGAACTGACCTATATGCCCGGCATTGTTCGCGGACTGGCGTACGTACTGCAGTATTTCACATCAAAAGGCGACAAAGTGCTGATTCAGCAGCCTGTATATCATCCGTTCAAGCACCTTGTTGAAGGCAACGGAAGGGTAGCGGTGAAAAACCCGCTCATCAACACAGGCAACACCATGAAAATGGATCTCGACCTGCTGGAACGCCAGATAAAAGAAGAAAAACCGAAAATGATGATACTCTGCAACCCTCATAACCCCGGCGGTGTCGTGTGGAATGTAGAAACGCTGAAACGCGTGGCAACGCTCTGCCGCGAAAACGGTGTGCTCGTGGCAAGCGACGAAATACACGGCGACGTGGAACTGTTCGGAAACCATTATACTTCATTTGCCGCCGTTTCGGAAGACGCGGCTCAGAACAGCATCGTACTTGGAGCTCCGTCAAAGACATTCAACATTCCGGGACTTATCAGCTCCTGGTGTGTCATCAAGAACAAGGAACTCCGTCAGGGATTCTACGACTGGCTGGCAATCAATGAGTTAAACGAGCCGACCTTCACCGTAACCGTTGCAACGGAAGCTGCCTACAATCAGGGAGAAAGCTGGCTGAACGAAACGCTTGCCTACCTCGAAGGCAACATTCTTGCACTGGAAGAATTCGTCAAAGAACACCTGCCGTGCATCAAAGTCATGCGCCCACAGGCATCCTATCTGATTTGGCTCGACTGCACCGAGCTCGGACTGAAAGGGCAGGAGCTCGACCAACTGTTCATTGACGCAGGTCTGGCACTCAACGACGGTGAAATGTTCGGCGACGGAGGCGAATACCACCAGCGCATCAACATCGGCTGCTCACGTTCCGTCATCATTGAAGCCTTAAAACGGCTGGAAAGAACCATTGCACAGCGTAAATAGGCGGAATTGCCGGACAATTTACTAACTTTGCACTCTGTTAGCAGAATAAAGACATTATGAAATATCGCAACGAAGAGGACAAGTGCTACGGAATTACAGGTATGGCTATCGGCATCACTATCTGGAATGGCGAGGACATGCTCTACAAACTGGACTTGGACAACGAGGCCAGTCAATACGTGCAGTTCACTTCCGACTACTATTTTAGCGGAAATCCCGGTATTCCCGCTAAAGAATCCTGGCACTATACGCTGAAACACTATCAGATGACCGTAGGTATGCTTATCGGCAACATGATGTGCCGTTCGCTGAAAAAGAACGACATCAACTACTCGAAAGTAAAGAAAGCGCTCTACAAGTCAATTGCTGAAGAAGGCAAACGCACCTGCCAGTTGGAAGAGGACGAAATAAAGACCATGTTTGACGACACTTACAGATATCTGGAACAAGTGTTCAGCAACCGTTCCGTGCGCGACATCGCCAACGATTTCGCAAAAAAACTGCAAGAACGCCGCACCCTTTTCAACTACGAAGTAAAAGCACTCCTCGGAATGCTCCAAATGCTGTAATATACCTCTTAATACCCCTCATCCTCAAATGCGGATAGAGGGGTATTTTCTCTTCTCACCAAAAGATTAATCATTTAAACACCAACAAATTAACAAACAATTTACAGACCTAATCATGAAAAAATTTACTCTGACAACCCTCTTGATGCTACTATTTGCATTTGTAGCCGGAGCTGAAAATTTTCCGCAAAAAGAAAGAGCCGGAACCACCATCCAACGTAAAGAAACAGGCCATCAACGCATGATGCAACCACGCCAACAGGCACCGGAACAGTATCCCGACATCTTCGGTTGGCTTCGTTATGACGAAAGAAACCAGGATGAATACGGAATTTGCAAATTCAATGCCTATACACCGGAAACCATTGACGTGCTCCATGTTTTTCCTCACGACTTTGCCGCTTCGGCAGGAGCTTTTGCCAACGGAAAATACTATGTCTATATCTATTCTCCCGGCGACGGTGTAGCAACTCCCATTGGATTCGGGACAGTCGACATCAACACCGGCGAATACAAACAGATTAAGGACTATACAGGGCTCAACACGCTGTTTGCCGACATGTCGTTCGACTATTCCACAAACACGATGTACGCCATTGGAAATCCGCCCATGGCACATTCTTCCGTCCTGATGAAAGTCGACCTTGCCACCGGAGACATCACTACCGTGTGCAACCTGCCGCATACATTTGTGACAATGGCATGTTCCTACGAAGGTCAAATGTACGCAGTTAAAGCAGATGACGGCTATCTATACACTATCGACAAGACGAACGGAAACGCAACAGAAATAGGCTATACCTACGAAGAACCGGAAGGCCAATACTTGCAATCAATGGAGTTTGACCATAAGAGCAACAAACTCTATTGGGCAGTCAACACGATTTATCAGGAAGGCGTACTGGCAGAAGTAAACCTGGAAACAGGCGAGGCAACACGGCTCGGAACAATGGGCAACAACGCGCAAATCGTGGGCCTATACATACCATTTGAAAAAATCAACGACGGTGCTCCGGCCAAAGTGGAAGAACTAACGGCTATTCCTGCTGCCGACGGTTCATTGTCAACAACATTATCGTGGAAGAATCCGTCGACTACCTTTAATGGCGAAGCACTTGCTTCACTGACAAAAGTCATAGTCTACCGCGATGAAGAACAAGCCGGAGAAGTAACCAATGCTGCTCCCGGCGGTATGTCAACATGGACGGACAACTCTCCCTCAAAAGGATTACACTCTTATCGTGTAGTTGCTGTCAACGATGCAGGAAACAGCGAATCGGCCACAACTACGGCTTTTGTCGGATTCGATATTCCAAAAGCTCCGACAAATATCAAGGCGACAAGCACTGGCGACAATTCTATCCGCATCACTTGGACTGCACCGGAAAAGGGCGTGAACAATGGCTGGATTGATTTGGCTTCTCTAAAATATAAAATTGTCCGTATGCCTGACGGAAAAACTCTTTCGGAAGACGCAACAGGCACATCATTCGACGACACAACTATCGAATCACTTGCCAACTATTCATATGAACTGACCGCCATCACAACAGAAGGAGCAGGAGAGAAAGGCACATCCAATGCAGTCGTTGCCGGACCGGCCATTTCCGTTCCCTATTTCTGCAACTTTGCAACAGACAATGATTTCGCCCTATGGACAGTAATCGACAGTAATAAGGACAGCTATACATGGAGAAGGGAAACGACTCTCAATGCAGCTTACTACTATTACAACGAAGACGGCGAGACCGCAGCCGACGATTGGCTGATATCCTCTCCAATCAAATTGCAAGCGGGCAAAAAATACCGGTTGGAGTTCAAGCTACAGTCTTACGACAGCTCTTATCCGGAAAAAATGGAAGTCTTCTTCGGAACAGACAAGACCGTTGAAGCCATGACTACAAAACTGGGAAGCTATACTGTGGCCGACAACAATTTTGTCAGCTATGAAATCATACTTCCGGACATTTCCGCTGACGGTAACTATCATTTGGGATTCCACTGTATTTCGGATGCTTACCAATTCATTTTGTATCTGACTGACGTATCACTGAAAGAGGCGTCGGAAAGCAAACTGTCGGGAAAAGTTACCGATGGCAGCCAGCCACTTGAAGGTGTAACAGTTGCCCTTGAAGGAACGGAACTCAGCACAATGACCAATGCCGAAGGCGTATATCTGTTGGAAAAAATTCCAGCCGGCACGTACAACGTGACTTTCGACAAAGTCGGATTCGAAGTGAAAAAGGAAACAAATGTCACTCTCACCGACACAGATGGAAAAACACTTGATGCTGCACTTACAGCACTTCCGAAATTTACCGTCTCCGGTAAAATTGTCAATGAAGAAAATGCACCGGTAGGTGATGCAGAAGTTTGCATTTCAGGCTACGGCGAATATACGTCCACAAGCGATACAGAAGGCAATTTCACGGTGGAAGGAGTCTATAAACATGACAATTACCAGCTGACCGTGAACCGCTACAGCCTACAACCCCACACGCAATCCGTCAGCGTGGCCGACGAAGCTGTAAATGTTGGAACTATTGCACTGAACGACAAATTGCTGAGCCCTTACGGACTAACCGTAGAGACCAACAACGAGGAAGCCTCACTTACATGGCAGAAGCCGCTCGACGTACAGGAATTCCGTTATGATAACGGTACACATGGCGGCCGATTGGGCAGAACTGACGACACCGAATACAGCGCATACGGAGCCGTATTCCGCACGCCTTCACACCTGACAGGCATGACCTGGTATATTGAAAAATATTTAACAACCCACACGGCAGTTAATGTATTTATTTTTGACCTCGATGAGGAAGGAAATCCTACAAACACACTACTGTATTCACAGTCGGGTGTACCGGCAATTGACGACGAATGGAACCGTTTCGATTTCCCGACAATTGTCGATGCTCCACGTGGCTATATGGTAGCTATCGGTTGCGAAGGTCATACCGGTCTCGGACTGGACGACGGCAACAATCCGGACTACCCATTTATGGAACGAACCAGTTGCTTCACCACTGACTATCGTACCGGCAATTTTGAATACGTTGAGAGCCATAACATTCAACGTTCACTGATGATTCGTGCCATCGGTATCAAGCAGGGAGAGGACCAATTGCCGACAGTCACTTCAGAAACAAAATACAACGTGTGGAGAATGACAGAAGAGCAAACAAGCGACGAATCACAATGGACACTGCTGACAGCCGCACCACAGGCCAAATTCACATTTACCGACAAGCAATGGGGCGCTCAGCCACAAGGATTCTACCGCTATGCAGTGAAAGCAGTCTATAAAGACGGAGAAACGGGCGAGGCAACCATCAGCGAAAGTCTTGCCAACAAGATGCTCACACAAGTAAAACTGACACTCACCACCAATACACCGAACAATGAGGCGGCAGGAGTACAGGTAACGCTTACGAACAACGACGGTGACACAAACCACTTATATACGGCTACAGCCGCTGCTGACGGCACTTGTGACATTGCGGACGTATGGAAAGGCATTTATACCATAGCACTCCGAAAGAAGGGTTTCAACACGGTAACAAAAGAAAACATAGACCTTTCAAAAGAAGCGTCCTATACGTTGCAATATGCACTGGAAGAATACATCGCCGACCCATACAATCTGGAAATTGCTCCTACCGGCACTGACGGAGAACGCACGTTCACATGGAACACAACCAACTTTATGTTGGATGATTTTGAAGGACATGACGACTTTGCCGTCAATTCCCCGGGCAAACTGAATTGGTCGTACATTGACGGCGACAACTCTACTGTATATCCGATTGATGCAGTGGATTATCCCAACAGCGAAGGTCCGATGGCCTACATGATTTTTAATCCGTATGAAACTGATCCGGTTTTGGGCGTTATGGACAGCAAAATTCGTCCGCACAGCGGAAACAAGTTCCTGGCAGCATTTGCATCAACTGATGATGTGAACAATGACTTCATCATCTCTCCTGAGCTGAAGTTCAACAAGGATTTTGTATTCAAGTTCTTTGCAAAAAGCTATAGTGAAGACTACGGACAAGAAAAAATCCGCGTAGGATATTCGACAAGCGGCAAGGAAGAGGGTGATTTCGTATGGCTGACAGGCGACGAACCATTGGCTATCCCAATGGGAGAATGGAAAGAATATCGCTACGAAATTCCGGCATCTGCAAAGTATGTCACATTGAACTGCGTATCCGATTATCTGTTCCTGTTGATGATCGACGACATGTTTATCGGCATCGAGGTTCCGGAAAATATTGATATTGACAATATCCGCGAAGACCTCTCGTTTGAAGTATATCTCGACGGTTCGAAAGTGGGAACTGTAGCAGAAAACAATTACACATTCCGTAATCTGTCCACAGGTATGCATAAGGCCGGCGTTAAAGCGGTATTTGCATCAACAACAACACCTCTTGTTGAAATTGAATTCAACGTAATGGAAGAATCTTCAGTGGGCTCTGTTGCCAGCAACAGCAAATTCAAAGTATATCCAAACCCGACAAAAGGTATGGTAAACATTGAAGGCAATTATGACTTTGTTGAAGTAATGAACGCCACAGGTACATTGATTGCCCGCTTCGAAGCACAGGAAACCATAAATCTTGGAAACTGTCCGAAAGGCATATACATTTTGAAGATTTCTACTCCACAAGGATATACAACACAGAAACTGATTGTCGAATAACAGACAATTCTTATTTCTGACAAGCAAAAACTGCGGCATAATTCCCAATGGATGTGCCGCAGTTTTTATTCTGTTATATGTCTGTTATCGTAAGCGGAGCTTTTTGCCTGCGCGCAGGCGGTCGTCGGCTTCGAGGCCGTTCATTTTCAGGAAGGATTCGAGTTTGATGCCGTATTCTTGAGCGATGGAATAGGGGGTATCGCCCTTTTTCACCTTATGTGTTTCCGGACCCGTTTCCACGCAGTCGTTCTTTTCCTCCAAATAAAGCATGGATCCGGCTTCCAGCATTTCGTCGCGCCGTCCGAGGTCGTTGAACGAAAGCAAACGGCGTTTCTTGATGCCGAATTCTTCGGCTATCGCATCATAAGTATCGCCCTCATAAACAGTGATGTAGTAAAGTCCCCATTTCTTCCGCATCTTGTGCATCAGCTTGAACTCGTTGATAATTTCCATATCAATGGAATGTTCCAGCGTTTCATCGCCCTGCAATTTCTTGCGTGAAGCAATCACAGGCTGTCCCGTGTCGTAGGCATACAATTCGTAAGTTTCGATAATGTTTATCAGCTTCGATGCATAGGACGGGTCTGTGGCATAACCGCATTTTTTCAGACCTTTCGCCCATCCCTTATAGTCGGTCGGCTTCAGTTCAAACAGCGGGGCATAGCGCTTCTTCATCAAAAAGCGTGCATGGTCCTCAAACGATTCTGCCGCATCATCATATTTCCGGAAACATTCGTTCAGTTCATCATCATCGGCATGTATCACGTCGCCTTTCCATGTCGAATGGCACTTGATACCGAAATGATTGTTGCCCTCAACGGCCAGACGCGACTTTCCGGCACCACTTTCCAGCAACCCCTGTGCCAGCGTAATACTGGCAGGAATACCGTATTCCTGCTGATGACGCACCGCCGTTTCGCTATACTGTTCGATATACATCAGATAGTCCATCGACTGGGCACACACCGTTGCCGCCGAAGAAAACAAAAATAAGACAAGAAAAATCAGCAAGTTGCCGATTTTCTGAAAATAAGTGTTATATTTGCATAAATGAGTCAGCATATATGAAAGAACTAAAGATTGTTACAAATATACAAGTTTATGATTACAACGAACTTGTTGAAGAGGATAAAATTTTAGTTGACAAAGCCAAGGCCATGACCGAAAAGTCGTATGCTCCTTACAGCAAATTCCATGTCGGAGCGGCACTGCTTCTCTCCAACGGGAAAATTGTAGGAGGTTCGAATCAGGAAAATGTGGCTTTTCCGTCCGGAACATGTGCCGAACGCACCACTATTTTTTATGCCCACTCAAAATATCCCGACGCAAAATTTGAAAAAATGGCCATAGCCGCCTGGCAGAACGGCGACTTCATCAAAAATCCGGTAACTCCATGCGGAGCATGCCGTCAGGCCATTCTCGAATATGAAAAGTTGGGTGGAACACCCATTAAAATCTATCTTTACGGCAAGGATAAAGTGTATGTTGTAAACGGCGTGAAGGACCTGCTCCCACTGCAGTTCGATTCACTCTAATCCCATGCCGCAAGCCTCTATGAGCAAACGAAAAATCGTAATCAATCCTAAATATCAAGCCCTTGCCTCATCCATTGGACTGCTTCCGAAGAAAGCAGAGAAGGAAGGAACGGTAATCTACAAGGGAAGAAATATCATCTATCGTCTGCCGTTGGAGAATATGGAAGTCACCGTCAAGTGCTTCCACGTTCCGGCATTGTTCAACCGTTTTGCCTACACCTACCTGCGTGCAGGGAAAGCCAAACGGTCGTACGACAACGCCCTACGGCTGAAAGAGATGGGAGTAGGCACCCCCGAACCTATGGCTTATATCGAGGATTATGAAGGCGGACTGCTAAAGGAAAGCTACTACATTTGCCGCATGGACGAAGGCAGCATCATCCGCCATTGGGAAACCGAAGTGCCTGACTACAAAAAAATGGTCAGCGCTTTGGGAGCTTTCATGTTCGAACTCCATCAAAAAGGAATCTACCACCGCGATTTCTCACCGGGCAACATACTGTTTACCGTCGACAACGGTGTCTACCATTTCAAACTGGTAGACATTAACCGCATGCGCTTTGGCGTACACGACAAAAACACGCTCTACAACAATTTCCGCAGCCTCAACATCGACAGCGAAGAGGAAACAGCCCGTGTGGGGCGAGAATACGCCCGTGCAGCGCATTTGGACGAAAAAATGATGGAAGATATAGCCGTAGGCAAATTACGCGCCTATCACGCCGAAAAAGCCCGTCATCGCAAGTTGAAGAAACTGCTCGGGAAATAAGTGACAAAACACGATACAAAAACCGGGGAATGCGCCGCATGAGCACATTCCCCGGTTTTATCTTGTGAAACATTTATTATTTCCCGTTCTGCGGAGTTTCGCCGTCCTTATTTTCCTTCTTGATGAGTTCAGGGTAGGAGACACGCGTATGGTACATGGTGCGAAGACGCGAGATAAACACTTTCTTCACCGTTTCCACATCACGGAAACTGAGCGGAGAATCCTTCATCAACCCCTGTGCAATCTGCCCGTCAATAATCTTGTTGACAAGGTTGGAAATTGTCTCGTCGTTATATTCCTTCAAGCTCCGGGAGGCGGCTTCCGTGGCATCCGCCATCATAAGAATAGCCGTTTCCTTGCTTTGCGGGTTCGGACCGGGATAGGTATATGGAGCAGGATCGACCGGTTCGCCACCGTTGGCATTGCAGGCGGTAGTGTAGAAATATTTCGTCAAGCTTTTACCATGATGTTCCAGGATGAAATTCTTGATTACATCCGGCAATTTTGCCTTTTCAGCGCGTTTTATACCGTCAGTGACATGGCGGATGACAATTTTCGCACTCTGTTCCGGAGAAATTAGCTCGTGAGGATTTACATCGTGCTGATTTTCCGTGAAGAATGCCGGATTTTCCATCTTGCCGATATCGTGATAAAGTGCACCGGCACGGGCCAACTGCGTGTTTGCTCCAATTTCGTGGGCAGCCTCCGACACAAGGTTGGAAAGTTGCAGAGAGTGCTGGAATGTTCCGGGACATTTTTCCGACAATTCACGCAACAGCGGGTTGTTCACATCCGACAATTCCACCAAAGTCACCTTCGAAACAAAGCCGAACAGACGTTCAAACACGAAGATAATCACATAGGCAAACGACAGCATAATGGTATTGATGGCAAAATACACAAATATGCGGAGGCCTACAGAATTGATGTTTCCGTTTGAAAGTATGCTGAACGCAACATAGGTTACAGAATAGGCAATGAATACGCATGCGGCCGTACGCACAAGCTGCGAACGCTTGGAAAGTTCCTGAAGCGTATCAATCGCCACTATGGAAGCAATCAGATGAAGCAGAATGAATTCCAAATGATATTCCGTCACCAGACTGCAAAGCATTATCTGAATAATCGACACAAAGAATGCCGTGCGCGAATCGAAGAAGGTGACAATCACAATTGGCACCAGTGCGATAGGAAGCATATACATTCCTCCGTGGAAACGCTCCATCAGCATGAAAGAGAATACCGTGAAAACGGTTATCATCGCCAAAACAAACAATATTTTCCGGTTGCTTTGAAGAATACGCGGACGGAACATACTGATAAACACATAAAGCAGGAACAGCAATGCCACCACAACCAACGCATAACCGACTATCGGATAATGGACATCCTTGGCATCCTTGTTACGTGTCTTCATCATCGACTCATAAGTCTGCAACAGCATGGCGGTTTGCGGAGTAACGATTTCTCCACGGTCCACAATACGTTCACCCTGCTGGATAATTCCTGACGGCGAAATGGCGTTGCGGTATTCGTCTTCAAGCAGTTTATTGGTTGTCAATGTATCCTTCACCATGTTCGGAACAATGATTTCCGACAACTTCACCCCCTGTAACGCAGAAGAATAAGAAAGGGCAGAATCGATATATTCATAAGCCTTTCTGACGGAAACCATCTGTGCCGTAGAAATGTTTTGTCCCACCTTATCATGCAACAGACAGACCATCGGCAACCGGTTGCTTTTTATGGCAGCATAAACATCATTGTCGACAATACCACGTTCAAACAGACGCTGCAGATGCACTTTAATCCGTTCTGCCTCAGCGTTTCCAGTAGCCGACAATTGGGAAAGCATTGTCTTCTCAGCCGTCTTGTCCACTTTGAAATAAGGCACAAACACACGGTCTATACTGTCTTTCCGTGCCTTCATCGTTGCAGAATCAAGCATCACAGGCATATCGAATGGTGCCGTCAGCAACGAATAGTTCCACGGCTTGCCGATGCTGTAATTAAAGCTCCCACGATCCCGGTCAGGGATAAAGTAGGTGATAATAGCTGCAGCGGCAAGAAACAGCAGAATCCTTAATAAAGTTTTCTTTTTCAATCCTTTTTGTTGTTCTAACATCGTTCAATCTTTTTTATTTCGTTCTGACAGCCGACTTCACACCATTGATTTTTTTCACCTGGCGGCAAAGCCGGTTGACAATATTGGCATCGGAAACGCGCAATACAAGCTCACAAGTGAACACACCCTCGTTGGCCTCTATATTCAAACGGCGCATGTCCAACGACATATTCGTTGATATTTCATAAATCAGTTCCTGCAGAATGCCCATACGGTCAATGCCCTGGATAGAAATCGTGGCAAGGAACGACGTCGTAAGCGGTGACTCTTCCCAACGGGTTGCCACCAGACGGTTGCCGTGGCTGCTACGGATACGCATGGCCGTAGCACAATCCATTTTATGCACTATCACATTCTCGTCGTCATCCACATAACCCAACACATCGTCGCCGGGGATAGGATTGCAGCAAGGCGCAATCTTATAGTTGTGCACACCGTTTTCCGAACGTAGCACATATACCTCTTTTTTGTTGATTTTCTTCTTGTCTGTAGAAGGCTGTGGGTTCTCGCCATCCTCCACATCTGGCAAAGTCGGTTTCTTGCTCTTAAACGGCCACAGTTTGTTGAGGATTCCCTGTCCGGGTTTCTTGCAGATAGTCTTCACAACACTGTCGGTCACCTCCAATTGTTCGCTGCCTACGGCATAGAACAGTTCTTCACGTGTCAGCAGTTTGTAATATGCCATCAGCAGCGTGATAAAGCGGTTCTTGTCCTCAAGTCCGTATTCATCGGCCAACTTACCCAATGCCGTTTCACCTTTTTCCGCCACTTTCCGGCGTTCTTTCTTCAAGGCAGCTTCCAAACGGCTCTTGGCTTTTGCAGTAGTAATAAAGCCCAGCCATTCGGCTGAAGGCTTCTGTGTGGCTGACGTCAGCACTTCCACCTGGTCGCCGCTCTGCAGACGATAGGAAATAGGCACCAGACGATGGTTCACCTTTCCGGCTATGGCATGCGAACCGATTTCAGAGTGCAGCGAATAGGCCACATCCAGCACAGTAGCATCTTTCGGGAGCGTTATCAAATCGCCTTTCGGCGTAAACACGATAATTTCGGTAGCAAACAGATTCAGCTTGATGGTGTCGAGAAAATCGACAGCATCCGGCTGCGGGTCTTTCAAAATGTCCGTAATCGTCTTGAGCCAAGATTCCAACTCCGATTCCTCGTCGCTTTCGCCGATTTTATATTTCCAGTGTGCGGCAAAACCACGTTCGGCAATGTCGTCCATCTTGGCACTGCGGATTTGCACTTCCACCCAATTACCGTCAGGACCCATCACCGTAAGGTGCAGCGCACGATAGCCGTTTGCCTTCGGAGTGCTGATCCAGTCGCGTGTGCGCGACGGATGCAGTTTATAGATATCCGTGATGGCTGAATAGATGTTCCAACAGATATTTTTCTCGTTGGCGGTATCATCACAAGTGAAAATAATGCGCACGGCATACAGGTCGTAAACCTCTTCAAACGGGATATGCTTGCTTTCCATCTTGTTCCAGATGGAATAAATCGATTTCACGCGGGCTGTAATCGTATATTTCAACCCCATTTCGTCCAATTTGGTCCGAATCGGCGCTGCAAAATCCGAGAACACACATTTGCGCTTTTCTTCTGAAAGACGGATTTTCTCACGGATAGCCTCATATTGTTCCGGATGTTCATACTTGAAACTGAGGTCCTCCAATTCGGTCTTTATGGCAAACAAACCCAACCGGTGGGCAAGCGGCGCATAAATGTAGAGTGTTTCACCGGCAATCTTATACTGCTTACTGGGCAGCATCGAACCCAAAGTACGCATATTGTGAAGACGGTCCGCCATCTTAATCAGCACCACCCGCACATCTTCCGACATCGTCAGCAGCAGTTTTCGGAAATTCTCGGCCTGAACGGAAGCCTTATCACCAAAAATACCGCCGGAAATCTTTGTCAGTCCGTCGACAATGGAAGCAATCTTTTTGCCGAAGTTCATTTCAATGTCCTCAACGGTATACTCCGTATCCTCCACCACATCATGAAGCAGGGCAGCACAAATGGAAGTAGACCCCAAGCCTATTTCCTGGCTCACAATCTTAGCCACAGCAATGGGGTGAAGAATATAGGGCTCGCCCGAACGGCGGCGGATACCCTTATGAGCGTCCTTTGCAAAAGCATAGGCACGCTTGATTATTTCCACCTTCTTGCGGTGATTACTTTTCAAATATCCGTTCAGGACATCCTGGAAGGCTTCATCAATAAGAGCGTCTTCCTGTTCAGGTGTCAGGTTCAGCGAGTTATAGTCTTTCGTTTCCAATGCGTTTTCGTTTTAAAAGGTTGCGTTTTTGCCGATATTTACAAATTTAGAAAATTATAACAAGACTTAGCAATAAGTTCACAGAAAAAATTTGAGAATTTTCATTTTTACGATTTTCCCAACACCCGGAATACAATTTTCCAGAAACCGACAGGCAGTTTTTCCGCCATTAAAAAGAGCAGACGGTAAGGGAGAGGAATATTTTTATACGCCATTATGTGACGGTTGGTTTCAGGATAAGTGCTCTTCCAGCGTTCAATATCCTTGTTTTTTCCCCGAAGCATCTTTATTTTTGCCGTAAACCGCAAAAAACGGATAAACGGCGCATACTGCCGCCGCAATTCAACAGGCTGACTGTCAAACCATTTCTCTATTGCATCGACCATCAGCAAATGGTCATGCAGCACCTTTTCCATTCTCGAAGTAGACATCGAAGCATTCGGCTCGCGACGGTAATGATAGAAGGCCCTGTCGACAATCACCACCTTTTTAGCAAAAATCAGCACTCGGAATGACAATCCCAAATCTTCCCAACAGTTCACATTCGGGAAAAGACGCAATCCGTGGTCAACAACAATACTCCTTCTCACCAGTTTGTTGCAAATGGAAAAATGCAGCGTATCAAGAGGGGCATCATTCAAATTCGGAAAACGGTCGGACTTAAACCGCCGTATAATCGTCCTATTCCCTGTCTCCACAAAAAAAGAGGAACAAACCACATCGGCATCTTCCCTGTCGGCAACGGCAAGCAGAGATTCGTACATATCCGTTTCCACCCAATCGTCGGCATCGCAATAAATAAAATATTGCCCTGTCATGGCATCCAACCCGTCTTGACGGGCAGCAACAAGCCCCCCATTCTTTGACCTGCGAACCAATCGTACCTGCTGCTGACGCTCAGGATATTTCTCCAAAACCGTGTTTAAGGTCACTTCCCCCCCGTCCGTCGAACCGTCATTGACAAAAACGAACTCAATGCCGTCCCTCATCGTTTGGCGCATCAGTGATTCAGCACATCTTCCGATGCACTCCTCCGCATTGTAAAACGGCACAATGACCGAAACCCGGATGTCTTTGTTTTCGTCCATATTACAAAGATAACGGTTTCCCGTCAAATCTTTCAGTTCTACACCGTAAAAACAAAAAGGGACCTGCCGAAAAGACAGATCCCCCGTATTGTAAACGGTCAAAGAGCTACGACAAAAGGTCGTCAATAGCGTTTTGCGCGTCATGAGCCTGATTTCTGAAAATCTGGGCGGTCACAGGCTGACCGTTGTCCATTGCATCCTGCGCATAGCGCATACAGTCATCATAACTCTGTTGCAACACGTCGATGGAATGCTGGGTTGTTTCACTCAATGTAGACGACGAATCAAACCCAAAGTTGTTGTAGTCGTACATGGTCGGATCAAACGGCGTATACATCGGCATAGTCATGTCGATAGGAGGCAATCCTACGTACGAAAGAGCATCGGGGAAGGTCATGTCAGGCACTGTCGGCATGACGTTAAAGGCATTGTAAAGCATGTCCATCGGATCACCCATGCCGGGATACATAGCCGGATCCGGAAGGTTATGGCTATAATTCTGGAACATGTTGAAAGTGTTATAGTCCACTCCTGCCACATCAGGCAAATGATAAGTGTCGCCCATATCCTGGAATGCATTAATCGCATCCGGCGTAGGAATGTCGGTCGACACCATAAAATGACTGGAATCGGCCCATGCATCCATAAACTGGTCCAAAGGATAGGGGGCAGCAGGTTCGCCAGTTCCCGGGTCGGTCAGAATTACCATCGGATTTTCGGGATCAGTCATGTCGATACCTGCAACAATCAGTGCATGGTCGGGCGTATCGCCATTGAAAAGATCATTCAGCCAGCTTGAAAGCGAGCTGCTGTGAAGTTCACTGCTGTCAACGCCTACAATAATTTTGTGTCCCTGTGCCAATTCTTTTGTCAGGTCAAACACGTTAGCATCAATCTGCTGTGTACAGGGAATGCCGGCGTCCGCCAGCAAATTGCCGATGTCACCCATCAGCGTGCCGCTTCCGTCACCTGTATACCAGCCATGTTCATAAGAATACTGTACCAGCTGGTCCTCTGTGACATGTATACCAAAATCATTGAGAATCAGTTGCTGAGACTTGATAGCACAAGTATCAGGGTACTGTTGTTCAAATGGATTAATCGGATTTCCGATAATGTTAGGATTGTTCATATGCAACTAATTTAAAAGTTAGTAATTTATCAATTTAAAATTATAATAGTCAGACTTATCCAATTCACATCCGCGGTCGTCAATCAACACGGCCCTATATTTCAATGCGTGTTCTCCTTCTCCCAAGAATTGAAACGAATTCGGAACAAAAACCGCCATATTGCCGAAAGTCGAAGAATCGTAAGTAGGAGTGAATTGTTGTGTTCCCGTCACTTGTTTAATTCGAGAGCCCGTTTCCGGGTCATAAATATGAACCTGACAGAAACCGGTTTTGCCTTTCATGTTTTCAACATCAAATTTGACATGCACATTCATTCCGGCAACGCTGTCAGGCATAAAATCTGATTCATTCCATACATTCAGAATCTTTCCGTATGCATGAGGCGTAGGCTGGTCATAATCGATGTTTATCCAGTGATATTCGCTCAATTTGTCCAGCAGGTCATTCCAAAGAATAATACGGCACTTCAAGCGGTAAGTTCCTGCAGCGTTCAAATGAAATTGACTGTACGGCATAAACAGTTGCAAATCTTTGAAGCGACAGTTGCCGGAATCAGATGTAAAATCTACGCCGACAGAAACTTTTCCGTCTTTCGTATAATGGCTTTTATCCGAATCTTTCAAGGCAGTGCCTGCTTCATCATAAAAATAGCACACACAAGAGCCTGTCTTGCCGTTCATATTCTCAACCTCAAAATCGACATGAAAGACAATACCCTTTTTACCGTTTCTATAAACATTATGCTCCAACATGATATTGTATATAAAGCTGTTAACGCCATGTGTCTGAAGACCACGTGTCTGCATGCTGATATCTATTCCGGGCTCAGCAGTCGAACTCGTCGCATCGTCAATCGGAGGCTGCGAAACAATAACCTCCGCCGTATGCTTTCCTGCTGTGAGCAGGATTGTACCTGTCCGTTCCTTGTCACTTTCGTTAGCTGACACAACAAAAAAGACACTGTCGGCAGGAGATACCTCATCGCTAAAACTTATCCAATCCGGAAATTCAGTCTGAAAACGGTCGGCGTCGGTGGATACGGCCAATCTAATTTCATTTTCTACTGGCAGAACAGAAACATCATACTCCGTATTCCCTTCTATCTGAATGAATGTAGGCTGCGTGAAGTAGTCCCATACCCAAAAACCTCCAGTCACCAGTCCATAGCCTAAAGCCAGGCCAAAAATCGAGCTGAAGATTAATTTCAAGGTATTTCCCAGCTTATGCACCTTCCGAAATTCCTTTCCACACTTTCTGCAGAATAAAGCATCGTCAGGATTCTCCACATCGCAGTATCTACAAATTTTCATACTCAATAGCCTTTCGTAAACGTGAATTTCTCGCCTTCCTGCTGACAAAGAAGATTGCCGTTATCGTCATAAACAGCCACATCAAAAGTCAAATCGAATTCCCCTGCTGACAGATGCAGTTCGTCAAGCGGCATAAATAAGGTAAAATCCTTAAATACCGACTCTTCATAGGAAGGCATATAATCACATCCACATGAAACCTGTCCGTCGGAAGTCGTATAGTTTCCATTATAGTCATAGAGCGGCGTAGTGTTGTCAGACTGGTAAAAATAAGCGACACAACGTCCGGTTCTTCCAAGCATTCGTTTCACGTGAAACTTTACGTGGATTTCCATTCCCTTTTGTCCATACTGATACACATCATGCACGCACCAAATCTTTTCGATGGTAGCCACCGGTTCGGTATTCGGCTCCTGAGTCAGCACAACCTGACTTTCAAGATCACCGGCACTCAGCCTTACCGTACCCGTACGGGAAATACCCGATTCATTGGAATCATACGACAATGTCAATACTCCAAATCCCTTCTCAGCCGTCACCCAACTGGGCTTATAGACATAATAGTCATCAGCGTCCGTCGAAATAGTGAGAACAGCAGTGCCGCCGGTTGGTTCTACTTCCAAACTCGACAATGTCTCTCCATCAATGTAGAGATAGGAAGGCTGTAGGGCATACCATACAGCAGCGTAGACGGCCAACCCCAACACCGGAATAAGGAGCAACAGCCATAACCACTGCTTGGACGATTTTTTCTTCGCTGGTTTCTTTGTAAACAAAAGTCCGCAATGACGGCAATAAACGGCATCCGAAGGATTTTCCGTCTGACATTTGCCACAGATAATATGATTGTCCAATGTCCGTTGAAAATTCATTGTCTATTGCTTAAATGTTTGTTGGAAAAAATCTGTGATTTCAATAGCATCGTCATTATCGTGGTCCGGCTTTTCAACATACTCACGGAATGAGGGGAGCCTTTTTTTGTGCGGATGCCGACCGCCCGTCGACAACAAAAAGCACAGAACAACAATAATGACTATCAGCCCTGCAATGATGCTGCCCAGAATAATGAAAAAAGTGGACTGTTTTACAGGTTTGTCGGAAAACGGCAGATGTATCCAACTGTCATTACCGGGTTGCGGTATGACAGGTTCCGGAATCGGGGGCTCAGGAGGATCTACCGGATTGGAGGACTCCTCAAAACTATGTCCGCAATAAGTACAGAACCGAGCTTCAACAGCATTAGGCTTTCCGCAGTTTGGACACGGCTTTTCTGCTTTCGGTTCTGGTTGTGGCTCCGGTTGAGGTTCGGGATCTACCGGAGCTTTTGGCGGAAAACCTTCGGCATGCAGTTCGATGAATATGGCGGAAAAATTGTCTCGAGAATTCATTCCACACTCTGTCTTGACAGCTTCCGCACAAGCATTCAAATTGCCGGCATTTACCCGAACAATGCGCTCAATGTCCGCATCGCGCAGTGCATCGTTCACTCCGTCGGTACAGAGAAGGAGTATGTCACCATCATCTGCACGCTTCAGACGGTCGATGGTCATTTCTATTTTATTCTCACCTTTGGCCTGAACACATCGGGTCAATATGTTTTTTTTCGGATGGTTGAAAGCCTCGTCTTCAGTTATGAGACCAAGCCGCACAGCCTCAGCCACCTGTGAGTGGTCAGTGGTACGGAAAAGCAGTTCACCGCTATGGCTGAAATGATAGCAACGGCTATCGCCAACATGGCCAACAAGGATTTCAAACTCATTCAACGCCACCACAACAAGCGTCGTTCCCATGCGTCGTTCGTCGTCATCAAAACTGTCAGCCTTTTCCAACTCCTCAACGGCAAAGTCGAGCGCTTCACGGAACATTTCCTCCGTAAACACATCGGCGTGTTGCACTTCAAGGAAACGATATACAGCCATGCCCACCGTTTCGCTTGCCACCTCGCCGTGTCCGTGTCCGCCCATTCCGTCGCACAGGACAAATATCCGGTCATTTTTGCCGGCCGTTGCAGGATATATGAAATCTTCATTGTTTCCGCGGACACCCTGTTCGCAAAAAACGGAATATTGTTTCAATTCAATCATAAAGTCTTAAATTTAAAAATCAATCAAAGACTTACCATATATAGGCAAGAATGCACAATGCACCTAAAATAAAAATTATGGTTTCCGCCATGCCGCAACCCGAAGACAACAGAGCGACAACAACAACTATCACAACTATTGTCCACAGAATCTTGGCCGGTACACTCATATTGTTTAATCTCTTCGAGTTGTCTTTCTGACCGACATTTGTCCTGTTAGGAAGTGCAAGACCACACTTCCGACAAAATACAGCATCATCCGGATTCTGTATATTACATAACGTACATTTTTTCATGACACAACCTTATTCATATTTCATCGTTTTTTGCCCGCAGTAGCAACAATATGTGTTATGGTTGTCATTGAACTCTTCCGTCAGTGTCCGTCCGCAGTTACTGCATCGCCACACTTTTCTTTTCGGAGGCTGCGGATTTGGGTTCGGCTTGTTGAAATCGTGTCCGCAATTTGAACAGAAACGGTCGGCAGCAGGCACATTCTGCTTGCATTCCGGACAAACTTTTGTCTTAGGCGGTTCCGGCGCTTTTTTCTCCTGCTTCGCGCCACAGTGCGGACAGAATTTCACATCAGCAGGAATCTGTTTGGAACAGTTGACACATTTTACAGTCTCATTCTTCTCTATGGCTTTCAATACTTCATCAAAGCTCTGATAGCGGTCATTTGGATTGTGCTGGCGGCATTTGTCAATAATGGCGGCAAAATGCGAATCCTTCACCCGGACACTCGGATCGTTTGTTCCGGTCAGCAGGAAATTAAGCGTACAGCCAAACGAATAGATGTCAGAACGCTCAGTAACAATAGAGCCGTTGAACTGTTCCGGCGACGAATAGGCCAGCGTACCTTTAAAGGTCGATTCCCCTGTCAACGTCTGCGTGGCTATCGTATCTCCACCTTCCACCATGCTGGCATTTTCACCGATAATTTTGGCAATACCGAAATCTATCAGTTTGACATAGCCATTGACAAGCATCAGGTTGCTCGGTTTGATGTCGAGATGGAGAATTTTTTTCGAATGAGCATAGCTCATGGCCTGACTCACATAGGTCGCGATTTTACGCACGTCTTTCAGCGACATTCCGTTCGGATACTTGTTCTTCACCATTTGCTCCAGGTCGGTACCGTCAAGCCAGTCCATTTCCAGCACGGTATACATGCTTCCGTTTTCATCGTCGGTATAAGTAAAGGCATTCAAAGCTCTGACAATGTTCGGATGGTCGAGCTGCTGAAGAATCTGGATACCCTTCAGAAATTTCTGGCACAGAGCCGGATTGTTGGCCGCCTTGTCGGGGCGTACCACTTTGAATGCACGCGTGAATCCGTTGCTGTTCACGCCTTTGTAGACAACCGCCATACCGCCTTGCTTGCGGTCGACGATTTTGTAGTCGTTGATATATTTAGGCATAAGTTTATGATTTTATTTCGGTTCTTCAACAAACTGGAATTTCGTTCTTCCGGCAAGCACCGTCATTCCGTCCTTCAGCTCAATTTCTTTCGGAGCAAACGGAATCGTACGGTCAAGCGCCAGTGTTCCGTTTACCACGGTAGCCCGGCTGGTACTGACAGTCTGCAACTTGTAACGGAATCCCCGTCCTTCATTTTTAGTTACAATTACTTCAAAATGCTCCCGACTCATATGCGGGTCGTCAAACACATAATCCTGACCTCTGTCACGCCCGAAGGTATTGGTTCCAAGTTTCAGCCGACAACGTTTCCCGTTGTTTACGAGTTCGCCAATTTCCGGTTCTGGTTCAGGCTCGGGTTCCGGATGAAGCAACTTAGTCTCTGCCAGCGTAATGCCGCCGAGACATACGGCATAGTTGTGATTGTATTCGCCGTTCGGACCGTTAAGGCTGCGGATAACTTTTACTTTCGGAGCATTGTGGGAAATCAAATGCTGTTGTAGCAATGAGCTGACCAACGGTATGGCCGTCGAACCGCCCACCAGCAGTATCTGTTCTACTTCGGTCCATTCCCTTCGTGCCGACGTCATCATCATGTCGCAGGCATCAAGCGTAAGATACAGCTTTTTGCGAATCAGTTCCTCGAAATCCGGACGGCTGAGCGTAAACGGATTGCCATTGGAAAGCAGTGTCGTGGCTTCGTACGTTGCTGAAAGGTCTTCTTTCAACAGGCGGCATGCCCAAAAGTCGCTCCATTTCGAAGAGCGGTCCAACGGCGCACCGGCAGCCTTTGCCTCGGCCTGTGCCTGTTTGTAGATGGCTGCATCGAAGTATTGTCCGCCACACTTCACACCGCTGTCACAGCCCAGAAAATCCGGTTCGTTTTCGCCCGAAAGCATAATCAGAGCGGGGTCGAACGTTCCTCCGCCCAAGTCATAGACCAACGAAAGGCCGACGGTTTCCGTGCCCTGGATATAGGCATAGTGGAGAGCGGCAGCATGCGCCTCACGCATAAAAGCCACTTTCTGAAATCCCGCATCGAGGGCCGCCTGACGCATCACGTCCTTACGACGGTCGCTTTCCGTATAAATGGCGGGAATAGTCAGCATCACGTTGTCAATACGGTTACCGTTGTTTTCGATTTCCGCACAGCCCTTTATATGACGCAGAATGGCGGCAATCACTTCCCGATAGCCAACACCGTTGCAGTCGAGCGGCTCGGCAATATTGAGTTTAAATTCCTGTAAATAGAATTCAGGATATTTCGTCTTGAACTGTTCTGCACTCTGGCATACGGCAATCTTGTCCTTTCCCAACACACAAGCCACGGTCGGAAAATACGACTTGTTGTTGGGCGACACCAGTTTCGGACGGCCGTCAACCACGATTGCCGCCGCCGAATTGCTCGTACCAAAGTCAATACATACCCAGTTTCCCATATTTCGTTGTATTTATTTTTCTGTTTAAAAATCTTTTTTCCATGTGTAGCCCCGTTCTGCACAGTATCGACGGAACAGGTCGGCAATGCGGCCGGCTTCCGCCTTGTCGGGCTTCCATTTCAGAGATGCCGGACCGCTGAGGTTGGAAGCCGTAGCTAGCAGCGAAAACTCTTCCAGTTTATCAGCCTCTTTCGGAATACTGTCATTCCCGAACATGAACGGACTACCAAGATATTTAGCTCTCCACTCATCCACCCATGCCTTCCAAAAGAAACCTGCTATGTCCGTACCACAATATTTGCAGAACTTTGCATCCGCCGCAATATTCTCATGGCAACCGGGACATTCTAACGGAAGTCTGCAACCGCAGTTACGACAGAACATTGCCCCTGAAGGCAACTCCGTATGACAATTCGGACACTTCATAATTATTACCCTTTCTGTCGAATACCTAAAAAGACAAATCCAGCACAAAGCGCGGCAAAAATCAGCGTGCCGACGGTAACGTACCGGTAGTACCCGCTACGGGCTTCCGAACGGCTGTTGTAAAATGCAGTACTATCGCATTCCCATTCTGAGGTATGGTCAACGACATAACGGTAAAGATAGAACGTATCGTCACTGATGCCGTAAAGATTGTGACAAAGCGGAGCATCTTCGCCAAAGAGACGAATCGATTCGCTTTCAAAGCGATAGCCCCAAAACGACGAAGAAGTCATGCGTGAATAGCTTGAGTCTGTCGGGTCCTGACTGCTCCATTCATGGGTGTTAAAAAATGCAAGCAGGCTGAACAACATCATAATGCCGCCAATTCCAGCCATGACAAAATGGAATTTCTTGAGGAACGAATCCCTTCCGCTTGCCAATGCCGGACGACGGAACCACGCAATGACCGTATTGACCGCCAATCCTACGGATAGCAGAATGTAGGGCAGCAACAGCGAACCGTTCCACATCGGTATCAGCAGCGTATTGACCGTAAACAAGGCCAGCAGAATCGCAAAATGGAAATTGCGAGACGCTACCTTTGCCTGTTTCTTGAAAAACGACAATATCGGAAAAGCTGCAACGGAAAGCAACAAATACACCACAGTAAGGACAACACCGTCAATGTCCGGATCCATGCTTCTGTCGGAAGCTGCCGCGATATTCACAATCAGCAGCAACAGCATGAACACAATAAGGGCAACCGACACGCCCGTCGAAGGCTTCGGCGTGTATTGCGGTGGCTTCGGGGGTTGTACGGTCTGCATTTGCAACGGATTTCCGCAGTTGCGGCAGAATCGGGATTGTTCGGGATTTGGTGTCCCGCATTTTGTACAATATATCATAGTTAAAATATAATTTTCTTATTCTCAATTTATTATCAATTATCCTCTGACTCGACCGGACGACGGAACCATGCCACTATCGTATTGACAGCCAGTCCGGCAGAAAGCAATACATGAGGCAAGAGCATCGAACCGTTCAATATCAGCAGTATCATTAGTGCATTGGCAATTAACAAGACCAAAAGTGTCACAAAATGAAAATTACGCATCTTTATATCTCCCTGCTCTTTGACAAATGAAAGCATTGGAATGACTGCAACTGAAACCAGCAGATATGGCAACATCAAAACGATTCCAACGACGTCAGTTTCTATTCCTTTAGAAAAAGCCACCAGAATACTTGCAACCAGCAACAGAAGCACAAACACAATAACAACTGTCGACGCTGCAACGGAAGGCCGAACTATCTGCTTTTGCAGCGTACTGCCGCAGTTGCGGCAGAATCGGGATTGCTCGGGATTTGATGTCCCGCATTTTGTGCAATATATCATAGCTTCAATCAATTTTCATTAAACAAAAAGGCACGTGACTGCTCGTACTGATAGGCGGCTGTCTGGATTTTGTGCCGCAGCAGTGTGTACGACTGCAATACGGTGCGCATCCATTCCTTTTCATCCGGGTCAAACTCCTCGTTGATGGCACGCCGCCAATACTTTTCACGTTCGAATGCCCGTTCCTTCATTTCGCTGACAGTGGCGTGTTTCGGGTCAAGTCCGAGACGCTCGGGCGCAGAGCCTCCATGCTCTCCGCAAAGCCGCTGAAACTCGTCGACAACGTCTTCATCCAAGTCGATTTCGTTGCAATAAATGCGGTTGAGAAGTTCATACTCGTTGTGCTCGTGCACCAGCGAACTGAACAGGTCGGCAATGCGCTGCTCCATTCTGTCGAGCAGACGGACGGCTTCTGTATCCCTGAAAGCCGAAGCGCGTTCTGTGGCCAAGGCACGTTGCAGCCGCTGATAGATGCTTTCCATCTTGATTAGTTTCGAACGGCTACCGAAATGGTTGTGCAGAATGGTCATGAATTCTTTTGCGCCGCTTTCCGCAAACAGCAGTTCGCGGGCTTCGCCAAGGGTAGCTTCCGGCTTCTTTTTCAATAGTTCGGAAAGCAGATAAATGCCATACAAGTCCAACTGTTTCAGCAAATGCCGGCGTTCATCGACGCTGATAGCCAGTTCATAGTCAGGGTCAATGAAATCGTTGGCAGTCAGCATGGCACAGACAAGCATATCCTCATCACTGCCGTTAAGACGGCCGATTAGCCGGAGGTCTTCTTCCTTGAGTGACGATGCCTTAAGGAACAGCAGGGAAGAAATGGGATAGATGTTGAAAAGCGACTTGCGAAGCATGGGCTGGTTCTTCATCTTGTTGCCGGCTATGCGCTGTCCAATCTGCAAGGCGGTCTGTTCGCGTTCGTTGTCTTCCATCCACAACACATCGATTTTCGAAAGGACACCAATGGCATTGATCGGATTGAAATTACCGCCGCTATTGAAGTCGCGCACCACATCAAGCGTCGATTCCGCAACGGAGTGGGTAAACAGCATGATGACCGCATCCGGACGCACATTCTTCAAGAAGTCGAGCGTATTCTGCGAGTCCTGTCCGCGCACGGCATCAAGTCCGGGCGTGTCTATAATGTTGATATCACGCAGAATCTCGGCATCGTCGAAGGTTTCGATATAGCTCACGTTGTTGATAAGTTCCTTTTTCCCTTCGTTGTCCACAGTCCAATCGTGGAAATCCTGCGGCGACTTGTGCAAGTCGGGCGTACCGTCCTTGTGATGGATAATTATGTCGTTCTGCGGCGAACCGTATTTCAGCCATCCTACATTGTAGGTAACTTCCATCTGGCCGGTCGACATCACTTCCTCCTTACCCAAAATGGCGTTTACCAGAGTGGATTTCGAGGAACTGATTTTGCCCACGATAGCAAGCTGCATCGGTTCGTTCAGCTTTTGGCGCGATGCCGCCAGCGTTTCACGAAGCAGTTCCATTTTGCCGACAGGCAGCAGTTTCTGCAGTTCGGCAAGTCCGGCATCGACCGATGCCATGTTGTAGCCGTTTTCGTTCATGGCCTATTCTTTTTCGTTGTCTTCCTTTTTCTCAAACGGATTGTTCAGTACCATAGCCGCCAAATTGCGTTGTGCCGTAAGCGGCTTGATAAGGCGTTCCAATTCCATACGTTTTGCCAATGCCAGTTTCTGGTTGTTCGACATTTCCGCCAGGTTTTTCATCAGCTCCTGCAAAGTAACCTGATAGTCCTTCACGCGTTGCGTAATAACCAGAATCCACTCCTGCTGGAACTCGGAGAAACGACTTTCCACAAACGTGCGCAACTGCTGCATGGCGGCTGTGATTTGCGGCTGATATTGCTCACGAAGTCCCATCAATTCCGTTTCGTTGACGGTGTCCGAATGGTTTTTGAACGCCATGCCCACACCGGCTGCCACGGCAAGAATAGGGGCGGCAACAGAAGCAAACGTAGCACCAATGGCAGTCAACAGGGAACCGGCAACCAGATTGGTGGCAAATCCGACACCCATGCCCGGCATAAGCGACATCAGCCGCTTGTGGAGAGGCACTTCACGCTTGGAATGGGCGATGGTCTTGATTTCATAGTTAAAATCCTTCACATTAAAATGCAGCATTCCCTGAAACTCCTCCATCGTGGCAATCTTGTCGAAAGCCGTACGCAGTTCCATAATAATTTCCGCACCCAGCGATTCAAGTGCCATGTTCAACTGCTTGCCTATCCACTTTCCGCCTTCCGGACCTTTTGCCTCCTCGGTGAGCATCAGCGAGTTCAACCCGTTGGAGCTGAATATGATGCTTTGCTCGTTCAGTTTGTTGATGACATTCTCGCGGTATTCCGTAATGCGCTTCTGTACGCGCATTCTGAATTCCGAAGCGGGGTCATTGAGTTCCTTTGCCTGTGCGGCAATTTCCTGCTCCTTGTTCTTCAGCTCTACAATAGCTTTCGGGTCAGGCATTTCTATCTGGTTCAACTGTATCGTAAGCGGCTCGATGGTCTTGTCGAGAGTAGCGACAAACTCATCGCGAATAATCCGGATCTGTTCCTCCTTGATATGCTGCAAGGTACCCGCCAACTCTTCGTCAACAGCTCTGAAACCCGACTTGTCGTAGAGTTTCTCCACCTTCGTCTTGTTGTAGTTCAGTTTTGTTTTCGACGAAACGGCGAATGCCTTCACTTCCTCCGCCTTCACCTCACAATGTTTGGCAATTTTAGCCACAGTGTCGTTTTTGATGTCGTCCACCTGTTCAGGCGTTTTAAGGTCGCATTTGTTCACAATCACAAACGTATGCTTGGCGTAGCGTGCCACTTTTTGTTTGTAAAAGTCAAGTTCAGTAACGGTCAGCGGCTCGTTGACATCCGTCATAAACAGTGTGATGTCGGCAAGCGGCAGGAAATAAGTAGTAATGAAAGCATGGCGTGGATCAAGTCCGCCCACACCCGGAGTATCTATAAGCACCATGCCGTTCTTCAGCGATTCGAGCGGCAGTTCTATTTCCAGAAATAAAGTGTTCTTCACCTCGTCGGCTCGCCCTACGGTGTACTTCTCTATGTCGGCAAACGGTATTTCCTCGCGTTGCTGTGCCGAGAAGTCGCCAAAATTGCGCATGACGCGCTCCTTCACGCCATAGCGGATAATGGAAACGACCGATGTGCAGATGTCCTGGTCGACGGCACAAAGGTTTCTTCCGATAAGCGCGTTGATAAACGACGATTTCCCGCGTTTAAATTCCCCGCATATCAGAATTTTAGTTTCCGCCTTAGCCACATAGGCAAGGCGTTTTTCCAGTTTGTCGAGCGTTTCTTTCTTTTCTGTCTTGTTCAGATATGGGCGTACGCCGGCAATGGCGCTGTTCAGTTTCTTGATACAATCTTCCATGGAGCTTTTGAATGAAAAATTTGATTTCCAAATTTAACCACAAATTCCGTCATAAAAAAGCACAAGGACAAGCCAAGGTAACTATATGCGCCTCATTATGGATTATCCGAATCGAAAATGCACCTATCCGGTAAAAAAAAGACAAGAAAGCAGCTTCAGAGTCAATTTTCCGTATGCGTGTCGTCGAAGATGTTATAATCGGGAAACTGACTCGAACTCAAATCGGCATAGGCCACCCTCATAAGTTCCGGCACTTCTTCATCAAGAAGCCTGACTACTTCGTGCATATTACAGAGAAACATTTTAGGACCGATACAGCCGTCGTCCACATTTACAAGCATCGAGGCAGAAATAATTCCCGACTCCGGATTCAGCCGCAGGCAGGCGGCTGTGCGCTGCAAATTGATGGTATTGACCGTAAAAAGCAACTCGGCAAACCGTTCTTTGGGAAAACGAACAGGCAACGAACCGTAGCAGCGGAACCACTCGCCCTCATCATCCGCATGTATCACCATGTGCAAATCCGTGTTCTCACACGGCAGAATAAACGTAAATACGTTGTCCTTAGCGTGAAATTCGTAATGTATCTCCGCTTCATTCAGCAGCTCCCTAATTGTGTCAGTCACCCATGTCTTTACCTGTTTGCTCTTCTTTGCCATAGTTTTCTAAATTGGTTATAGTTGTTTTTAACTATAGATTGTCCAAACTCCTTTTTTCTATCATCTATTTCCCTGTAATGATACCTTTTATGTCGTTCAGCTTGTTGAGGGCTTCCATCGGCGTGAGGTTGTTGATGTCGATGCCGAGAATTTCGTCACGTACCTGGCTCAGCACCGGGTCGTCAAGCTGGAAGAACGAAAGCTGCACGCCCTTTTCCGGCTTTTCACCGATTTCCTGAAGGCTCTGGTTGATAGCGTCGCGCGAGTTGGCAGCCTCCAACTGGTGAAGCACTTCGTTGGCACGGTCGACAATCACCGGGGGAAGTCCGGCAAGTTTCGCCACATGAATACCGAAACTGTGTTCGCTTCCGCCTTTCACCAGCTTGCGCACAAACACCACCTTGCCGTCGATTTCCTTTACCGACACATTGTAGTTGGCAATGCGCTTGAACGTCTTTTCCATTTCGTTCAGCTCGTGGTAGTGGGTGGCAAAAAGCGTCTTGGCATGGAACCGCGGATTTTCGTGAATATACTCCACAATCGCCCATGCAATCGAGATGCCGTCGTATGTACTCGTTCCGCGGCCGAGCTCGTCGAACAGCACCAGACTGCGCTCGCTCAAGTTGTTGAGGATGGATGCCGCCTCGTTCATTTCGACCATGAACGTAGATTCGCCCAACGAAATGTTGTCGGACGCGCCTACACGGGTAAAAATTTTGTCGACGATACCGATTTTTGCAGCCTGAGCCGGTACGAAACAGCCGATTTGTCCGAGCAGGGCAATGAGGGCCGTCTGCCGGAGCAAGGCCGATTTACCTGCCATGTTCGGGCCGGTAATCATCATTATCTGCTGACGGTCGTTGTCGAGATGCACCGAGTTGGTGATATAGCTTTCCCCGACAGGAAGCTGCTTTTCGATGACCGGATGGCGACCCTCCGTGATGTCGAGTTCCAGCGAGTCGTTGATTTCCGGACGGCAGTAGCGGTTTTCAATTGAAGTCCGCGTGAACGACAGCAGACAGTCGAGCCGCGCAATCAGCGAGGCATTCAGCTGTATGGAAGGAATATAGGCGGCGGTGCTTTCCACCAGTTCGTTGAAAAGCCGTGTTTCGATGGACAGAATCTTGTCCTGCGCACCCAGGATTTTTTCTTCGTATTCCTTCAGTTCCTGCGTCACATAGCGTTCAGCGTTGACAAGCGTCTGCTTGCGAATCCACTCCGCAGGCACTTTGTCCTTATGCGTGTTGCGCACCTCGATATAGTAGCCGAACACGTTGTTGTAGGCTATTTTCAGGCTCGGAATGCCCGTCAGCTCGCTTTCTCGCTGCTGGATATGGAGCAGATAGTCCTTGCCCGAATAGGCTATTTCGCGCAGATTGTCGAGTTCCTCGTTCACGCCTTCGCGGATGACATTTCCGCGGTTCGCCATGTTGGGCGCGTCGGGATTCATTTCCCGCTCGATGCGGTCGCGGATGGTGGCGCAGGTGTTCAGCTGGTCGCCGAACGAGCGCAGCACGGCATTGTCGGCATTCTCGCAGTAGTCCTTAATGGGAACAAGCGCATTCAGCGCATTTTTCAGCTGCACCATTTCGCGCGGCGAGATACGCCCCACAGCCACTTTCGACACAAGGCGCTCCATGTCGCCAATCAGCTCCAGCTGCTTCTGGAGCAGTTCGCGGCCTTCACGGTCCTTGAAAAAGTATTCCACCACATCGAGACGGTCGTTGATAGGCTTTACGTCCTTCAGCGGGAACAGAATCCAGCGGCGGAGCAGACGCGCACCCATCGGACTGACGGTGCGGTTGATGACGTCGAGCAGGCTCTTGCCTTCCTCGTTCATCGGTTCGATAAGCTCCAGATTTCGCACCGTGAAGCGGTCGAGGCGCACATAGCGTTCCTCCTCGATACGCGAGAGCGAAGTGATATGTTTTATCTGCGTATGTTGTGTCAGGTCAAGATAGAAGAGAATGGCACCCGAAGCGATGATAGCGTTCGACATTTTGTGCACGCCGAAGCCTTTGAGGTTTTTCGTTTCAAACTGCTTCAACAGGCGGTCGTTGGCGGCTTCATCGGTAAACATCCATTCGTCCAGTTCGAATGTCAGGTATTTGGCCGTGAAAGTCTGGTCGAAACGCTTGCGGCAGGAACGCTCCACCAACACTTCCTTCGGAGCGAAATTCGCCAGCAGCTTGTCCACATAATCGATTGTACCCTCGGCTGTCATGAACTCTCCCGTACTGATGTCGAGGAATGCCACACCGCACGACTGCTTGCCAAAGTGCACAGCACCGAGGAAGTTGTTTTCACGATAGTCGAGCATATTGCCGTTGATGGCTACACCCGGCGTTACGAGTTCCGTAATGCCGCGTTTCACCAGTTTCTTGGTCAGTTTCGGGTCCTCCAACTGCTCACAGATGGCTACACGTTTGCCGGCACGCACCAGTTTCGGCAGGTAGGTGTCAAGGGCATGGTGGGGAAATCCCGCCATTTCGATGGTCTGGCCCGGCCCATTGGCGCGTTTGGTAAGTGTAATACCCAGAATTTCAGAACTGATGACGGCATCCGAAGAATACGTCTCATAAAAGTCGCCTACACGAAACAACAGCACAGCATCGGGATGCTTGGCTTTCATCTCGAAATATTGTTTCATCAGCGGTGTCTCAACTATTTTTTCTGCCACGGTTTTTCTCAAATTTATTCATGCAAAAATAGCGAAAGGCGAGAGCAGAGCCAAATGAAAACAGAGTTTTTCAAATTTGACTATGCCGAGCCGCCTCCTATCTTCTACAAAGATACGAAAAGGTGAGCGGAGAATAAAATAATGAAACTTGTTTCAGTTATTTTTTATCCCGAACCGCATCCTATTTTATTCAAAAATAGTAAAAGGTGAGCGCAGAAACAAACGAAAACAAAGTTTTCAAGTTTGACTATGCCGAACCACGTTGCAATATTAAAAATAGACAAATAAGCACTAAATAGTCTTAAAGAAAATTCTCCAATTACAAAAACTCATACCTTTGAAGAAACATTCACAACACCTTAAAATACTGTCATTATGAAAAATTTTATTAGTAAAGGCTTTATCGCTCTCGGTATTGCCCTTATAACAGCTATGCCAGCCTGGGCAGAAGCGCCTCGCACCGTAATCGTCAACCCCGGCGTAGATGCCACCACCTCGGCCCGCATCAATTGGCACAGCGACCTCAACGGGCCAGAAACTTACTGCTATTTTACTACCGCCGACGACTCCGACTGGTCAGAAGTCCAGCGCATCGAACCGACACGAGAGGAATGCACCGTCTACGACAACATGTACTCCAAAACTCCCGACGGAAAGGATTTTTACGAAAGCGCCCACTTCACACGCAATGTTGCTTCACTCGAAAAATTGCAGCCCGGCACACGCTATATGTACAAAGTCGGTGAAAAGGCCGACGGCGAAATCCGCTATTTCTCCACACTTCCCGACGACGGAACATGGACAGCTGCCATCATCTCCGACTTCCATACCTATACACCGATTCCCGACCGAAAGAAAGCAGCCATGTCGATGCTCGACAAACTGAAAAGCATTAACGGAGGCGACTTCGACATGATTCTCCATTTGGGAGATATCATCGCCTGGGGCGGCAGCTATTCTTTCTGGAAAGACCTTTACGATGAGCCGTATTTCCGCAACTATATGTGGGCGGGCGTGAACGGAAACCACGACAATATGGACCGTACCTACAAATTCAGCGGCAACCATTTCTTCAAAAACGCCAACGCTAATCCGCTCAACGGCTACGAAGGGCAGGAAGGCGTGTGCTACTACACCAAACTTGGCGACCTGCTTATCATTGCTCTCAACAGCGAGGCGATGCGTACTCCCGAAGGACTGACTGAAGCCCAAAATTGGGTGAAGGAAGTGATAGCCAACAATCCTTCGAAATACGTTGCCGTGATGGAACACTATCAATGGTTTTATGGGCATAAGGGCACAGAGTCGCAGTTCTCGCGCTGGAACGAACTGTTCGACAAATACGGCGTAGACTTCGCGCTGGCCGGAAACAACCACATCTATGTCGCCACACCGCCAATAAAAGACAGAAAGCCGACAGAACCCGGAAAAGGAACTGTCTATATCCAGACTCCGTCGTCCGACAATGAACGCGGACACGCTGAACAGGAATTTACTGACCATACCGGACTCATCAAATCGCGGTGGGATGAAGGCCCCATGACCGTCGGTGCACTGTTGATGAAGGTCACACCCAAGAACATTGAGATTTCACTCTACAACCGCAACGGTGACTTGATTGACCAAAACATCATCCTGCCCATTTCCAACAAAACGCTCACCCAAAACACGCATTAATCACCTCTTCGATACAAACATATCATTCTTAGCGATAACGAATCACCCAAAAGGAGGTCTCATGTCGCAACTATCTGACTATGTTTTAAAAGTTCTGACAATCCCAATCAGTTAAGATGCATCAGCCGTGAACAAATTCGGTCTATTGTTTGGGAAAACCTTTAATTTAGAGTAACTTTGCAGAATATTTCAAGTCACACGCAAACGGACCGATGAACAAGACGTACAGACACGAAGACAAACTGAAGCAGACAGTTGCACAATTGGCTGACGAAGCATCACTTTGCAACATGTGCCACATGCGCTGGAGCGGCGAACCGCTTCCCTCGCAGGCAACGATAAAGAAGATTGTCGACCTTTGCCGTGCCATCCTTTTTCCGGGATTTTTTGGCAATGACGATGTAAACACCTACAACATGGAATACATCATCGGCATCAAGTGCGAACAGCTCAACGCCGCACTTATATCGCAGGTGGTAGCCGGTCTGGCAATCGGAAAGAACTGCAATGAAAATCCCGACATCGCCGCTTTGGAACTCCAGGCGACGGAAATCGCGGCACAGTTCATACAGCAGCTTCCGGAAATGCGGAGAATCCTGCACACGGACGTTTGTGCCCTCTACCACGGTGACCCGGCAGCCGAAAGCCAGGAGGAAGTTATCTACTGCTATCCGGCTATCCGCGCCATTACCAACTACCGAATCGCCCATGCCCTGCTCGTGTTGGGTGTGCCTATCATTCCGCGCATGATAAGCGAAATGGCACACTCCGAAACCGGCATCGACATTCACCCGGGAGCCACCATCGGCGAATATTTCTCGATTGACCACGGTACGGGTGTCGTTATCGGAGCAACCGCCATCATCGGCAACAATGTGAAACTCTATCAGGGAGTCACGCTGGGTGCGAAAAGTTTCTCCTACGACGAGAACAACAACCCAATCAAGGGCATACCGCGCCACCCGATTATAGGCGACAACGTGATTATCTACTCCAACACTTCCGTGCTGGGACGCATCACTATCGGCAAAAATGCCATTATTGGAGGTAACATCTGGGTGACAGAGGATGTGGCTGAAAACGAAAAACTCGTACAAGCTAAAGCAAACAACATTTTACGACTAAAGCAAGATACAGAATGAAAGAGGAGATGGACCTTGTAGCCAAAACATTCCAAGGACTGGAAGACGTTTTGGCCGAAGAATTGAAACAACTGGGAGCAACCGACGTAAAACCGGGAAGACGAATGGTAGCATTCCGCGGGGATAAGGAAATGCTCTACAGAGCCAATTTCTGCTGCCGTTCGGCACTGCGCATCCTGAAGCCGATCTACACGTTCAAGGCATGCGACACCGACGAACTTTATGAAGCCGTCAAAAAATACGACTGGGAACAACTGCTCTCGGCCGACGACACTTTTGCCATCGACTCTGTGGTCAACAGCGACGGATTCCGCCACTCGAAATTTGTGACCTACCGCGTGAAGGATGCCATCGCCGACTTCTTCAACGAAAAATACGGCAAACGTCCGTCTATCCGACTGACAAATGCCGACGTGCTGCTGAACGTGCATATCCTCAACGATGAGGTGACCATATCGCTCGACAGCTCCGGCGAGTCGCTCCACAAGCGCGGCTACCGCGTTGAACAGACGGAAGCGCCCATCAACGAGGTGCTGGCCGCCGGCCTTATTCTGAAAACCGGCTGGAAAGGCGAAAGCAATTTCATCGACCCGATGTGCGGTTCAGGTACATTCCTCATCGAGGCGGCACTGATAGCCCGCAATATCAACCCGGGCGTGTTCCGCCAGAGCTTCGCATTCGAACGCTGGCGCGATTTCGACCAGGAACTGTTCGACAGCATCTACAACGACGACTCGCAGGAACGCGAATTCAACTATAAAATCTACGGCTCCGACATTTCGCCGAAAGCCATCGCCATTGCCGAACGCAACATCAAAAGCGCCGGCGTGGGCAAATACATCGACTTGCAGGTCCTTCCTTTCCAACGCTATACGGAAGCGCCGGAAAAGGGTATCCTTGTGACAAACCCGCCTTACGGTGAACGTATCTCGGCCGACGACATGGACGCGCTCTACGATTCTATCGGCGAACGCCTGAAGCACGTGTTCCGCGGCTATAAGGCATGGATTATCGGCTACAAGTCGGAATACTTCGACAAAATCGGCTTGAAACCGACGTCAAAAACGCCGATTCTCAACGGCGCGCTGGAATGTGAATTCCGCGAATTCGACATCTTTGAAGGTACTTATGCCGAATTCCGCAAACAGAGCCGTGAACTGGGACTGATGGAGAAACACGAACGTCCCGTGCGCTGGAAAAACCAGGGTGACAAGTTCGGCAAACCGGAGTTCAAGAAAAAAGACCGCGAAGAAAAGGGCAGAGGCCGCCGCTTCGACCGTCGCGAAAAGCCGAAAAACGCGTTGGAAGAAAAATACCGCAAACCATACAGCGAGCGCATGCGCGACAACAAGCCGAAGGACAAGGAAGAAACAGGCGTATTTGCCGACAAGAAAGTCAGCAAGGCCGTACAGTTCCGCAAACCTCGTCTGCACGACGACCTTCCACAGGGCGAAGTGACGATGCGCCACCGTCGCAAAAAGGAGAACGGCGAAAACAACACCAACGAATAAAACAGAATAAACCCATCATAAAAACTATTACAGACAATGAAAAATCATACAGTACTATTGCTCGGCTCCGGCGGACGCGAATCGGCGCTTGCCTGGAAACTCAGCCAAAGCCAACACCTCGACAAACTGTTCATCGCTCCGGGAAACGGCGGCACTGAACAATATGGAGAAAACGTGGCTCTTTCGCCGCTCGATTTCCCTGCCATCAAGGATTTTGCCCTCGCCAACGGCGTGACAATGGTTGTGGTGGGAAACGAAGACCCGCTTGTTGCCGGCATCTATGATTATTTCGTTGCCGACAGTGAAATCTGCCATATCCCGGTAATCGGACCGTCGAAAGCAGGCGCACAGCTCGAAGGCAGCAAGGATTTTGCGAAAGGCTTCATGATGCGCAACAATATCCCGACGGCACGCTACATGAGCGTGACAGCCGAAAATCTGGAAGAAGGCATCGGCTTCCTCAAGCAACTGGAAGCTCCTTACGTGCTGAAAGCCGACGGACTGGCAGCCGGAAAGGGCGTATTGATTCTCCCGACACTGGAAGAAGCAGAAAAGATGCTGAAGGAAATGCTCGACGGCATGTTCGGCAAATCATCGGCCACTGTCGTAATCGAAGAGTTCCTGTCGGGTATTGAATGTTCGGTTTTCGTACTTACCGACGGCGAAAGCTACAAGGTATTGCCGGTAGCCAAGGACTACAAGCGTATCGGTGAAGGCGATACCGGCCTGAACACAGGCGGTATGGGGGCCGTTTCTCCGGTCAGCTTTGCCGACGAAACATTCATGCAGAAGGTGACAGAACGTATCATCGAGCCGACATTGAAAGGCCTGAAGGACGAAAAGCTCACCTACAAGGGCTTTATCTTCCTCGGACTTATCAACGTGAAGAACGAACCGATGGTAATCGAATACAACGTGCGTATGGGTGACCCGGAAACGGAAGCCGTAATGCTCCGCATCGATGGCGACCTGCTCGACCTGCTCGACGGCGTGGCTACCACGACTTTGGCTGAACGCCGCCTTGCCATCGACCCACGCTATGCCGTAACCGTCATGATGGTGTCGGAAGGCTATCCCGGCAGCTACGAAAAGGGCAAGCTCATCAGCGGACTCGACACGGTGACCGACAGCATCCTGTTCCACGCAGGAACGAAGAAAACAGCCGACGGCATCGTTACCAACGGCGGACGCGTCATCGCAGCCAGCTCCTACGGTGCAACCAAAGACGAAGCCCTCGCCAAATCATTCGCTTCGATTGAAAAAGTGACATTCGAAGGCAAATACTTCCGCCGCGACATCGGCTTCGATTTGAAATAAAAATAACAAGATTCAACTACAGCCAAAGGCAGGGAAACACCATCCCTGCCTTTTTGTTTTATCAACACTTTTTCAGTTTCATTAATTTGCAAATTAAAGATAATTCCCTAATTTTGGACAACATAGCAGGTGGCCAAGAATAAAAGCTGACAGAAGTAATTTGCTGTATTTTATCCTCCACTGCCTTACATTTTTTTTATGGCCTTAAACGAAAGAAACTATTTTACAACCTTAACATAAACCTTAAAATTTAACTTCTATGCTTAAATCTAAAACTTACCGGGCGGCTGCCTTGAGCCTGTGTTTGTCCTTGTCAGGCTTATGGACGGCAAACGCCCAAAATCCGGGTCCGGGTGTTGACCCGAACGCTGTGATGATGGAAGATTTCGAAAGTGGAACTTTCGGCAAATGGTCGGCACGACCGGGCTCCCGCGGCGAAAAAATGACCCTTGAACTCATGGATGCTTCACAAGGCGACATCGTTCGCTTCGGCAACTACGCCATGAAAGTGAACATCGACTTCACCAACGCGCAGGAACAACAAACTCTTACCGCACAAATCAGTCCGGGAACATCGGGCAGCCTGCTCCAGATTCCGGGAAATGATGTAGGCGGAAAACGGCTTGGCGTATGGGTATATGCCACACCGGGCGTACAGGGAATGTGGGTCAGAGTGTCGACCCGTCCCATCGGCTCGGGGTCGGGCGTAACCAACACCGACCTCGCTTCAGCCATCAACTGGACCGGATGGAAATACCTGGAATGCAACCTGCCCAAAGGCCACGAATTCCACCCCGACGGCATCCGTTTTCTGGTGCTGAAAAGCTATGAAAACTATTTCGTAAACGGCTACGTGATTGTCGACAATATCCGCGTCACGAACCAGTCGTTCAGTGAGGATAAGGAAGCTCCGACTATCTCCGGGCTGACAGGCAACGGCCAACCGCTCACCGGTACATTCAACACAACAAAGATTGACCTCGGTGCAGCATTTGCCGAAGTGGGAGCAAGCGGCATCAATTACAACAGCATACGCATGCTTGTCGACGGAGCGGAATTCAAAGCCGGCGATACAGGCTTCAGCGTCGACCAGACCGCCAATACGGTTTCGCTCACTGGTCTGACACTGTCAAACGGTGCGCACACGGCTGAAGTGATTGTTGAGGACAACTTCGGTAACATTGCCACCAACTCGGCATCGTTCACCGTTGAGGCTTCCGACGGAAAAACAACGCTCGTCAACATCGCCAATTCCGAGAATGCCTATGTAGGCACGCCTTATGAAATCAAAATCAACACCAATAATGCAGCCGACATCAAGGAACTGGAACTGGTAATGGAGATAAACAACATCGGTTCAGTTGATGCTGAAAATGGCGTATCGTTCGCACCTTCTGCTGCAGGCAGTACTTTCAGCTATGACGAACGCAACGGCTATCTGACCATAAATCTTAAAAATGACGTTGAGAAAGCAGAAGGCGAAACGCTTGCCACCGTAAACGTCAGCATTTCGAAAAACAGCAATCCTACCGACATTCTCCGCTGTTCTCCGGTATCGGCAAAGGCCACTTACGCCGACAACTCTCTGTCGCTGTTCTCACTGTTTGACGCTTTCGAAAAGCATATCCAATCGTCCTATGACCTGGAAATCACCAAACGCATTGTAGGCCTTCCGGGAGCCGTACTCGTTACTGACAAAGAGGGTAATCCTATTGCCGGAGCCAATGTCTATGCGCTTTCCGGTGATATGGCAACCACCTACGACTCAGGAGTGACAGGAGCCGACGGAACTGTCAGCGACCTCGACTTTACCGGTGCGGCACAGGAAGTGAATCTGTATGCGGAAAAGGACGGAAAATACTCCTACACGATGTTCACCCGCACGCTCAAACCGCTGTTGACCGAAGTTCCCGAATATATTCGTGCCGGCGTGACACCCGACCCGATGACATCGAAAGCCATCACATGGATGACAAATCCGGTTTCCTCACAAGGTGAAGCCATTCTGAAGATTGCCAAGAAGGCAGACGGCGAAGAAGCCTTCACGGAACATACGGGCAAAACAAAAATCATCGAATACAACGCCCTTGTCAGCAACGGAACGGTGAAAGGAAGTTCTGTCACCGTCAGCGGACTTGAACCGGGCACTGACTACATTTACCAAGTGGGCGACGGCACCAACTGGTCGGAAACCCGCGAATTCAAGACAGCTTACGAAACAGACAAATTCTCGTTCAGCGCATTCGGCGACCTGCAGGCTTCTTCCATCGCTGAAATGGGCCGATTCCTGGCTGCAGCCAAGACAATCGGAGAAATGCCCGAACGTCCGCTGTTCAGCCTGAATGTAGGCGACATCATCGACTCTGACGACCGCTACGACTGCTACATGTACTACGGCTATCTGCTGAACCAACGACCGGAATTTGCCAATATCGACTGCGTGGCAAGCTACGGTAACCACGAATACATGGGTAACCCGGATGCCGACAACATTAAATTTGCCAACGGACACCACTCGGCCGTAGCTGCTCCCGATTTCGATCCGGAACTGTTGGGAACAGGCACTTACGCCGTTGAATACGGAAACATGATTGTCATTTCTCTCGACTGGGAACACCGCGGACCGGCGTCTCCGTCTGAAATCACTCAGGAATATGCAAAATGGATGGACAAAGTACTGACTGAACATGCCGACAAGACATGGAAAGTAGTCACTCTCCACTATCCGATTTTCCCGAACGCTTCAACTCCGGGCACACAGGAAACAATCGGATCCGTACTCGACAAGCACAACGTACAGATGGTGTTCTGCGGCCACGGACATACTTATGAACGTGTACAGGTGAAGAACGGCGAATATCTTGTACCGACCAGCGACCGCCGCACTTTCACTCCGGTAATCGGCGGAACTATCCACATGCAGTTGGGCGACATGCGTGGCACAGGCTCCAACGGACGTTGGTTCCACTGCGCTGTCAACGGCAAGGAAATGGTAGTGACCATCCGCGACGCCAACAACGAAATCAAGACCGACGAAAGCTTCACACTCTATGCAGCCGAACTGAACGACTATACCGTTAATTTCAACGCCATCGGCAACGGTACCATCGCAGCCAGCAGCAACAACGAAGCTGTCAGCGATGGACAGGCACTGAAAGAATGCAGCGATATCGTGTTTACTGCAACTCCTGACGAAGGATATGCTATCAAGAACTGGATTGTCAACGGAGAAACTGTTGAAAGCAAGGAAACGACCTACACTATCGACGGACTGAAAGAGAATACAACCGTAACCGTTGAATTCGAATCCTTGTCAGGCGTTGACAATGTGTTGGATGCTACATTGCGCGTATTCCCGAATCCGGCTGGCGAAGCAACCGTCATTTCCGGCGCTGCCAACAGCGTACTGACCATCATGAACATCACCGGCTCAACGGTTGCAACGATGAATATCGAATCCGACAGCGAACGTATCTCGCTCGCATCACTTGCCCGTGGCGTTTATCTGTTCAACATTGCCAAAGACAACGCAACAAAGACCGTAAAGGTTATCAAGAAATAACAACTAAAACCTTTCCGACCATTACTTCCCAGGGCTGTGCCAACCGGCACGGCCCTGAGTTGTATAAAACACCTTTTTAAGTTGGTTTTCCCTATAATTATTCCTAACTTTAAGGCGTTATATATCAACAAGAACCTTTGATAAGACACATCATTATGAAACGTCCTACCATTTTACTGATTGCCATTTTCATTTCGCTTGTCTCCATGGCCGAAAAACGCTTTCAAATCGGCAACTTTTGTTATCAGATCATATCAGAAACAGACAAAACTGTGGCAGTGTTTTCCTGCGCAACGACAGCAACCGACATTACGATTCCAGAGAAAGTGTCCGACAACGGTTCAGAGTACAGCGTTACGACAATCGGCATCCCGGACTTCATCACTGCAATCGAAGAATCCGGATTTGACAAATGCGAGAATTTGCAATCTGTCAGCATTCCTCCTTCTGTCACAAAAATAGAAGAGGGCGCATTTTGGGGATGCAAAACTCTAAAATCTGTCCATATTCCCCGTTCTGTCACTTCTATCAGCGTGGGTGCATTCTCAGATTGCACGGCAATACAGGACGTCATCGTTGACAGCAACAACATGCACTACCAGTCCATCGACGGAGTGCTTTTTGACAAAAGGGCGACAACCCTATTATTCTATCCACGAGGGAAAAAACAGAACAGCTATTCTATCCCCAATTCTGTCACCACGGTGGGGGAATACGCTTTTTGGCAATGTAAAACCTTGCAATCCATCAGCATACCCAATTCCGTGACAGCAATCACCCCATGGGCATTCTGCCATTGTTCCGCATTGGTTTCCATCGACATTCCAAACTCCGTCAAAACCATTGGAAAACAGGCATTCGATTGGTGTTCAAGCCTGCAATCGGTCAGTATACCGAATTCTGTCACTACGATTGAGGATTGTGCATTTTCCTGCTGTTCGGCGTTAAAGTCAATCACTATACCCGGTTCTGTCACCGCCATAGGCAGGACAGTTTTTCTGAATTGTTCAGCATTGGAAAATATAATGGTCGACGACAATAACCAACACTATAAATCAATTGACGGGGTACTCTTCAATAAAGATGCCACAACTCTCGTTTCGTATCCACACGGAAAACCACAAAGCAGTTATTCCATACCCCGTTCTGTCACGACAATCGGCAAAGAAGCCTTTTGGCAATGTGAAAGGCTACACTCTGTCAACATACCCAATTCTGTCACACTCATAGAAGAAGGGGCATTTACCCGTTGTTTCAACCTGCAATCAATCGCCATACCCAATTCCGTTACGGCAATCCAACCGTATACGTTCTCCTTGTGTACAGCTTTGCAAACTGTCTATATTCCTGATTCGGTCACATCAATTGGCGACGGATCGTTTCTGCATTGCAATTCATTAAAAGAAATCATCAATCTCGCAGACGAGCCTCAACCGCTTGATGAGGATGCTTTCGATTACACACAATTCATCTCAATACGGCTGTTAGTCAAATCGTCGTGCGTTGAAAAGTTCAAGAAAGCCAATATCTGGAAGGAATTCAACGCTATCGAACCAACCACACAACAGTAATTAAACTTCGAAAACGCTTTTTATGAAATTTTCTTTTGCTACAAGAGGGATTTTCTTGGCGTTGTTTCTGCAAATTGTCGTACATTTGCTACAGTTTAACCATTTAACTTACTATTAACCTAAAAATATTATGAAACGAAAACTTTTGGCAGTAGCACTGCTGTGCCTTTCGTGTGCAGTAGGCTTTGAATCTGCAGCAAAAGGCCTTAAAAAAGTATCACCAAAATCTGTCGGCATGGATGCTGAACGATTGGAAAAAGTGGACCAACTTATTTATGACGCCATCGACGAAGGCGAAATGCCGGGTGCTGTATTGGCCGTGGTAAGAGGCGACAAACTTGCCTACCTGAAAGCCTACGGCAACAAGAGCGTATATCCCGACACTGTGCCGATGACCACCAACACGGTGTTCGACCTTGCTTCATGCAGCAAAGTGGTGGGCACAACCATGTCGATGATGCACCTGCTCGAATCGGGTGGCTACCGTCTTGCCGACAAGGTGAGCCAATATATTCCCAACTTCCAGCCGTATGTCGACCCGGAAACAGGCGAAAAGACCGATATCCGCATCATTGACCTGCTTACTCATACATCCGGACTGCCGGCCTACGCATCGGTCGACAAGGTGATTGAAACCTACGGAAAGGCTGATCCCGACTCATTGATGAGCTACATCTGCACGATGCCGCGCGGATTCAAGCCGACAACCAAATACCGTTACAGCTGCCTCAACTTCATCACGCTGCAGAACATCCTGCAACGGATTACCGGCGAACGCCTGTGCGACTATGCACAAAAGAACATTTTCGACAAGCTGGAAATGGAACATACCACCTACTGCCCGAAAGCCTTCGGAAAGACGGAAATCATGCAGCTTGTGGCTCCGACGGAAAAACAGACCGACGGAAGCGTGCTGCTGGGTGAAACCCACGACCCGCTCGCACGCCTGCTCAACTTCGGCAACTCGGGCAACGCCGGCGTATTTTCGAGTGCCGAGGACCTGGCTATACTCTGTGCAGCCCTGCTGAACGGCGGTGAAATCAACGGAAAACGCGTATTGGGCAAACTGACCGTCGACGCCATGCTCCGCGAACCGGAAGACACCAAGGGCATCGGCCATACCCTCGGCTGGGTATCTTACAGCGAAAACACGATGAATCTGCTGCATCCGGAATTTACGGTAGGACATACAGGCTACACGGGCACACAAATCATCATCGACCCGGTAAATGATGTAGCCATCATCCTGCTGGCACACCGTGTGCATCCTGTTGACAAAGGCAATCTGGCTCCTTTGCGCGGAAAAGTAGCGAATGTAGTGGCCGGTTCTATTGTAAAATAACGATAGTCCGAAGCATAAAACAAGCGGTTTGCGCCGACCCGTATCTGGGTAACGCAAACCGCTTTCTATTTTTTTGACTCAAACAGGTTGGTCTATTTCTCTCCGTAAGTTTCACGAAGGAGTTTGAGCAGTGCTTCCGGTTCGTTGGTAGTGATGAAATCCACCTTGTTTTCCACCAGCCAAACCATATCGGCCACATTGTTGACTGTCCAGCAGTTCACCTTCATGCCCAAATCGTGCGCCTCTCCAATCCATTCCGGATGCTTGTCCTTCACAACGCCCAAATGATAGTCAAGCCCTGCCATTTTCAGGTCGTTGAGCTCCTTCGGCGAAAGTTCTCCGTTCAGATAGTAGACCGGAGTACCTTCGGGAGCAAGACGAACAAATTCCTTGCAGGCATGAAGCGAGAAGGCAATATATTCCATGCGCTTTTCAAGTCCCATCGACTCAACCATCTTCACAATCTGTGCAACGGCACGCGTTTCACGCTCAGGAGAACTCAGCGATTTCAACTCCAGAATAAGTTTTGTCTTGCATTGTGCACCAACCTTCAGGTATTCTTCCAGCGAAGGAAGGTTTTCTCCGTTATCGAGCTTTACAGCTGTCAATTCCTCGAAAGTCGACTCCTCCATATTCTTACCCTTGAACACGCGGTCGTGGTTCACCACCAGTTTGCCGTCCTTCGACAACCAAACGTCAAACTCCGAGCCGTAGCAACCGATAGAATCCGCCTTGATAAGGGCACGGATGCTGTTCTGTGCCGACCCTTCCGTTTTCCAATAGCCTCGGTGGGCTATCGCCTTTGTTCCGGCCATTCCGGAGAATGCCACCATGGCAGCAGCTGCCGCCAACATAATTTTTTTCATAAAATCAACTATTCTTTTTTGTTCAAATACTTCTATTTTTCAACTAACCACAAGGCTTTCACTTTACGGCGTATCGCCACAACATTACCCGCCGAAATCAGCCCGATTATCAACAGGCCGAAACCTGCCGACAGCAGCAACGACGAGCCGCTGATACCCAACGCAGCAAGATAGGGCAGATAGAGCGAACGCAACGCCAGCATAACGCCCACCGACAGCACATAAACAGCCGCATTGACATAGACCACCATCCGCACATACAGTCCCGACACCTCGGCAGGGGAATAGCCCAGCAAGAGCAAATCCTGCAATTTGCGGGTGTTTTTCTGCAACAGCAGATAAATGCTCAGAATCAGAATGAAGAACGAAAGCAGGCTGATGATAAGCCCGATGCCGATGACAATGCTCATCACAATATTGAGCATATAGCCCGCCTTGTTGCTGTTGAGCTTGTCGCCGGCTATTTCGTAGCCGTTGGCCTTCATATATTTCTCAATGGCAATGTCGCCCGGCTTGCTCACCTCCACAATCAGCCGCGACGGACGGCTATTCACGCCCGGAGCATAGCGTTCGTTGCTCCAGCGCATGAATTCATAAGGCACGACAATCGTGTTCAAACGGTTGGAAAAACCGACAACCTTACCCTGAACGTACTCCGATTTTCCGTTTCTGCCTGTCAGCCGCAACATAATCGGCACGGCACCCATCATGCCTTCGCTCACCTGCGGCATACCCTGTGAAGCGGCAAAGCCGAAATTATAGAGCGACAAATAGTCCTTCGACATGATAATCGGCACAACGGGGTGGGAGGGGTCAAACTTCCACTCGTCGCTCTTCACGTCGATAAACTCGTCGGGCACAGCCTCAAAGAAGAAGCTCGTGCGCAACGACACTTCTTTACCGGGCAGGCTCACCGAGCCGTATATCTCATAGTTAGAGGTCATGAACTCACCTATATTCCGCACCCACTCCTGCGAACGGAGCCGCTGCAGCTCGTCGTCGGAAAACGCATTTGCGGTATTTCCTCCCAACATGCTTTTCAGTGACGAAATTCCGCTCACGCGCTTCGTCACCACCAGATAGTCCTTCCGCAGAAAGCCGTCGTCATCGTCAAACACCGGCTTTACATCGGAATAGAACTGCAAGCCGAGCAGCACAATGGTCAGCCCGACCATATTGGCAACGGCAAAACCTGCCATCTGCGCTACGCTGACATGCTTGCGGAGCAGTTTCCAAAGAATTGATTTCTTCATAGCTTCAGCACCTCCTCGGCTGCTATATCCAAATTGTTGCCCACCGATGTGGCAATGATTCCCGCACCGGTCTTCCGCGCCTCTTCCTCAATCAGCAGAGCTATGGCACGGTTGTTGGCGGCATCCAGATGGCTCACCGGCTCGTCGAGCAGATAGAAGTCACACGGCTGGCAGAGCGCCCTGACAATGGCCACACGCTGCTGCTGGCCTATCGACATTTTCCCAACAAGACTGTCCGTCTTGCCGCCGATGCCCAGACTGTCGAAGAAACGGCGGATTTCCGCCTCCGTACGATAGCCGGTCAGACGGTTTTTCAACACTACGTTCTCCCATGCCGTCAGTTCGGGGAACAGCCGCAAATCCTGCGGCAGATAGGCTATCTCCCGTTTGCGGATTTCACACCAGCTGGCAATGTCAATCTGACGGACTGACGTGCCGTCAAACGTTATCTCACCGCTGAAATCCGTACGGTAGCCAAACAAATAAGCGCAAAGCGATGACTTTCCGCCACCGCTTTCCGCCGATACAAGATATTTCTTTCCACGCTCGAACGTCACGTCCTTCAGCCAGACATCCGACCGGATGCCCGGCTGTCCGGCGAAAACCTTCGGAAGCGTATTGTTCAGACTTATTTTCTGCATGTAACTCTTTATTGCTTATAATGCCAGCGAAAGCAGGTCAACCAACAGGCTCATCACATTTTCATGTTCGCCGCCGGCATTGTTGACGTGAATCTGCAAAGAGCCTTCCTTGTCGTCCATATAGCCATAGACATAGCCGGTAACGGCCTTGTTGCCCAAAGCACTCTGCAGAAGTTGTGCCAAAGCCGTACTTTCAGAACAATCAAGGTATATGGCCGACGACTTGTCGGAGAATTTCGATGCGCTATAAGAATCTTTCACTTCTGCTCCATAGTTCACCACCAGCATATCGTCGACAACTTTCAAAGTCAAAGATGAAGGAAGCGGAAGATTGCTTACCGTATAAGTATTCTTTCCAATTTCAGTCAGCAATCCCATGGCTGACAATTCGTTTTTAAACAAGTTGTTAAGATTATCCTCACCGTTGTCGGTCAATCCAAACACAATAGAACCGCTGTTGGCATAGTAATTGTCCAGGTCGGTAATTGTTGCACCGATTGCGATAGAGCCGTCCCAGCTGTCAAGTGCCAGCTTTGCCATCTGTTGCTCTGAGGGACTACCAACCAACTGCTGTACCATCGCCTTATAGGAGTCAACCATTTCCTGATTGGCAGCCTGTGCCAACACAACGGACGACTTTGCATCAATATATTTGAACACCGATTTGTCGACATCCTCCAAGTTCAGTTCCGGAAGCATGTTCTTGCCCTCGGCATTCAAAGCATGGAACTTCACGAAAACATCCTCTTTTTCAAACGACAAGCTGATATACATGCTCGCATCTTTCAACTTTTGGAAGGAAGCGATATTGGCCAACATCGCCCTTTCGTTTGCCGGAGCCATTCCGTAAATCTCGTTGAAGTTCACATAGAGGTCGACATCCGATTTCAGCATCATATCGTTAAAGCCTTTCACGGCCAGAACGCTGTTTTCTTCTGTCTGCGTCATCCAGCCGTCGATTTTTCCAGCCACCGTTTTCACATCGCCCTCAACAACAACCCAGCCGTAATCGTCGGCCACAATCAGGTTCTTGTCCGTATAAACCGGCTTGCCGTTTATTTCTTCTTTCGGAGTTCCTTCCAATGTCTTTTCAAATTTCCCTTTGTCATTAATGGCAAAAACAAAACAGCCTTCATTGCCCGACTGGAAAAATACAGTCTGACGGAGGTCGATGCCATTATCTTCCATAAACAGGTTCTTCAGTTCGGCCAGTGAAGGATCGGAAACTTCCAATTTTTCAAGATTTGCCTTTTTCGCCAAATCCATCGGCTTCAGTGTCGCCACTACATAAGCGTCTTTCGGCACAAAACCAATCAGATCGGAACTTTCCTTCGAACAGGAGACCATCATCACCACAAGAGCCAACAGGCTCAAAACGTTCAGTTTAAAAAATTTTTGCGCATTCATAATGGTAAGTATTAGAATTATACAAAGATAGAAGGTTTTTCAACAAATCATATAACGTTTCCGACAAAATGAGAAAGAATTAAACCTATAAAAATATAGTACTATGTATTGCATAGTACTAACATTATACCTATATTTGCAGCATCAAAAGGAAAAATACCGGTGAGATATCATTAAACCCAAATCGGTCATTGGACTTTATGGTGGATTTCGTGCTGCTGTCAGGCAGATTGATTTCTGCTTTTGTCGAAGATGTAGCGGGCGACATCAAGAAAAAGCAGGAAGCAAGATGCCGACAGCAGTACCGAAGACAACTAAAGAGCCAACTAAAGCACACAATCAACAGCTTAACTTGATTTGGCGGTCTAATGACCGTTTTGGGTTAAAACAACTGAAACTATGAACATCGACAATGCCAAATCACAGATGCGGAAAGGGATGCTCGAATACTGCGTCCTGCTTCTGCTCCATAAAGAACCGTCGTACGCTTCGGACATCATCAGCAAGCTGAAGGAAGCGCAGCTGATTGTTGTCGAAGGTACGCTGTATCCGCTGCTGACACGCCTTAAAAAAGACGGACTGCTCAGCTATGAGTGGAAAGAATCCACCCAGGGCCCTCCCCGGAAGTACTATGCGCTGACCTCCGAGGGCGAAAACTTCCTGGACGGACTCGACGCGGCCTGGAACGAACTTGCCGCCACCGTAGGCCACCTGAAATCAAAATAACCCAACTCACTCCAAAATTCACCGAAAATGAAAAAAAACATCACAATCAACTTGCTGGGGTCGCTCTATGCCATTGACGAAGATGCATACGAACTGCTCAACCAGTATCTCAACAATATGAAACGGTATTTCGCCCGCAAGGAAGACGGAGCGGAAATTGCCGACGACATCGAACACCGCATAGCCGAACTTCTCGCCGACCTGAAAGCGCAAGGCGTGGAAGCCATCACGATTGAACATATTGAAGACATTATCAAGCGTATCGGCAACCCGGAAGAAATGGACGACGAAGAATGGAACGAAAACCCGGAGGAAAACACCGCATCCGCTCCCGAACCCGGACAAAGAGTAGGGAAGAAGCTGTTCCGGAATCCCGACGACAAAATGCTTTCGGGTGTCACATCCGGAATTGCCGCCTTTTTCGGACTCGACACGCTGCTGTGCCGCATTCTGATGGTGCTGTTTGCACTCATCACAAAAGGGGTCATGATTCCCATCTATCTGCTGATGTGGCTCATCATGCCGGAAGCCCGCACACCGGAAGAACGGCTGATGATGCAGGGCAAACCCGTCAACATGAACAACCTGCGCGACGAAATCATCAACGGAACGAAACAGGCAGGAGCCTTCATCTCGTCGGAAACCACAAAAAGCAAGGCACGCAACATTGCAGGCACACTGCTGAACTTTGTCGTAACGCTGTTTAAAATCGGCATAGCCATAGCAGCCGGCATTATCATGCTCTTTCTCGTACTCGGACTGATAACCACCGTATGCTTCATCGGAATTGCCATTTACGCCACCATTGCAGGATTCGGCACACTGGTAGCCGCCAATGTCGACCCTGAAATACTGCTGACCCTCAACAGCCTGCCCATGTCGACGCACGTCAGCTTCTGGATTGCAGCCGTCACGCTCGTTATCGTACTGAGCATTGCCATCTACACGTCGTTCCATCTTGCCGCCCGCATTTTCGGAAAGACACAACCCATGAACAGCCGCCAGAGCTGGACTTTGGGCATCACCTGGACAGTGGCGCTCATTCTGTTCATCATTTTTACAACAATGACACTCATTCAAATCAACCGCACCCATGCGGAAAGCGTCCGGACCGTCAACACCCACAACGGGTTCTATGTGCCGGAATACGAATGGGGCTACCTGAAGGCACAGAAATGGAACATTGTAGCCGGTGAAAACAACGAAGGCAATTTCGTGGGCTGGGGCAAATTCTACAACGGTGACCCGGGCGTACGCTATCTGTATGCCCACAACAGGGAAAACGACGCGATGAAATTCCAAATGGAAAAAATCTACGACCTGCATCCGGGTACCTACACGCTGGAAGCCGTAGGAGCCAGCGACGGCAACGGAGCCTTTATCTACGCACAGACCACCGACAGCATCTACAAAATTGAAATTCCGGTCTGTGCCAACAACGAAGGCGGAAACATCTGGCAGGAAGCCGTAGAAAGAAACGACACGACCGATGCCGTTGTCAATAACATCGTCAAGGCAAACGACGGAAAAGGCTACGGCTGGAACCACGTGAAAATTGAAAACATCAAGACCGATGACGGGAAAATCCGCGTAGGCGTATCGAATGTATCTTCCTTCACCGGCTCACCGTGGGAAGGCTATCAGCTGCGCGCTGCTGAATTCAAGCTGTTTCCTGTAAAATAAAACCCAAATCCGTCTAAAGACCTATTAAACAGAACAAGCGGACGACACATTGCTGTATCGCCCGCTTTCTGTATGTTCCCGCATCATCCGGTTAGTCGTCAATGTCAACCAGATTGTAGTTGGTGTCGAATTCAAGTTCCATTCCGCTGGAGAGCTTCACATCGTAGCCGCGCTTGTCACGTTCAATCTTTACAATCGTCACACCCTGTTTCATGTAGTTTTTTGTCAGGAAGTTGTAGATTGGTTTCGGAACAATGGCTGTCGGCACATTCTTGCATTTCACCTCTTTCCAGTCGCCGTTGCCCTCAAACTCCACTTTTCCGCCGTCTGTGAAAATCACGTCATAAGTGCTGCTGAACAGGTCGCGGTCTTCCTTTGCCAACGCCACTTCCGATGTCTTGAAATATTGCTTCAGGAATGTCTGAGCTTTTGCCGGAAGTTTGCTGACTACGATAGGACGGTCGTCATCGGCTTTTGCTACTCCAAATACTGCTACAATCGCTACTAAAAGAACTGCTAATTTTTTCATATCATTTCAATTTTATGGGTTATTATTCAATTTTTACATTGCAAAGTTGCCACCTGATTCTGAAAAGATTCTGAAAATTGCGGTTTTTTGAAAAAAAAATTACAATTTAGACAAATCTGCATCTTTTTTGCTAATTTCGCGGCCATGAAGACACTTATTTATGGAGTCATCTTCACACTGTTAGCAACCATTGCAGCATCGTTTGTCGGATGCAGCAAAAACGAAGACCTCCCAGACGCTCCGTTGGCTGAATTTGAAAAGACATTCAACGACACTATATATAAAAATCCGGAAGCAGCCCTGCAATATGCCGACAGTATATTGGGCACACACACCGACAGTATGACATACCACCTGGTGATGTCCTACAAGCTGATTGCACACATGATGCTTTCGCAGACGGATTCGATGAATCATTATGTCAACCATGTGAAAAACTATTTTACGCAGAACAGTGACACGTCGAATGCCTATTGCAAAAAGGCATTCTACAACATCGCCAATGCCAACGGCATCTGGTACTCCTTTTCCAAGCAGGGCGACTCTGCTGTCTACTATCTGAAAAAAGCCATTGACTATTCCAATCCGTCGGAACTTCCACAGTCCTATCTGAACCTGGCGGAAAACTATGTGCGGCAAGGCATGTATGTGGAAGGAGCCGAAAGCTACCGGAAGGCCCTGATGCTGAACGACTCCATCGGCAACATTATCCCGAAGGACTTTATCTACAACGGGCTTGCCATAACCTACATGCAGATTTCCGACTACGACCAGGCGGAAATATACCTAAACAAGTCGATGGAATATTTCGACGGCATGCGCAACATTGACCGCTATGTGATTCTGAACGATTTCGGCAATCTCTATTATTTCAAAGGAGAATACGAAAAGGCGCTTCCGTATTTTATTAAGGCCTACAGCTACGCCCAGAAAATGCCGAACAGAAACATTGATACCTATGTGCCTTTATTCAATCAGGCGGAAATCTATACCCTCATCCACCAGCCAAAGAAGGCAGCCGAATGCATCGACACGCTGAAAAAAGTGCTGGCAGGAGGAAATCTCGACATTTTCGAAGCCCATCTGCGCACGCTGGAGCTTGCTCTTGCCATCGAACAGAACGACAAGGCAAAAGCCACAGCCGTCGTACAGGAAATGAAGCACGACCAGTTGCCGTTTGAACTGAAACGCATCCGCAACCGATATCTGCAAACCTATTACGCCGAAGCCGGCGACTTCTCCAACGCTTACCGTCTGCAATCGGAAAACCGCTTTATCGAAGACTCCCTGCGTAACGTGCAGGTAAAGACACGCGTGGCCGACATCTATATGCGCTACCAGCAGGACACGACTCTCATCGCAAAGCAGCACTATATTTCCGAACAGCAGAAGGAAATTGACCGCTCCAACACGCTGATTATCCTTTGGACCATCATTGCGCTGGTGTGCGGAGGACTTGCCATTACGATTTATCTGCTGATGCGTCGCCAACGCCAGCAAATGATAGAGCGGCACATCGAGAACATCGGTAAAATGCGTATGGAAAACATTCGCAACTGCCTGTCGCCTCATTTCACCTTCAACGTGCTGAACCATGTCATATCGCAATACGACGAAAACGATCCTAACCGCATCCGCATGATGAACCTTGTGAAGATTTTGCGCCGCTGCGTCGAAGTTTCGTCACAAATGACCGTCAGCCTGTCGGAAGAAATCGATTTCGTAAAAACCTACGTTTCGCTGCAATGCGCACAATGGAAAGACGACGAATTCACTTTCCGCTGCCATATTGATGACGACATCGACAGCCATTCGGTAGTCATACCTTCCATGTTTATCCAGATTCCTGTAGAAAACGCCATCAAACACGGACTGAGAGGCATTGAAGGCCATCGGGAACTGAATATTTCCATCCGGAGCGGAAACAACGGAGTAAATGTGGAAATCACCAACAACGGAATCGGCTACAAGCCGAAAGTGATGACCTCCGACACAGGAAAGGGGATGCAGGTCATCTACCAGACCATCATGCTGCTCAACAGGCGGAATACCGAACATATCCGCTTCAACATCGGGCAGCTTAACCCCGAAAATATCGGTCAGGAAGGTACAAAAGTGGAGATATTTTTTCCTTCAACCTTTGATTTTACTCGATTCGAAAGAAAATAAAAATCATAATTTTTCAAAAATAAGAACCAATAGTTGCGTTTTTCGGCCAGATAGTATCAGTTGGCCAAATTGCTATTGCACCGAACATTTCTGTTAATTAATTTTGCAAAAATACAACCGAATACCAGCACAGAGATGAGGGAATTTCAAAACTACAAAATATTAATCATTGACGATGACGAAACAGCCATCCTTCAACTTGAAAAGGCTTTAAAAAAACATCCATTATTTACAGTTGCAGGAGTAGCTAAAAATGCTGAAAAGGGAGAACAGTTGTTATTCGCACAAAGACCTGACATTCTATTTCTCGATGTAGAACTGCCGGATGCCCAAGGTGTGGAATTTCTCAATTCCATCAAGGATTCCATTAACTGGTCGATGTATGTAGTGTTCTATTCCATGCATAGCAAGTACATTCTCAGTGCCTTCCGTGAATCGGCGTTCGACTATCTGCTGAAGCCGTTCGAACAGGAAGAACTCGACGGCATTCTCGAACGTTTCCGGAAAACGGTCATCACCATTGAAACGCAAGCCATGCAGCGCAAGGCTGACGAGAATCCTTTGCGCAACCATTTCCTCATCGCTACGGTTACCGGCTACAAAATGGCGCGGCTGGAAGAAATCGGTTATTTTGAGCACCACAGCCTCAGAAAGCAATGGACGGCCATGCTTGTCGACCAAAACAATCTGAACCTGAAACGCGGAACGAAGGCAGAAACCATTCTGAGCTATTCACCCTCGTTCATTCAGATTAGCCAGTCCATTATCATCAATGTCAACTATCTGGCAATGATTCAGGGCAAGGAATGCAAGCTATATCCGCCGTTCGACAAGGTTCAGGGGCTTCAAATTTCCAGAAATTACCTCAAGAAACTGCAGGAAATGCTGAACTTCATTTAATTCCGCATAATATTTTCATCACTTTAGTAGCATTTTTCAACAGAATATTCATCCATTATCGAATATAGTAGCATATACCCGCTTTGTGCATTTTGACAATCCAACAAAGCTTTATACATTTGTCATGTCTGGCGTAGGGGTATATACCTTAGGTATAGCTTTTGCTGTTAACTGTATATTATAGGGAAGTATACAGCTAACAGCAATTTTTTTATGTCCTCTCCGAACAACTAATAGGAGAAAGAGCTTCCGCCCAAAAATTCCCGCAACAGGCTTGTCGACGGTATCTGAGTGGCAGGGATAGCCTTGAAATAGTTAAGGAAACGGAGAAGTCTGTAAGCCTCGGCATATTCCGGCGCATTGTGAGGCACCTGTTTCAATATCGGTTCCGCAAACTCTTTCATGACACCCAACTCAAACAGCAGCGAGGAGTTGAACATGGCATCAGCATTCTCCTGGAACGGGAATATCCACTTTTCTTCGCCGCGGCGCACGCTCGGCCAGCGGGTAATCGTGTCGAGAGCCGATGCTCCGCGATACTTGTAGTCGCGTATGATGCGGCGCAGAAGACGGTTGTCAGTTGTCGGCACCCAATTGTGGTCGTCAATCACCAACGTGGTCAACGCCGACACATATACCTTGAATTTCTGGCTGTCGGGAATTTTCCGGGTCAGCTCCGGATTCAGCCCGTGAATACCTTCCATCAGCAAAATGGAGTTTTCGGTAAGTTTGAGCGTATTGCCCTTATAGATACGCCGTCCCGAAGCAAAGTCGAATGTAGGCATCGCCACTTCTTCACCGGCAATCAGAGCATTCAAATCTTTGTTGAACTGCTCTATGTCGAGAGCGTAAAGCGATTCATAGTCATAGTCGCCATTCTCATCACGCGGAGTAGCCTCACGGTTCACAAAATAGTCGTCAAGCGAAATCATCTGCGGCTTGATAAGGTTGGCAAGCAGATGGATAGACAGCCTTTTGGTTGTCGTGGTCTTTCCCGACGACGACGGTCCGGCAAGCAGCACCACGCGTGCACCGCCTTCGCGGAATCGCTCTGTAATCTCGTCGGCAATCTGACCGATTTTCTTGTCATGAAGGGTTTCCGCCACATTTATCAGCATGTTCACGTCGCCATTGTCTACCACCCGGTTCAGCATTGCCACATCGCCCACGCCGACAATCTGGTTGAACTTGATATAGTCGGTAAAGGCGTTATACATCTTTTCCTGCACGATGGCTTCCACCGGCTTCGACGGATCGCCCTTAAAATCGGGCGGAAGCAGCAGCATGCCGTCCTTGTAGGGAATCAGGTTGAACACGCTGACGAAGCCCGTCGAAGGCACAAGGTCGCCGAAATAGCTGTCCACCATGTCCTCCAGCTGATGATAGACGGCATACAGTTCATTGTTCGACTGCAAAAGAGCCACCTTGTCGTCCATGCCTGCCTGGCGGAATATTTCAATCACATCCGTAGTAAGTTTCATGTAGCGGCAGATAGGGTAGTCGGCCGCCACGATTTCCTCCATGCGGCTTTTCACCGCCTCCACGCTGAAATCCTTCCGTCCGTTTTCAATCACGCAGAAATAGCCTTTGGAAATGGAATGCTGAATGCGAAGTTTTGCACCGGGATACACGTCGTGGACAGCCTTCGTCAGCACCATACACAGGGAACGCACATACATGCGCTGTGCCGAAGGGTTCTTGACATCGACATATTCCACCATCTTGGGCATGAAAATAGGGTAGTCCAGCCCTTCTGTCTTGTTGTTCACATGGGCACAGATAGGCTTGATGCCTATCTTGTCGGATAGACGGCGAAAAATTTCCAGCAATGTTTCGCCCCCTTTTATATCGACATAGCTTTCTATGTTTTTACAGTATATCTGCAAAGTGTCAATCATAATACTGGTAAATTGTTTGTTGTAAAGTTATGGATTTCGGAAGGCAATCGCAAAGAGTTTTGTCTAAAAAAACAAAAAGAGGGAACCGGTCCGGACAGAAAAAAGGGGACGAGCAAATCTGCACGCCCCCAAAACAATTGACTGTTAATCAAATTCACATCGCCTTATTTTACGATAATCTTCAACACGCCACGCTTGCCGTCGGCATCGGTTGCCACTGCGATATACAAACCGCTTTCAACCGAAACTTCCATATAGCTGCCGCTGACAGATGCCATTTTCGCACCTTGCAGGCTGTAGAGTTCAATTCTTTCAGCACCATCGGCCGTCAAGGCGTTTCCGTCGAAACGGATGTTCAGACCTTCGGCAGCCACGGATTCAACGCCTGAATATCCGGAAACGGCACATGTAGCCTGCACACCGTCGGCCGAAGCAATGACTGAAGCAGAACCTTCCTTCAGACATGTTACTGTAACCACAGCCTTGTTTCCGTCGACTGTCGGAGCGCTGACACTCAATATTTCAGAATCAGAAACGCTGAATTCTATAGCATCAGCATCTGTACCCCAAACGGTAGCCGTCAACTCGAAAGTCTGGCCTTCTTCCAAAGAAACGGACTGAACGTCCAAAGCGATTGCCTGAGCCTTTTCTTCGAAGTAGAGAATCGGCATGCCTTCGCCTTTCCACGGAGCAGTAACCTCTTCGCCGTAGGCAAATCCGACACCTTCAAAGAACGCCTTGTCCATATCGGCCAAATTCTTGTCAGCACCTTCTGTCGTATTTCCGGCTGCTTCCACGCCATTCAAGGCAAGTGCAGCATTTGCATAATTGTTTACCAAGCCTTTTTCAGCCACCGGTGTCTCGCCTTCGTACCATTCTTCATCAATAAGCGAACGTCCTACGATACGGTGAACTGTATTTTTAGCAACCTCAGCATCGCTCAAGTTGATTTCCGACAAGGCAACCACAGTGTTTGAAATGACAGGTTCTGCAGCATCGCTTGTCAACTGTTCCCAGTCAGAATCCAGCGAACCGGCTACACCACCGACACAGAATCCGTTCCAATTGCTCGGCTCATTGGCCGTAACAGTCCCTTTTACATAGCTTGTTGTCACCAAACCTCTCGTTGCATCACCGACGATACCGCCAATCGTATTCTTTCCGACAATGTCCACATCGGCATAGCTGTTGCTGATTGTTGACTGACGAGAAGTTCCGACAATACCACCGACATTCGTTCCACCGACAACGGTTCCGCTTACACGGCTGGCAGTCACTTCCGCAGAAGTACGCATATCACCCACAATACCGCCCACATTTTCCGATGACGGAGCATTGATTGACAGATTTGTCAACGAGCTGGATGAAATCTTTGAATACAATGTCAACTGACCGGCAATACCACCAATCATTGTACTTCCTGTCTCCTCGTTATTGATGACTGCATCGAAGACATGGATGTTGTCAATATTCACACTTGTAGCAGCACCACACAACACACCGGCGGTCATTGCGCCATCCAATACATTTATTTCCGGTTTGATAAATGTGATATTCTTAATGCTCACCTTTCCAGAACCGGAGTCGTCAGACACGTTGCCAAACAGACCGAGATTGTAGTCCGACGAGTTGACTTTCATATTCTTCAAGCTATGGTTCTTTCCGTCAAGATTGCCCATAAAGTCGTCAATCGGAGTCCAGGAGAAACCGCCGGCCGACATGTCAATATCGTTGCCAAGCACATAGTGGGCATCCAAATCATACTTGATTTGCTGCATATCACCTACTGTAGAAATTACATAAGGAGAATCGGCAGAACCGTCACCACCGCCATTGAATTTAGCAAGAGGCAATGTATACAAATCTATATTGTATTCATCTTCATAATATTTGTAGTAGCCCACCAACATTTTCGGTGTAGCCTTCTCGTCGTAGATCACGCAGATGCGCAAATCGCCAACCTCATCATTTCCGACATACTGATAAAGCACTTCGCCTTTCTCATTGGCAATACAAAGGTTATCTTCAATTTCCAGCGTTTCCTGATTCTTTATCTTTGCAATATAGATATACTCATGCTGATCATCAGTATTGAACATATACGGATTCAGCACAGCTCCGGTAATGTAAGGCGTAAAATATTCACCGTCCTGTCCTAAATTGAATTCAACAAAATGGTCAAGCGAAGTATCCTTATTGTACCAGCCAATTTTGGCAATCACATTATTATCGGCATCAGCAAATCCCTGTCCGATACCAAATGCATACTGGTAGCTGTCGCCCTTCGGATAGCGGTCAACATTCGTAGAGAGAAGCACACCGTCATGAACTCCGGAAAAAGTAGTAACCACTTCACAAGATGGTATATCAACCATTTGTATCAGTTCAGCACCATTCACATCCTGCATCAAAGCCACCTGTTTGGATTCACCTTCAATGTCGCTCATCATATACCATGTCACAACATTTGAACCGATGTGAGCCACCTTTTGCGAATCTTCATCATATACCTCGAATGAATAGAGATAAGTATCCGAGCTGACAACATAATCCTCCTGTGAGATAATCACATTCAATTTTCCATCGTTGCTGTAGTCACCGGCCAAAAGATCGCTGTTGGAAAACAGTCCAAACGAACGGAATCCATACAAAGCTCCTTTGGACGCCTGAACCGGTACGGATATCGTTGATACCTTTTCGTAATTCTTGTCATAGATATCAAGCAGATAGTGATTATCTGGAGTCGGAATCGGATCAGAATAGATATCGTCACTGGGTTCAAAATACGGTTTTTCGTAATAAGACAACACATAATAGATATCATCTCCGACGCGATACGGATTCATGTATGCACCATTGCTGTAGTTCAAAAGGTCGAAGTCTACAACAAATGTGTGTTCAACCACAGGAGCATCCGATTCCCAACCACCGGGTTTCAACACCTCCAAATGGATTTCCTGCTTGCTCACACCATCCACTTCCGTCGTCACTTCTTTTTCCAGAAGCACACGCTGATAAGTGTTCCAACCTTCAGAAGCGTCAAAGAAGAACGCATTGTTTGCATCATACGTACGAACCAGCTCGCCTTTGTTGTTGTATGCACGGATTTCACCTTTCGTATTATGATTATCGTCCACCATATGAAGGTAAACCATCACTTCCCAAGTAGAGGCGTCATTGTCAAAAAACTTTTCGGTAATTGTTCCAAACGGCTGTATGCTGTTGACATAGTCACCCTCATCGACATTCACTGTCAGCGAACATTGTTCAACATTGTTTTCATCATAAATGACAATATCGGAACTTGCATAGCTGTATTGGCTGTCCGCACTGTTGGTAAACGATTGGGAAAAAAGCCAGGATGTACCACTGACACTGGTCAGGAATCCCCAAGTCGAAGTTTTCAACTGGAAATCGGACGATGCCGTATTAAGCATGGTCGGCGACTGCATTGCTTTTTGAACAAAAAAGCCATTATTGTCGGCCGGTTTCGAAGCAGCAAAAGCCAACGGCTGTTTCTTAAACTTTTCAATACTTACAGAGCCCGGCGCTGCATAAGCGACACTGCCAAGGCTCGCCATCATTGTACAAAGGAGTAATTCTTTCAGTTTCATAGTAATCACTTTTTTATTTTGCTAAAATTTCCTATAATTTCACACTTGCAGGCTGTAAATCATTATATCAGCAGGACACCCACTGCTACAACAACGCAAAAATACAATTCTTTTATTAAAAACAATATTTTTTCTTTATATTTTTCACCAAAACGCAAAATTTACTTACAAATATTCACATTAGCCCATATTCATACATATAAACAATGTAAAAATACACGTTATACAAATTTCTGTTAACAACATTGTCTTTTACACAGTAGACACCCACAAAAATCCACTGTAATTTAAGCTTTATTTACTCATATATTTCATTTTTCACCTATCAATCCTTATCTTTGTAACAAGATCGTAACAATCAATAGGACTGGTAAGCTGGGGAAGCTTCCAACCTAAGAAACAATAAGTCACATGCAATATTCTTTTTTCGATTTTCTCACGCTCATCGGAGCGGTTGGACTATTCCTCTACGGAATGAAAATTATGAGTGAAGGGCTGCAGAAAGTAGCCGGCGACCGCATGCGCAACATCTTGTCGGCAATGACCAAAAATCGCTTTGCCGGACTCTTCACTGGTATCTTTATCACAGCGTTGATACAATCTTCTTCGGCATCTACGGTTATGGTGGTGAGCTTTGTCAATGCCGGACTTATGTCGCTCGCCGATTCTATGGCAGTCATCATGGGAGCAAACGTGGGTACGACCGTCACCTCCTGGATTATCACGATTTTCGGATTTAAAGTCAATGTCGATGCCTTTGTCCTGCCCCTTATCGGCTTGTCCATTCCATTCATGTTCTCGAAGAAAAGCCACTACAAGTCGATGGGCGAATTCCTCATGGGTTTTGCATTCCTGTTCATGGGACTTGAGTTCATCAATGCCAATGTGCCTGACTTGAAATCAAATCCGGAAGTGTTCAGCTTCCTTCAAGGATATTCCAACCTCGGGTTCGGTTCCGTACTGATATTCCTGCTTACCGGACTTATCCTCACGATGATAATCCAATCATCATCGGCTGCCTTCGCCATCATTCTCATCATGTGTAGCAAAGGCTGGATTTCGTTCGACCTTGCCTGCGCCATGGTGCTGGGTAGCAATATCGGAACAACCATCACCCCGATTATCGCCTCGCTCGGAGCAAATTCCGCAGCCAAGAAAGCCGCACTCGGCCACTTGATGTTCAACTGCTTCGGTACTATCTGGGCACTCATCCTCTTCTATCCCTTCGTTGAATTCAACACATGGATTACCCACTCCATAGGTTCGCATGACCCGCATGCGCTTATTCGCTTCCTCAACGACCTGGAAACAACAAATCCGGAAGCCTACACTCTTGCCATCAACGGAAAAGGCGACCCGACAATTCTTTCAAAAATCGCCAGTCTCCAATTCTCTGTATCCTTCGGTCTGTCAATCTATCACACAGCCTTCAACCTGGTGAACGTCACCGTTATGATATGGTTTACAAAATACTTTGTGAAAATCGCCGATTTTATCATCAAACCGAAACACAAGGAAGACGAAGACTTCCAGCTCAAATATATTTCCAGCCGCATGCTCAGTGCTTCGGAACTCAACATTACACAGGCTCAACGCGAAATCATCGTTTATGCCGAACGAATCGACCGTATGTTCGGAATGGTGAAAACCCTTGCACATACCGACCCTGACTCTGAAGATTTCAACAAATTATATTCCCGCATCGGCAAATATGAAGAAATCGCCGACCGCATGGAAATTGAAATTGCCAACTACCTGAACCGCGTAGTGGACGGACGCCTCAGCTACGAAGGCAAGCTCCGTATTTCAGCCATGCTCAACATCGTCAGCGAAATTGAAAGTACAGCCGACAGCTGCTACAATCTGGCACGCACAATGGTACGTCAGCATGAAGCAAACATCACGTTCCACGAAGTGGTGAACAAGAACATCGACACCATGTTCAAGTATGTCAGCGAAGCCTTTGAAAACATGCTCCTTATTCTCCGCGACATCGAAACTGTCAACGAAAAGGATCTTATGAATTCCTACAACAAGGAGCGTGAAATCAACAACTACCGTAATTCACTCCGATCTGAAAATGTCGAAAACATCAACCAGAAGCTCTATCCGTACGAAGAGGGTATCTATTATATGGACATCATCGGTGAAAGTGAAAAATTGGGTGACTATATCATCAATGTCATTGACGGCGTAAAAGCCCAATTCGAAAGTAAAGAAAAATAACAACATTCGCAGTTCTGCGATGAACCTTTATTTTTCCATATTTGTTGAATAAAAAAACAAAAATCGCTCAAACACTATGAAAGAACTGAAAGGAACAAAAACAGAAGCCAACCTTATGACGGCTTATGCTGGCGAATCTCAAGCAACAAACAAGTACACTTACTATGCTTCAAAAGCAAAGAAGGACGGATATGTGCAGATTGCCAAAATTTTTGAAGAAACAGCCGGAAACGAACGCGAACACGCAAAAATCTGGTTCAAGCTGCTTCATGGCGGTGCAGTACCCGACACTATGACCAACCTTGCTGACGCTGCTGCCGGCGAAAACTACGAATGGACTGACATGTATGCCACATTCGCAAAAGAAGCTCGCGAAGAAGGCTTCGACCACATCGCGGAACTCTTCGAAGGCGTTGCTGCTATCGAAAAGGAACACGAAGAACGCTACCGCAAACTGTTGAAGAACATCAACGACAAGGTGGTATTCTCACGCGACGGCGACTGCATCTGGCATTGCCTCAACTGTGGCCACATCCACATCGGCAAAGACGCCCCGCAAGTATGTCCGGTTTGCGCTCACCCGCAGGCTTACTTCCAGCTCCAAGCTACTAACTATTAATTCGAAAACATTATCAACAATAGAAAGGGACCAGCGCAGGTCCCTTTTCTTTTTCCGTATCCATTAATTGAGGTTAGGGGCGGCGTACGGCTTGTCTGTAAACCGTAACCCATAAAATAAGAGAGGCTATGCCGTTTCATTATGGCATAACCTCTCTTTCTAATTATGACTAAATTTTCAGAATTACTTCTTGCCGAGGCGGCTTTCTACCTCCTCCTTGCTGATTTGCTTCGTGCAGAAGAACCAGTCATAGCAGTGGAGTCCGCTTTCTACGCCTTCCATTCTGTCCTTTGCCACACCGCAAGAACCTGCCGGCGGAACAATCACTTCGTCTCCCGGACGCCAGTCGGCAGGAAGCGCTACGCCAAAGTTGTCGTTAGTCTGCAAGCCGATAAGCACACGCTTGATTTCGTCGAAGTTGCGGCCAAGTGAAAGAGGGTAGTACATGATAGTACGAATCTTGTCCTGAGGGTCGATGAAGAACACGGCACGAACGGCTGATGTGTTGCTTTCGCCCGGCTGAATCATACCGTAGAGGTTGGCAACTTCCATCGTGATGTCGACAACGAGCGGGAACTTGATTTCAACGTTCTTCCAGCCTTTCCAGTCAATTTTTTCCTTGATGGTGCGAAGCCATGCAATGTGGCTGTGAAGACCGTCAACCGACAGACCTACGAGCTGGCAGTTCAACGCTTCGAACTCTTCTGCCATTTTTCCGAAAGTCATGAACTCGGACGTACATACTGGAGTGAAGTCGGCCGGATGGCTGAAAAGGATTTTCCACTTGCCCTTATAGTCAGACGGGAAATTGATCGGACCTTGAGTCGTTACAGCTTGAAACTCCGGTGCAGCATCACCGATACGCGGCATTGAATAAACTTTAGTAGCTTCCATAATTTATCGTTTTTTATTTGTTATTATTTTTGTTTTCTGATGCAAATATAGAGGGCGTTTTTATATTAATCAAACAGATATTTTCTATATTTGTATCGACAAAATCAATAATATTATGAAAATCTCCGTTCTCATCGACAATTCAGCCAGTCAGGACCATCCTGAACTGGAGGCCGAGCATGGCCTGTCTTTTTTCATCGAGCAGGGAAACACACGGATTTTATGCGATATGGGAGTAAGTTCTGCCTTCTCCGACAATGCGGAGAAAATGGGCATTGACCTGCAATCAGCCGATTGGGCGTTCGTATCCCACGGACACCGCGACCACAGCGGCGGACTGGAAACGTATCTCCGGTCGTGTAGGGGTGAGGTATGGCTGTCGCGCCATGTGTTCGGACACCGGTTCTACTCGCTGCGCCATACCGACAAAAGGGAAATCAGCACAGCTCCGCAGCTTGAAAAGGAATTCAGCAGCCGCTTCCGCTATCTCGACGGCAGCCAATACATCTGCGAAGGCATTGCCGCCGTTCAGACCACAGCCCATCCTTATGCACAGCCTTACGGTAACCGATTTCTGACAGCAACAGAAAACAACAGGGAAACGGCCGATTGTTTCAACCACGAATACGCCCTCTGTTTTCTGTCGGACGACGGCCTGACAATCGTTTCCTCCTGTTCCCACCACGGAGCTATGAACATCATCGAAGCCTGCCGCCGTTTCACGGGAATCGAAAAAGTGAAAGCCTTTGTCGGCGGACTGCATTTCGTAGACAGCGATGAAACGGAAAAGGAAGTACAGCAATTTCTCCACGAAAAGCAGCAAGCGGCACCCGAAACCATATTCTATACCGGCCACTGCACAAGCGACAAGGCAAAACGCCTGCTCGCACAATGCCCTGAAATCCTTTTTTTCCACACGGGCACTATTATTAACCTGTAAAACAGAACGAACAATGACACTGCAACAACTGGAATATATCGTGGCTGTCGACAAATACCGCCATTTCGTACGCGCAGCAGAAGCCTGCGGAGTGACACAAAGCACACTGAGTTCAATGATTCAGAAACTGGAAACGGAACTCGACACCCAGATTTTCGACCGCAACAGCCACCCTGTCCGCCCGACAGCACAGGGAGAAAACATTATCCGCCAGGCGCAGGTAGTGCTTTTCAACGCGGCACAGATGAAGGAAATGGTGCTGACCGAACGCCAACAGGAAACAGGAGAACTGCACCTCGGCGTAATTCCGACCATTGCACCTTATATCATTCCCAAACTTATCAAGCACATCCACAGCCACCACAAGCAGGTGCGGCTGCGCCTGCTGGAAGCACGCACTTCCGTGCTGACCGAAAAACTCGAACGTGCGGAAATCGACATTGCACTGCTTGCAACGCCGCTCGAAAATCCGAATTTGCTGGAAATTCCTCTCTATTATGAAAAGTTTAAGGCCTATATTTCCCCGGATGAGCCGTTATTCGCCAAACAGGAAATCGACGGAGCGGAAATGCCGGGCGAGCGTCTGTGGATTCTTGCCGAAGGCCATTGCCTGCGCAACCAGGTGCTCAATTTCTGCCACCGCAAGTCGCGCTACTCAAGCATCTACGAAGCCGGAAGCATCGACACACTGGTAAAGATTGTTGACGAAAACGGAGGCTATACCATCATTCCCGAACTCCACACGTCACTGCTCACCGACGAGCAAAAGGAGCGCGTGCGCAACTTCCGCCAGCCGGAGCCTGTACGTGAAGTGTCGCTCGTGGTGCGAAACGACTATATCCGTGAACGCATGCTCAACCTGCTTGCCGACAGTATCCGCACCATCGTACCCGACAGCCTTGTAGACCCGCGGCTCAAAAAGTTTGCCATCAAATTATAGCGTAGCGGTCTCTTCGGCATAAATCCGGTCGAACACCTTCTGCAAAGCCGTCTTGTCGGCAATGATTTTCCGCAGTTCAGCAAGACGGCTGGCATTTTCCGACTCGGGTATCCAAAGTTTCAGATATCCGCCTTCGGCATATTTTTCCTGCAAATGACCGACAAAGCGGGCATACTGCTCGTCCTTGTTCATTTCCGGGTAATGCGACAGTCCGTATTGCACCGTACGGCGCAGTGTCACGTCGGCATCAATCACACGGTCGGCTTCAGCCACAATTCTGCCATAAATGCTTCGAGGAGCATGGTCGCTGGAAGCACGATGGTCCTCAACCGCCTCTGCCATCACCGCCAACTGTTCTTCCGAGAACCACTGCCGGAGTTTTGCATCGGCAAGAAGGATTCTGCCGGAAACCACATGATGCAGTTCCCGCCCTTCACAGAGTCCTAAATCGTGGTAAGCCGCCACAGTGTAGACCATCGACTCGTCAACATCATAATGACGTGCCAAAGCCAGACTTTCGCTTATCACCTTTTCCACATGGTCACGCCTGTGTGCCCTGTCGAAACCATCGTAATGCGGTATGATTTCCGCTTCAATATATTGTTGTAATTCCGCTTCCATAAAAAGATTCTTGTTACATGCAAAAGTAGCAAACACACGCCGAAAAATCAACCCCACCAATCCAAACAGCCAACCCGACAATCCCCCCTTTTTGCATCAAAAATCCGGATTTTGTGAAAAAACACCCCCAAAACACTGCCGATTCTGTGAAAAAGTCTCTTTAAACGGCTATAAAACAACCCGATAGCTATCCAAATCATTTATCATCTTCCTATTGAAACGTTTTCTAAGGGAACGGAACAAATAAAAATCCGCCCGGAGACGGTGATTTTCACTGTGCTCCGGGCGGATTGTCTGTATCCTTTTTCCGACGGCTATTCAATAGCGATGCTGCCGGAAAGCGGTGTCATCATAAAGCTGAATTCATAATTTCCATAAGGTACCATGTACTCCCTTTCGGGAACAGCACCCCAACTGTTTACACAGCCCAGTCCCTGTTGTACCTTGTCAATCAGTACATTCGTCAAATCGGCCTTTTCTACTTCCGGTGAGTGACGCTGACATTTTTCCAAACCTTCGTCGAGCGACTCAATGGTATAATGGAGTGCCGATGCCGAGAACGGAGCTTCTGCCACAAATTCCAGTCCACATCCGGCGGCATTAAGCATACGCCACCAACGGATATCGGTCTTCGTGCCGTTTTCCTGCGGACGGATATACGGATAGAACTGTTCGTCTACCGTCTGGTTGTAGATTCCAAGGTCGGTGCTGTGATTGCGGTCGCTGTAGTTCTCAATCGGTCCGCGGCCATAATAGGAAACGAGGTCAAACGATTTCGGCATCACGAGCTGCATACCGAAGCGGAACATGTTCGGCACTTTGACATCCTGTGCCGCTGCCATCCGCTGCGTTACTTTTACCGCACCCCGGTTATTGACCGTATAAGTGATATAGAGTTTGGCCTTCACTGCCTTCATTTCGTATTCTGCGCTGACAACAGCCATGCCGTTTTCCATTTTGCTGTCAAGGCTCAACAACGTGATTTCCGGATTCTTCCATACGGCAAATTTTTTCTGCAAGTTGGCACCGAAGTCATTGTCAGTCGGAGCACGCCAGAAGTTGGGAGTCAACGCACCGCCGTCTTTAATCATGTCCACACCACCAACCGTATAGCGGTCAATATAGCCGGTTTTCTTGTTGAATTCCAGACTGAAGTTGTCGCCGTCCACCACGATGCAGTTCACATTCGCCGTATCAATTACCGCCGTTGTCGTTTCCACGTTCTTATCGGCTACGTTTTCTATTGCCAATTCCGGCGCTTTATAGGCCGTCAGCGGCAACTGCATCTTGGCTACGGCATATCCTGCAGGTACAAGGTTTTCGCGCTCCTTCTGCACATAACGCACATTAAGCAGCCATTCGCCTTCACCGTCGGTCTTTCCCCAGTTCAATGCCACCGTAGCAACAGCCTGCGGAGCCACATCAAGACGGTCTACACGTCCGCTGCGCATCGGTTTTCCGTCCTTCAACAACGTCCATTCCAACGCATAGGCAGAAAGGTCGCGGAAGAAATTTTCGTTACGCACTTTCACTTCACCCTTGCTCAAATCGCCGGCTTCGGTCCAGATGTTCTGGTAGTAGAATTTCACCTCGTCGGTATGCGGGTTCGGCTTGCGATCGGGGCTGATAAGACCATTGTCGCAGAAATTGATGTCGCTGGCATCAAAACGGTTGAAGTCGCCGCCGTAGGCATAAATCATCTCACCGTTCTTGCCGGTCCAACGGCACGACTGGTCCACAAAGTCCCAGATAAATCCGCCCTGATATTTCGGATACTTGCGCACTAGGTCCCAATATTCCTTGAAACCGCCTTGCGAATTACCCATTGCGTGAGCATATTCACATTGAATCAACGGTTTGGTGCTTGCCTCGTTTTTCGCATAGGCTTCGCATCCCTTATAACCCAGATACATCGGGCAATAAATATCAGTCAAGCCGTGCTTTTCGGCACGCTCATACTGTACCGGACGGGTAGCATCGGCTGCTTTCACCCACTTGTAGGCAGCTTCGAAATTAGGTCCGTAGCCGCCCTCATTACCCAACGACCAGACAATGATGCTCGGATGGTTATAGCTGCGCTCCACGTTACGCCGGTTGCGTTCTATGTGGGCTTTCAGATACATTTCTTCCTTTGCCAGTGTCGTCTCACCGTAACCCATTCCGTGCGACTCGATATTGGCTTCCGCCACGACATAGATACCATAGCGGTCGCACAGTTCGTACCAGTAATTGTCGTCGGGATAGTGGCAGGTTCTCACGGCATTGATATTGTTGAGCTTCATCAGCTGAATATCCTGAAGCATTCTTTCGCGCGACACCACATAACCGCCGTCAGGGTCTATTTCATGGCGGTTTGCGCCTTTAATCAGCACCGGCTGTCCGTTGACAAGCAGCTGTGCATTTTTGATTTCCACCTTACGGAAACCCACCTTCAATGGCACGACTTCCGTATTGCCGAGCGTAGCGCACAACGTATAGAGGTAAGGCGTTTCTGCCGTCCATTTTTTCGGGTTCTCTACCTGCATCACAGCACAGGCCTTGCCCGAACCCTTTACCGTTGCTTCCTTCACCGTATTTCCGTCGGCATCAAGCAGTTCCAACAGCACTTCGCCGCTGCCTTTCAAATCCAGTTCCACTGTCAGCGAACCGTTGCGGTAATCGGCATCCAAATCCGGCGTCACGCGAATATCGTCGATGCGCTTCTTGTTGCGTGCATACAGGTAGCAGTCGCGTGCCACACCGCTATAACGGAAAAAGTCCTGGTCTTCCAGATACGTTCCGTCGCACCAGCGGAACACCTGAAAAGCTATCAGGTTCTTCTGTCCCGGCTTCACATATCGGGTAATGTCAAACTCCGCTTCCAGTTTGCTGTCCTCGCTGTAGCCCACAAACTTTCCGTTCACCCAAAGATACATGTTGGAAGTGACGGAACCGAAATGCGCCACGATGTCCTTACCGTTCCAATCGGCAGGCACTACGATTTCACGCCTATATGAACCCACATGGTTGTTTTCTACCGGCACATAAGGCGGATTGCTCTTATACTGATTCCGCCAGGCATAGCCGATATTCACGTAGATAGGGTCGCCATACCCGTTCAACTCCCAAACGGCAGGCACCTGCATATAGTCCCATCCTCTGTCATTGTAACCGACTTTCCAGAAGTCAACAGGACGGGCATCGGCATCCTTCACCCAGAAAAATTTCCAGGTACCGTTAAGCGTCATGAAGTTGGACGATTTTTCTTTCACGGCAGCATCGGCCGCTTCCTTGTTTTCATAGGCAAAAAAGTTGGCATGCATCGGAGCACGGTTCACCGCATTTATCTCCGGGTCCTGCCATTCCTTGAACGACTGTGCGTTGCCGGCAACTGCCGCCAAGCTTAACGCACCGATTAAGAGAATATTTTTCACGTGATACATGGAGGGTTCTCAAATTCACTGCCAAAGCCGAACCCGTTTACATTTGGCAGACATAAAACGTTTTGTAGGTTTGTCAATTTTCTCCGTAAAAATAGTGATTTATCATGAAATTACATATCTTCGCATACAAAAAAGCACAATGCAGGACAACGTTTTCCAACAGAAAGAAATAGAAATGACAGCCGACGGTTCGGCCACCATCTACCTTCCGCTGCTCGACGAACATTACCATTCCGTCAAAGGGGCATACACGGAATCGGTGCACATATTTCTGAACTGCGGACTGCTTCACTGCCAAAAGCCGTCGATACGCGTTCTGGAAGTGGGATTCGGCACCGGACTCAATTCGGTAGTCACGGCCTGCGGCTGCAGCGACAAACACGTCGACTATTTCACCCTCGAACGCTATCCGCTCAGTCCTGAAACCATCGAACAGACAGGCTACTACCGCACTTTGCCGGAAAACGAATCTTCCGTCCTGCGAAAAATCCATCATTGCCCCTGGGAACAGCTTACTCCCGTCACCGACCATTTCTCCATCGCCAAACTGGAATGCGACCTGACCTCACCGCTCACCCGTCTGCCGGACGACATCGACGTGGTCTATTTCGACGCGTTTGCACCTGAAAAGCAGCCGGAAATGTGGAGCGACGACGTGTTCCGCCGCATATTCGACACGATGACTCCTGGAGGCATACTCACCACCTACTGCGCCAAAGGCGAAATTCGCCGACGATTACAGGCCACCGGTTTCACCGTAGAACGTCTCGCCGGTCCGCCCAACGGCAAGCGCGAAATTCTCCGCGCCACAAAGCCGCTGTAGCCCTTCCGTCCTTTCGCCAATATAGTGTTTTTAAACACACCCTTTTCTCTTGGCAGTCATTGCAGGAAATCGTATATTTGGGGGTATTAAAATTCCCTTATGTAAATGAAGCATATTAAACTGCCGGACAGCCGTGAACGACGTTTGATTTTCTACCTCGCCATGGAAGAATTTGTTGCACGCGAGCTGGACGAAGATGAAGCCTTTTTTATTTGGCAAGTTGCTCCTACTGTGATTTTTGGTCGAAACCAACTCATGGAAGCGGAAGTCAACATGCCCTACTGCAAAGAACACGGTATACAGACCTACCGCCGCAAAAGCGGGGGAGGATGCGTGTATTCGGACAAAGGGAACCTGATGCTGTCCTACATCACGAAAGGCGACAGTGTCGGTTTTTATTTTGACCGCTATATCCGCCGTGTGGCCTTCATGCTTCAGAAAAAGGGGGTGAACGCGCAGGTGGCAGGGCGCAACGACATTCTGATTGACGGCAAAAAAGTGTCGGGCAACGCTTTTTATAAAATTCCCGGCAAATGCATTATCCACGGAACATTGCTTTTCGACACCGATTTCGACAGCCTGCAACAGGCCATAACGCCGTCGGACAACAAACTGAAAAGCAAAGGCGTTGCTTCCGTACGCCAGCATGTCACCAACCTCAGCGAACATCTGGATATGGACATTGAGGACTTCAAGCAATATCTGATTGACGACATGTGCCGCGGTGAAGAACGGACCCTGACAGCCGACGAAATAGCACGCATCGAACAGATAGAACAGACCTATCTGGAAGAAAGTTTCCTGAGGGGATGTAATCCTGCCTACACCGTCTGCAAGACTGACAAGATAGAGGCCGTAGGCGAAGTGATGGCCAATCTGGAAGTGAGAAACGGCCGCATTCGCCGTCTGAGCCTTACCGGCGATTTTTTCCCGCTCTATGACACTGACGTGGAACTTAACCGCCGTCTTCACAACGTGACGCTCGAGCGCGAAGCGTTGCAGGCCGCTCTCCGGGATTTTAATCTCGAGAACTACATCATGAACTTCAAAACAAACAACTTTATTGAATTATTACTTAAATCTTAAAATATAGCATCAATGGAAAACTTGCTAAAAACCTGTCTCTACGACAAGCACGTCGGGCTCAACGCCAAAATGAGCCCATTCGGCGGATTTATGATGCCGATTGAGTACGTTTCGATTATTGAGGAACACAATGCCGTGCGCCATGCCGCCGGTATGTTCGACGTTTCTCACATGGGCGAAATTTTCATTACCGGAAACGATGCCGAAAAATTCGTCAACCACATTTTCACCAACGATGTGAACGGCATCCCTGCCGGAAAAATCCTGTATGGAATGATGCTCTATCCGACGGGCGGCGTTGTCGATGATTTGCTCGTCTACAAGATGCACGCCGAAAACACCTGGTTGCTCGTTGTCAATGCTTCGAACATTGCCAAGGACTATGAATGGATTTGCCAGCAGACGGAAGGCTTCGACGTGAAGGTGGAAAACGCTTCGAACGCATGGGGAGAAATCGCCCTGCAAGGACCGAAAGCGGAACGCATCGCCATTGAAACGCTTGATATGGATGTTGCCGACCTGGCTTTCTACACCTTTGTGGAAACCACATGGTATGGCGCGCCGGTCATCATCAGCCGTACCGGATATACGGGTGAGGACGGTTTCGAATTCTATGCCGCACCGGAAGTGATTGTCCGCATTTGGGATACGCTTATCGACGCACACGTACAGCCTTGCGGACTGGGCTGCCGCGACACGCTGCGCTTTGAAGTGGGTCTTCCTCTCTACGGACATGAACTGAGTGAGGAAATCACTCCTATTGAAGCCGGACTGGGCATGTTTGTGAAAGTCGACAAGGCTGAATTCATCGGCAAGGAAGCCATTGTGAAGCAAAAGACGGAAGGCGTAGCACGCAAGGTGGTGGGCATCGAGCTTGCCGACAAGGCCATTCCGCGTGCCGGATATGAAATCGTGGCCGACGACCGCACCATCGGCGTTGTCACAACCGGTTATCACTCCATTTCTACCGACAAGAGCGTATGTATGGCTCTGATTGAAAAACAGTATGCCACTGTCGGTACGGAAGTAAGCGTACGCATCCGCAAAAAACTGTTTGCCGGAACAGTATGCAAAAAACGTTTCTACGAAAAAAACTATAAAAAATAATATTTACACAAATCTATCTAAAACTCAACAACTATGGCTAAGACAATTGAAGGACTATACTACAGCGAATCTCACGAATGGATTAAAGTAGACGGTGAATACGGTTTCATCGGTATCACAGACCACGCACAACAGGCAATGGGCAGCATCGTTTATGTTGACATGCCGGAAGTGGACGACGAAGTAGAAAAGGACGAAGAGTTCGGAGCAGTGGAAAGCGTTAAGGCTGCCAGCGAACTTATTTCTCCGGTTTCAGGCGAAGTAGTGGAAGTGAACGAAGATTTGGGCGACGCTCCTGAACTTATCAACAAGGACGCCTATGAAAACTGGATTATCAAGGTGAAACTTTCCGACCCTTCAGAACTGGAATCACTGATGAATGCGGAACAATATGCCGCTTACTGCGAAGAAAACCAATAATCCAACGGTTATGAGCTTTGCATATTTTCCACATACCGACAGCGACATTCAGGAAATGCTCCAGCGCATCGGTGTCAACTCGCTTGACGACCTCTATGCCGACGTTCCTGAAAATGTTGTCTACAAAGATGAATATGACCTTCCCGACGCCATGTCGGAACAGGAAATCCGCCGACTGTTCGGCGAACTCGACCGCAAGAACCGCCAGCTGACAGTGTTCTGCGGCGCAGGCGCATACGACCATTATGCTCCGGCAGTTATCCCTGCCGTATTGAGCCGTGCGGAATATCTGACAGCCTATACGCCCTATCAGGCAGAAATCTCACAAGGTACACTCCGCTATATCTTTGAGTTCCAAAGCATGATAACGGAACTTACGGGCATGGACTGCGCCAACGCTTCCATGTATGACGGTGCTACCGCCGCAGCCGAAGCCATGATGATGGCGATGGCAGCTACGAAAAAGAAGACACGCTTCCTTGTTTCGGAAACGCTGCTGCCACAGGTGCTGAACGTGGTAAGAACTTACGCCAAATTCAACAATATCGCCCTCGGAACCGTGAAGCAGAACGACGGCAACACGGATTTGGAAAGCCTCAAGGCTGAACTTGCTGCCGGCGACGTGGCTGGTGTACTGGTACCGAGCATCAACCGCTACGGTATCATCGAGGACCTTTCCGGAATGGCCGATGCCGTTCACGAACAGAAAGGTCTGCTGGTCGTTTATGCCGACCCGTCGGCTCTCGCCGTTGTCAAGACTCCGGGAGAGTGGGGGGCAGACATCGCATGCGGCGACGGACAGCCGTTGGGCATTCCTGTCAGCTACGGAGGTCCGTATGTAGGCTTCCTTGCCAGCCGTAAGGAGCTCGTGCGCAAGTTGCCGGGACGTATCGTCGGCGCAACTACCGACGTTGACGGCAAACGTGCGTTCGTGCTGACACTTCAGGCACGCGAACAACATATCCGCCGCCAGAAGGCAAACAGCAACATCTGTTCAAACCAGTCGCTGATGGCGCTCTACGTTACAGTCTATCTGTCGCTGATGGGCAAAGAAGGCTTGAAGAAAGTAAACGAAATGTCGTACGGCGGCGCACACTACCTCTACGACCGCCTGGTGGAAACAGGACTGTTCACTCCGGTGTTCAACCGTCCGTTCCTGAAGGAATTTGTAATGAGCACCTCACTGCCGGCCGAACGCCTGCAACAGGCACTGCTCGACAACGGATTCCTTGCCGCTATCCAAACGGAAGAAGGCTATGTGAGCTTCTGCGTGACCGAACAGCGCACACGCGAAGAAATTGACCGTATGATTGATGTGATTAAAAGCGTATAGAGCCATGAAATATTACGATAAACTGATTTTCGAACTTTCGAAACCGGGCAGATGCGGCTATTCGCTGCCTGCCAATCCGTGGGAAAAAGGCACGGAAGAAATACCGGCGGCTCTACGACGCTCGGAAGAGGCAAACTTGCCGGAAGTGAGCGAACTCGATGTAGTGCGCCACTACACGAACCTTTCCAACATGAATTTCGGTGTTGACACGGGATTCTATCCGCTCGGCAGCTGTACGATGAAATACAACCCGAAAATCAACGAGGAAATGGCGGCAATGCCGGGATTCAAGACGCTTCACCCGTTGCAGCCCGACTGCACCGTGCAAGGCGCGCTTGAACTCTACTACAACCTCAACCGCTCGCTGTCGGCCATCACGGGCATGGCGGAATTTACGCTCAATCCGTTTGCCGGCGCACAAGGCGAATTGACAGGTCTGATGGTGATACGCCAGTACCACATGCAGCGCGGCGACCTGAAGCGCACGAAAATCATCGTGCCCGACAGCGCACACGGAACAAACCCGGCAAGTGCGGCAGTCTGCGGACTGGAAGTGGTGGAAGTGAAGTCGACTCCGCAAGGAACCATCGACATCGAATCGCTCCGTCCGTTGCTCGACGACACCATTGCGGGCATCATGATGACCAACCCGAACACTCTCGGACTTTTTGAAACGGAAATTCTCGAAATAGCGAAACTCGTGCACGAATGCGGCGGTCTGCTCTACTACGACGGAGCCAACTTCAACCCGCTGCTGGGCAAAGTGCGCCCGGGCGACATGGGCTTCGACGTTCTCCACCTGAACCTGCACAAAACGTTCTCAACGCCTCACGGCGGTGGCGGACCGGGTTCCGGACCGGTAGGCGTTGCTGCTCATTTGGCTGAATATCTGCCGAATCCGCGTGTGACACGCTCGGACGACGGAATGTTCCACGTGACACGAAACGATGTGGCTTGCGGTCAGGTATCAGGATTTATGGGCAATTTCGGCGTACTAATCCGCGCCTATACCTATATCCTAAGCCTCGGCAAACAGCATATCCGTCTCGCTGGACCGCTGGCAACGCTCAACGCCAACTACATCAAAGAATCGCTGAAGGACTGCTACAAACTGCCTATCGACACGCTGTGCAAGCACGAATTCGTGTTCGACGGACTGCTTGACAAGTCAACGGGCATCACCACGCTCGACGTGGCAAAACGCCTGCTCGACTACGGTTTCCACGCACCGACTATTTATTTCCCGCTGCTCTTCCATCAGGCAATCATGATTGAGCCGACGGAAACGGAATCGAAGGAAACCCTCGACGGATTCATTGAAATCATGCGTACCATCGCAAAAGAAGCTATCGAAGACCCTGAATCGCTGCACACGGCACCGCACACTACGCCGGTAAGACGACTCGACGAAACGACAGCAGCCAAGAATCCGATTCTGAACTACAAGGAGTTGCTACAGAACTAACGGCTCTCACGTATGGACTACAAACTGATTATCATAGGGGCAGGACCGGGCGGCTACGAAACCGCCCTCCTCGCTGCCCGTCGTGGCATCGAAACCGTGCTGATTGAAGCCGGCGAAGTAGGGGGAACGTGCCTCAACGAAGGCTGTATCCCAACAAAGGCTTTTTGCCGCAACGCACAACTGATGGAAGATCTGACGAAATCGGAAGTCTTCGGAGTGGACGACTTGGTCTATTCATTTGACTTTTCAGTAGCAGCACAGCGGAAAAACGCCATTGTCGAACAACTGAAAGGCGGCGTGGAGTCGCTGCTCGCCAATCCGCGCATCCGACTGGTACGCGGCACAGCACGCTTCGTAGACACGCATACGGTGGCCGTAGGCGAAGAAACTTTCACGGCTGAAAACATTATCATTGCCACGGGTTCGACAGCGGCTACGCTCCCTATTCCGGGCAACGACCTGCCGGGCGTGATAACTTCACGCGAACTGCTGAACATCGACCATGTTCCGCCACGTCTCTGCATCATCGGAGCGGGCGTTATCGGCCTTGAGTTTGCTTCGATATTCACCAGCTTCGGCAGCGAAGTGACCGTGGTGGAATATGCCAAGGAAATCCTTCCGCGCTTCGACAGCGACATGGCAAAACGCCTGCGCCAGTCGTTGGGCAAACGGGGCATCACGATAACCACTCAGGCAGCCGTGAGCGCCATTGCGCAAAACGGCGACGAACTGACGGTGACCTACACCCGCAAGGGCAAGGAAGAAACCGTAGTGGCCGACAAGGTGCTGATGGCCGTAGGACGACGTCCGAACCTGGCATCGCTGAATTTGGAGGAAGTGGGCATTGAGGCTACGCCGCGCGGCGTTGTCGTGAACGAAAACATGCAGACCAACGTACCGCATATCTACGCCATCGGCGACATCATCGGCGGCTATATGCTGGCTCATGCGGCTACGTTCCAGGGCATCCGTGCGTTGAACCACATCATGGGAACTCCCGACAAACTGAATCTCAACGTGATGCCGGCGGCTGTATTCACCATGCCGGAAGCGGCTACCGTGGGGCTGACCGAAGACGAATGCAAGGAAAAAGGCATAGCCTGCACCTGCAAGAAATCGTTCTTCCGTGCCAACGGAAAGGCGGTATGTCTCGACGAAACCGACGGCTTCTGCAAGCTCGTTGTAGGTGACGACGGCAAACTGTTGGGCTACCATCTGTTCGGTCCGCATGCGGCCGACCTCGTGCAGGAAGTGTGTGCGCTTATCAGCGTAGGCGCAACGCTCGACGATTTGCAGAACATCATCCACACGCATCCGACCCTCGGCGAAGTCATCCAAACCGCCGCACACAGCTGAATTTGAAACACAATTCCCAATACAAACTCCGGCCGTCAGAACTAAATTCTAACGGCCGGAATTAAATAAGCCGCAAAATTTGCGGCTTATTGTCCGCACGGGAGTATGATTAGCTCATTAAGAATCTTTTAGCGGGTAAATTTCTTGCCGCAGTCGGCACAGCGATAATTGTAGGTTTTAATCGTAAATGCCAGCACGATGCCCACGATTGCCATAAATAAGGCTATATAATCAGCCACGCCCGAACGCAAGCCCAACTCCTTCGGCAAACCTATATACACAGCCGGAACAACTACTAAAAGCACGGAAAGCACAATCAACCCCGCCACAGAACGACGGACAACCGGAACAGTGTTTTCACTACCACATTTCGGACAGAACGGGCGCACGGCATTTTTCTCCTTCCATACGGACGCAACAAGCGTTTTAGCCTGCTCGTAATCCCGTTCGAACACAAAGATGGAAATACCCGTCAGCGGGCCATAAGCACCGATGCGCGGATCCTGGCTTTCATCGTGCTGCCGCGACACGATACCATGAGCGTGAAGCAATTCTACCACCTCATCGGCCACTATCGTATTCTCACACTTTATCAACAACCGTTCGTCCATACGCTTTATTAATTTGGTTTTATGCCTCCAAGTTAATCATTTCAACGCATAAATCAAATAGTTACAGCGTTTTTATTTCCCAAAACCGACATCCCGCACAAGGCACTTTTTAGGGTTATAAGCATAAAAAGCACATCAAACGAGAAAGTTTTTAGGGTTATACCCATAAAAACTTTCCAAAGAATCTATATCCAACTTTCCTCTAACAAAAAGTCAGCGATATGCTTATGCCGAACACCTTCGATATTATCTTCCCACATATCATCCATACTGACTACATATTTGGGGAAATGGTCATTAATGGCAAGCAGGGGAGCAAACTCACGGTCGACAGTTGTCTGCGAACCCATTTGATACGTTACCTGAACATATATTTTTTCTTCTTTACGAATAGCAACAAAGTCCACCTCCTTGTCATCTTGTTTGCCAATATAAACATCGTATCCTCGGGTCCTCATTTCCCAATATACAATGTTTTCCAAGATACCGGAAATCATCCTGTCCTTGTAACCCATAACGGCATAGACCAACGACAAATCGCTTACAAAATATTTCTCGTTTGTCTGTAAAATCTCTTTCCCCTTAATGTCGTAACGCGGCACACGCTGAACAATAAACGCTCCTTGCAAAGCATTCAGATAGTTGTAAATCGTATTTGTATCCACTTTTCTGTGCTGACTTTTGAAATAGTCAGCTATATTCTTGGCATTCAGTCTGTTTCCAATATTATCGAATACAAACCGAACTACCCGTTCCAACAATTCCACATTCCGAATACCATGACGTTGCACAGTGTCACGCAAAATTACGGAAGAATAAATATCATAGACAAGCTTATAAGCCTCTTCCTGAGTGTAGTCAGCCGTATGAATGGCAGGAAACCCCCCCATTCTCAAGAAATTGACAAATTCAGCATGCAAACTCTTTCTGTCCAACGACTGTCGTCCATGAAAATCCAAATATTCCGAGAAAGTAAGCGTATGGATTTGAAAACTTACATACCTACCAGTGAGATATGTTGACAATTCCGAAGAAAGCATCTTTGAATTTGAACCGGTGACATATATATCCACATCCCAATCCACAAGAAAAGAATTGACAGCCTTTTCCCAATCTTTCACCTCCTGCACCTCGTCCAACAAGATATACACTTTCCCTTGAATTGAACCTACTTTTTCACGGATATGCGCATACAGCGACTTGGCATCAGCAATGTCCTGCCATTCGAAACTCTCAAAATTCATATAGAGAATCCGGTCCGTTGAGATTCCTCTTTTTTGCAACTCCTTCCGAATCAACTGCAACACAACCGACTTGCCGGAACGACGAATTCCGGCGATAACCTTTACGAACGGACGATCGATAAAAGGTATGATTTGGCGTAAATATAAATCCCGTTCTACCATATCCAGAAAAGTTTTTAGGGTTACAACCACAAAGATAACATCTTTTCCGATAGTTTTTAGGGTCATACCCATAAAAACTTTTCAAAACCACAGACTTTTTCTGGGTATAGGCATAAAAAAGCCCTTATTTCGGGGGAAACAAGGGTGGGAATATATCTCCATTAAGATTGCTCTACTTAATTACGCGGTTTTTGCGCACTTCTTCCACATCGCGCCAAATGAACAGCTTGTCGCTCGGGCGCACCTTTTCGTCAACACGGATAGAGAAACGCTCTCCACGCACAGTCTTTTCAACCGGCTTCAGGTCGACGCGGATTTCTTCCACTTTCATGATGATGGCTCCCGTTGTCGGTCCGGTGATGACAATTTCGTCGCCAACATGAAGCTCGTCGTTTTCCATCTGGAATTCAGCCACATGGATATTCGAGAAATAGCGGATACCCTTGGCGGCATAGATTTTCACGCGCGTTGCCGACGAGCCGTATTTCGAGGTCCATTCACCCAAACGCTGGCCGAGATAATAGCCGTTCCAGAATCCACGGTTGAACACTTTCGACAGGCGTTCGTCCCATTGCGCCACCTTTTCTTCGGAATAAGTTCCGTCGATGCAGGCATTGATAGCCTCGTTGTAGCAAGAAACCACGGTATGAACATATTCGGCACCACGGGCACGGCCTTCGATTTTGAACACGCGCACGCCGGCATCAATCATCTTGTTCATGAAATGGATGGTCTTCAAGTCCTTCGGCGACATGATATATTTGTTTTCAATCGCCAACTGGTCGCCCGTGTCAAGGTCGGTCACTTCGTAACCGCGACGGCAAATCTGCGTGCAGGCACCGCGGTTGGCCGACGAATTCATTTCGTGCAGGCTCAAATAGCACTTGCCGGAGACGGCCATACACAAAGCTCCGTGACAGAACATCTCGATACGCACCTTTTCGCCGTGAGGTCCCGTAATGTTTTCGCGCTGAATAGCGTCGTAGATACCGGCCACCTGCGTAAGATTCAGTTCGCGTGCAAGCACCATCACATCGGCAAACTGGGAATAGAAACGTACGGCCTCCGTGTTCGACACATTGACCTGTGTGGAAATATGTACCTCAACTCCAATCTGGCGCGCATAAAGAATGGCCGCCATATCCGAAGCGATAATAGCTGAAATTTCGGCTTCCTTAGCCGCATCAATGATGCTGTGCAGCAGTTCGATATCTTCATCATAAACTACGGTATTGACCGTAAGATAGCTTTTCAAACCGTTTTCACTACAAGTTCGGGCAATGTTGCGAAGGTCATCAATCGTAAAGTTGTTCGACGATTTAGCCCTCATATTCAAGCCTTCAATGCCGAAATACACGGCATCGGCACCGCCTTGTATAGCTGCATACAGCGATTCGTAGGAGCCGACAGGCGCCATTATTTCAAATTCTTTTCTTTCCATACGATAATTGTTCTTCGGACAGGACGCATCGCCAATCCATTTCCGTTTGCAAAGATAGTGAAAGGTGAGGGCAGAGACAAACGAAAACGAAGTTTTCAAGTTTGGCTATGCCGAACCGCATCTATCTTATCTAAAGATAGTGAAAGGCGAGCGGAGAATAAAATAATGAAACTTGTTTCAATTATTTTTTATCCCGAACCGCTTTGAAAAGATTAATATTAGATAGGAGAACATAAAAACCAATTTTTCAAGCTTGTCAATTTCAATATGTTCTTTTGTTCTTCTGTCAAAAAAGAAAAGAGGAGTGATATTCTCAATTACCGGATTATTGATGCACTTCCAGACGTTTAGTCATAGGAGAGCCAATGCGCACATTACCGGCTGCCCACTGGCCCGACCAAGGCGATTCGATAAACAGATGATAACGGGCACGCGACAAACAATCCACCCGAAACTCCACATCGACCGTCGTACCACACACTTCTGTAATGCTCTTGTCGGCTCGTCGTTCGGTGATTTTCACGTCCTTGCCTATTACCAGAATGGCATAGTTGAGTTCACAGTCAGGCGTGTCGAGATACACGCCACGGCGTACCACCGTCAGATGTCCCCGTTCGTCGACCGTCACCTCCACCACCGTTTCATCGGAACTGGAAGGCCGCATCTCGCCGCGCGAAAAATAGGTGCGCGCCTCGCCTTTTTCCGACGGCTTCATCAGCACACCCACAATGACCATCGCCACGACAAACGCCGCAATGAAAAACTCCACCGAATTTATGAACATCAATACCATTCTTTCTGTTTTTGGATTACAAATTTAATGAATGGCAAGCGGAAGGACAAACGAAACAAGAAAATACGGAATCCCATCCGTAAACTGTAAACTGTAATCAGTAAACCGTAAACCCAATATTATTCCTAACTTTGTAAAAAAGAATAAAACGTGAATTTCAGCGACACTCTCATCAACTGGTACAACGAACACAGGCGCGACCTGCCGTGGCGCAACACACGCGACCCTTACCGCATCTGGATTTCGGAAATTATCCTGCAACAGACCCGTGTAGCCCAGGGCCTCGACTATTACCAGCGGTTCATCGAACGTTTTCCCGATGTGGCCGCGCTCGCCTGTGCGCCGGAAGACGAAGTGTTGCGATTGTGGCAGGGATTGGGCTACTATTCACGCGCACGCAACCTTCATGCCGCCGCCAAAAGCATGAACGGAACATTTCCCACCGAATATGCCGGCGTAAGGGCATTGAAAGGCGTAGGCGACTACACGGCTGCCGCAATCTGTTCGATTGCCTACGGAATGCCGTATGCCGTAGTCGACGGCAATGTCTACCGCGTGCTGTCGCGCTATTTTGGAATAGACACTCCCATTGACTCCACACAAGGGAAAAAAGAATTTGCCTCACTTGCCGACGAACTGCTCGACCACCGCCGTCCCGACCTTTACAATCAGGCTATCATGGACTTCGGGGCAATGGTATGTACGCCCGCTTCGCCCGACTGCGCCGGCTGTCCGCTTGCCGACAGTTGTGCTGCACTCGCATCCAACACTGTAGCCGAACTCCCCGTAAAGGCAAAGAAGACAAAGACCACCGACCGCTATCTGACTTATCTAAAAATCGTGGCCGACGGCCATACGTTTATCCGCAAACGCGACGACAACGACATTTGGAAAGGTCTCTACGAATATCCGCTGATTGAAACCGCACAACCGATTGCCGACATCGGCGAACTGACTGCACACCCCGCTTTCGCCACACTCACTGCCGGAAAGGAAGCCACGGTGCAACAGTTGTGCAAAAACGTGAAGCACGTGCTTTCTCACCGCATCCTCTACGCCAGCCTCTACGAAGTCGCCCTCAATGCCGACCATATAGAAGGCTACATGCGTATTCCCCTCAACGACCTCGACAACTACGCCTTCCCCACACTCCACAGGAAATTGGAAAGCCTCATTCCATCAGGGGAATAAAGCCCTAACATCCACTCAAGCATATTTTCCCTAACAGCGATTGGAAGATAAAACAAAAGGGACTGTCATCCTGGAACAGCCCCTCTTAGTCATGTAATACAGAGATAATTTGATTAGAATACCAATTTAAACAAATCAGCCACATCTTCCAAATCACTCTCATATTCTTCAACTTCCACTTTTATTTTCCTTGCATCAGATGCAAGCTGACTACTCTTCTTTACATGTTTTCTACTCACATCCAATTCTTTGTTCAGGCTTTCCAATCGTGCTTTAGCTTCTTCAATAATATTTTTAAGTTCTTTCTTCTTTCCTATCTGAAGCAATGAAAGTTCCGATAATTGAGCTGTTGCTGTTTCAATTTTATCCTGTTCTTTCCGAATACTTTCTTCCTTTTCTTCCTCTTCTTGTTTAAAACGCCGTTCAAGTCCTTCCACATAATCAAAGTCGAATACAGCGGCCTTGCTTACAGCAGAACCTATATTATGAATCGTTGACAACACTGTTGACGACAAACTGCTGATAATACAATTGTCATCTAAAGAGAAAAAGGATGATTCTATTTCCCGACTCTTCAATTGCAGGATATCACCTTTCAGAGTCTTTAATTTTTCTTTTTTATAAGCTTGCGCCAATTGAGGTATATACCTCTTCAACATACCGTTTATCAGTACAGAGGGACCAATGACAGATGCATATTGACGGAACGTGTCAAACAACACATTCAATGTCTGCAAATAAATTTTCTTTTTCTCCTCAATTTCTGCTTTCTTTCCAAAAAATGAAGCCAATTTGCTAAATACGCTTTTTTGTTGACTGACAGAACCAAAAACATTTTTTATACGGACATTTCTCACAATAGCTGCGCCCGGGAATGCCAATGTTGCAACATTAAAAACACTTTGTCCCAACATTTCTCCGGCACTTGCCAGCAATTGATACGATTCCTTCTTATCCTGGTCAATCTCATATCTGAATTTTGCTTCCGAGAAAAACATAAAGCATTGCAGTATTCCACAATAAGCATCTCTTACATTTTCACGCTCCACATCATCTTTGGCATTCTTCAGAGCCTTTATCAAAGCTGCTAAAATTCCGTCTATTGCCATCCCTGTCAATGTTGGAGACTGAATATACTTAAGAATCTGCATCTGTGACTGTAAAGCCTGACTTGCTGAAAAAGAAACAGGTGTCAGCCCACTCAGAGAATCAAACCAATTATTTATGTCAGACAGTGTATTAATGACAACCGGTTTTTCCGAAACTGTTGCCACAGCTTCCGGTTTCTGTTCTATCGATACTTCGCTGTCGTTCTTCAATTCCGAAACCTTTCCCCCACCCGTTGAGTCTGCTGATTTCACAACAGATTTAGTCAAAGATCCAATAATATTTTGGGGCTTTAAATTTTCAGATGAAGAAGCGACATCTGATGCAACTGATTTTAATTTATCGAATAATCCCATAACAAATTATCAGTTTCTGCTTTGATCTATGTTATTTCTTTCCAAACAGCGATTTGAGGATAAAACCGCCGATTTTCCGTTCCAACCCCTGTTTCGTGGTAGGAATACCCGTCTTGCGGGCTATCTTCTGCTTTACACCTGTTATCCCCACAGCACGTTTCCATGAAAAGCTCAATCCCGGTATTTTCATAGCTATAAAATTTATTTTATTTGTTTTCCTTTCGCTTATTTATGCTAAGATAAAACTTACGCATCATATCTTCATACAATTCATTGTCGTATTTCCGCGTATGTTTTTCCAATGCACAGATAAAATCCTTCAAATATGGGTCCTGAACATTCTGACGAACAAGAAAATCATACAACTGACTATAATAAATTTTCGTATAACAATTTCCACATTCATATTGCAAAAGGTCGATATCATTATAATCCGGCAACAATACATAAAAAGACAATCGTCGACCGTTTGCAATTTTATGAGCATGGTCATAATATTTTTTCAGTTGTGTTGATTCCAACTCTTTTGAATAACGGTTAAAAATCAACCCATTTATATGTGATTTTATCTTGTTTTCCACCACAATCAAGTTTTCTCTATCCTTCAACAGCAAATCAATATTGGCTTCACTTTCCCGAATAATTTCAAATTTATCAGTTGGTACAAATTCTTTTCCTATTATTTCTTTAGCAAAGAGAGAGAGCAAATGCGGATATTTCTTCATAAAATAGGCTAAAGCATTGGAAAATGCCAATTCTGAACTCTCTATACCACAAATTTTGAAGAAATTAAGACTTTCTTCTTTCACTGTTTGATCGGAAACAACATCCACTTCACTTCCCCAATTAGAGGAATTTGAAATGAAATCAAACAACACTCTATAATCCTGAGGTGTTTCCTCACTAATATATTGTTTTAACGACGCTTTTGCCTGCTTATTTTGATATAGACAAATACAATTTTCATCTGCAGATTCATCATTGTTCTCTGCAAACTTGATGTAACAAGTTTTTACCGGCTTGTATACTTTCTCCGCTTTATAAGTAATATAAGTAGTCTGCTTTTTTTCGTTGGAGACAAAAATCTGGTCCAAAAGAACCCCTCCATAAGTAATATTGTTTTCGGCAATATATTTTAAATCTGCATTTGCAGCCTGAAAAGGCCGATAAACATCAGTAATCCCATCAGCCAGCCCCAAAACTTCAAGCATTTTTTTCCCTGGAACAGTTCGAACTAACAGAACAGCTCCAACTCTACCAATATGCTCTGCCGAGAAATTCCCCAGATGATTCAAATAAATGTAATTATTACCATTGTCAGATTTATACAGGTTAATTATTTCATGACCCAAATTATCATTTAAATAATCTCCATTATACATCCTGTTGAAAACGATTTCTTTCCCGAATTCCATCGCTAAAAATTTTATTTCCATTCACCCTTCTTACATCCATTTTTCTCACACAACGCATTGAATGCAGAAAGTGTCATTTCATCAGATGAGCCTGATGTATAATAACGATGACCATCACCAGATGTATAACAAACCTGGCAATATAAACCAAACACAGTATCAAACTCTTTTTCCAATGATTTGATTTTCTTATTTCCAGAAATAGAAATGTCACCACCGGAATTTGCACGGCGGACAGAAGCCAACGTTTTACTATTGTCAATTGGTGTTATACTTTCCCCTTTTGCCACTTGCTGACGTGAGTAACTATAGTATATCCCCAACCTTAAATAGGGAAATTTTTTATTAAATTCCTTGCACAATGTTTCTATCTTCTTATTTCCAGTTACAGACAATTCTGTAACTGTAGTTTTTTTAGCAACCGGTTTAGCGGTTGCTTTTGCTGTAGTGGTTTTCTTTACAGTTGTTTTCTTTATTGCTTTTGCGGCTGTTGTAGTTTTCTTTGCCGTTGTGGTTTTCTTGGTTGTAGCCATAGTTTTATCCAATTATTATTTTTTTTCACGCTTCAATGCATCTTTAGTTCTCTCTATCTCACGTTTCAACTGTTCAATTCTTCTGTCATGAGATGTAGCCCTGTCAATCTTTGATTTTCTATAATTTGCCTTTACAGACACAGAAGATGCCCCTTTTATCAAATTGGCATAATGGGCATTGTCACGTTTCTTGGCCTCACGTTCCTTTGCCACATCTGCCCGCAAACTAACCAGACGTTTGCGATAATATTCTTTACTCATATCTATAAAAGGGGGGTTCATAACACGAACACCCCCGATTAAATTTAATATTAATATTATTCTTTACCGGCAGCAACAAGTGTAATGTCATTGTTGGAAAGCTTTGTATCAGCAGCATTGGCAACCTGGACACCAATACCATACATTTCCGACAATTTTTTCTCAAAAGAACCGACACGAAGGTTACCGCCGACTTTCAGTGCACCACCTTTTGCATCACCTTTACGAATAGAAGCAAGTGTTGCTTTGTCGTCTGCAAATGTTTTGCAAGCTGGAGTTGTGTAAACACGGAGAGTTGCACCAAAACATTTCTTGAAATTTTCTTTCAATCCTTTAACGGTCATACGACCATCCAAACTAAATTCTGCCATATTGTTATTTTTTTACCACCAGAACACCTCTATTATGACACCCAAAGCGAAACCGAGAAACAACAAAATCAACGATCTTGCCATTAAACGTTTATTTGCCTTAGATTCTCTTCCTCTTTTCTTTTTATTGTCAACAGCCGTTCTTAATTGAAAAGCTCCAACACTGGCCAGAATCATGGCAATTGCCGCCAAGATATACACAATAGTTTGGTTCATAGTTCAATTAATAAAATTATAGTTCAATATCCATTTCCGGTTCCGATTTAACCATATCAGCAACAAGAAGCAAAGCATCAGCCATTTCAATCTTTAAAGCTTCTGCCATAGCTACCAGATTTTCTGATTCTTCACGAGTCATGACCCTATCACAAAGAATCATTTCAAGAACCGCTTCAAAAACGAGGAGACGTTCATCGTCGGCAACAGCTTCTCCTGCAGCACTAAGCAAAGAGTTTACCTCTTCTTCCGAAGCATCTTTTATTTTTTCAACATATTCTTCTACTTCTTTTACAAACGATTGTTCGTCAAGTTCCAAAGCATCGGCAATTTCACTCAGCGTTTCATTTTCTACCTCTTCGTAAACGCCATCTGCCCAAATGGAAACAGCTATAAAAGGAACGATATTTGATATATTGGTTTTCATTGTTTATTCTAATTATCAGGTTATTGTTATTTAAAAATTCGTTTAATACGGTTTTTCAAGCTACCTTTTGCCTTCCTGGCTTTTTCCATACGTTCAGCAATAGCTTTACCTTCTTTTGTACGTTTGTCCACCTTACCAGACTTTGTTTTCTTTACTGTTGTTGCCATAGCATTATATTTTTATTGTTCAATAATTTGAATTTCGATGTTATTTTGACTATGATATTTTCTTTTTTGCCCTATTGTTGCAAAATCATCAAAGAAAGTACAATAGCAATAATTGCAACGACCAAAACCCAAATCCACCATTTAGATTTCTTTTGAACCGATGCTATATCTTGTGACATCGGGGGAACATATCCATTCAAAAACTCAAGTTGGTATCCTCCCTTTTTTCCAAAACCTTTATCTGCTGCTTCGTATTTATCAACAACAATATCATACTGTTTAGCCCACTCTACCAGACGCTCAAAACTCGGCTTAGTCCACATAGACACCACTGCCACTTTTTGACCATTCTGAAGGTGAAGCAAACATTCTTCATCCGTAAAATATCCGTTCCAGTTTCCACTCTGCTTTTTTTGCTCTTCTGCATCAACAAAAATTTCGGATACCCCCTTATCTGGATTTAAGTTATTTGGGAACGCCTTTCTTAAATCCTCCAATGTAGCTTGAGGAAACATTGCCATATAGGCATGCATTATGCCCAACGATGTACGGTTTTGTGCTTTACCTGTAACTTTTACTTTTTCCATATTCAATCTACTTTGTGATAAAATCTATCAACTTGGATCCAAATTGACGAGTATTCCAATTTGAATCGTATTCAAACCCTACTTTTCCTGCAATTTCCCTCAATGCTTCCTTAGTATTTTCATAAGAACGATACAATTCAATGCTACCGGAATCAGCAACAGACACAACAAAATTTCCAACATTTGCCATTTTTCCGCTACCATACTCTTTGATTAGCTTTGCACCAAATTGGCGAGTAGTCCAATTGGAATCATATTCAAAACCAACCGATTCCGCTGCTTCCTTCAATCCGCCTTTCACATTATCATAAATACGAAAAACTTCTATTCCACCATCATTTTTCACCTGAACAATATATTCACCGGCGATTGCTGATTTCTTACAATTTGTTTCCATGTTTTTATGTGTTAATTTTTATTATTTTCCTCTTGTCGTAGTAAGCAAAATTATGAAAATCACCACTTTAAAATTGGTCCATTTTAGTCCTTTTCCAGAGAACGGAACTTATTCTGAAAAGAAATCCATGCTAAACTCATCAACCACAGAGAAAACAATTCCACCTCTACGTCCCAATACAAAAACAACAGGAGGATTTTCTTCATGCAAAAAACGACTCAGATATAAAGGTTCACCTTCGATAAACAAACTACATTGAAAAGTATCGCCTTTTGATAGCCTTCCGGTCGTGGAATCTATCACTTTGAACAATTCTTTTCCAATATATTGAAGCCTACATGTCCGATTGGGATACCAATGAATATCCAACATTTGCCCATCTTGGAGAGATTTGGAATACAATGTATCTTTAACAATGACCAATTCTTGATCAGAATCTTCTATTTCCGTAAAATCCTGACAAAAATTATCCCAATCACGATAACCGACAAAACGGGACAAAGCATCCAAAATGGCAACACGCGTATCTGTCCTTTCTTTCAAATAGCCCCATATTCTTTTCAAAGTTGTGGAACTAATATAGAAACGAAGTTTGTTATAAATGATTTGGCCTAAATAATCAAAATCTTTAGGTGTACGTATTTTTCTGTCAACAGTGTATTCTATAACTTTCCGCAAATTTCTGATATGCTCTTCCTTGTTATCCAACATTTATCTTTTTTCACAAAGGAAAAGAATTAAGTATAAAGGCATTTGGTCCATTTTAATCCTTTTAGAAAGAACATAAAAACAGAAAAAAACGTAATAACATTATCTTACAAATAAAGCTATAAACGTGGAATGCAATATTTTAGATTAAAACATTTATTTTTTCATTTCATGAATTAACAATTCTAACAAATAACATAATGATACAAATTGGACTAAACTTATTGTTGTTTAATCCGATTTAAATTTCAAACAAAACATCCTTCACCACACTATATGATATACAATCCTTTTACTTTTCATCTAAACTCGTTCTATTGTTTTCGACATTTTTAGGGGAAAGGGAGTGGAATTTTGGCGGGAATAGCGTAAATTTGCGTTATGATACTCAAGAGTCTGTCCATATTGAACTACAAGAATATTGCCGAGGCTTCGCTGGAGTTTTCGGCAAAGGTGAACTGCCTGTTGGGCAACAACGGGATGGGCAAGACGAATATTCTTGACGCTATCCACTATTTGAGCTTCTGCAAGAGCGGACTCGACCGTACGGATGCGAACACGGTGCGCTACGGCGAGGAGTTCATGCTGCTGCAGGGCGAATATGAACGCAACGGCAAGCAGGAAAACATTTCGTGCGCCATCCAGAAAGGCAAAAAGAAGGCGGTGAAACGCAACGGCAAGGAATACCGCAAGCTGAGCGAGCATATCGGCCTGCTTCCGCTGGTGATGGTTTCACCAAACGACTGGAACCTGATTCAGGGCGGCAGCGAGGAACGTCGCCGGCTTATCGACCAGATTATCTCGCAAGGAAACGGCGGCTATCTGGATGCGCTCATCCGCTACGGCAAGGGTATCGAACAGCGCAACGCCATGCTGAAACAGGGCTACAGCGACCCACTGCTCTATGAATCGGTTGACGGCTATATCTGCGAGGCGGCTACGGAAATCCACCGTGCCCGCAAGGAGTGGATTGAGCAGTTTACACCTATCTTCATGCGCTACTACAATGCGATAGGCAACTGCAACGAAACCGTCAGACTCGACTATCGAAGCGAATTGAACGAACGCAGCTGTGCCGACGTGCTCCGCAGCAACTTCGGCAAGGACCACGTGCTGGGCTATACGTCGCAGGGCGTACACCGCGACGACATCGAACTGATGCTCGGCGATGCGCTCATGCGCAAAACGGGCTCGCAGGGACAATGCAAAACCTACACGATAGCGCTGCGCTTCGCACAGTTTGAGTTTTTGAAAAAAGAAGCGGGCATCACGCCGCTATTGCTGCTCGACGACATTTTCGACAAGCTCGACGCGCTGCGCGTGGCCAATATTATGCGTATCGTGTCGGAACCTTCGTTCGGACAGATTTTTATTTCCGACACCAACCGCCAGCATATCGACGAAACCATCCAGACCGTAGGCAGCGACTACCGGATTTTCCTCGTCGACCACGGCGAATGCAAACCATTGGACGAACATGAAATCGACAGACGCTAAATCCATCGGAGAAATCATGGCGGAATACCTCAATCCCGCCAAGCTCGACGACAGCATCAATGCCCGCCGACTGGAAGCGTTGTGGCCGGAAGTGGTGGGACCCTACATCAACCGCCAGACCGTCCGCCGGTTTGTCAGCCACAGAAAACTTTATGTACAGATAACTTCCGCACCTCTGCGCAACGAGCTTATGCTCAACCGCTCGTCGCTCGTAAGGCGGCTGAACGAAATCACAGGCGCCGACGTTATCGATGATATAATATTCAGATAAGCTATGAAAGAGAACAAAAAAGCAGTAAAAATGGAAGAATCACCGGCATTCCGCCATTCCATACCGGTGCAGATGCGTTTCAACGACATAGACGTACTGGGACATATCAACAACTCTGTGTATTTTTCCTATTATGACTTAGGAAAAACAGCCTATTTTACCACTATCCGCAAGGAACTGCTCGACTGGCAGCGCGCTGATGTGGTGGTGGCAAATGTCAACTGCAATTTCTATGCCCCCGTCTATTTCGGGGAACCCATTTCCGTGACTACGCGCGTGGAATCCATCCACGAAAAGAGCTTCAAGCTCCACCAGCGCATCGTGAACCTTTCCACAAAGGAAATAAAGAGCGAATGCGTGACCATCATGGTGGGCTACGACATCAAGAACCACTGCTCTGCCAAGTTGTCGGCGGCATGGGTAAAGGCCATCTGCGACTATGAGGGCCGCAACCTTCTCGAATCGTCAAACGAAGAAAACGAATAAAAAACGACTCTATATGATTGACATCAAACAGTCCATGCAAGAAATTCTTGCTGCTGAAAGCAAGGCTGTAGCCAATATCCCCGTCACCGACGGATACGAAAAGGCTGTGGCCATGATTGTGGAACAAGTGTGGAACAAACAGGGCAAGCTCATCACTTCCGGCATGGGAAAGGCCGGACAGATTGCCATGAACATTGCCACCACCTTCTCTTCAACCGGTATTCCGGCTGTATTCCTTCACCCGAGCGAAGCACAGCACGGCGACCTCGGCGTAATGCAGCGCAACGACATCATGCTCCTGCTTTCCAACTCGGGCAAGACCCGCGAAATCATCGAGCTTGTAGCCCTTGCCAAACGCATGAACCCGGAACTGCAAATCATTGTCATCACAGGCAACAACAACAGCGAACTTGCCGAAATATCCGACATCTGCCTCTGGACAGGCAACTCGCCGGAAGTTTGTCCGCTCGGACTGACTCCAACCACGAGCACAACGCTGATGACGGTAATCGGTGACGTGCTTGTCGTCAACGTGATGAAAACAACCGGATTCACAAAAGAAATGTACGCCATGCGCCACCACGGCGGCTACCTCGGCGTAAAAAGCCGCGGAGAAAACCAATAAGGAAAGATGAGAAAAGTCATTGCTATCGGACAATCGTCGCTCGACATTATCCACATCGACGGAAAACCGGCGGCTTCGTTCACCGGCGGCCGCATTGCCAACATGGCGGCTTCGCTGGCACGCCTGGGACATCAGGTGGAATATGTGAGCGAATGCGCCAACGACAGCGTCGGCGACATGATTGTCGATTTCCTGAGAACAAACGGAGTAGGGGTAGCATCGGTCGACCGCTACACCGACGGACTTTCGCAGGTTTCGCTGATATTCAACTATTCCGACGGAAGAACCACCTATTCCGAATACCGCAAATATCCAACGAACCGCTTCAACGTGCTCTGGCCGCGAATCGAGGAGGACGACATCGTTGTGTTCGGTGCCTACTTTGCCATCGAGGAAGACGTGCGCAAGCCGCTCCTCGAGCTGCTCAACTATGCAGTAGAGCGTAAGGCCATCATCGTCTACCTGCCGGGATTCCAGCCGGAACTGTGCAGCCGTATTACCCGTGTGATGCCTTCCATCCACGAGAACCTTGAGTTTGCCGACTTCGTGCTTGCCCGTGAATCGGACATGAAGAAAATCTACGAAAAGGAGGACTCGCTGCGCTGCTACAACGACCACATTCTTTTCTACTGTCCGAATTTCCTGTTCGTGGCCAATGATTTCAATGTGACCATGCACGCGCCGAAAGGCGAATTCCAACAGGAATACAAGGGCGAGAAACCGAAAAACCAGTTGGGATGGCACGCTACCTTCTGTGCAGGCATCGTACACGGACTGCTGAAACACGGCATACTCCGAAGCACGCTGAATGAAGTGAGCACCGAAACGTGGGCCGACATCGTGCAGACGGCACTTGCCTGTGCCGCCGACAGTTCGCACACCCACCGAAATACAGTTTCCGACGAAATTGTCAACAAGCTGAAATAACAAACGATTGCCAACATGAAGCAGCTTCCGTTCCAACTCACCTACATGCCACCTACGGCTGCCGAAGCAGTTTTCTGCCCGGCTGAAACCGCACGGCTTGCCCTTATCGAAGAAGTGGAAAAAGGCAACATAGCCGAAGCCGAATCGCTTTTTGAAAGCACCGTGCTCCCCAAACCCGAAGCGGCAGAAACGCTTGTCCATGCCTCCTGTTTCCAGATAGGCGCATGGATTGCCGTCGCTCTTCAGCAATACGAAAAAGCCGGAGAACGCATCGTAGGCTCATTGCAGCTGCTTGCAGCCTGCGACAACAAGAAGAATACGGAAGTGACGGCCATGACCGCCGCCCTGCTTTACGACTATGCCGTCCTGTGCCACAACAACCGCCGCAAGACGAAGGCGGAAAAAGCGCTCGGAAAAGCATCGGCCATCTACAACCGGCTGCAAAAAAGCCAGTCGGAACGCTTCGTAGAGGCAGCCGCCTATACAGCCGCAGCCACAACTGAGATTTACCGTTCGAAAATCAAGATGCTCAACACGCTCGCCCACCATCAGGCAGCGACGGAATACTATACGGATGCCGTCAAGTCGGGCGCAGCCGAAGCTATGAACAGCCTGATTAACTCCATTTCGAAGGAAGCCGAAACCATGTTTGAAATGGAACACTACCGCACAGCCGTACGCCTCTACACGAAAGCCGTGCGCTATCAACAGAAACTCAGTCCGAAATTCGGCATAAAAGAACTCCGGCTGTCGCTTCAGCTTGCCGAAGCACTGCTCTATCTGCCCATGCGGAAAGAAACCGGCATCCGGCTGCTGGAAACCCTTCAGGCATCAGCCAAAAAACTGAAAGCCGAAAAGGAACTGGAGAAAATCAACGCCTACCTCAACGGACAACTGAAGGCAGAATCCAGCATTACAGCCTTTTTTAAGAATTTAATTTCATAACCAATAAAAAACTGCAACTATGTCTACAGAATTAAGAGCTGAACACAAACCCGAAACCCCGCTTCCAAAAATAAAGGATCTGAAAGTGGGTATCGTCGTAGCCGAATGGAACAGCCATATCACCAACGCTCTCCGCGACGGCGCTTTGGAAGTATTCAAGCGTGAAGGCTATCCGGAAGAAAACATCATTGTCCGCTATGTGCCGGGAAGCGTGGAACTCACCTTCGGTGCAGCCTGCATGATTCAGGACACGGAAGTGGATGCCGTCATCGTTTTCGGCTGCGTCATCCGTGGAGGAACACCTCACTTTGACTACGTTTGTGACAGCGTGACACAAGGCATCACCACCCTCAACGCCAACGGTGATATCCCTGTCATTTTCGGTGTGCTGACAACCGACAACGAAGAACAGGCACTCGAACGCGCCGGCGGAAAATTGGGAAACAAGGGTTCGGAAGCTGCTGAAGCCGCCATCAAAATGGTGAATTTCTATCAGACACTTTAGTCGGAAAACGGACTTTGCAGCAACTTTACCAACAAAAAGCGGAAAAAATTGCGAAAAAATGCACGACGAGTATTGCACAATTAAAATATTCGTCGTACATTTGCATCGCAATTAGCACAAGGGCGAATACCAGAGTGGCCAAATGGGGCAGACTGTAAATCTGCTGGCTTATGCCTTCGGTGGTTCGAATCCATCTTCGCCCACTTCCTCCTTAATTTACTGCGGAAGTAGCTCAGTTGATAGAGCATCAGCCTTCCAAGCTGAGGGTCGCGAGTTTGAGCCTCGTCTTCCGCTCAAAAAACCTCGAAAGTCCTTTTCGAGGTTTTTTTGTATCCGTACGTTTCCTACATTTCCCTACTAAAAGTTGGCTGCCCTACCGGTGTCGGGTATCAAATAAATTCGTAGATTTGTATCCGGAAACAAGAAAACAGCCATACAATGTCACCGGATACCAAATTAAGCCCTGCTAAAAAAGCAATCGTAGGAGTGCAATTTCTGTTTGTTGCGTTCGGAGCAACCGTTTTAGTCCCGCTACTGGTAGGCATGGACCCGTCGACAGCCCTTTTTGTCGCCGGCGTAGGAACACTGATATTCCATTTGGTCACCAAAGGAATCGTCCCAATCTTTCTCGGCAGCAGCTTTGCCTTCATTGCCCCCATCATCACTGCCACACAGCTCTACGGCCTTTCTGGCACGCTTTCCGGACTTATCGGCGTAGCATTGGTCTATTTCATTACAAGTGCCTTGGTGAAATGGCAGGACATCAAAATCATTGAAAAACTGTTTCCTCCCGTCGTAGTCGGCCCTGTCATCATCCTCATCGGCCTGTCACTGGCCAAAACAGGAGTTTCGATGGCTGAATCCAACTGGATAATAGCCCTCATTTCCCTTATTACCGCCGTTTTCGTTTCAATTAAGGCAAAAGGACTGCTGCGTCTTATTCCTATATTCTGCGGAATCATTGCCGGCTACATCACAGCCCTGCTGTTCTTCGAAGTTGACCTCAAGCCCGTACGCGATGCCGCCTGGTTCAGCCTTCCGCAATTCACATTTCCCGAAATATCCTGGGAACCCATACTGTTTATGATTCCCGTGGCCATAGCTCCCGTCATCGAGCATATCGGCGACGTCTATGTCGTCAAATCCGTAACCGGTAAGAACTTCATCAAATCACCGGGTCTGCACCGCACGCTGTTCGGCGACGGACTTGCCTGTCTTTTTGCGGGAATTGTCGGTGGACCTCCCGTAACCACCTATTCGGAAGTAACCGGCGCCATGTCCATCACCAAGATAACCGACCCGCAGGTAATCCGCATAGCGGCCGTAACGGCTATTCTTTTCTCCGTAATAGGGAAAATAAGTGCGCTGCTCAAATCCATTCCTGAAGCCGTATTGGGCGGAATTATGCTGCTCCTTTTCGGAACAATTGCCTGTGCCGGCATCAACAACATGATTCAAAACCGGCTTGACTTGAGCAACACGCGCAACATCGTGATAATATCCCTTACACTCACTGTCGGTATCGGAGGCGTAACGCTGTCACTCGGCAATTTCTCGCTGACAGGAATCGGGCTGGCCGCCATCGTAGGCGTAGTTCTCAACCTCATTCTGCCGAAAGCAGAAAAATAATATGCTATCTTTATCCTTATGAAACCAATATTTCTCATCGGCTATATGGGTTCGGGAAAAACCACGCTCGGAAGAGTGCTGTCCCGACAACTGGGTTATGACTTCATCGACCTTGACCTTTTCATCGAAAACCGCTACCACAAAAGCATTAAGGCCCTGTTTGCCGAACATGGCGACAACGGTTTCCGCGAAATCGAACGGCGCATTCTGAATGAAGTGTGCGACTTTGAAAACACCATCATCGCCTGTGGCGGAGGAACACCGTGCTTTTTCGACAATATGGAACTGATGAACAGCCACGGGCTGACCATTTATCTGCACATTCCCATAGAGCGACTTTTCAAACGCCTCACCAAACCCAGCGCAAAAGCCAAACGCCCGGTGATTGCCAACAAGTCGGACGAGGAACTGATGGAATTTATACGTGAAAACCTTCAGGCACGCGAAATGCATTACCAAAAGGCGGTCATATATTTCGACACGACAAATATCGAAACCGCTGCCGAAACAGAAGTGACTGCAGCCTATTTGAAAAACATCATAGAAAAGTATCTGGAAAAAGAAAACGGCTAATAAAGGAAATGCCGGAAAGAGAAAGTTGTCAATGGTTCTCTAAAAAATGCCTAAGCCAGATTCAGGCGATATTTCTTGATAAATGCGCTTGCCTTGGGATTGTTTTCCAGCACATCGGCAAGCAATTCGCGCTGTGTCCATAACTTTTCGCGCTCTCCCATTTCACGCACCACAACCTCCAGCTGTACCAAATCGTTCTGCAGGAAATCGCGGATAAACGAAAGCAGTTCGCGTTTCTTACGCTCATACACTTCCACCTGCGCCTGATTTTCCACCGTAAAACGATAGAGATTTTCACCCACAGCCTGCGGAAACGCCACCTTCATGGCATTGGTAAGAATAATCTCGTCAGGATGGGAAATTACAAATTCCCTCCAGGCATCCGTAAATTTTTCATACGAATAGTCGTTCTTTCTGACAGCGCTTACCACCGTTGCCTTTTCTTCCTTTACAACTTCCTGCACATGGTGCTTTTTCGACGATTCCTCCAGACTCTTCTTAATAGAAATGGAAGGAACGCCCACCAGCTTCTTGTTCGACAAATCGGTTATCTTATAGCCTCCGCCGGAAGTAACGGCCGGAGCAGGGGAGGGCTGTGGTTTCACAGAGTTCTGCACCGCTGCCCGGGGAGTTCCGGCAGATGGTGCAGGAGCAGCCGTTCTGACAGGTTGTGCACCGCCCTGAGGCGCGTTGTTCTGCAATTTTTCAACAGGACGTCCGCCTCCGCCCGGATTAACCGGCGCGCCGCCACCAAACAGCTGGCATATCTTTATCAGTGTCAGTTCCACAAGAAACTGCTTGTTGGAAGAATCCTTGTAAGTCAAGTCGCAAGTGTTGCAAAGCTCCATGGCATTGAAAATCGCTCCCAGTTTGCAACGCGACATCTGCTCGCGGTAGCGTTCCGCCACATCGGCAGTCACTTCCACCAGTGAAGCCGTTTCGGGTGTCCGTGCCACCAGAAGTTCACGCAAGTGTGAAGCCAGTCCGTTGATAAACAGTTTGGAATCAAAACCGTGGTCGCGCACTTCCTTGTAGAGCAACAGCGACTGTTCTACATTTCCCTGCAAGAAAAAGTCGACAAGACGGAAATAATAGTCATAGTCCAGCAAGTTCAAATTGTCGATAGTCGCCTGATAGGTTACATTTCCACGCGAAGCCGCCACTACCTGGTCGAAAATCGACAAGGCATCGCGCATAGCACCGTCGGCCTTTTGTGCAATCACATTGAGAGCAGCCGGTTCAGCCGTATATCCCTCCTCATGCACAATATACTGCAACTGTTCGACAATATCGGCTACCGTTATGCTCTGAAAATCATATTTCTGACAGCGCGACAGAATAGTGGGCAGAATCTTCTGCTTTTCAGTCGTGGCAAGGATAAAAATCACATAGCTTGGCGGCTCTTCCAATGTCTTCAGAAAAGCATTGAAAGCCTGAACCGAAAGCATGTGCACCTCGTCGATAATGAATACGCGGTATTTTCCCGAAATAGGAGGAATACGGACCTGATCGGTCAGTTCGCGGATATCGTCGACAGAGTTGTTGGAAGCGGCATCCAGCTCCACAATGTTCAGCGAACGCTGCTCGTTGAAAGCCTTGCACGATTCGCACTGGTTACAGGGTTCGCCGTCGGCACTCAAGTTCTCACAGTTGATTGCCTTCGCAAAAATACGTGCCGTAGTAGTTTTTCCCACACCACGCTGTCCGCAGAACAGATACGACTGGGCAAGCCTTCCCGTCAACACTGCATTTTTCAGTGTATTCGACAAAGCATGCTGACCAACAATCGTTTTGAACGACGAAGGGCGGTACTTCCGGGCCGATACAATATATTTTTCCATCCTATTCTTAACTTTTTATTGTATAAGACTTTCCGTTTTTTTAAATTCATTCATAACGAACTGATTTAATATCATTTACGAAAAAACTCTTATATTTACAAAGATAGTGAAAGGCGAGAGTAGAGGCAAAAGAAAACGGAGTTTTCAAATTTGACTATGCCGAGCCGCCTCCTATCTTCTACAAAGATAGTGAAAGACAAGCGGATAGACAAATGAAAACCACAGTTTTCTTTATCCACTTGTTCGCTGTTGCTTATCAAAGAAACTACAATATGAAAGAGCAAAACTTAAAAACTTCACTTTTAGCCCATTCACACCTGCGACTATATTTTACACAAAAATGTCGTTTAATTAAAACTAATTACTACATTTGTAATTGTGTAACAACCTGTTTAAGATTTTGAAGTATCTGCTTTCTATAATGTTTCTGTTGGCGACATTTTTTGCCGCCGGTGCCGAAGAAGCGGTTTCCGACCTTCCTTCGGTAAGAAACAAAGTGTATAAAGGCTACTACTATTTCCAGACAGAAGAAAGCGACAGCACGCTTATGCTGGTAATGAACCCCATTACCGTATTTCCGCCGGAAAGATTCAAAAACAAAAAACAGGAACAGTTCTATTGGCGCACTGTCCGTGATGTGAAAAAAGCACTTCCTTATGCCAAACTCATCATGGCTACCCTTATTGAAACCTATGAATATATAGAAACGCTCCCCACAAAAGAAGAAAGGGAAGCCCATCTGAAACGCATGGAACATGACGTGTTCGAACAATACAAGCCGGAACTGAAACGATTCAGCAGCCGACAAGCCCGCGTGCTTATCAAACTGATTTACCGAGAAACCAATCAACCCTCCTACGACATTATCAAAGCCTTCCTCGGAGGATTTCGTGCCACTTTCTGGCAAGTGTTCGGCAGCATGTTCGGTGTCAGCCTAAAGGCAGACTGGAATCCGGAGAAAGACAAAAACGATGCCATCATCGACCGCATCAGCACCCTGGTAGAACAAGGTGCACTTTAATCCAAAACGGTCATCAGGCCGCCAATTTTAATATAATCAATACTTGTCAACAACTTACCGACTTTACTGCAAAGCCGGCTATTTTCCTATAAACTACAGTCAGCACTACAAATCAACCATTAACAGGTTATTATCAGATTATAAACACTTAAAATCCTATTTATCAATATTATAACAATTATATCAACATTGTTGACAACTTTATTGACAACCTTAACCATCAGAATTGCCGGATATAATCATCAAGAAGAATTTCCTTTGAAAGGCCCATTTTTTTACGCAGCCTGTAGCGGGCAATAATTATCGTCTGAGGCTGTACAGATAACATCTGCGCTATATGCTTGTTACTGATATTCATCTTACAATAAGCACAAAGGCGCAATTCATTTTCTGTCAGATTCGGATGTTTTTCCTTCAACTTTGTAAAAAATGAAGGATGTACCTCTTCAAAATGCATCTTAAACTTGTCCCAATTGTTTTCTTCCGACAAAATATCGTTCATCATATTCTTAATATGACTTACAGTGCGGACATCTATATTCCCTTCATCCTGTTCTGTTTCCAAATAAGTGATTATATCCGATATTTTTTCGTTTTTCGCCATGGAAAGAAGTTGGGAACTGGATAACTCGCGATTTTTTGTATCTACTTTTGTTATCTCATCAAAAATTTTCATTTCCAGTTCCTTTTTTTCCAATTCACGCAATTTTTTCTCCGATCGTACCTTCTTCCGAAGTAAATTAATGGCAATCATCGAAACAATCAACAACAATATCAAAGATACACTGCCTATCCATAATATAATTTTCAGTTGCGACTTCTCCATCTCCAACTCACGAAGCTGGTATTCCTGACTCACAATTGCAAGTTTTACTTTTCCTTTCAATATACTGGAGCTCACTTGGCTGCCATGAATGGAATCCCTGTATTCGCTTGCCCTCATTTTCATTTCATAGGCTTCTTTCCAACGTTTTTCCTTTCCGTAAATCTGCGACAGCAAATCACACACGTCACCTTTCTGCCCAAATTTCAGCAAATTAGTATTCGACTGTACATACAATTCTTCCGCCAATATCCGCGCACTGTCAATCATGCCATTTTCGAAAAACCAGAAAGCCTTGTTTTTTACGGCACTCATTCTGCATTGCCAGTCATTGGACTTTGTTGCTGCCTCAATAGCATTGTCAATCCATTTTTTCTTGTCATTGGCATTTTCCAACAGCCTTGAATAGGAAAGCATGCAATAGGACTTAATGTCCAATCTGCCATCAGCAGGAAAATTGTCAATGACATTCTTCAAAAGTTCCGTAGCCTTGTCTTTTTTTCCCGTCTGCTCATAGATATAAGCAACCTGCTGTTGGGTGAGCAACAGCATATCCGTCTGACCGCTTTCAGCAAACCATGACTGTGCCTTTTCAATGTATTTCAAAGCCTCCTGATAATCATCAATAAACAAATAAATCAGTCCGGTATTTCCATCACATAAGGCTTTCATATCCCAGTCGCCGACAGAAGCAAAATATTCCGACAGTCGGCAACAAAGAGTATATGCCTCGAAATAACGACCTTTATTCAGCAACAGATTGCTTTTTAAAGCCAACAATCTGTGATAATCATAGACATAAGATACCGTATCTACCATTCCTATGGCTTTGTCGACTAAAACGAGGGATTGTTCTATATCCTGTTTTCCGTATATATCGGCATCCCAATAAATCGCCCTTACTTTCATCTCCCTTTTTCCTGCGGAATCTGCATAAACGTACATGTTCGAAACCAATTTTCTTAACTTAGCCGTGTCTGCATTATTTTCATTCCGAAAGGCCTCTATATCCTCGGTAAACCTATCAAAGTCGGGTTCGATTGATTTCCATAAACCGGCAGAAGCCGACGAACCAATTCCGACCAACAACATGGCAATTATTAACGTAAATATTCTCTTCATATCACTACTGTCCACTAAAAATGGACAAGGTTAAAAATTAAATAAATTCGGTTCACTTGGATCATATCGGTCTTTGACATTTTTGAAATTCGATTTGTCAAACAAATCACTGAGATGTGTTTTGTCAGTCAGAGAAATTCCGAGTATTTGGAGAACTTCATAAATGCTGCGTTCTAATTTCATATCGTGTTGGACTATTGCTATCAAACAATAAGTAATTATCGCACAATAGATTTGTATGCGTACTGCGTTTTCCGATGTTCCCCAAAACTTTTTAATCCTGAGGTGTTGTTTTATCCATTTGAAGAACAGTTCAACACTCCATCTGT